>CAJUST010000003.1:58215-145104 GCA_910589105.1 uncultured Lachnospiraceae bacterium
AACGAACCAACCAAAGACAACGAACCAACCAAAGACAACGAACCAACCAAAGACAACGAACCAACCAAAGACAGTGAAACAACCCCAAAAACAGCAAAAAACAGGCAAAAAACAGGCAAAGAACCCCAAACACACAACCCATAAAAACGTAAATTTCCACACAACCGATACAGAGGAAGAAGGGTATGCAGACGGGGCATTGCGATGGGATTTAGGGTTTCTTAAGTATCCCGTAAACTCACAGGAATCCGCGGACAGGACGTCCGCGGAAGCTCCATTCACGCCATGGACGGCGTGTATGGAGCGGTTCCGTCCGTACACAAACAAAAATCGGGATACTTTAGAAAGCATTAATCCCTGAACACAGCCCCGTCTGCATACCCTTTCTTCCGCAAGCCACCAACATTTAGTTGCAACAACCCCTAAATTATGATATTATTTTTTAACAGTTCAGAATCTTTCCGGCTATGTTTTCCGCCGGAAATATAAAATGGAGGGTAATATGATACAAGCAGCAGTAATGGGATATGGCACGATTGGTTCTGGAGTAGTGGAAGTGTTAGAAACCAATCACGAAAGCATTGCCAAAAGAGCCGGAGAAGGCATAGAGATTAAATATGTGTTAGATATTAGGGATTTTTCGGGAGAGCCGATTGCAAATAAAGTGATACATGAGTATCAGACGATTGTAAACGATCCCGATGTGAAAATCGTAGTAGAGACAATGGGGGGCGTAGAGCCTGCCTATACCTTTGTAAAAGCAATGTTAGAGGCGGGAAAGCATGTGACGACGTCTAATAAAGCGTTAGTTGCGGAAAAAGGAGCGGAATTAATCGCCCTTGCGAAAGAGAAAAACGTCAATTTCTTGTTTGAAGCGAGCGTTGGCGGAGGGATTCCGATTATACGGCCTTTAAATTCCTGTTTAACGGCAGATGAGATTGAAGAAATTACAGGGATTTTAAACGGCACGACAAATTATATGATGACGAAAATGGCAAATGAAGGCCTAGAGTTTGACGATGTGTTAAAAGATGCCCAAGAGAAGGGGTATGCGGAAAAAGATCCCACGGCAGATATTGAAGGATATGATGCCTGCCGGAAAATTGCGATTTTAACTTCTTTGGTCTGTGGGCAGCAGGTGGATTTCCACGAGATCCATACGGAAGGGATTACAAAAATTTCCGCAGTGGACATGAAATATGCAAAACAGATGGGACGCGCGATCAAACTGCTGGCGTCCAGCAAAAAAACACAAGACGGCTATTCTGCAATGGTGGCTCCATTCTTACTGTCGCCGGAACATCCGCTTTATAATGTGAATGATGTGTTTAATGCAGTATTTGTCCATGGAAACGTCCTTGGCGATGCGATGTTTTATGGCAGCGGCGCCGGAAAACTGCCGACGGCTTCCGCAGTCGTTGCAGATATGGTGGACATTGCAAAACATTTGAACCGGAATATCTGGGTGGAATGGAGTTCCAAAGAATTAAAACTGGCAGATTTTGAAAAGATAGAAAATGCGTTCTTTGTACGCGCCGCTGCGGATAAAACTGAGATAGAAGCCGTTTTTGGACAGGTTGAGTTTGTCACGCTTCCGGAGGTTTCAGGGGAAAGCGGTTTTGTGACAGGCGTTATGACAGAGGCGGCGTTTGCAGAAAAATCCGCAGAACTTGGCGGAATTTGTTCTGTAATCCGCGTAGGCTGATTTAAAAGGAGCAGGGAAGATGAAATATTTAGTAATTTTAGGGGACGGCATGGCAGACCGTCCCATTAAAGCATTAGGGGATTTGACGCCGCTTGCGTATGCCAAAACGCCAATGATGGATCAGCTTGCCGCAAAAGGGGAAATTGGAATGGTACATACGATTCCTGACGGCATGAGCCCGGGCAGCGACACGGCAAATTTATCGGTATTGGGATACGATCCAAGAAAGTATTATTCCGGCAGATCGCCGCTTGAAGCTCTTAGCATTGGCGTGTCAATGAAAGAAACGGACATCGCGCTTCGCTGTAATCTTGTGACTTTATCGGAGGAGGAAGGCGGATTTGACTTATGTTCCATGAAAGACCATAGCGCAGGCGAGATTTCGACAGAAGATGCGAAAATTCTGCTGGATGCCGTCCGTAAAGAAATTGAGACGGAGGAGTTCCGGTTTTATGCCGGGACGAGTTACAGGCATCTTTTGATCTGGGAGAATGGAAGCGTAATGGATCTTGCGCCGCCACATGATATTTTAGGGCAGAAGATAGAAGGGAAACTTCCAAAGCAGCCGGATTTACTGGCGATGACAAAAAGGAGCTATGAAATTTTAAAGGACCACCCTTTGAATGCCAAACGCAAGCGTCAGGGCAAAAATCCCGCCAATTCGTTCTGGTTTTGGGGCGCGGGCACAAAGCCGGCGTTGTCTTCGTTTCAGGAGATGACGGGCAAAACCGGAGCGATGATTTCTGCGGTTGATTTATTAAAAGGGATTGCAGTGGGAGCGTCGATGAAGGTGATTGCCGTTGATGGGGCAAACGGCGGGCTTAACACCAATTACGAAGGCAAAGCCCAAGCGGCAGTGGAAGCGCTCACGAAGGGCGGATGTGATTTTGTGTATGTCCATTTGGAAGCGCCGGACGAAATGGGGCATCAGGGAAGCGCAGAGCGGAAAGTTCAGGCGATTGAAAATTTGGATCAGCGGATTGTGCGGCCGATTGTGGAAGGGTTAAAGGCGGCAGGCGAGGAGTTTTGCATGGCGGTCCTTCCAGATCATCCAACGCCGGTTTCAATCCGCACGCATACGTCGGACAATGTACCGTATCTGCTGTATGACAGTACAATAGAACAGGCGGAGGGCTATCAATACAATGAAGCGGAAGCCCAAAAAACAGGGAGATTGATCCCGGACGGGCATAAGCTGATCTGGCGTCTGTTTGATGGAATAAAGAAGTAAGGAGTAAAAGTGATGATAAAAGTAGTGAAATTTGGAGGCAGTTCTTTAGCGAATGCGGCGCAGTTTGCCAAAGCGGGCGATATTGTGCGCGCAGAGGAATGCAGAAGGTATGTAGTGCCAAGCGCGCCGGGCAAGCGGAATGCGAAAGATACGAAAGTGACGGATATGCTTTATGACTGTTATGCGTCAGCGGAAGCGGAAGAAGATTTTAAGATGAAGCTGAAAAAAATCAAGGACCGCTTTGACTCGATTATCAATGGCTTAAACTTGAAGCTGTCTTTGGAGGAGGAATTTCGCGTCATTGCTGAAAATTTTGCAAAAAAAGCGGGCAGAGATTATGCGGCTTCACGTGGGGAATACTTAAATGGAATTATTATGGCGGCATATTTGGGCTATGAATTTATAGATGCGGCTGAAGTGATTTTTTTTGATAAAAATGGAGAGTTTGAACCAGAGAAAACGAACCGCATTTTGTCGAAACGTTTGAAAAAGGCGGAAAGAGCCGTGATTCCGGGGTTCTATGGCATCCGTGAAGACGGCGTTGTCTGCACATTTTCAAGAGGCGGCTCTGACATTACAGGTTCGGTGGTGGCAAAAGCCGCTGGAGTGGATTTATATGAAAACTGGACAGATGTATCCGGTTTTCTGGTGGCAGACCCGCGGATTATTGAAAATCCAGAAGTGATAAAGGTGATTACTTATAGGGAGTTAAGGGAACTTTCCTATATGGGAGCTACGGTATTGCATGAGGAAGCTGTGTTTCCGGTGCGGCAGGCAGGGATTCCGATTAATATCAGGAATACAAACGCGCCGGAAGAAGAAGGGACTTTGATTGTGGAAAGCACATGCCACCATTCAAAATATACGATCACCGGAATTGCAGGGAAAAAGGGATTTGTGGCGGTCAATATTGATAAAGATATGATGAATTCTGAAGTGGGTTTCTGCCGGAAAGTTTTAACGGCATTTGATCAGAACGGAATTTCATTTGAGCATATGCCTTCCGGCATAGACACCATGACGGTTTTTGTCCATCAGGAAGAGTTTGAGGGCAAGGAACAACAGGTGTTATCCGCGATTCACAGGCTTGCGGGGCCGGATACGATCGAGCTGGAAGCGGATTATGCGTTAATTGCTGTGGTGGGGAGGGGAATGCGCGCCACCCGTGGGACGGCCGGCCGGATTTTCTCGGCATTATCCCATGCAAATGTCAATGTGAGAATGATCGATCAAGGGTCAAGTGAGTTAAATATTATTATCGGGGTGGCGAACCATGATTTTGAAGCCGCAATCAAAGCGATTTATGATATATTTGTAACGACGCAGTTATAGTAAAAAGTCAGTGAGGTGAAGAAGATGAAAGTATTAATTAAAAATGGGAGAGCGCTAGACCCGGCTTCTAAATTCGATGAAGTGTCTGATATTTTGATTGAAGATGGAAAAATCGTAAAAATCGGAAAAGCCATTAAAGAACAGGCGGATCAGACGATTCAAGCCGAAGGCTGTCTGGTTATGCCGGGATTTATTGATTTGCACACGCATTTAAGGGACCCGGGATTTGAGGAGAAAGAAACGATTGAATCTGGCGCAAAAGCCGCCGCAAGAGGAGGTTTTACGACCATTCTTGCTATGCCGAACACATCTCCTGTCGTGGACAATGCAGATGTAGTTAATTATGTCCATCAAAAAGCGAAAAATCTGGCAGCCGTCAATGTGCTCGCCATTGGAGCAGTGACGAAAGGGCAGGAAGGCAGGGAACTGGCTGATATAAAGGGAATGGTAAAAGCGGGCATTCCGGCGGTTTCCGAAGACGGCAAGTCCGTGATGGACGTATCGCTTTACTATCAGGCGATGCAGGCGGCGAAAGAAGAAAAGATTCCGGTGTTTGCCCACTGTGAGGACAAAAGCCTGATGAAATCCGGCGTAATTAATGCCGGCGCGCGCGCAAAGGAACTGCATTTAGATGGGATTTTAAATGCGGTGGAAGATACCATAATTGCGAGGGATTTGGTATTGGCAGAAAGCGTGGGCGCAAAACTTCATCTTTGCCACTGTTCGACGAAAAATGGCGTTGTAATGATAGAAGAAGCGAAAAAGCATGGAGTGGACGTGACGGCGGAAGCATGCCCGCATCATTTTACTTTGTCTGATGAAGACATTGTGGAAGACGACGCCAACTATAAAATGAACCCGCCATTGCGTTCAAAAGAAGACGTAAAAGCCATCAAGGAAGGTTTGAAGCAAGGCGTAATCGACGTAATTGCGACAGACCATGCGCCGCATACGGCGATTGAAAAAGGAATGTCAATGAAAAAAGCTCCATTTGGGATTGTAGGGCTTGAAACAGCCGCTTCTTTGACGTATACTGAACTTGTATTAGAAAAGTATCTTACGCCATTGCAGATGGCGGAAAAATTAAGCTACAACCCGGCAAAAATTATCGGCCTTGACAGAGGTGAGATTAAGGAAGGCGCTGTCGCTGACCTTGTGATTTTCGACCCGCGTAAGAAGTATACAATTTTAAAAGAGGAGTTTGCCGGAAAAGCGAAAAACACGCCGTTCCACAACAGAGAAGTGACCGGAAAAGTAATGGCTACTCTGGTGAGTGGAAAACTTGTGTACCATGACAAAGATTTGGGCGGCGCAGTGTAAAAGAGAGGAACTATGCTATGATTCAGAAATTAGTGGAAAAAATCAAAAAAACCCACGCTCCAATCTGTGTAGGGTTAGATCCGATGTTAAGTTATATTCCGGATCATATCCTTAAAAAAGCATATGGGGAGTTTGGGGAAACATTAGAAGGCGCCGCCGAAGCTGTTTGGCAGTACAATAAAGCGATTGTTGATGCGACGTTTGATTTGATTCCGGCAGTGAAGCCACAGTCGGCAATGTATGAGCAATTTGGCGTGGAGGGCTTAAAAGCGTTTCAAAAGACAGTGGACTACTGCCGCGAAAAAGGGTTAATCGTAATTGGCGACGTAAAGCGCGGCGACATTGGCTCTACTTCCGCCGCTTATGCCACGGGGCATCTTGGCGCCGTAAAAGTGGGAAGTAAGACCTATCCTGCTTTTAACGAAGACTTTATTACGGTGAACCCTTATCTTGGCACGGACGGCGTAAAACCGTTTATTGACGTTTGCAAAGAAGAAAAGAAAGGGATTTTTATACTGGTAAAAACGTCAAACCCATCCAGCGGGGAATTTCAGGACCGCCTGATCGATGGAAGGCCGCTCTATGAGTGGGTTGGCGAAATGGTTGCGAAATGGGGCAGTGGGCATATGGGAGAAGATTACAGCTATGTCGGCGCGGTCGTTGGGGCGACGTATCCCGAAATGGGAAAAGCGCTGCGCCAGATCATGCCAAAGAGCTTTATTTTAGTTCCGGGCTACGGCGCGCAGGGCGGCAAAGGCGCGGATTTAAAGCATTTCTTCCATGAAGACGGGCTTGGCGCAATCGTCAATTCTTCACGCGGGATCATTGCCGCATATAAACAGGAAGCTTACAGCAGATTTGGCGGCGAACATTTTGCAGACGCTTCACGGGCTGCTGTGTTGGATATGATAAACGATATAAAAGGGGCTTTAGGGCATGTCGGATAAAAAAAAGCTGCGGGCAGAGATTCTATCAAATACAGAGCTTGCCACAGAAATTTATGATATGAGAATTTCGGCTGGGGAAATCGCGGATTTAGCAAAAGCAGGACAGTTTTTGTCCCTGTATTCCCAAGATGGAAGCAGGCTTTTGCCGCGTCCAATCAGTATTTGTGGGATCGGCCGTAAGGAAAAGTCAATACGGCTGGTCTACCGTATTGCAGGAAAGGGAACGGCGGAATTTTCCCAGATGAAAGCGGGAATGCGCATTGATGTTGTGGGGCCTTTGGGCAATGGGTTTCCATTAAAGAAAGCGCCTGCATTAATCATTGGCGGAGGGATCGGGATTCCCCCGATGTTAGAGCTTGTAAAACAGTTAGATTGCGAAAAACAGGTTGTGTTAGGCTATCGGAAAGCGCCGTTTTTACTGGAAGAATTTCAGCAATATGCAAAAGTGTCTGTTGCAACCGAAGACGGCAGTTTTGGCGTAACAGGAACGGTAATAGATGCGATAAATCAAAATGGCTTAAAAGCGGACGTGATCTATGCCTGCGGGCCGATTCCCATGCTGCGCGCGGTAAAAGCGTATGCCGCAGAAAACCGGATAGAATGTTTTGTTTCATTAGAAGAACGAATGGCCTGTGGGATTGGCGCATGTTTGGGATGCGTCTGCAAATCAAAAGAAGTTGATTCCCATACCAATGTAAACAATAAACGCATCTGTAAAGAGGGACCTGTGTTTGAAGCGGGGGAGGTGGAATTCTAATGGATATGAGCGTAAACTTAGCGGGAGTTTCCTTTAAGAATCCCATTATGACGGCTTCCGGCACTTTTGGCTCCGGCGGGGAATTTTCTGAATTTGTCGATTTGAATTGCTTAGGGGCAGTTGTGACAAAAGGCGTTTCTAACGTTCCATGGGAAGGAAACCCAACGCCAAGAGTGGCGGAGACGTATGGAGGCATGTTAAACGCCATTGGCCTGCAGAATCCGGGGATTGACTTGTTTCTGAAAAGAGACATTCCATTTTTAAAGAAATATGACACAAAAATCATTGTGAATGTATGCGGAAAGAGCGTGGCAGATTATTGCGAGGCAGTGACGCGTCTTGCCGATGCGCCGGTGGATATGCTGGAAATTAATATATCCTGTCCAAATGTAAAAGAAGGAGGCATTGCATTTGGGCAAAACCCAAAGCAGGTAGAACAGATTACAAGGGAGGTGAAAAAATACGCTGCGCAGCCAGTGATTATGAAGCTAAGCCCGAATGTCACAGATATAACTGAAATGGCAAGGGCGGCGGAATCTGGAGGCTCAGATGCGCTTTCCCTGATCAATACGCTGACTGGAATGAAAATTGACATTCAAAAAAGGAAATTTGCGCTTGCAAACAAAACTGGCGGTTTGTCCGGTCCTGCGATCCACCCGGTAGCGGTAAGAATGGTTTACCAGACAGCGCAAGCGGTAAAACTGCCGATTATCGGCATGGGCGGCGTACAGACGGCGGAAGATGCGATAGAGCTTATGCTGGCCGGAGCGACGGCCGTAGCGGTAGGGACGGCAAATTTCCGGAATCCTTCGGCTGTGCAGGAAATTGTGGACGGCATTGGGGAATATCTAAAAGAGCAGGGTCTTTCAACGGCATGTGAGTTGATTGGTGCAGTTATGGAGTAGAGAAAAGTCAATTTAGTATGGAGGTTATCTGATGAAAAAAATATGGATTGCAGGAATTGCATGTATAGCATTATTGGGCATTACAATACCCGTAGTTGCTTCGAACTTTGCGCAAGAGGAAAAACAGGAAGAAGCCGCATACGAAGGTACGATTGACACGGAAAAAGAGACAGAAAAGGAAACAGAGACGGAAAAAGAACCGGAAGTAAAAGAGCCGGAAGAAACGGCGGAAACGACAACAGTTACGGAAGAAAGCAAAACGGCGCAGCCGGAAGAAACGCCTGTAGAGACAGCCGCAAACACGGGATGCGGTTATTATGTAGATGAAAATGGCGACGGCATCTGCGACCATTGCGCAGCGGCAGCCGGTAAAGGAAGCTGTGGAAGTTATGTGGATGCAAACGGCGATGGGATTTGCGACCATTGCGCAGCGTCAGGCAGTAAGGGAAGCTGTGGTTATTATGTGGATGCAAACGGCGATGGAATCTGCGACCATTGCGCAGCGGGCAGTAAAGGAAGCTGTGGAAGTTATGTAGATGAAAATGGCGACGGCATCTGCGACCATTGTGTGGCAGGCAGCCAGAGTAACGTGTGCGGAAGCTATGTGGATGCAAACGGCGATGGGATTTGCGACCATTGCGCAGCGGGCGGTAACGGAACCTGCGGAAATTATGTAGATGCAAACGGAGACGGCGTATGCGACCACTGTGTGGGAGGCAGCGGCCGGCAGAATGGAAACGGATGGGGCAGACATCATGGCGGCGGCCATCACGGCGGCAGGCATCATTAAAGCAATTATTTGCCAAACAGCCCGGTCTTAGACTGGGCTGTTCTTTTCCAGTAGAAAAAGAAACGAAAAATTAAATGAAGAATGGGCAAAACCCATTCTTTCTTTTTAAATATTTTTCCATACGGATTCATATAATTGGAGGAAGTTGCATATGTTATTATGATAAGATCATGATAGGAGGAACATTATGCAATTTAAGAAAAAGAAGGAATGGGTTTGTTTTATCTGCTTGATAGCGGTCTTTTGCCTGATGGCGCAGATAAAGCCAAAAGCAGGAAACGCGGATACCTTCATTTCGCAGGAATACGTGGCATATTGTGAGGAAATCGGCAGGCAGTATGGAATCTGTCCTGAACTGCTAGAAGCAATTATGGAATCGGAATCCTCCGGAAATCCAAGAGCGCGAAACGGCAACTGCAAAGGACTTATGCAGATTAATGAGGTTTATCATAAAAAACGGATGCAAAAGCTGGGAGTGACTGATATTTATAACGAAAGGTCGAATATTCTTTTGGCGGCGGACTATCTTGTGGAGCTTTTTGCAGAACATGGCGATTTGGGAACGGCGCTTATGGTGTATAATGGCAGTAAAAATGCGTTATCCCGTGGAGAACAGGCGGATTATACGAAGTATGCCGAAACGATTATGAAACGCTCTGAGCAGTTAGAAAGGCTGCATCAGAAGTGATTGCTTTTTCTTTCTTTTTTTACTATAATGAGAACAGTTTTTTGTAAGTACGGAGGGAGTATGATTAGGACGCCATATGAAGCAGGGGGATTTGCATTTCCAAATGAAGCTATGATGGAAAAGGCAATTCGGGAAGAAGAAGGGATACGTTATATCAAAGAAAGCGCAGATTTGAATAATTCTCAGATTATTTATGAAGTATACTGCCAGATGGTCCGGCAGAAAATTTTTGAAACTCCGGTTGGATACACGTTTTTGCATGAGCTTCAGGAATCTCTGAAGGCGGATTCTTCCATAAGCCTTCGGGACATTCCTGCGGTTCCCGTACGGGCTTTTAAAACAGAGCCTTCTGGGGAGAAGCGGGAAAAGCCGAAAGAGGCGGGAAAGGTTAAGACGAAGGTAGTCTATAAAAAAGCAGTAAAAAATGTAGATTATAAGCCATGGTTTCGGACAAGCGTCACGATCAGCATTATTTTGCTTGGGATTGTGATTGGAATGTTTGCAGTGACGGCGACCAGCGGCAATATTAATATTGTCAACTATGAGAATGCGCTGATTGAAAAATACGAAAATTGGGAAACACAGCTTTTGGAGCGGGAAGAACGGTTAAAGGAGCGGGAAAACGCGTTAAGATAAAGGCGGATGGAAACGAGGGAATTGCATGGATAAAGTGAAAATTTTAGTGGTAGATGATGAAAGCAGAATGCGGAAATTAGTCCGCGATTTTTTAATCCGGAGCAATTATGAAGCGCTGGAAGCGAAAGATGGCGAAGAAGCCTTAAATATTTTTTATCATGATAAAGACATTGCCATGATTATATTAGATGTAATGATGCCAAAAATGAATGGCTGGGAAGTCTGCCGCGAAATACGGGAAATTTCAAAAGTTCCCATTATTATGCTGACTGCAAAAGGAGAGGAAAGCGATGAGCTTTTGGGATTTGACCTTGGCGTAGACGAATACATTTCAAAACCGTTTAGCCCGAAAATTTTAATGGCGCGCATTGAAGCGATTTTACGCAGATTGAAAAACCAGACGGCAGACGAAGAATCGGTGGAGATTGGCGGCATAAAGATGGATAAAACAGCGCATTTGGTTACGGTAGACGATGAGCGGGTGGAATTAAGCTACAAAGAGTTTGAACTGCTCGCCTATTTTATGGAGAATCAGGGAATTGCCCTGTCAAGGGAAAAAATATTAAACCATGTCTGGAATTTTGACTATTTTGGCGATGCAAGGACGATTGACACCCATGTTAAAAAACTCCGCAGTAAGCTTGGGAAGCGCGGGGAATATATTAAAACGATCTGGGGCATGGGATATAAGTTTGAGGTGAGCGGGTAAAGATTCCAGTTCGGAAAATGTGGAATTTAGGAGATTTTAGTGGTTATCGGGTTTTAGTGGATTGCTTTTCTGATGGACAATATGGACATAGCAAGTAAATCATGTGGCTGCTTTTTTTATACGTTGTGACAAAGCGGTAAAAGGAGTGAAAATCTCTGGAAAGTGAAGACGTTTAACAGGGCAAGAGGAAAGAAAAAAGAGGAACTGTCTTTGGAGAAAAGACTGGAGCAGGCGTTGGCTTTGGAGGAAGAACAGCCATATGAGGCGCCGGAAAACTGGCTCTTTGTAAAATTAGGCGCTGTGACGGAAATATATACGGGGAACAGCATAAATGAGAAGATAAAACGGGAGAAGTATCTGCGCCAGCCGGAAGGGGTTCCATTCATTGCCACAAAAAACATAGGGTTTAATCACACGGTTTACTATGACAATGGCGTAAAAATAAATGATATAGAGAAAATTTAAGGCGGCTTTAAAAAATGTTTGCATCAAAAGGATGCGCGCCGGAGCCGGACTTGGGCTTGCCATTTAAAGGAAATCGTGGAACTGCATGGGGGAACGATAACGGCGGAAAGCGCAGAGGATAAAATCCGCTTTACATTAATATAAAAAGCATGGCGCATTAGTTGACAGCTGGTATTTTGTGGTATAAAATAAACCGGATTAACAGATTCGGAGGAGTAACTGTGGCTGATTTAAAGAAGGAAATAGAAAAACGAAGAACATTTGCAATTATTTCGCATCCCGATGCAGGAAAGACGACTTTAACGGAAAAATTTTTGCTTTACGGCGGCGCGATCAATCTGGCTGGTTCCGTCAAAGGGAAAGCAACGGCAAGGCATGCAGTTTCTGACTGGATGGAAATCGAAAAAGAGCGTGGGATTTCTGTCACCTCGTCTGTGCTTCAATTCAATTATGGCGGATTCTGCATTAATATCCTTGACACGCCCGGACATCAGGATTTCTCGGAAGACACCTACAGAACGCTGATGGCGGCAGATTCCGCAGTTATGGTAATTGACGCTTCAAAAGGCGTGGAGGCGCAGACGAGAAAACTGTTTAAAGTCTGCGTTATGCGGCATATCCCGATATTTACTTTTATCAATAAAATGGACAGGGATGCAAATGATATATTTGATTTGTTAGATGAAATTGAAAAAGAACTTGGGATTGCGACCTGCCCGGTCAACTGGCCGATTGGTTCCGGCAAAAATTTCAAAGGCGTATATGACCGGAACATGCGGGAAGTGATGCTTTACAGCGATACGAAAAAGGGTTCGAAAGAAGGGCAAGAAAAAGTCGTTTCCATAGACGACGCTTCCCTTGCGCATGAAATTGGCGGGGAAAATTATGAAAAGCTGATGGAAGAAATAGAGCTTTTAGACGGCGCAAGCGCGGAATTTGACATGGAACTGGTTGCAAAAGGAAAACTTTCCCCTGTCTTTTTTGGCTCTGCCCTGACGAATTTTGGCGTAGAGACCTTTTTAAAACATTTCCTGCAAATGACTTCGTCTCCATTGCCAAGAGTTTCCGATTTAGGTGAAAAAAACCCATTTGATGAAGATTTTAGCGCGTTTGTGTTTAAAATACAGGCAAATATGAATAAAAACCACCGCGACCGCATTGCATTTTTGCGGATTTGTTCTGGAAAATTTACGGCCGGCATGGAGGTGGTCCATGTACAGGGCGGCAATAAAAAAATGAAATTATCACAGCCGCAGCAAATGATGGCGCAGGATCGTAAAATAATAGAAGAAGCTTATGCGGGAGATATTATCGGCGTATTTGATCCGGGGATTTTTTCAATCGGGGATACCATTTTAACAGCCGCAAAGCCCTATCAGTTTGAAGGGATTCCAACATTTGCGCCGGAACATTTTGCAAAAGCAAGACAGCTTGACACGATGAAACGCAAACAGTTTGTCAAAGGGATTTCCCAGATTGCGCAGGAAGGCGCGATTCAGATTTTTCAGGAATATGGAATGGGAATGGAGGAAATCATAATAGGTGTAGTAGGCGTCCTGCAATTTGACGTTTTAAAATACCGCCTGCAAAATGAATATAATGTAGAGATCCGTTTAGAGCCTATGCCGCATGAACATATCCGTTGGATTGAAAGTAAAGATGTGGATATTACACGCTTATCAGGCACTTCCGATATGAAAAAAATTCAGGATTTAAAAGGAAACCCGCTTTTGATTTTTGTAAATGAGTGGAGCATCGGCATGACGCAGGATCGCAATCCGGACTTAGAATTGTCTGAGTTTGGCAGAAATTAAAATAGAAGGAGGTTTTAATATGAAAGTTACGACAATCACAAACGACAACTTTGAACAAGAGGTTCTTGCCGCCGATCTGCCTGTTCTTTTAGATTTTTGGGCGGATTGGTGTATGCCCTGTAAAATGCAGTCGCCAATTTTAGAAGCGTTTGCAGAAGAAATGGACGGGAAAGTTAAAGTCGGGAAGGTAAACGTAGACGAAGAAGCTGCGCTTGCTTTGAAATACCAGATTATGAGCATACCGACGCTGATTTTGATGAATAAGGGTGAATTTATCAAACGGGCGTCCGGCGTACAGCAGATAGATGCATTGAAAGAATTAGTCTCTGCCGCTCAGTAATAAAAATTAAGCTGTCAGTAAATCCGCCTGCCGTTGAAGACGCCGGATATTCCGGTCAACTCAATGGCAGTGGCGGTTTTTTATTGCCCAAAATAGTGGGACGTTTGGCAGTTAGTTACATTAAAAGGGTAGGAAAAGGAGCCGCAAGAGCCAATGGAAACGGATACGAACCCAACGGAAGCAGCGTCTTCTGAGGAGGAGGAAAAAATCTATAACATCGGGGAAGCCGCACAGTTAAAAGATTGGGAAATTACCGTTGCCAGTATGCAGATCGTTCCTACAGTTTCGGCAGACTATGGGGAGTTTCGGCCAGATGAGGAAGGGAATCAGTATGCGCAGATTGCCGCAACGGTCAGCAATAAGGAGAAACAAACCGATAAGTTTTTGCCTTTCTTTGGATTTGGAGACGATGTAAGCGTAAAGCTATTGTTTGGCGATGGATATGAATTTTCCGCTACGCAGCTTCTTGGCTACGATAAGGATCTGCATGATGCGTCAATCAACCCATTGTCGTCACAGGAAGGGGAAATTTTCGTCAGATAGAAACGGCAGGAGATTTGTTTTGGCGGATTGCAGAAAAAATCATTTAACATATTGATTTTATCAATCATAGTTTCTTTTAAATTTAAATAATTTTTAAGGAAATCCGACTTTGTTTTTCTAAAAAATTGCAGTAGAATAAAAAAGAGCAAAGGAGGACAAACAATGATAAAAAAATTATTAAAATCTGTATTCGTAGTATTTGTGGCGGCAGGCGTTTTTTTCCTATGTAAATATGCGTTAGAGAAAGATCCGGCTTGACAGAACAAGAAAAAGAATCTATACTAAAAGACAGCTGATATCTGGCTGTCTTTTTTTTCTTTGACAAAAATCCCAATTAGAAATTCAAAAATCCATAGTTGACTTTTTCTGGAAAATATACTATTATAACCATAGAAGCGAACATAAGTTTGTATAAAGGAGATTACCATGGCGAAAGAATCCAAAAAAGAAGTAAAAAGAGAAGTAAATCCTGAAGATAAATTAAAAGCGTTAAGCGCGGCGATTTTACAAATTGAGAAGGAATATGGCAAAGGTTCCATTATGAAACTTGGGGAATCTGCGAAAAATATGAATGTAGATGCAGTTCCGACAGGCTGTTTAAGCTTGGATCTTGCCTTAGGCATTGGCGGACTGCCAAAGGGCCGCATTATAGAAGTGTATGGACCGGAATCAAGCGGTAAGACGACAGTGGCGCTGCATGTCGTTGCAGAAGTGCAAAAGTCCGGCGGGATAGCCGGATTTATCGATGCGGAACATGCCCTAGATCCCGTATATGCAAAGAAAATCGGCGTAGATATAGACAATCTCTATATTTCCCAGCCAGACAGCGGCGAGCAGGCGCTAGAGATTACAGAGACAATGGTAAGATCCGGAGCAGTGGATATTATTATCGTCGATTCCGTCGCAGCGCTTGTCCCGAAAGCAGAGATTGACGGCGATATGGGCGATGCCCATGTCGGTTTACAGGCAAGGCTGATGTCACAGGCATTGCGGAAGCTGACTTCTATTATCAGCAAATCAAATTGCATCGTCTTGTTTATCAACCAGCTCCGTGAAAAAGTAGGCGTTATGTTTGGAAACCCTGAAACGACGACCGGAGGGCGCGCGTTAAAATTTTATTCGACAGTGCGTTTAGACGTAAGGAAAATCGAGACTTTAAAACAGGCTGGCGATTTTGTCGGAAACCGCGTCCGTGTAAAAGTTGTAAAAAATAAAGTTGCCCCTCCTTTTAGGGAAGCGGAATTTGACATTATGTTTGGGCAGGGCATTTCAAGAGAAGGGGATATTTTGGATTTAGCCGTAAAATATGATATAGTCAATAAATCCGGCGCATGGTATGCCTATAAAGGAGATAAAATCGGGCAGGGCCGTGAAAATTCCAAACAGTTTCTTAAAGAACATCAGGAAATCTGCATGGAAATTGAGAAAGAAGCGCGCAAACAGTTTGAGCAGGCAGAAGCGGAAGAAACGGAAAATGAGAAAGCAAAAGACGGCCTAAAACCAGAGGAGCCGCAAAAACCGCAGAAATCAGAGAAACCTGTCCCTGACAAAAAAACAGACAAAGCAGGACAGCCGGAAAACATAGACAATCAAATGAAACCGGAGCCGGAAGAAAATAAGAAAGTCTAGGAACCCTTATGCAGTACATAATTACAGATTGCCAAAAAACCCAAAAACGCCGTGTGGACATTGTCCTCAATGAAACAATCCGCTTTTGGCTTTATGTGGGTGAAGCAAAGCGGCTGTCTTTAGAAGAAGGCAAAACGCTGTCAGAAGAAGACTATCAGCATATTCTTCATGAAGTCATCGGCAAGCGGGCCATCAAACGGGCTATGCGCTTATTAGAGCGTCAGGAACGGACGGAATGCCGGCTTCGGGAAAAGCTTTTGCAGAGCGAATACCCAAAAGAAGCCATTGAAGACGCCATATTGTATGTGAAGCAGTATCATTATCTTGACGACGAACGGTATGCAAGGACATTTATCCAGTGCCATCAAGAGGAACGCGGCAGAAACCGTCTCAAGATGGATTTAATGCGGCGCGGCGTTCCGAAGGATATCATAGAGCAGTGCATAGAGGAAGAATTTGAAGCGGACGAAAAAGCGCAGATCCGTCTTTTAATGGAAAAAAAGCATTTTTGCAATGAAACCGCCGATCAAAAAGAGCGTATGAAGATGCGCCAGTTTCTTATGCGCAGGGGGTTTTCCTATTCCGACATTAGGTCGGCTCTCAGATAGCTTCTGGAGCGGCTTGTAACAAATACTTGACAGAATTGTGAATAAAGTTTAAAATTTAACTGTTGTAAATTATGACAGATAAAACTGTATTTTGTTATTTTTGTTATAGGTACAATGAAAATTGAATAAAGGAGGTGCTCCTGTGCAGTCAGTGTTTATTGCTGTGATAGTCACGCTGGCGTTAGCGATACCGATAACGTATCTGGTTACTGTGACCTACCGCAAGAAAGTTGCCGAGCAGAAAATCGGCAGCGCAGAGGATAAAGCCAGAGCAATTATCGATGAAGCAGTTAAGTCAGCCGAAGCGAAAAAACGCGAGACCTTATTGGAAGTCAAGGAAGAAACGATTAAGAGTAAAAATGACTTGGATAGGGAAATCCGTGAACGCAGGGCTGAAATCCAGCGCAATGAAAGACGCATCGTGCAAAAAGAAGAAAATCTTGATAAAAAAATGGAATCTATTGAGAAACGGGAAGCGGGTTTCGTTGCAAGGGAAGAAGAGCTAAGCAGGCAGAAAGCAGAAATTGCAAAACTGAGTGAAGAGCGCGTACAGGAATTAGAGAGAATCTCAGGTCTTACCTCCGAACAGGCAAAAGAATACCTTATCAAAACTGTTGAAGAAGATGTAAAACTTGACACTGCAAAGTTGATCAGAGAACTGGAACATCAGGCAAAGGAAGAAGCCGGCAAAAGGGCAAGAGATTATGTAGTGTCTGCCATTCAGAAATGCGCGGCAGATCATGTCGCCGAGACTACAATTTCCGTTGTCCAGCTTCCAAATGATGAAATGAAAGGACGCATTATAGGGCGGGAAGGACGGAACATCCGTACCTTAGAGACGCTTACCGGAGTAGATTTAATCATTGATGACACGCCGGAAGCCGTTATCCTTTCAGGATTTGACCCTATCCGCAGAGAGATAGCTAGGATTGCTTTAGAGAAATTAATCGTGGATGGACGTATTCACCCAGCTAGAATTGAAGAAATGGTGGAAAAAGCAAAGCGTGAAGTGGAGACGATGATTCGGGAAGAAGGGGAAGCCGCTACATTAGAAGTAGGCGTCCATGGAATCCATCCCGAGTTAGCGCGTTTGCTTGGGCGTATGAAATTTAGGACCAGTTATGGACAGAATGCGTTGAAACATTCGATTGAAGTGGCGCAGATTGCCGGACTTCTCGCTGGAGAGCTCGGTATAGATATTCGGACTGCAAAACGCGCAGGTCTGCTGCATGACATTGGGAAATCCGTGGATCACGAAATGGAAGGTTCACATATCCAGATTGGCGTTGAATTATGTAGGAAATATAAAGAGTCTTCATTGGTTATCAATGCAGTGGAAGCGCATCACGGCGATGTGGAACCGGAAAGTCTGGTTGCGTGTCTGGTACAAGCTGCCGATACGATCAGTGCGGCGCGTCCGGGAGCAAGGCGTGAAACGTTAGAGACATATTCCAACAGGTTAAAGCAGTTAGAAGATATAACAGATAGTTTTAAAGGGGTAGAAAAATCTTTTGCCATTCAGGCGGGCAGAGAGGTTCGGGTAATGGTAGTTCCTGAACAGATTAGTGATGCTGATATGGTATTATTGGCACGTAATATTTCCAAACAGATAGAATCTGAATTGGAATATCCGGGACAGATTAAAATTAATTTGATTCGTGAGTCCCGTGTAGTGGATTATGCAAAATAAGTTTTTTTAAATTTCGAAAAATAGGGAAGTGTTGAAGATTTTTTTCAATCGCTTCCCATTTTTTATCATTTAGGCAATAGAGTTTAGAAATTGTATGGGATTGGAAGGAGGATATTATGGTACAGAAATTAAAAAGATTAAAAAGGGAATTGGCGCATAGTGGCGCAATCGTAAATATGTATGAAGATTCGATTGAAATGC
The DNA here is from genome assembly GCA_910589105.1 of uncultured Lachnospiraceae bacterium. Taxonomy (GTDB): domain Bacteria; phylum Bacillota; class Clostridia; order Lachnospirales; family Lachnospiraceae; genus Roseburia_B. The sequence goes on from CAJUST010000003.1 coordinate 76,526, forward strand.
CAAATGGGAAAGTTGTGAAATGGGATTTTATCGAACATCCGAAAGGGGCGGCGGCGATTCTGCCGGTACTGCCGGATGGACGGATACTTATGGTAAGGCAGTACCGCAATGCGTTGGACAGAATTACGCTGGAAATTCCAGCCGGAGCGAGAGACAGTGTAACGGAAGACACGGCAGTCTGCGCAAGGCGGGAATTAAAAGAAGAAACCGGCTATTCCTGTGGGAAAATCGAAAAATTACTCTCCTTAAAATCAACGGTTGCTTTTTGCGACGAGCTGATAGACGTCTATTTAGCGACGGAGTTGACGAAAGGGGAACAGCATTTAGATGAAGATGAATTTATTGATTTAGAAGGTTACAGGCTCGAAGATTTATGTGAGAAAATATATGCCGGAGAAATTCAGGATGCGAAAACGGTTGCCGCTGTCATGGCGTATGCGAATAAGAGAAAACAGGAATAATGACACTTAGGCGCGCATAAGTTAAGGTAACAATAATTTGGGACGTGTACTAAGTGAAGAAAAGCACTTTTCTGTTTGTTTTCGTTTTTTTAGGCGGCGTGATTTGCGCAAATATATTAGGGGTTGTTGCCGGAAAAGAACTGGGGGCAATGAATGAATATTTTATGAACCGGTATATGTATGCGGATATACAGGGACAGGAATTGTTTCCATTTTTGTTTTATGAGCGGGCGCCAAAGTTTTTGGTTTTGCTGTTGTTAAGCATTGGGATTTTTGGGACATTCATCGTAGATGGATATATCGGCTATCTTGGGTTTTCCGTCGGGTTTTTATCCGTAATAGCCATTATGAATTATGGGATTAAGGGGGTTTTGCTCCTTTTAGGGTTCTTTTTTCCGCAATGGCTGTTTTATGTCCCGGCTCTGATTCTCTGGTATTATGAAGTGAGGTATTACAAAGGGGCTGGCAGGACGGCGGCATATGGCGAACAGAAAAATAAAAAGCATATCAAGCTTGCCGTATCTTTGATGCTTGCCGGAATCCTGCTTTTCTCTGGGCTTTTTCTGGAAAGTTACGTCAACCCATTTTTTTTGCAGAATATAATTCGTATAGTCGGTTAAAAAACCGGAAAGGCAGACAGCTCCTTTCCGGTTTGGCATTTCATTAGATATTTTTTTCTGCTATGTCATAGATTAACTGTTCGGAAGCTTCCCAGCCTAAACATGGGTCCGTAATGGATTTTCCATAGATATGTTCGCCAACTTTCTGGGCGCCGGGTTCAATATAGCTTTCAATCATCACGCCTTTAATCATTTTATGGATTTCAGGGGAAATCCTGCGGTTGTGCATGACTTCTTTTACGATACGCACTTGTTCTTCGTATTTCTTTCCAGAGTTGGAATGGTTTGCATCGATAATGGCGGCGGGATTTACCAAATCTATCTTTTGATAGCGGTCAATCAGCCGCATAATATCTTCATAATGATAGTTCTGGACATTGTTCCCATGTTTGGAAACAGCCCCGCGTAGTACTACGTGCGTCAGCGGGTTTCCGGTCGTTTCCACTTCATATCCGCCATAAACAAAGTGATGCGGATGCTGCGCGGCATAGACGGAATTTAACATAACGGTAAAATCACCGCTGGTCGGGTTTTTCATACCGGAAGCCACGTCAAAACCGCTGACAGTCAGGCGGTGATGCTGGTCTTCCACGGAACGGGCGCCGATAGCGACATAAGAGAGTAAATCTTCCACATAGCCCCAGTTTTCCGGATAAAGCATTTCATCTGCGCATGTCAGGCCGCTTTCTTTAATGGCGCGGATGTGCATGTTGCGCATGGCAATTAGTCCGGCAAGCATATCCGGTTTTTTCTCAGGGTCAGGCTGTGAAGCGATTCCCTTATATCCTTCTCCGGTCGTGCGCGGTTTATTGGTGTAAATTCTGGGAATCAAAATCAGCCGGTCTTTTACCTTTTCCGCAACAGGGGCAAGACGGCTGACATAATCACAGACGGCTTCTTCGTTGTCCGCGGAACATGGGCCGATAATCACTAAAAATCGGTCGTCTTTTCCGGTGATAACGTCAGAAATCATCTGATCCCGTTTCGATTTTAAATCGGCCAGCTCTTTTGGGAGCGGGTACTGTTCTTTGATCGCATCCGGGCTTGGAAGCTGCTTTAAATAGGAAAAACTCATACTTTTCACTCCTTTTACACATAATAAAAATGCAACCGGCGGGAATCGAACCCACATCGCAGGAGTCGGAGTCCTGTGTTCTATCCGTTAGACTACGGTTGCAAATCGTGTTTATCATAATACATAGTGGAAGAAATGTCAATAAATGTTTTTATTTTTCTTGTAAAGAATTGATTTCGATTAATTTTTAAGAATGGGTTGACTTTTAAAGTATGGTTTGCTATTCTAAAAAACGGACATATCATAGGAAGAAAATCGCTCCTGTTACGGGATTGGGATTAGAATTAATTAGGAGGAATTTAGAATGGGCTCTCAGACAAATGATAGTAATAAAAATAATTCAAATATGAATACTGATAACAATGGAAATCCAACTGGGATTATGGAATTTTGCAAAAAGCATTTTTATCATATCACTTCAGCGGCGCTATTTATAATTTTAATTTTCGTCCTTGTAAAGTATACGGGAAACACGGACGGCGCCGATGGGAAGAAGGAGACAGAGACACAGGAAACGCAGGCGGTGTTAGAATCGACCGAAACTGTGGAGGAATACCAAAAGGATGCTTATCCGGAAATCAATAAATTAATTGGGAAATATTATAAAGCGTTTGCAAAAGGGAACACGGACAAGTTAGCGACTCTTGCAGATCCGATTTCCGAAGCGGAGAAAAGCTATATTGCTGAATTTAGCCAATATGTGGAAGAATACCGCAATATTGCCTGCTACACCAAAAAAGGGATTTCGGAAGATTCCTTTATTGTTTCCGCTTATATGGAAATTAAATTTAAAGAAGCCGATACGGTGGCTCCCGGCTTAGAGACATTTTATATAGAGAAAAAAGACGGCGCTTACTATATCAATAATTTATACGGCATGTTCAATTCTGAGATGGAAGAATATGACGTGGATGCGGACATAGCGGCTCTGCTGTCAGAGTTTAGCCAGCAGCCGGACGTTGTAAAGCTTCAGACAGAAGTGCAGCAAAAATATGAAGAAGCGTTTGCGGCAGATGAAAATTTAAAAAATATCGTAGAGACGAAGCTTCCGGATTCGATTACGCTGTGGGCGTATGGACAGGCAGAGGCGGCTAAGAAAGCGGAAGAAGAAAAATTAGCGGCCGAGGAAGCGGCTAAAAAAGCGGCGGAAGAAGAAGCGAAGAAAAAAGAAGAAGAAGAAAAAAAGGCGGCAGAGCTTGCATCTGCGGTTGTTGTCTATGCAACGGATAAAGTCAATGTCAGGGCTGAGGCGAATGAAACGTCTGAAATCATTGGAAAACTGGAATTTGGCTCTCAGACGACGCGTTTAGAAGAAAAAGACGGCTGGAGCAGGGTGGATTATAACGGGGGTCAGCAGGGATATGTAAAGTCTGAGTTTCTGTCATTAGAAGTTCCGCAGGCTCCGCCAGAGAATGCGGATGCAGATGCGCAGCAGGAGGCTCCGGCGAAAAGCTTAGCGGAAGGCTCCGTGATTACGGCAAAGGAAAGCGTTATTCTCCGAAAGAGCATGGGTGAGGATTCGGAGAAGATAGCAACGGTATTTGCAGGAGAAAAAATAACTGTCATTATGAGTTATGCAGAGGGCTGGACAAAAGTAAGCTATGGAGAAAAAACAGGGTTTATAAAAACGGCTCTGCTACAGTAACAGTTCGTATCAAATACAGATTTTACGGAGACTTTTTAAGTCTCCGTATTTTATAAGGATGAAAAAATGGAAACAGGGAAACGGATCAATAAATTTTTAAGTGAAGCCGGAGTTTGTTCAAGGCGGGAAGCGGACCGGCAGATTCAAAATGGAAACGTAACGATAGACGGCAGGAGAGCGGAAATTGGAAGCCGCGTCTTAGAGGGACAGGAAGTGTGTTTTTTAGGACAGCCTGTGAAAAAAGAAGAAGAAAAAATCCTGATTGCGGCGCATAAGCCAGTCGGGATTGTCTGTACGGCGGAAAAACGTGAAAAAGATAATATCGTGGATTTTTTCCGCTATCCAAAACGGATTTATCCGGTTGGCAGATTGGATAAAGATTCTTCCGGTTTGATTTTAATGACGAACCAAGGGGAAATTGTCAACAAAATCATGCGCGCGGGGAATATGCACGAGCGGGAATATTTAGTGACTGTCAATAAGCCGTTGACAGAGCCTTTTTTGCGTGGAATCGCAGGCGGCGTGCCATTGGCGGAACTTGGCGTGATGACGCGCAGATGTTTTGTAGAGCAGATTGGCAAACGTAAATTTAGAATTATTTTAACGCAGGGATTTAACCGCCAAATCCGCAGAATGTGTGAGTATTTTAATTACCGCGTGGAAGCGTTGGAACGTACGCGGATTATGAATATTGAGCTGGGGGATTTAGCCTTGGGGGCTTACCGTCCCGTGGAAGGCAGGGAATACCGGAAGCTTTTGGAATTAATTGCAGATTCCAGCAGCCTTCCGAAGTTCTAAATGACAAAAAGGAGCAAGAACAATGGGCATAAAAGAAAACATAGAACAACTGCGGGAGAAAATTGAATACCACAATAACCGGTATTACAATGAGGATAATCCGGAAGTGTCCGATTATGAATATGATATGCTGATGCAAAAGTTAAAACAGTTAGAGAAGGAGCATCCAGAATATGAGGACGCCAATTCCCCGACAAAGAAAGTAGGGGGAACTGCGAAACGGCAGGCTGGCGTTTTAGTCCGGCATAACGTGCCGATGTTAAGCCTCCAGGATATGTTTTCCAAAGAAGAAATTTTAGAGTTTGTAGAAGATATGCAAAAACAGCTTGAAGATCCGGAATTTGTCGTGGAATATAAAATTGACGGGCTTTCCCTATCGCTTCGTTATGAATACGGGAAATTAAAACTTGCGGAGACACGCGGCGACGGCGTTACATTCGGGGAAGATGTGACGGAAAATGCCAGAGTAATTGAGGACGTGAAGCAGACTCTTAGGGATAAGCCAAAATATTTAGAAATCCGTGGAGAAGTCTATATGAAAAATGAAGACTTTGACGCAGTAAACGAACTTCAGGAGCTGTTGGGAAAAAAAGCGTTTGCAAACCCAAGAAACTGCGCGGCGGGGACGTTAAGGCAGTTAGATCCTTCCGTGACAAAAGAGAGGAAACTCTCTATGTTTGTATTTAATATCCAGCAGGTGGACGGCATTGTGTTTGAGACGCATACGCAAGGGTATGAATTTCTAAAAAATCAGGGGATTCCGGTTATAGATGACTACCGGCTTTGTAAAACCGGAGAAGAAGTCTGGAAGGCGATTGAGGCAATCGGGGAAAACAGGGGGAAGCTCCCTTACGATATAGATGGAGCCGTTGTCAAAGTCAACAGCTATCGGGACAGGGAACAGTTAGGGGCGACCTCAAAAGTCCCGCGCTGGGCGGCTGCCTATAAATACCCGCCGGAGGAAAAAGAGACGGTATTAAGGGAAATTGAGCTTTCTGTTGGACGCACTGGGCGGATTACGCCGACGGCTGTGTTTGATCCGGTGCGTTTGTGCGGAACGTCAGTTTCAAGGGCGACGCTCCACAATCAGGATTTTATGGACGAACTGGACATTGGGGTTTTAGATACGGTTGTGGTCTATAAATCCGGCGAAATTATCCCGAAAATAAAAGAAGTAAAAAAAGAGAAACGTCCGGCAGGCTGGGTGAAGTTTCAGATTCCCGATGCATGTCCGGTATGTGGGGAAAAATTAGTCCGGGACAAGGATACGGCAGATATGAAGTGCATCAATGAAAGCTGTCCTGCGCAGCTTGAACGGCAGATTATTAATTTTGTCGGCAGGGATGCAATGGACATGAAAGGCTTTGGAGCGGTCTATATCACGGAACTAATAAAAAAGGGGTATATAAAAAGCGCGGCGGATATTTATTCGCTCAAAGAAAGCCGCGATGCCTTAATTGAGGAAGGGTTAATCGGAAAAGAGAAAAATACAGATAAGTTATTGTCAGTCATTGAAAAATCCAAAGAAAACGATGCCTATAAGCTTTTGACGGGCCTTGGGATACCAAATGTAGGAAAAGCGGCCGCAAAAGCAATTATGCGGAAGTTTCGGACATTTGACAGCTTAATTCGCGCAACCTCAGAAGAATTGCAGGAAGTGGAGGATATTGGCGGCGTGTCGGCAGAATCCATTCTGCGTTTTTTTGCAAAAAAAGAAAATCAGGAATTAATGGAACGGTTCAAAGCGGCGGGCGTAAATATGGAATGCTATATGGAAGATGGCATGGACGGCGGGGACGGCAGATTATCAGGAAAGACATTTGTCATTACAGGGACGCTCCCTAATTTAGACAGAAGGGAAGCGGCGGCATTAATTGAAAAATTCGGCGGGAAAGTGACAAATTCCGTTTCCAAAAAGACTTCCTATCTTTTGGCAGGAGAAAAAGCGGGAAGCAAGCAGACGAAAGCGGAAAGCCTTGGCATTCCGGTAATTTCAGAAGCAATGCTCCTTGAAATGACAGGCGGAAAGTAAACAAAAAGAAAAGAGGCGGTTTATATGCCAATTCGCACACAAAGCGATTTACCGGCAAAAGAAATTTTAGAAAAAGAAAATATTTTTGTAATGGATGAAAACCGGGCGATGCATCAGGATATCCGGCCAATCCGCATAGCGATTTTAAACCTTATGCCTTTAAAAGAGGACACGGAACTGCAGATTTTAAGATCGCTGTCTAATACGCCTCTACAGGTGGATATTACATTCCTGACGGTGACAAGCCATGAGTCAAAACATACCTCGAAAAGCCATCTGAATAAATTTTACCAGACATTTTCCTGTGTAAAAGAGCAGTGTTTTGACGGCTTGATTATAACGGGCGCGCCAGTGGAAATGATGGAATTTGAGGAAGTGGACTACTGGCAGGAATTATGTGGGATTATGGATTGGACAAAGACGAATGTGACATCGACTTTGCATGTCTGCTGGGGGGCGCAGGCGGGCTTATTCTATCATTACGGCATCCCGAAATATAAATTAGAACAAAAACTTTTTGGAATTTATGAGCACCGCGTTATGAATCGGAAAGTTCCCCTAGTGCGTGGATTTGACGATTATTTTATGGCGCCCCATTCAAGGAATACCAAAAACCGCGCAGAAGACATTAAGGCAGTCAGGGAATTGACAATTTTGGCGGAATCCGAAGAAGCCGGCGTATTTCTTGCGATTGCAGACGAGGGGCGGAAAGTTTTTCTGATGGGGCATCCGGAATATGACAGATATACATTGGATAAAGAATATAAGCGGGATCAGAAAAAAGGGTTAAACATTGCGCTGCCGCGGAATTATTATCCGAACGACTGCCCTGATATGCGTCCCAATTTACAGTGGCGCTCGCATGGAAACGCATTGTATTCGAACTGGCTGAATTATTACGTCTACCAGCAGACCCCGTATGATTTTATCAGTACGGCGGGGATTGTGGGGAAATAGCAAGGAACAGCAAGGGTTTAGAGGACTTTATCAAAATACTTGATAACTGAATAAAGGCTTTACACCAAATTTTATAGAATTTTAAAGGCTTTGAGCCTTTTTAATTTGCATAAAACAAGCATGGATAATGTGGGGGTGTATGGACGTGTATTATTTATCTTTTGGCAAGGCATGACGAAATACGAAAACCGGATTGTTGCTATTAGGAAGTATGGCGGAATGTCCGGGGTGTGGTGTATTACTTGATGACGGAAATGAGATGCTTGCTTATAAATATGTGGAATGTGGGATTTTTACAGAAGGGAATGTAGAGTATTTTGCAACTGAAAAGGAATATAGTTTAGAAGTAGTGGATTTTTATAAAGAAAAAATACTCTGCAAGCATTGTGGGAAAGAATTGGAGGAAAACTTAAATTTTGCCCAAATTGCGGGAAACCATTTGCAGTTGAAAAAGTGATTCATTAGGCATTATATAGAAATATATAGCGGAGAACATTATTTGTGATTGTTGTGGAGAAGAAACTTCAAAAGTAAAGAAGATTCAACCGGCAATCTTAAATAAGTATTAAGTTTTCCTGTTTTCTTTGACAAACCTTAAATTTTGTGTAAAAATGATTGCGTCAGTGAGAGGAGGAAATTTATCAATGAAAAAGAAAATAATGCGTTTGATAAGTATATGTGTAACATTGACGATTCTATGTGGTTCTGTGGTAACGGCATCGGCAAGCGTCCCAGAGCAGCCGTCTGATTCCGTTCCCGTGACAGCTCCGTCAGCAAACGACAGCGCGCCGGACGAGGATGCAAGCCCGGACAAAGCCCCAGATACAAATCCGGACAGTTCTGCAGGCAACCGTCCGTCAGATGGACAAACGGAATTGCCGAATGGAGGAGAGCCTTCAAAGGATCAGGAAAATGCAAACGGGGGAGACAGTTCGGGCGGCCAGATTCCGTCTCAGGAACAGCCAAACGATCCGGCTCAGACGCCGCCTGAAACGCCATCGACGGAAACTGGTGGAAATAATGCGTCTGACGACAAATCCGGCGATGTATCCGGTTCAATCAGCGTAGATGGGAATGAGGACATTTCCGGAAAGATTACGGTAGAGCAGGATAAAAATGACGATAATGTAGAAATCAAAAAGAATGATAAGCCGTACTTAGCCCTTGGTTCGGATCTGAGCGCGCAGCAGCAGGCGACAGTGCTTGCAATTATGGGAATTGATCAGAATAAACTGGCGGATTATGATGTGACGTACATCAATAATTCAGAAGAACACCAGTATTTGGATTCTTATATTGATAAAAGCAAAATCGGGACGAAATCGCTTTCGTCTATCGTAATTGTAGAGCGTGGAAGTGGAAGCGGGATCAATATTTCCACGAATAATATCACTTATTGTACGGTAGGCATGTATAAAAATGCTTTGGCGACCGCAGGAATCCAGAATGCAGACATTATAGTGGCGGCGCCGTTTCCAATATCGGGGACAGCCGCTTTAGTAGGCATATTTAAAGCTTATAAGCAAATGACAGGCGATGAAATTGACGAAGAAAATATCGATGCGGCGTTACATGAGCTTGTAATGACCGGCCAGTTAGAAGCGGGCGGGGCGGATTCCGATGAAGTGGAAGGCATGATTGCCTATGTGAAACAGGCAGTTGTGGAGCATGATTTGTCTGACGAATCAGAAATCCGCGAAGTAATCGCAAAAGGCTGTGATAAATTTGGCATTACATTGACGGAAGAAGAAGTGAATGAAGTTGTCAAACTGATGAAAAAAATCAGTGAGCTTGATTTGGACGTTGACGGCCTTTTAAATGCGGCGCAGTCGATATATGATAAAATATCCACTGCCGAAGGCGGTTTTTGGGGTAAAATCAAGGAACTTTTGTCTGCGATTTGGGAAAAGATCAAAGAACTGTTTTAAATTAATCAAAAGAGCTGCTTTTATTTTGCAGCTCTTTTTTTGCGGAAATGCCAGCTTTTTTGCATTGCATGGATTTTCTGCCTGTTTTCTTCACTGAAACCGACTAAAATCGCATGGTTCGCTTCTGACAGATAATCTATAATGCCGTCAATATCGGATTTGATATTCTTCGGACATTGAATATAGACATGTTTATTAGCGGTAATATTTAACGTGTAAGAAATATTAAAATGGCGCCAGAACAATTTATGGAGCGTAGAATGTTTGTAAATCCAGATGATTTCTTCGATTGGCACAATCGCAATCCCATATTTAGAGGTTTCAATAAAAAAGCGTTCTGTGATAAACATATCTTCCGTCGCAAGCTGAGGCAGTGTGGCAAGTTCCTTTTCCGCCTGCGCAAGCAGTTCTTTGGGTTTTCCGAAATGCCCGAGTTTCCGGCAGGGCGGCGAAAAATCCGGCCGGAGGATAAAAGAGAGGAAAAACAGAATTTGAAGTCCGGCGTATAGGGCGCTTCCTGCAAGAAGCAGAAATAAAAATATGCCGAAACCATAACGGAAGTCCGGCTCGCTCAGATAATAAGGCGTTACTTTCGATTGAATGCCGGAATCTGTCCAGTTCAGGTCGTCGGAAAGATGCTCTAATAGGGAAGTAAAGCTTGCATCCACAGATAGAATTTTGCCATAAACGGTAAGCGTTTCAATTTCCGGCAGTCCCTGTTCGCAGGCGTTTGGAGTTAAAAGAATGATACTGCATTCCCGTTTTTCCTTGTTTTCCATGTAGTAATAATATCCGATCACGCGGTGAAAACGGCTTTTGGTGTATCCGGTAAATTTTAAATGGCTTAACGTGGCGGATACATAAACCTGATTTTTTTGGCTTTGTTGTTCCATATTGGAAATATGGGTGAGTTTTGCGGGCGAGATGACAGATAAAACCGGAAAAATCTGAAACAGAGCCAGCGTAAATAAAAGATAAAGGATAGGGCAGATCAGCCGTTTCCGGTAAAAATTCTGAATGTTTTTGGATATATGGCGGTTGAATTGTTCTTGCATGAAAAGGCATCTCCTGTCGAAAACTGTAGAATAAAATGTATGTTTAGTATATAGGAAGGAAAGGAAATATTCAAGCGGCAGATGCGTGTTTCTTTATCGGGAAGAATGGGGCTTGTTAAGATTGAAAAAGATTTTGTCTGTATGACAAGGCAAAGGAAATGTGGATTTTGTATAAGTTGGGATTGAGGGTTTTAAGGAAAACGCGTATAATGGTACAGATGGAAGAAACAGGATTGGAAATGAAATAGAAGCAAGACGGGAAAAAGAGAAAGAAAAACAGGAAAAGGAATGGTAGAAGATTCAAGAATGAAAACAGATACGGAAATAAAAGCCGAAATGAAAACAGAAGCAGATCTAAAAGCATATGGCGGTTTTGCAAGGGTATATGATTTATTTATGGACGAGACGCCTTATGAAGAATGGTGTATGTCTATTCGAAGCATATTGAAACAATATGGGATTTTAGATGGGCTGATTTTGGACTTGGGATGCGGCACAGGGAAAATGACCCGTCTTCTGCGGCAGGCGGGGTATGATATGATAGGGGTGGATTCTTCAGAGGAGATGCTTGGGATTGCCATGGAACATCAGGAAGATGCGGGCATTTTGTATTTACATCAGGATATGCGGGAGTTTGAACTCTATGGCACAGTGCGGGCAGTTATAAGCGTTTGTGATTCAATGAATTATATGTTAGAGGAAGATGAGCTTTTGGCTGTGTTTTCACTGGTGAATAATTATTTAGATCCGGGTGGTATTTTTTTGTTTGATATGAACACCCTATATAAGTACAGGGAAATTCTGGGCGAGCAGACAATTTGTGAGAATAGGGAAGAAGGGAGTTTTATCTGGGAAAACTATTTTGATGAAGAAACGCAGATCAATCAATATGATATGACGTTTTTTATACGGGAAGCAGATGGCAGATACCAAAAATTTGAGGAAACGCATTTTCAGCGTGGATATGCGCCGGATAAAATTAAAGAGCTGGCAGAACGGGCCGGATTAGAATGGATTGGCTGTTATGAGGCATATACAAATCAGCCTTTCAATATACAAAGCAAGGTACAGAGTGAGCGGATTCTGGCAGTGGTTAGGGAACGCGGCAAGAAGGGAGAAAAATAATATGGAAGATTATATTGTAAGGGCGACGGCGGCAAATGGGCAGATACGGGCGTTTGCCATTACTTCCGCGAATCTTGTGGAAACAGCGCGCAAACATCATGGCGCAAGTCCGGTGATGACGGCGGCGTTAGGAAGGCTGTTATCTGGCGCGGCAATGATGGGCGTAATGATGAAAGGGGAAAAAGACCTTTTGACGATACAAATCCAATGCAGCGGCCCGGCAAAAGGATTGACGGTAACGGCAGATGCAAAAGGAAATGTCAAAGGGTATCCAAGCGTTCCGGACGTAATCCTTCCTCCAAATGCGAATGGGAAATTAGACGTGGGCAGGGCGCTGGGGCTTGGCGTGATGTCGGTGATAAAAGATATTGGCATGAAAGAGCCGTATGTGGGGCAGATTGAGTTAAAAACAGGGGAAATAGCGGAGGATTTGACGTATTATTTTGCTTCGTCGGAACAGATTCCGTCTTCCGTCGGGCTTGGCGTTTTAATGAGCAAAGAAAATACGGTCAAACGTTCCGGCGGTTTTATTTTACAGCTTCTGCCCTTTACAGACGAAGAAACGATCAGCCGTTTGGAAGACAGGATTTCACAACTGACAAGCATTACCGCGCTTTTGGAAAAGGGCGATACGCCGGAGCTATTGTTAAAAGAAGTATTAGGTGAGATTCCGTTTGAAGTGACGGAGACAATTCCGGCAAAGTTTTGGTGCGGCTGTTCAAAAGAGAGGATTTCAAAATCCCTTGCGACGCTTGGCAAAAAAGAGTTGGACGAGATGATCGCGGAAGGGCAGGGAATTGAAGTGAAATGCCATTTTTGCAATACAGACTATACATTCAGCGCAGATGAGTTAAAGGAGATTCGAAATTGAAAGACGGATATATAAAAGTTGCCGCGATTACGCCGGATTTGCGTGTGGCGGACGTCAATTATAATACAGAGCGTATTTGTGAAAAAATCATAGAATGCAGCCAAGCCGGCGCAAAAGCAATGGCGTTTCCGGAGCTTTGCATTACGGGATATTCCTGCGGGGATTTGTTTTTACAGGATATTTTATTAAATAAAGCGGTAAAGGGTTTGAAAAAAATTGCCAAATGTACGGAGGGAATCGACGCGATTGTCTTTGTGGGCCTTCCGCTTTGTGTGAAAGGGAAATTATATAATGCCGCCGCCGCTCTGCATAACGGAGAGATTCTTGGGATTGTCCCGAAGACATTCCTGCCGAATTACAACGAATTTTATGAAGCGCGCTATTTTACAAAAGGCATGGAGGAGACAGTTTTCATTGAATTAGGAGATGAGGAAGTCCCGATGGGGAAACATTTATTGTTTGCCTGTGACACGATGAAGGAATTTGTCATCGGAGTGGAAATTTGTGAAGATTTGTGGGCGCCAAACCCGCCAAGCATTCGGCAGGCGCTTTTCGGGGCGACGTTAATCGTCAATTTGTCGGCAAGCGATGAAGCGGTTGGGAAAGAGGACTATAGGAGAGCTTTAGTCTGCGGCCAGTCGGCAAGGCTGCTTTGCGGGTATGTTTATGCAGGCGCAGGGATCGGGGAATCCACGCAGGACGTAGTCTATGCGGGGCATAGCTTGATTGCGGAAAACGGCGTGTTGTTGGCGGAGTCAGCAAAGTATGAAAACGGCGTGGTTTATTCGGAGATCGATTTGCAGAAACTGAACGCGGAACGCAGGCGGAATACGACATTTGAACCCATAGATGCGGCAAACGAAGATGAGATAGTTCCGTTTTCATTGAAAAGAGAACATACGGCGCTGACTAGGAAGATAGACCCTTCTCCGTTTATTCCCCATGGAAAAGAGGAGCGGGACAAACGGTGTGAGGAAATTCTTTCGATTCAGGCAATGGGACTTAGGAAACGTCTTTTGCATACAGGCTGCCAATGCGCGGCAGTGGGAATTTCCGGTGGTCTGGATTCCACGCTTGCCCTGCTTGTGACGGTACGGGCGTTTGACAGCCTTTTGCTTCCACGCTCTGGCATACGGGCGGTTACAATGCCGGGATTTGGGACGACGGACCGCACCTATACAAATGCAGTTAAAATGATAAAAAGCCTTGGGGCGTCATTTCAGGAAGTTTCCATTAAAAAAGCGGTTGAGGTACATTTCGGGGACATTGGGCAGGATGTGTCAAAGCATGATGTGACCTATGAAAATGCGCAGGCGAGGGAACGGACGCAGATTTTAATGGATATAGCAAATAAAGAAGGCGGAATGGTAATTGGGACGGGAGACTTATCTGAGCTTGCGTTAGGGTGGGCGACGTATAACGGGGATCATATGTCGATGTATGCCGTAAACGCATCTGTGCCAAAGACGCTTGTCCGTCATCTCGTGCGTTATTCTGCGGATATTTGTAAGGACATCGGGCTAAAAGAAGCGTTGCTTGACGTGTTGGACACTCCGGTCAGCCCGGAACTTTTGCCGCCGGAGGAAGGGGAAATTTCCCAGAAAACGGAAGATTTAGTCGGGCCTTATGAATTGCACGATTTCTTCTTATATTATATGCTGCGGTTTGGGTTTCCCCCCAAAAAAATATACCGTCTGGCAAAGCTGGCGTTTTATGGGATATATGAAGAAGATGTGATTTTACACTGGCTTCGTAATTTTTACCGCAGGTTCTTCTCACAGCAGTTTAAACGTTCCTGCCTGCCGGACGGGCCGAAAGTCGGGACGGTTGCCGTGTCGCCGCGGGGGGATTTGCGGATGCCCTCAGACGCTTCTGCGGCTGTCTGGCTTAAGGAGCTTGAAAAAATAAAATAAGAAAGGCGGGAGAATATGCAGTACCGCAAAGACCGAAAAGGAAATGACATTTCTGTTCTGGGCTATGGCTGTATGCGTTTTACGAGAAAAGGAGGGGGAATAGACCTTAAAAAAGCGGAACAGGAATTGATGTATGCGATTTCCTGCGGCGTAAATTATCTGGATACGGCGTATATATATCCGGGAAGCGAAGCGGCGGTAGGGGAAATCTTAAGCCAAAACAACTGTAGAACACAGGTATATCTTGCGACGAAACTGCCGCATTATCTGATAAAATCAATAGACAGCGTGGAAAAAACATTTCAGGAAGAACTGCGCAGGCTTAAGACGGATTATATCGACTATTATCTTATGCACATGCTGACCGATACGGAAACATGGCAGAAATTAATTAAACTTGGAATTTTAGGTTGGATAGAGGAAAAGAAAAAAAGCGGCGCAATCCGCAATCTTGGTTTTTCTTATCATGGGCATACGGCAATGTTTCAACAGTTGATCGATGTTTATGATTGGGATTTTTGCCAGATTCAGTATAATTACATGGATGAGCACAGTCAGGCGGGGCGGGCAGGGCTTACCTATGCGGCGGCAAAAGGCATTCCGGTGATTATTATGGAACCGCTTCGCGGCGGCCGTCTGGTAAATCTTTTGCCTAAAAACGCAAAACGTCTGTTTGAACAGGACAGCCTGCGCCGCACTCCGGCAGAGCTGGCGTTCCGGTGGCTTTACGACCAGCCGGAAGTGACATGTGTCCTTTCCGGCATGAATACAATGGAAATGATTCAGGAAAACGTAAAAACGGCGGAACACGCCGTTGTCGGGCATTTTACAAAAGAAGATGCGCTGCTTGTGGAACAGGTAAAAGCGGAGATCCAAAAAAGCGTGAAAGTCCCCTGCACAGGATGCGGATATTGTATGCCCTGCCCGAAAGGCGTAGACATTCCGGTGACGTTCCGCTGTTATAATGAGATGTATTCGGAATCAAAAGGCGGGGCGAGGAGGGAATACCTTCAGTGTACGGCATTCCGGAAAAACCAAAGCAGCGCATCGCAGTGTGTGGAATGTGGGAAATGTGAAACGCATTGCCCGCAGCAGATTGAGATCCGCAAAGAACTGAAACGGGCAGTCAGGGAATTGGAGACGGTTCCGTATAAGGCGGCAAGGAAAGGGATTTCGCTGTTTAAACTGTGGTAACAAGATGAAAAAGAAACAGACGAAATCTAAGGCTGTCAGATAAATAAATGCAATAAATCAAACAGCCGCCACGGAAAATGTGGCGGCTGTTTATGATTTGGAACACAAACGACGTCAGACGCGTCTTGCCCGTTCGGAAAGCGCCGTTTTGGCTTCTCCGATGCGCACAGCGCTTCTTGCATAGACCAGTGTGTACATAAAGGCGGCAAATACAATGCCTGTAATTACATCAAACACGGAGTGCTGTTTTAAAAACACGGTGGATAAAACAATGCTTACCATTAAAAGGCAGGAGCCTATGCGTATTGGTTTCTTTTGTTTGAAATTATGGCAGTGAAGTATGGCAATGTTGACCCCGATGGAATTATAGACATGGATGCTGGGAAATAAATTTGTCGGCGTGTCCGCTTCATAAACCATGCAAGTCAAATTGGTAAAAATGTTCTCCCGTTCAAATGTGTCTGGCCTTAGATAATGGCCGTTTGGGTAAACGGTGGATATAATTAGAAAAACAGTCATTCCAACAAATAAAAACATACATAATCTGACAAATTCTTCTTTATTTTTAAATAAAAAATAAAACAGGGCGGCGGCTACATAAAAAAACCACAGCAGATAGGGAACAATAAAATATTCAATAAAAGGAATGAGATCGTCAACTGCCATGTGTATGACATGGAAGCGGCTGGTCACAGTTGTCTCAAGCCAGCGAAACCATGGGAAATAGACCGCAAAATACAAAAAAAGCAGACTATGCCTGTATTTTCGGAAAAAATCAGAAGCGCGGTTTTTGCAGGTATGTTCATTTGACATTGGAGCGTTCACGTCATTCACCCTTTACATTTCTTTCTTTTTTTTATCATATGCCTGTTTCGGATTATTATAGCACATGGTTTTTTTTGCTACAATCATATTTTTACTATTTTACAAAAAATTACGGAAATCTTAAGAAATTATGACAGAGCGTAATTATTTTTAATTTGACAAAGCGGATAAGGTTTGTATAATAAAACTGTCGGATATAGGGAAGTATGAATGGCATAAGATAGCGCGCAAAAGGCGTATGTCAGGAATATACTTATATAAAGAAAGACAGATACAGGGGGTTGCGTGTGAAATCAAAAGAACAAAAACAGGGGTTTCCGGTAAAGATAGGGATTCTCCTGCTTACAATGCTTGCCGCTATATATTTCGGGACAGCTTTTTATTTTAACAGCCATTTTCTGCCTTCCACTTCGTTAAATGGGCATTCTATATCTGGAAAATCAATCGAACAGGTAGAGCGTATGATAACGGAAGAAATTAACGGATATTCGCTTACGATCGAGACGAGAGGGGAGCCAGAGACGCTGAATGGGACGGATATTTCTGTCAAGCCGGAGTTTGGGGGAAGCATTCAAAAACTTCTAAAGATGCAGAATCCGTTTGCATGGCCGATGGCGTTTGCTTCGCGGCAGGATTTTACGGAGGAGACAATCGTCAGTTTTGACAAGGACAAATTAAAAGAGCGGATCAAGGAGTTTTCCTTTATTCAGGAGGAAAATCAGACGCCTCCAAAAGATGCGTACTGCTCCGCATATTCAAAAGAAGGCTATAAAATTATCCCAGAAGAATTGGGAACTAAAATCAAAAAGAAACGCCTGCGTTTAGTCTTAAAAGATTCAGTCAGCAGTTTAAAAGAAACGGTGTCGTTAGAAAAAGAGGGATGCTATGTAACGCCAAAGGTGACGTCATCGAATCAAGGGCTGAGCCATCTTGTGGATACTCTCAATAAGTATACTGGCGTTACGATTACATATAAAATAGGAGACAAACAAGAAACGCTTGACGGCAGCATTACGAACACATGGATGAATGTCAATAATATGGAAATTTCCATAAATGAGCAGGCTGTGGAAGAATATGTAACAATTCTTGCATCTGCCTATAATACAGTGTTCCGGAAGCATACGCTTGCCACTTCTTATGGAAAAACGGTTGAAATTACATCTGGGGACTATGGCTGGAAAGTAGACAAAGAAGGCGAAAAAGCAAAGATTTTGGAAGATATAAAAAATGGGGAGTCTTATGAACGTGAACTGACGTATGCTCAGACGGCAAACAGCCATGGGGAGCATGATTATGGGGACACCTATGTAGAGATTAATCTGACTGCGCAGCATTTGTTTTTTTATAAAAATGGAAGCCTTGTAGTGGAATCTGATTTTGTTTCCGGCAATCTTTCGAAAAATTATGACACGCCGACTGGAATTTATGGTCTGACCTATAAAGAGAGGGATGCTGTTTTGCGTGGGGAAAATTACGCTTCCCCAGTCGATTATTGGATGCCGTATTGCAATAATGTCGGGATGCACGATGCATCGTGGAGAAGCAGTTTTGGCGGCAATATCTATAAAACGAGCGGTTCCCACGGCTGTGTCAATTTGCCTCCGGCGGCGGCAAAAAAGATATTTGAAAACATAGAAGATGGCGATCCGGTCATTGTTTATACACTGCCCGGGACGGAAAGCCCGGCGGCAGTGGCTAAGGAAGCCGCTCAAGTAGTCAATATGATTAATGGCATAGGCGAAGTGACGTTAGAAAGCGAACCGGCGATTGCGGCGGCGAGAAAGCTTTATAACCTGCTTCCGCCGTCGGGACAGGCCCAAGTGGCGAATTACGATCTCCTTTTGGCGTGTGAAGCGCAGCTTGCCGCATTAAAAGCGCAGGCGGCGCCTCCGCCGGAAGCGCCTGTGCAGTAAAGGACTCAGGAGGAACGATGGAAAACTGGTTAGAACGGACAAGCCTGCTTTTGGGAGAAGCGGCAATCGACAAATTAAGGAACGCGCGCGTGGCGGTATTTGGCATTGGCGGCGTTGGCGGATATGTCTGTGAAGCCCTTGCGCGAAGCGGAGTCGGGGCATTTGATTTAATCGATGCGGACAAAGTCTGCGAAAGCAACATAAACCGCCAGATTATTGCCACGGTAAAGACAGTTGGACGCAAAAAGACAGAAGTGATGAAGACGCGTATGGAAGAAATCAACCCTTCTGTAAAAGTTTGCATCCATTCCTGCTTTTTTCTGCCCGGCAGAGAAGAAGATTTTCCGTTTGAGGAATATGACTATATTGTAGATGCCGTAGACACTGTGGCGGCAAAGCTTGCCTTGGCGCAAAAGGCGGCGGAAAGCGGCATACCAATGATCAGCAGTATGGGAGCCGGAAATAAACTTGACGGCAGCCGTTTTCGCGTTGCGGATATTTATGAGACAAAAGTCTGCCCGCTTGCAAGAGTGATGCGGCGGGAATTGAAAAAAAGGGGAATCGCTTCCTTAAAAACCGTATATTCCGATGAGCAGCCGGTTTCGCCAAAAGATGCGGCGCAGATTGGACGGATTTGCGGAAGTGTGGCGTTTGTTCCTGCGGCGGCAGGGCTTTTGCTTGCAGGGGAAGTTGTCAAAGATTTAATAAATTTTTAAGATTTTTAAAAAAACGGCTTGTAAAAATATAAGTATCGGTTATAATCTTAATGCAAAGTTTTTTTATTGGAATCAGTTGAATCGATTTGGAAAAGGAGAGCAGTGATGGACAGACTGGAACTAAAGAAGATGGCACTTGAAGTACGTAAAGGAATTATTGCTTCCATTTACAGCGCGAAAGCAGGGCATCCGGGAGGCTCCCTGTCGGCGGCGGATTTATTTACGTATTTATATTTTGAAGAGCTGAATATTGATCCGAATGATCCGCAGTGGGAAGGCCGTGACCGTTTTGTATTATCCAAAGGGCATACGGCGCCGGGGCTTTATGCGGCGCTTGCGCATCGCGGTTTTTTCCCGACTGAAGATTTGGTGACGCTTCGGCATGTAGGAAGCTATTTGCAGGGCCATCCCGATATGAAATGCGTTCCGGGGGTAGATATGTCTACAGGTTCTTTAGGACAAGGCTTATCTGCGGCAGTTGGAATGGCGCTTGCGGCAAAGATGGACAAAAAGGATTATCGCGTGTATGCCCTTTGCGGCGACGGTGAAATCCAAGAAGGCCAGATTTGGGAAGCGGCGATGTTTGCCGGCCACCGTAAGTTAGACAACCTTGTAGTGATTGTGGATCATAATAAACTGCAGATTGACGGAAAAGTGGAAGAAGTCTGCTCTCCTTATCCAATGGATAAAAAGTTTGAGGCGTTTCAGTTCCATACGATTACGATTGACGGGCATAATTTTGATGAAATGGAAGCCGCATTTAAAGAAGCAAGACAGACAAAAGGGAAGCCGACGGCAATTATTGCCAATACAATAAAGGGGAAAGGCGTATCCTTTATGGAAGACGCAGCGGAATGGCATGGAAAAGCCCCGAAAAAAGAGGAATATGAAGTTGCAGTGGAAGATTTAAGAAAAGAGGGGGAAACGTTATGCCGATAAACAGAAAGTTAGAGGAGCTGCCAAAGATTGCCACAAGAGAAGGATATGGGAATACTTTAGTGGAACTTGGGAAAGAAGATGAAAATATAGTGGTTTTAGATGCAGACCTTGCGGCAGCCACAAAGACAAATAAGTTTGCGGAGGCTTTTCCCGACAGGCATATTAACTGCGGCATTGCCGAAGCAAACATGGCAGGCATTGCGGCCGGTTTGGCGGCAAGCGGAAAAACGCCGTTTATCAGTTCGTTTGCGATGTTTGTGTCTGGACGCGCGTATGAGCAGATCCGAAATTCCATCGGTTATCCCGGATTAAATGTCAAAATCGGGGCGTCCCACGCGGGCATATCCGTTGGGGAAGACGGCGCGACCCATCAGTGCAACGAGGATATTGCCTTAATGCGCAGCATTCCGGGCATGATGATTGTCAATCCGAGCGATGACATTGAAGCGAGAGCCGCAGTGCGCGCGGCGTATGCCCATAAAGGCCCGGTTTACCTGAGGTTTGGCAGGCTTGCCGTTCCGGTGTTTAATGACAGGGAAGATTATCATTTCGAATTAGGCAAAGGCATCGTTTTGCGGGAAGGCAAAGATGCGACGGTATTTGCGACGGGACTTTGCGTCGTGGAGGCCTTGTATGCGGCGGATATGCTTGCCGAAGCGGGAATTGACGTGGAACTGATTAATATCCATACGATAAAGCCTCTGGATACGGAACTCGTCTGCGATTCCGCTGCGAAAACAGGAAGGGTATTTACGATAGAAGAACATTCCATCATTGGCGGTTTAGGTTCCGCCGTATGTGAAACGTTAAGTGAGAGACAGCCGGTAAAAGTCACTAGAATCGGCATGAACGACGTATATGGCGAATCCGGTCCAGCAGTGGAGCTGCTTCATAAATTTGGGCTGGATGCGGAAGGAATTTTTAAGAAAATCAAAGAGACGCTAGAAATAGATTAACAAATAGTGGAAAAAAGCCGATATACTATGTAAATAGGAAGATCGGCTTTTTCCTATTTTAGAGGTAAACGGAGTTACAAAGCATAGTTCAAGGAGGATACCATGATGAATCAGGTCACGCAGGCGGAAGCTTTTGGCAGCTATATGCAGGCCGCGCAACAAACATCGTCCGAAAAAGCGGACACGAAAAAGAACAAAGTCAGCGGAGCGACAATCGGCGATCCAAAGCTGAGTGAGAAAGCGGCGAAATACTACGAAAAACTAAAAAAGAAGTATTCCAATATGGATTTCATTCTCGTCAGTGAGGATAAAAAGGCAGAGGCGCAGGCAAATGCCGGAAAATACGCCAATGCAAACCGTATGGTGGTGTTAATTGACACGGAAAAAATAGAGCGTATGGCGGAAGACAACAAGTACCGCAAGCAGTATGAAGCGATTATAAGCGGCGCGACAAATCAGCTTTCCCAGTTAAAATCCAGCTTAGGAGCCAATGCATCCAGCGTAAAAACATACGGCATGCAGGTCAAAGAAGGGACGGCATCTTTTTTTGCGGTAGTTGACAAATCCCTTGCGGCGCAGAAAAAACGCATCGAGAAAAAGGCGTCTCAGAAGCAGGAAGAAAAGAAAGCGGCAAAAAAAGCCGCCGAAGAAAAAGCCGCCGAAAAGAAGAAAGCGGAAAAGGAAACCTATGAAGCGGAATTTGAACAGGATTGGAATGAGGAGGATACCATTACTGTAACGGCATCCTCGATAGAAGAACTTATGAAAAAGATTAATGACGCAATCTATCTTGGCAGAAGCGACTATGTAAGAACCGAACAGGAAACATGGGTCGGCGGCCATTTAGATTTTTATGGTTAGTTCAAATGACAGATTTCTATAAGCAAAGCTGCCCGTGCCTGCCACGAGTGGCTTTTTTTTGCCTTGCGGTAACCATTTTCGGAGAGTTTTATCAGGCGGCTTTTAGAATTGAGCAATTCCATAATTTGCTCCGGCAGGCGGTTTCGGTCACTGTATTCGTAGAAAATGACGTCCTGCCAGTCTGAAAACTGTTCTTTTAAAAGAGGGGTCGCATCGGTCATGCAAAGGCTGTGGTTTAGCATAGCGGAATAAATCCGGTCATGCGCGCCACACTTAAATTCCGGCATTAGGTTTAAGGTGATCTTTGATTTCCGAAAGTACGAAAACATATCTTTAAAATCTGTGTCATCTATAATCTGGATTTGGGGAAACTCTGCAAGAGGAGAAGATCTCCAGCCATTTCCGCAAAGCGTAAGCGGGACATGGCTTTTAGCAAGGCTTAAAAGAAGATCTTCCCGCTTGAACGCGCGCAGATAGGTATCGCATAGGAAACAAGCCTGCATATGGAGAGGAAACGTTTCCCTGATAATTTCTTCTTCCTCCAGCGAAGGGAGCAGGCGGGTGAGGGCTTCTTCCTGCGTCATCGCCGGATTGCCCTGAACAAGGGAAATTAGCTGTTTTGTCACTTTTTCCAGAAAAGCCGGACAAGTTTGAATCGACTCCTCCACCTTACGCCAGTCCGTATAAGTGCCGGAGAAGAAAACATCAATTTCCTTCTTGGGATAGCCGTCCGTACCCGCTATATCCTCTCCGGTCATCAAAAACAGATGTGTGGAAGCGATATGCGGGTAATGTTCTTTTATGTAGCGCCTGTGGCATTCGTCCAGACAAAGAACATGGAAATTGGAAATCGTTTGTTTTAATGTGTCGTGGTGGTAGAGCGGGTGGTCTAAAATAATATTATAAAACGGCGCGTGGATTTGATCTAAAAAATAACTGCCGTCGTCCATGGTAAGGCGTGGAAGTTCCGAATTAAAATCAAATACGGCGTCAAATGCTTTGCCCACATATTGCTCCATAGCCTCAAGCGGCCCGTTTTTTGCCGAAAACATTTCTACGGCCACGCCGGCCTGTTGGAGTGATTTGGCAAGTGAATCTGCAAAATAAAGATATGAGCTGTAACAGACAGATTTTAAAGCAAAAATTAAAACGCGTTTCATGGCATATCCTCCTTTTGTCTGAGTGAAAAGGGAAATCTTTTTTTTCATATTATAAAGGATAAAAGGGGATAATACAATAGAGCATTCCGGCAGGCGTTCCGAAAAAACGCCTGCCTTTGAAATAGGGAAAGCGCAATCGTAAAGCGGGGGAAAAACAGGGATTGTCCCTTCTGGCAAAACGTTTGGAAAGATAGGATTTCTTTCAAAAAGAAGTTGAAGCGGGCGGAGGCAAGTAGTATAATACTATGGAATGCACATTGCAAGGAGGAGTTTCATGTTAGAATTAAGAAATATATCTTACGAAGTGAAAGATGCGCAGGAAAATCGTGAGATTTTAAAAGATATTAATCTTTCGGTCGACAATCATTTCGTGGCGGTGACCGGGCCAAACGGCGGCGGCAAATCGACGTTGGCGAAGATAATTGCCGGAATACTGACCCCGACTTCCGGCCAGATACTTTTAGACGGAAAGGACATTACGCCGCTTGGCATTACGGAACGCGCAAAGGCGGGAATCAGTTATGCGTTTCAACAGCCAGTGCATTTTAAAGGGCTTACGGTGAAGGACTTGATTACGCTTGCGGCGGGGCGGAGTATGTCGGTTTCGGAGATTTGCAACATTCTTTCCGAAGTGGGGCTGTGCGCGAAGGAATATATCGATCGTGAAATAAATGCAAGTCTCTCGGGCGGGGAATTAAAACGCATTGAGATTGCCATGATTACAGCGAGGAGCACGAAACTGTCTATTTTCGATGAGCCGGAAGCCGGAATTGATCTTTGGAGCTTTAACAGCCTGATTCATGTATTTGAGCGGATGCGCAAAGAAATCAATGGAATGATTTTAATTATATCCCATCAGGAGCGGATTTTAAACATTGCAGATCAGATTATTCTGCTTGCGGACGGCGAAGTGTCGGCGGTTGGCGGCAAAGAGGAGATTATGCCGAAATTGCTTGGCGCAAGCCGCACATGCGGGGCATTGGCAGATAAGGCATAGGAGGTTTGGGACGAATGGATAAAATAGAAAAAAATCTTTTGGAACAGGTGGCAGGGCTGCATGAGGTTCCGGCCGGAGCTTATAATATCCGCGCAAATGGGAAAATGGCTGGCAGGGGCGTGACAGCAAATATTGACATTGTCACAAAAGAAGACAAGCAGGGGATAGACATACGGATTAAGGCGGGCACGAAACGGGAAAGCGTGCATATTCCGGTTATTTTAAGTGAAACGGGTTATCAGGAAATGGTTTATAATGATTTTTATATTGGGGAAGACTGTGATGTGACGATTATTGCAGGCTGTGGCATCCATAACTGTGGGGTGGACACTTCCAAGCACGACGGTATCCATACGTTTTATGTGGGGAAAAACGCCAAAGTGCGTTATGTGGAAAAGCACTACGGGGAAGGCGATGGCAGCGGGGAAAATATTATGAACCCGATGACGGTGGTCTATTGTGAGGAAAATGCCCATATGGAAATGGAAACGACCCAGATTAAAGGAATAGATTCCACAAACCGCATTACAAAAGGGGAATTAAAAGCCGGAGCTGTGTTAGAAGTGTATGAAAAGATTATGACGCATGGGAAACAGTATGCGCGGACAGAATTTGAAGTGGATTTAAACGGCGATGGCTGCAGCGCCAATGTGGTGTCCCGTTCCGTTGCAAGAGATCAATCCAAACAGGAATTTTTTTCTAAAATCAATGGAAACGCCGCCTGTGCCGGGCATAGTGAATGCGATGCGATTATTATGGATCAGTCGACAGTTACGGCAAGCCCACAGCTTACGGCGCAGCATATTGATGCAAGCTTAATCCATGAAGCGGCGATTGGAAAAATAGCGGGAGAGCAGTTAGTGAAGCTTATGACGTTAGGATTGACGGAAGAAGAAGCGGAAACGCAGATTATCAGCGGTTTTTTGAAATAAGAATAAAAAATGATACGAAAATCTAAGATTTTCGTATCATTTTTGTAAGAAGCGGAACTTCTGTTCTACATCTTCAAAACTGTAGGAAGCGCTTCCGGAAACGTTTGCTTTACGAAGGCAGTCGGTGCACAAAGAGCCAAATGTAATGGATTTGCCGCATTCTTGGCAGTTAAGATTTTTTAAGGTGGGGTTATGTAACTCTTTGTACTCGATTCTTCCTTCCCGAATCCAGCCTTTTACTTTCATAAGCGGAATCCCAAATTCCTTTACAACATCGTATTCGGTGACGTCATTTTCACGGATATACTCTTTTACCTTGGAAAAGAGCAGACGTTCTTTACAATTAGGGCAGATATCTTCTGTATAATTTTTTGGAAGATTACAGTGGCATTCTTTGCAGCCGCCGACTTCGTCTCCAAACAATGATTCTGAAACTTGCTGGTTCATAGTCCGTAACTCTCCTTTCGCTTGTGAAATACGACATTACTCCTAATAACTAGTATAGCATACAAAATCAAAAAAGAAAAGCTTTTCAAACACGGTAATTGAGGAAAATAATTAAAAAGGGGAACAGTTTATGTTGTTAGAAACAACCGAAAACAAAAAAAATGGCCCGATTGCGGTTTTTGATTCCGGCGTGGGAGGAATCAGTGTATTAAGGGCATTGCTTTGTGAAATGCCAAATGAAAATTACTGGTATTTTGGGGATTCGGCAAATGCCCCCTATGGGACGAAATATTTAGAAGAAGTGAAAAAACTTACCGTTTCCCATGTCGGCCGTTTTCTTGACGAGGGCGCAAAAGCCGTTGTAGTCGCCTGTAATACAGCGACGAGCGCCGCAGTCCGGTATTTGCGGCAGAAATATCCCAATGTGCCGATTATCGGCATAGAGCCTGCGTTAAAGCCTGCGGTATTATCAAAGGATTATCCAAACGTTGTTGTTATGGCGACGCCAATGACGCTTCGTGAACAAAAGTTCCATAATCTGATGGACCGGTATATGGGAATGGCGCATATTATTCCATTGCCCTGCGCGGGTTTGATGGAGTATATTGAGCAAGGGGAGATTCACAGCGCGGAACTGGAGCTGTTTTTAGAGCGGCTGTTTGAGCCGTTTGAAAAGCAAAAGCTGGATGCCGTTGTCTTAGGCTGTACGCATTATCCGTTTATTGCCCGTGAGCTGAAAAAAGTATTAGGGGAGAATGTCCGGCTTTTTGAAGGCGGGCCGGGGACGGCAAGGGAAACAAAGAGACGGCTTTTAAACGCAGGACTGCTCTGTGACGGCAAAACGAAAGGAACCGTCCGTTTTGACAACAGTGAGCAGTCCGACGAGAAAAAAAGCCTCTGTGAAAAATTATTAAATCTGCCAGTATAAGAATGCGAGAAGA
This sequence comes from uncultured Lachnospiraceae bacterium, assembly GCA_910589105.1. Lineage (GTDB taxonomy): Bacteria > Bacillota > Clostridia > Lachnospirales > Lachnospiraceae > Roseburia_B. The sequence continues at coordinate 102,890 of CAJUST010000003.1, forward strand.
AGAAGGTGCAGAGGATAAAACAGATAGAAAAAGTATTTAAGCGAACTTCCCCGCCTGCCATGGTACGCCGCAATCAAGGGAACTGCCGCAAAGGCGGATAGCTCCAATGGGGTTAAGAGGCAAAGCAGCGCGCAGGCAGAAAGGGAGGCAGTGATCCGGTTTTCGCGTAGGGAATAGAGAAGGGTAATTGCCAAAACGCCGATTGCACTATAGTCTGTTTGAAAGACCCATGCAAGCCCGGTTCCTAAACCAAGCGCCGCAATGCGGCAGACAAGATAAAGGAATGTCTGAGAGGGGCAGGCTGCTTTAGCCGTCTCTAATCCGTGGACAGTGAGAAGCCCTAAAAACAGCGTAAAAAACACATTCTGGGCGTTTGGGTCAAAGAATGTGTGGGAAAAGGCTAAATCAAAGGGAATTTCGGAAATAAGGGCAAAAAGCCCGAGACGCGCGCAGTATTTCGTGAAGTTTTTGGTATGGAAATACCCTTCTACCAAAAGAAATGCAAAAATTGGGAAGGCAATCCTTCCGATCAGCCGGAAGATGTAGTAAGGGGCAGGGGAAGAAGTGAGCAAAACGGCGCCTATGTGGTCAATCAGCATGGCAACGATGGCAATGGTTTTCAGTGAGCTTCCGGATAGGCTGTTTGATTGAAACGATTCTGTCAATGGAAGCGGCTCCTTTCCTTTCGATATGGATACTATTATACTGGTTTTGGAAAGGGAATACAAGATAGGAATTTTTAGAAATGCTTATTTCATGCTTAGGAAAAGGAGAGGGAAATGGAAGATAAGCGGTATGCAGTTTTAATTGATTCAGATAATGTTTCTGCAAAATATATTACGGCAATTTTAGATGAGATGACGAAGTATGGCATTATTACTTATAAGAGAGTGTATGGCGACTGGACGAATCAGCAGGCTTCTAAGTGGCGGGAAGAGCTTCTTTCTAATTCGATTACGCCAATTCAGCAGTTTTGCAATACTGTAGGGAAAAATGCGACGGATTCCGCACTTATTATCGATGCGATGGATATTCTCTATACTGGGAAAGTGGACGGTTTTTGCATTGTTTCAAGCGACAGTGATTTTACGAAACTGGCAAGCAGGCTGCGGGAATCGGGCATGGACGTCATCGGCATGGGCGAGAATAAAACGCCGAAATCTTTTAAAGCGGCGTGTTCGGTCTTTACGAGTTTAGAAGTTTTATTAGAGCAGGAATCGGATCGGGCGAAGGAAAATATTTCGCAAAAGACGATTCAAGAAGCGATTGTGGAAATTATTACGGAGAATGAAAATAATGGGAAGAAGACGGGGCTTGGAGAGCTTGGAAACTCGCTGTTAAAGAAGTATTCAGATTTTGACGTGCGTAATTACGGGTATAGTTCGCTTTCAAAATTTATTGAGGAAATGGAAGACACCTTCCGTCTGTATAAAAAAGAGACGACAATTTTAGTCGGCCTGCAAGAGGACAATATAAAGAGAGAGCAGTTAGAAGCTTATATTTTAGAGTGTGTGCGCCAGTCGAATGGGGAAGGCGTGGATTTGGCAACTATGGGGCAGAAGGTGCATAAAAAGTATCCGGATTTTAAAGTGAAGGAGTTTGGCTATTCGACATTCCAGAAATTTGTTTCCCACCTTCCCAGTTTAGAACTGGTGACGGAAAGCGGCTCCGTGAAACGCCTGATGGAAAAAGAGGCGGACAGCGCAAAAAAAACGGCAGAGACGTCAAAAAAATTGCCGTTTGCGAAAAAGAAAAAATCAAAAGGGGGAAAATAAAAAAAGTTTTGCCGTTTTTAAACGGTTTCTTGCAAAAACAGGGCAGGCCATCGCTTTGCGGCGGCCTGCCCTGTCTTTTTTTGTTTTAAGCGGGGGGATTCTTTCTCCCAGTTTTTATCGCCGCCTCAATAAATCCTTTAAAAAGAGGATGCGGGCGGTTTGGTCTGGATTTTAGTTCCGGATGCGCCTGAGTGGCGAGAAACCATGGGTGTTCCGGTAACTCAATCATTTCGATAATGCGTCCGTCAGGGGAAATGCCGCAGAGTTTTAATCCTTTATCCGTTAAACTGTTGCGGTAGTCGTTATTGACTTCATAGCGGTGGCGGTGGCGTTCGTGTATGGTTTCCTCTCCATACAGCGTATAGGCTTTTGAAGTCTTGTCCAATACGCAAGGATAAGAGCCGAGCCGTAACGTGCCGCCAATATCTTCGATCCCATCTTGATCCGGCATCAGTGAAATAACGGGATGGGTCGTATGCGGATTTAATTCTATGCTGTGCGCATCGTGCATACCGCAGATATTTCTTGCAAATTCGACAATAGCCACCTGCATTCCAAGGCACAGCCCCAGATAGGGGATCTGGTTGACGCGCGCATAGTTTGCGGCTAGGATCATTCCTTCTACGCCGCGGTCTCCAAACCCGCCTGGAATGATAATGCCCTGTGTGTCTTTTAAAATATCTTGGATATTTTCACCGTTTAGATGTTCGGAATCCACCCATTTGATATTGACGGTGGCATGGCTGGCTATGCCGCCGTGTTTGAGCGCTTCTACAACGGATATATAAGCGTCGTGGAGCTGGGTGTATTTGCCGACAAGGGCGATGTTGACTTCTTTATCGGGGTTTCTAAGGTCGTTTACCATTTGTTTCCAGTCGTCTAAATTCGGGGTGGGGCATTCTAATTTCAAACATTCACAGGCAACTTTGGCAAGGCCTTCCGCTTCCATTGCAAGAGGGGCTTCGTAGAGGTATTCAACGTCTAAGTTCTGCATGACATGATCGCCCGGAACATTGCAGAAAAGAGCGATTTTGTCTTTTATGTCCTGTCCTAACGCGCGTTCGGAACGGCAGACGATAATATCTGGCTGGATGCCCATGCCCTGTAAGTCTTTGACGCTTGCCTGCGTCGGTTTTGTTTTTAATTCACCGGATGCTTTGATGTATGGAATTAATGTGACATGGATTAAAATGGCGTTGTCATGTCCAATGTCATGCTGGAATTGACGGATTGCCTCTAAAAACGGCTGGCTTTCAATATCCCCAACAGTCCCTCCCACTTCAATAATTGCGATATGCGTGTCTTTTGCCGTAAAATTGCGGTAAAAGCGGTTTTTAATTTCGTTTGTGATATGCGGGATTACTTGCACCGTTCCGCCGCCGAAGTCTCCGCGCCGCTCTTTTTGCAAAACAGTCCAGTAAATTTTTCCGGTAGTGACATTGGAATTTTTTGTCAGGCTTTCATCAATGAAACGCTCATAATGTCCAAGGTCTAAATCCGTTTCCGCCCCGTCGTCCGTGACGAATACTTCGCCATGTTGAATCGGGTTCATAGTGCCGGGGTCAAGATTAATGTATGGGTCAAACTTTTGCATGGTAACTGTGTATCCGCGCGCTTTTAAAAGACGGCCTAAAGAAGCGGCTGTAATGCCTTTTCCAAGACCGGAAACAACCCCACCAGTGACAAAAACATATTTTACAGGCATAAAGTTCTCCTCCTTTTGCAGCTCTGATTGCCTTGTAATTCATTTATGATAAAATAACTCATTTAGTATAGCGCTTTTCTGGAAAAAAATCCAGTCCTTAGCGATTCTTGGTTTTTACCTTATTAAATGGAAAACGCCATTCCAAGATGCTGCATCTTGAAATGGCGTTTTTGCCTGATCGGCTTATTTTTTGATTTCTGCTGTTTTATGCCTGATTGGCTTATTTTTTGATTTCTGCTGTTTTATGCCTGATCGGCTTATTTTTTGATTTTTACTGTTTTTGCCTGCCCTGTTTTCTTAAAGTATTTTTTGTAGTTTTTTAATTTCTTAGCAGGCACTTTAATTGTGGCCTTTTTATGAATGCCTTTGAACGCATTTTTTCCGATTTTCTTTAGTTTCAGGCTTTTAATCGTGATTGTTTTTAACTTTTTGCATTTTTGGAATGCCTTTTTGCCAATGGCGTTTAATTTGGCGCTTTTTATGGTTACTTTTTTAAGTTTTGCGCAGCCTTCAAATGCGCTGTCGCCGATGGAAAGAATGTTTGCCCCAAGGACCGCCGTGGTTGCTTTTTTGTGGTTTTTAAACGCGCCCTTGCCGATTGCAGTTACAGTATAAGTTATATTTTGCAACTGAATTGTATTTGGCGGCGCAATTTTTGTTAAGTTCTTATTTGCCGATTCTGTCAATGTGACCGTCCGGTCTTTTAAGCTGGTTACGGTATACTTAAAGTTTTCTACTTCGTAGGTTTTATCCTGTTGGATTGGTTCCGGCGTAACCGTTACAGTACAGAATCCGAATTTTTTGCTTCCGTCCTGCGCGGTTGCCGTTATGGTGGTCTGGCCTGCGGAAACCGCTTTTACTATACCGCTTCTTGAATCAACAGAAGCGATTTTCGGATTTTTCGAAGTCCATTTTACCGTTTTGTTCGAAGCATTGGAAGGTAAGAGAGCCGCCTTTAATGTTTTGGAGGCGTTTACAGTCAGGTTTAAGGCGCGGGGCGAAACGGAGACGGAGGTTACTTTAATCATTTTAACAGAAGATTTCTCTGTTACGGTGATCGTGCATGTGTCGAAAATCTTGTCGTCTTCTTTCGAAGAAGCGGTGATTGTCGCCGTTCCTTTTGCGTAAGCTTTCACTACGCCGTTTTGGTCTACTTTTGCGACGCTTGGACGGTCAGAAGCCCATACAAGCTCTTTTGTCCCTACAGTTTCAGGAAGGATAGCTGCTTTTAGGGTGACTGTTCCGTTTACATACAGAGTTTTACTTTTTGGTGAGAGTTCTACCTTGTAATCTTGTGGCAAATCTGAGGAATCTGTAACAGTAATAGCGCAAACCCCAAAGATTCCACTGCCGTCTAAAGCCCTTGCGGTTATCACGGCGCTGCCTTTGGCAAGGGCAGTCACTTTTCCGGTTTCCGGATCAACAGAAGCAACGTCCGTGTCGTTTGAGTCCCAAGCGACATTTGGATTTGTAGCGTCAGCAGGCAGAACCGTTTTAGTAAGCGTGATAGAATCGCCAGCTTTCATGGTATGCGATTGGGGAGTGACTGTAATGCTTGTGACAAGCGTCGCTTCCGAATCAGCCTCAATGACTTCGACTGTGCAGTTATCTGAAATAGACGGGTTTTCTTCGGAAGTGGCGGTAATCGTGACGGTCCCTTTTTTATGCGCGGACACTTCCCCTGTTTCTTCGTCAACGGATGCAATCAGCCGGTTGCTTGAGCGCCAAATGAGGTTTTTGTTTGCAGCATTGTCCGGTGTGACTGTTGCGGAAAGCGTTATAGACTTTCCGGCAATAATTGTATTCTTTTTCGGAGAAACCGAAATCGCCTGAACTTCCACGTTTGGAAGCGTTGAATCCGAAACCGTAATGGAGCAAGAATCGGAAATTTCATTGTTTTCCTCCGATGTAGCCGTAATGATGGCGTTTCCGACAGCGTGCGCAGTCACTGTTTTTGTTTCCGGATCAATGGAAGCGATTGTATTGTCGCTGGAAGACCAAATGACGTTTTTATTCGTGGCGTCCGAAGGAGTGACTGTTTCCTTTATCTGAAAAGATTCATCAGGCTTTAATGTTTTTGTTTTTGGAGAAACTGAAATTCCCTGAACCGGCGTTAGATCCGGATTTGCCGAATCTTGAATAACCGTAATGGAGCAAGAATCGGAAATTTCATTGTTTTCCTCCGATGTAGCCGTAATGACGGCGTTTCCGACAGCGTGCGCAGTCACTGTTTTCGTGTTTGGGTCAATGGAAGCGATTGCATCATCGCTGGAAGACCATGTAACGTTTTGGTTTGCGGCGTTTTCCGGAGCAATCGTATACGAAAGCTGAACCGATTCGCCGGTTTTTAGCGTTTTGCTTTTTGGAGAAACCGTAATGGATTCTACTAAAATTGGTTTTACCGTTACAACGCATTCTCCTGATTTATTGCTGCCATCTTGCGAAGTTGCTTTTATTTTCGTTGTGCCTGCGGTAAGAGCTTTTACTTTGCCGCTTTTTTCATTTACCGTGGCAATGGAAGGATTGTCAGAACTCCATGTGACAGTCTTTACGGCTGCGTTTTCCGGCAATACAGTAAATTGCAGATCTTTCGTTTCGCCAATTTGCAGTTCTGCGGCGGCAGGTGAAACCGAGACAGACGTCACTTTGACGTCTTCTACCCATACGGCATTTAGCGTAATATCGGCGCTTCCCATTGTATAAGGCTTGTTTGGAGGATAGATGGCCGTCCCATCTGACCAGCCTTTGAATAAATAGCCCTCTTTTTCGACAGCGCTGTCAGGAAGGATAATAAATCTGTTTTCCGGACAAAGAAGGCTCTCTTGTGGGGCGCCTTCTCCACTAAACGAGATTGTGCGCATGGTTTCGCCGGTAGTTGTTATAATTTCATATAAAGCCGGGATTGTATTTTCCGGCCATGTAACGGTCAGGGAAAGGATATCTTTATCGCCTTTCCGGTAGAACGTCGTGATTCCACCGTCTAGCGCGCCGAGAATTTCTTCCGTTATCGTCTGGCCGTCATAAATTTCCGCTTTTACTTCCGCGTTTGTGATTTCTGTTGCATTTTGCAGGAAAGTAATGGAGGTCATCTTCATATCTTCCGTTAATGGATATTTGATGTAGGCGGTTCCGTCAGATGGCTGCGAGGAAATATACGCAGTGGAAATGTCGCCGTCTATCATCTGGTCTAAAGCTCCGGTTAAAGAGTTTGTCTCTATTTTTTTAATTGGCTCCTCACTGGAAGAAACTGTTTTATTGACTGCAATTTCATTGATTTTTAAGCGGACTTGGTTCGGCGAGTCTTTCGTGATTAAAATTTTCATATAACGGGCGCTGCGTCCCTGTAAATCATCTCTGCTGAAAGTCATAAACTTGCCTTCTGTCGTTAAATGCTCACTGTTACTGTTGGCTATCGTAATGACAGGGCTGCCCCAGTTGGAATTGTCTGTGGACAAATAAATTTCAGCATCATAAAATTTCGGGTTGCCGCTTTCATTTGTAATGGCAATGTCATAAATGGGAGCCACTGTCCCGAAATCTATCACAAGTTCAAAGTTTTTCTTGATTGCAGGCTCAAACCATGCAAACGTATCGTTTTTTCCATCAAACATATTTTCTATGGCGCCTTCGTGCAGGGTATTAAGCTCAGGGCTGTTAGAAAACAGATACGGATCAACTGCCCCTGCAAGAGCCGTCACGGAAAGGGCATTGATTGTAATGTTTGCGGTTTGTCCGGTTTCATTGTAAAGACGGACATAGCGCGCCGCCTTGCCATTTGGATTATCTGGCATATTTGTCCATATAAGGCCGTTTACCGAATATTGGAAGGTCAGACCTGTGGCAGTTCCAATATCGCAGACGACTGTGTCAATGGCTGACAGTTCTTCCATCTTAATGCCGATATATCCTTCCGGAGGAAGGGAGACGGACGTGTCTGTAATACTGTAAGTCAAAGCGTCAAGCGTGACGGAGGCATTTATGTTTTCGCTTGCATATAGGCCGTAAGAAGGTTCTTTTGTTGTCGTTTCCCCTCCATTAATGGTAATCTCACGGATGTGCGTCCAGTAGTCCGGCTTGTTTGCCGTTCCTCTTTTTTGTGTGCGGAGGCGGATAAATCTTGTGGTCAGTTCCCCGTCCGCATATGTTTTTTCAATGCGCCGCGGGGCGTCGTCGTTTTCGTATTTTAAAATCTCAGTCCAGTCGTCATCTTCTCCGGTGTCAGAGTATTCTAATATGGCGTTATGGAAGAAGTCATTATCAGAATCACTGCTTGCCTGTAAAATGTCAATGCTGTGGATTGGAGTCGCTTTTCCAAGATCTATGCCGAAATGGTCGCCAGCCTGTTGGGTGCCGTCATGGAAACTTGCAAATGTAGAATCGCTTCCGTCATACGCTTTTGCAAATTCTGTGGAATCCGTCCGGTCTTTGCCATGGATTAATGCAAAATAAGAAGGCAAAATTTCCGCGTTTGGGTTTACCAATGGCAGTATTTGTCTTTTGGCGGTGGCAAGCGCTTTATTGATAAAGGGAACTAGACGTTTGCTTCCAGCCTGCGCCATGTTATTTTCATAGCTGGGGTAGGTATTCCATGAGCTCATTGCAGCGCCTGCAATGCCAAGATTTGACCATGCTTCATTTAAGTCTCCGCTTTCCATGGCAGTTAATGACTTTAAGACTGCTTCTCCCGCAGTTGCAACGTCATTCAATGAATTCAACCATGAATTTAAGTCTGTTTTTAAGACTTCATTTGCGCAGTCCGTACGGAAAGTGTCAACTGCTGTCTGCATCTTGGCAAATTCATCAATTAGCCTTTGGGTGTTTTCATCTTCAGAAATCGGCCTGCCTTTTTTAATCTTTTCTGTAATGGCTTCAAGGGAGTCTTTTATGTATTCCGATTCCGGAAATCCTGCTGGAACTCTGCCGGAACCCGGGCAGTTGGCAACATTTCTTGCAATCGTTAAGTAGGATTCGTATACTTCCGGCTGCAGATATTTAAAAGATTCTTCCCAAATCGTTTCTGCTTGGGCAAGATAGTTGTGATTGTTCCAAAAAAGAGCCCCGAGCTGGAATAATCCGACTTTATTTGCCTCTGTGAAAACGCAGGGATTCGACACGGCTCCCGCAAGACCGGTGACGTCGTCCCTTACATAATGGGAAATTTCCCCTAAATAGATGCCGGATTTGGCATGTTCGTTTACAGGGTAATTCAGCCAGAAAACGGCTTCATGTCCGGTGTTTTCTTTTACATAATCGATCGTTTCCTGCGTAATGGGAGAATTAACGTCATCTCCTGTCCAAAACAAGTCGATGGATTCGTTTAAATTAACCATTTCTCTTAATTCCGTTCCATCGCCGCTCCATCCTTTGTTGTAGCCCTGCATACAGTAGGAGAGGTTGTCGCAGCCTTTTGGAACAAGAAATTCATTATCAAGCTTATTTAAAAGGCGGACGACTTCGGAATGGGAGCCGGAACCGAAATCATCATTTAAAATAGCGAATTTCCGGACGCCTGCATCATAAAGCTGCTGGAATTTTGTTTTCAGGCGTTCAAATTTCTCATTGAATTTCGTTTGGTATTCCTGTGACTGAATGTCATTTGGCAGGCTGTTGAAAAAATAGGAAAGATGAATGGACCAGCAGTATTTTACTTTTGTTTCATCTCCAACCCGTACTAGTTCCCTGATTTGATTAATCTGGTCAGTGGGATAGAGTTCGTCATTTTTGTGGTAACTGTCAGTTTTAGATGCGTAAATGTAAGTGTTCATCTTAACGTCTCTTGCAAACCGCATCAGGCTTTCGCGTCCTTCATTATTCCAGCCGCCGTAAAACCCTTCAATGAACCCTCTCATTTTCATGCCGGCATAATCTTCAATCTGGGCATTTAGAAATTTGCTTCCATTAAAAGAAGAAAACATCATCTGTAACGTGGCAAGCCCGTAATACACGGCGTTTGTGTCTTTTCCCAGAATGACAATCGTTCCGTTGTCAGCGCTTAAAAGATATGCATCTGTTTTTGTAAATAATTGTGGATCGGAAAGGGTAAGATGGCTGTCAGCCCACGCGTCAACCGCGCCTCCGCTGCCTTTGATTCCTAAAAGAATCCGGTTTGTCCCTTCCGTAACGGTCTGTGATGTGGTTTTCGTCCTATCGTAATCAGACAGGATTTCGTCTAAAAACTGGTTTGTGTAACTGTCAATCCCGCTTTCACTTACGACAGTGACTTGCGTTCCGAGCGTAAAATCTCCCGATGCATATGCCACACTGCGGGGAATGGGATAAATGGCATATTTATCCTCTGTGGGAGCATAGCCGTTTTGCAATGCGGATTCGGCGTTTGAAGGCTTTTCAAATGCCGCTGCCGGAATGCTTGTGAGCAATATTCCCAATGTCAGCAACAGGCTGACAATGTGTTTTGTTCTTTTCATACAATGCCTCCTTGTAAATTTTTTTCCCATTATAACATTTTACAAGAAGGATTGCATCAAAAAACAAAAAAATTGTTGAGAATTTATAAGACAAACACCATTTGAAAAATTCTGATTCTTGTGTTATTATGATTTATATTGTGCAAAAAACAGAAATGCCCAGTGGGCAGCCAAAACTATGGAACGAACGCACAAAAGAATAAAGAAAGGATGTCAGTATGAGACAATTAATGTTAGGCAATAAAGCTCTTGCAAGAGGGCTCTATGAAGCAGGATGCAGCGTCGTGTCGAGCTATCCGGGGACGCCAAGCACAGAAGTGACGGAAGAAGCTGCAAAATATGATGAGATATATTGTGAATGGGCGCCCAACGAAAAAGTCGCGATGGAAGTTGCGTTTGGCGCATCCTTAGCGGGAAAAAGAAGCTTTTGCGGCATGAAGCATGTCGGGTTAAACGTAGCCGCAGACCCGCTGTTTACCTGCTCTTATACAGGAGTGAATGCCGGCATGGTGATCTGTGTGGCAGACGATGCCGGTATGCATTCTTCACAGAACGAGCAGGATTCGCGCCATCATGCCGTTGCATCAAAAATTCCTATGCTAGAGCCGTCTGATTCAAATGAAGCCCTTACATTTGCCAAACAGGCTTTTGAGCTTTCGGAAGAATTTGACACGCCTGTCATTCTAAAAATGTGTACGAGAGTGTCACATTCCCAAAGTATTGTAGAAACCGCGGAGCGTATCGAACCAAAACAGCGTCCATACGAAAAAAATATCGCCAAATATGTCATGATGCCGGGCAATGCAATCCGCCGCCATCCGGCAGTGGAGGAACGCATGAGAAAGCTTACGGAATATGCGGAAACCTGCGGATTTAACCGTGTGGAAATGGGGAGCAAAAAGTTAGGGATTATCACTTCATCAACCAGCTACCAGTATGTAAAAGAAGTGTTTGGGGAAACGGCAAGCATTTTAAAGCTTGGCATGGTAAACCCCCTTCCTGAGAAACTGATCCTTGACTTTGCTTCCAATGTAGAAAAACTCGTAATCGTGGAAGAATTAGATCCGGTAATCGAAACCCACTGCAAAGCGCTGGGGCTTACCGTGACCGGAAAAGACGTCCTTCCAATGGAAGGGGAGTATTCCCAGAATCTAATTGCTGAAAAACTGGGCGTTTCTGTTCCGGAATATAAAAGCTTAGGGGAAACGCTTCCAAACCGCCCGCCAGTGATGTGCGCCGGCTGTCCGCATCGTGGATTATTTTACATATTATCGAAAAATAAATGCGCTGTTTTAGGCGACATCGGCTGTTACACATTAGGCGCTGTCGCGCCGTTAAACGCAATGGAAATGACATTGTGCATGGGCGCATCCATTAGCGCGATCCATGGATTTAACAAAGCGTCTGGGGAGGAGGGCGAAGCAAAGACGGTGGCCGTGATTGGAGATTCCACGTTTATGCACTCCGGCATGACAGGCCTTGCCAACATTGCCTATAACCAGAGCAATTCGACCGTGATTATTCTGGATAATTCCATTACCGGCATGACCGGGCATCAGCAGAACCCGACGACAGGCTACAATATCAAAGGCGATCCCGCAGGGAAAATTGATTTGGAAAGCCTGTGCCGTTCCATGGGATTTGCCCGTGTGTCCGTCGTTGACCCGTATGACTTAGAAGCGTGTGACAAAGTAATCAAAGAGGAGCTTGCGGCAAAAGAGCCGTCTGTCATTATCAGCAGACGTCCATGCGCCTTGTTAAAATATGTCAAACATAATCCGCCCCTTACAGTCAAACAGGAAAATTGCGTAGGATGTAAATCCTGTATGCGCCTTGGCTGTCCGGCAATCAGCATGAAAGACGGGAAAGCCGCAGTTGACAATACATTATGCGTAGGCTGTGACGTCTGCCGGAAGCTATGTAAATTTGATGCGTTACAGTCAGGGGAGGTGTAAGAAATGACAAAGAATATTATGATTGTCGGCGTCGGGGGACAGGGTTCCCTTCTTGCAAGCAAACTGCTTGGCCATTTGCTGTTGTCTGAGGGGTATGACGTAAAAGTGTCTGAAGTGCATGGAATGAGCCAGCGCGGCGGCAGCGTCGTCACTTACGTCAGGTTTGGCGAAAAAGTGTATTCTCCGATTATAGACAAAGGGGAAGCGGACGTTATCGTTTCGTTTGAAAAATTAGAGGCGGCCCGTTATGTGGAATATTTACGGGAGGGCGGAAAAATTGTCGTAAATACACAGGAAATTGACCCAATGCCGGTCATTACGGGAGCCGCTTCTTATCCGGAAAACCTTTTGGAGAAAATTCAAAATCTTCAAATACAAGTCGATGCGGTGGACTGCCTTTCGCTTGCCCAAAAAGCGGGTTCTGCCAAAGCGGTTAATATTGTCTTAATGGGGCGGCTGTCGACATACTTTGACATTCCGGAAGAAAAATGGTTAAAAGCGGTTGAAGAATGCGTTCCGGCAAAATTTGCGGCTATGAACCAAAAAGCGTTTCAGTTTGGAAGGGAAGATGCATAGGAAACGAGAGAGTGAATTGCAGAATTGATTGGAGAAAGAGATGAAAAAATATTATCAGCCAGAAATAGAGACAATGCCGGTAGACAAAATGAAAGAGCTTCAGAGTGAAAGGCTTGTAAAACAGGCGCAGTTTGTCTATGACAATGTAAAATTTTACCATGACAAAATGGACGAGGCGGGCGTAAAGCCTCAGGATATTACAGGAATAGAAGATTTGCATAAACTGCCGTTTATCACAAAAGACGATCTGCGTGACCAGTATCCATATGGGCTTTTGGGCGCGCCGCTTTCTGAATGCGTGCGGATACAGTCGACAAGCGGCACGACGGGACGCCGCGTAGTGGCGTTTTATACGCAAGCGGACATAGACGTTTGGGAGGAGTGCTGCGCGAGGGCGCTTGTCGCCGCTGGAGCGACGAAAGAGGACGTCTGCCACGTCTGTTATGGATATGGGCTGTTTACCGGAGGCCCCGGTTTAAATGGCGGTTCCCATAAAGTCGGCTGCCTGACGCTTCCTATGTCTTCCGGAAACACGGAGCGTCAGCTTCAGTTTATGGCAGACTTAGGCTCCACGATTCTCTGCTGTACGCCGTCGTATGCCGCAAACCTTGGGGAGGCGGTTCATGAGAGAGGCTTAAAAGACCAGTTGAAATTAAAGGCTGGGATTTTTGGGGCGGAGCCATGGACGGAAGAAATGCGGCATAATATAGAAGAATCTTTGGGAATTAAAGCGTATGACATTTACGGACTGACAGAGATTTCAGGCCCCGGCGTATCTTTTGAGTGTGAGGAACAGGCTGGGATGCACATTCAGGAAGACCATTTTATAGCGGAGATTATCAACCCGAAAACAGGCGAGGTTTTGCCGGAAGGGGAAGTCGGGGAGCTTGTGTTTACCTGCATTACCAAGAAAGCGTTTCCGCTTCTGCGTTACCGCACCCGTGATTTGTGCCGGCTGTCCAGAAAAAAATGTTCCTGCGGCCGCACGCATGTGCGTATGATGAAGCCAAAAGGAAGAAGCGATGACATGATGGTAGTCAAAGGCGTAAACGTCTGGCCGTCCCAGATTGAAACGGTTTTATTAAATCAGGGGTATCAGGCGAATTACCAAATTGTGGTAGACCGCGTCGGCAACAACGACACCATTGAAGTTCAAGTGGAATTAACGCCGGAAATGGCGCAAAAACAGGAAATTCCAATCGAAACGAGGGAAAAGAAAATTGTGTCAGGTTTAAAATCAATGCTGGGCATTAAAGTGGATGTTAAAGTAATGGAACCAAAAACGATTGCCAGAAGCGAGGGCAAAGCAGTCCGCGTCATTGATAAAAGGCATTTGTATCAGTAAAGGCATTCTGGGATTTCGATAAGAGATTTGCGGCGGAAGCGTTCCGGCAGATTTTTGGCGGCTGCCGTGTCAAAGAGCGCCAAAGCGGCGGAGAAGCGGATCAATAGGGGCTGTTGCAAAATTCGGCTGTTCTACATTATATGGATCATACATCATGGTTTGATTCCATATTCGGTACACAGCGGATATTAAGCGACAGTCCCTTATTCTGCATACGGCGGATATTTTGGGGCAGTCCGTTATTTTGTATGCAGTGGATATTAAGCGTCAGTCCGTTATTTTGTATGCAGTGGATATTTTTGCAACAGTCTTTTTTATAAAATGCCTAACTTATAGTTAAAACAAAAGCTGTTTTGCGTTTTCAGAGAAAATCCGTTCTTTTTCCTGCGCAGTCAGTGGAAGCGATTCCACTCTTTTCACATAATCCTTCTGATCCTCCCAAGGGGAATCTGTGGCAAACAGTATCTTTCCGGTTCCGTGTTTTCTGACAATCCGCACAAAATCTTCGCGGCTTAAATTTGAAGAAAGATAGGGCGTTCCGCTTTTTGCTGAATCGGGCGTTACAGGCCCTAATGCGAAAGCAGTGTCAAAATATACGTCCGCTCCCACAAGATCGCGCTCCACATCTTCCCACAGCCCCCAGTTCCCCATATGCGCAAGGACGAGTTTTTCTGGGCGGACTTCGTCGATTACTTTTAGGATATGGCGGACGGATGCGTAGTTGTGATGGTAAATCCCAATATCGATTCCGGCATGCGTGAGTATAATCAGCCCTTGTTCGGAAGCGAAGTCTAGGATTCGCATCATTTTTGGGTCGTCAAGATCGGTATTCTGGTAAGCAGGGTGTAGTTTAATCCCTAAAATCCCATTTTGCCTAAGGCGGATCAGTTCTTTTTTGTAATTTTCATAATCGGGATGCATTCCGCCAAATGTGAGGATTCCTTTTTGGAATAAGCGGTCTTTTTCCGCAATCAGGGCGGAATTTACTTTGTTTACCTGCTCTGCGGAAGTCATTACGGGCAGATTTACGGAATAACTGATGGAAGCGTTTTTCATGGAAGCAAGAAGCCCTTCCACAGAGCCGTCTGTGAAATATTCTGTATGGGAAAGGCGGCTTAATTTTGCTAGGACTTTTTTAGAAATGGCGGCCGGAAATGTATGTGTGTGAAAATCAATCATAAGGAAACCTCCTTTTTTCAGTCTGGTGACTGTATTTTTCTTTGAATTATATGGATTATATGATAAAATAAAAAAGAATGGCTGTCAATGTTTGGGCGGCAGCCTGCCATGACTAATAGAGAAAGGAAGTATAGAAATATGCCTGTTACGGATTTACTGGAAAGGAATCACAAATTATATAGCGACGAGGTGGCTCTTGTAGAGCTGAATCCTTTGGTGAAGGATACAAGAAAGACGACTTGGAAAGAATATGATTTGGTACAGCCGACGTCGGCGGTTCCTTACCGGAGGGAGATTACATGGAGCATTTTTGACGAGAAGGCAAACCGGGTGGCGAATATGCTGATTGGCCGTGGGATTAAGAAGGGGGACCGGGTGGCGATTTTGATGTTTAATTGTCTGGAGTGGCTTCCGATTTATTTTGGGATCTTAAAGACGGGGGCGATAGCGGTTCCCTTTAATTTCCGTTTTTCTGCGGACGAGATTAAGTATTGCGCGGATTTGGCGCAAGTGCATATTTTATTTTTCGGACCGGAATTTATCGGGCGGATTGAATCGGTTGAGGAAGATTTAAGCAAAGGGCGGCTCCTTATTTATGTCGGCGACGGCTGTCCGACGTTTGCGGAAAGCTATCCGGAGCTGGTGGCGGATTGTTCTTCGCAGGCGCCTCTAATCCGTCTGGAAGATGAAGACGATGCGGCGATTTATTTTTCTTCGGGGACGACCGGGTTTCCGAAAGCGATTTTACATAACCATGAGAGCCTGCTTCAGGCGGCGCAGATGGAGCAAAAGCATCATTTAACGGATCGCGACGATGTGTTTTTGTGCATTCCGCCGCTGTACCATACGGGGGCGAAGTTCCATTGGATGGGCAGTCTTTGCGCGGGGAGCAGGGCTGTGCTTTTGAAAGGGACGACGCCGGAAATTATTTTGGACGCAGTCTCAAAGGAACGTTGTACGATTGTATGGCTTTTGGTTCCATGGGCGCAGGATATTTTAGCGGCGCTAGACAGAGGGGAATTGAAGTTAGAAGATTACAATCTGGATCAATGGAGGCTTATGCACATAGGGGCGCAGCCGGTGCCCCCGTCGTTGATTAAACGGTGGAAAGAGTATTTTCCAAACCATTTATATGATACGAATTATGGCCTGTCGGAGTCGACGGGGCCGGGGTGCATGCATCTTGGCGTGGAGAATATCCATAAAGTCGGAGCAATCGGCGTTCCGGGGTGGCGCTGGGAATGCAAGATTGTGGACGAGAATGGAAAGGAGCTTAAGCAAGGCGGCGTCGGGGAGCTTTGCGTGAAAGGGCCGGGCGTTATGACTTGTTATTATAACGATCCAGAAGCGACGGCTGAGACCTTGAAAGATGGGTGGCTTTATACGGGAGACATGGCGCAGATGGATGCGGACGGATTTTATTTTCTGGTTGACCGGAAAAAAGACGTGATTGTCAGCGGCGGCGAAAACATTTATCCGGTGCAGATTGAAAATTTCCTGAGCTCATATGAGAAAGTTTTTGACGTGGCGGTGATTGGCCTGCCAGATGAAAGGCTTGGAGAGATCACGGGAGCGATTATTTCAGTCAAAGAGGGATTAGAATGTTCAGAGGAAGAAATCGAAGCATTTTGCAAACAGCTTCCAAGGTATAAACGGCCGAAAAAAATTATATTCGCAGATGTGCCAAGAAATGCGACAGGCAAAATTGAAAAACCAGCGCTTCGCAAGAAGTATGGGGCAGAGCATCTTGTGGCGCGGCAGAATATGGGGTAAAATCGAAGAAGCCATGGGAGGCAAAAAAGAATAGGCGTTTTTGCCTGTCTCAGGAATGAAAACTCTGATTTGACAAGAACAATTTTAGATGCTAATATAAATCCATATATGTTTATTAAATTGCAGGAGAATGGTATGATAAAAAGCATGACTGGATTTGGCCGCTGTGAGGTGGCGGAGCATGACCGCAAGTTTACAGTTGAGCTAAAATCCGTAAATCACCGGTATTTGGACGTCAGCATTAAGATGCCAAAGAAACTGGGGTTTTTTGAGAGCGCTGTCCGTAATCTGTTAAAGGAATACATTCAGCGGGGGAAAGTAGATGTTTTTATCTCCTATGAAGATGATACAGAAGAAAATTTTGCGCTGAACTATAAAGAGGAAGTTGCGGCAGCTTATTTGAAATATCTAAATCAAATGGCGGAAACGTTTGGTTTGGAGAATGATGTGCGCGTTGGCGCGCTTTCCCGTTTTCCGGAAGTGTTTACTATGGAAGAACGGAATGTGGACGAAAAGGAACTGTGGCAGACGTTAGCGCGCGCGCTTCGGGGCGCTTTAGAGCAGTTTGTGGACAGCCGGATTTCAGAAGGAGGGCGCTTAGCGGCCGATTTGTCGGAAAAGCTCGATGGGATGCTGAGGTATGTGGAGTTCATAGAACAGCGTTCACCTTTGATTGTGGCGGAATACCGAAGACGTTTAGAAGAAAAAGTAAAAGAGCTGCTTGGCGATAAGCAGATAGACGAAAGCAGGATCGTGATGGAAGTGACGATTTTTGCGGATAAGATTTGCGTAGATGAAGAAATTGTGCGCTTAAAGAGCCATGTCGAAGCGACGAAGAAGGAGCTGTCGGCAGGCGGCAGCATTGGACGGAAGCTTGATTTTATTGCGCAGGAGATGAACCGGGAAGCGAATACGATTTTATCCAAAACCACGGATATAGAAATTTCCGAAATCGGGATAAATTTAAAAACCGATATTGAAAAAGTCAGGGAGCAAATTCAAAATATCGAGTAAAGACAGCAGTGGCAAAACGAATAAAAATCAAATAAAAGCGTCAGTGGCAAAACTGATAAATATCGAATAGGGGACAGCAATGGCAGAACTGATGAATATTGGATTTGGAAATCTGGTGCATACAGATAAAATTGTTGCGGTTGTTACGCCGGATTCCGCGCCTGCGAAGCGGTTAGCGCAGAGGGCGAAACAGGAAGAACGGATTGTTGACGCGACACAGGGGAGAAAGACGCGCAGCGTCCTAATTATGGATCAAAACATGGTTGTATTGTCCGCTTTGGCGCCGGATACATTGGCGGGGCGTTTCCACGAACTGGTGGGAAATGGAAAAGGTGATTAAATGAAACAGGATAAAAGAGGGATATTAGTTGTTTTTTCCGGTTTTTCAGGAGCTGGAAAAGGTACGGTAATGGCAGAGCTTTTACGGCGTTACCCAGAGTATTATGCGCTGTCCATTTCTGCGACGACAAGGCAGCCCCGCGTCAATGAACAGGACGGAAGGGAATATTTTTTCAAAACAAGAGAAGAATTTGAAAAAATGATTGCAAAAAATGAACTGATAGAGTATGCTTTGTACGTTGAAAATTATTATGGCACGCCGAAAGCCTATGTGGAAGAACAGCTTGCGGCTGGGAAAGACGTGATTTTGGAGATTGAGACACAAGGCGCTTTGAAGGTGAAGCAGATGCTTCCGGATACGCTTTTTTTGTTTGTTACGCCAAATGATGCGGCGACTTTAAAGAAGCGCCTGCTTGGAAGGGGAACGGAATCGGAAGAAGCAGTGAACCAAAGGCTTCTAAAAGCGTTAGAGGAGGTAAACGAGGTCATTGCGTATGACTATCTGATTTTTAATGATACGGTGGAAGAATGTGTGGAAGAAGTGCATTCCATGATACAGCGGGAACACAGGAGCGTATCCAGAAACGGGGAGTTTCTTGCGAAAATGAAAGAAGATCTTTTGGGGTTATCGAAAGGAGAATAGAATATGATACATCCGTCTTATGTAGAATTGATGAAAGTTGTCAACCATGACGTTGCGATTGGAGAAGAACCGGTAGTCAACAGCCGTTACTCGATTGTAATAGCCGCGGCGAAACGGGCGCGCCAGATTATCGGAGGGGTGGAATCTTCCCTGCCGGAGTCAAGCGGCAAAAAGCCGTTATCGGTTGCGGTAGAGGAGCTTTACCGTGGAGATGTGAAAATTCTAAGCGAGGAAGACGAGACGAAAGAACAGAATAATAAATAATTGAACGAGGGGGTGTACAAAATTCGTACATCCTTTTTCTTCTTACAGAGCATTCTAAAAAAAGGAACTACGCAGAAAAATTTGGAGAACGATATGAATGTATTTTTTATTTCCTTGGGCTGTGATAAGAATTTAGTCGATTCAGAGCAGATGTTGGGGCTTTTGACGTCTGAAGGAATTGCCATAACAGACGATGAAACGCAGGCTGACGTCATTATTGTCAATACCTGCTGTTTTATCGGAGACGCCAAGGAAGAAAGCATAAAGACAATCCTTGAGATGGCAGAGTATAAAACAAATGGAAAATTACGCGGGCTGATTGTGACTGGCTGTCTGGCGGAACGTTATAAGGAAGAAATAAAAAAGGAACTGCCGGAAGTGGATGCGGTTCTTGGGACAAATTCTTATGGAAGCATTGTAGAGGCCGTCCGCAAGGTGATGGAAGGGGCTTGGTATGAAAAGTTTCAGAAATTAGACGGGCCTCCTTTGCTTGGGAAGCGTATGGTGACGACCGGAGGGCATTACGCTTATCTGAAAATTGCAGAAGGATGCAATAAATGCTGCTCCTACTGCATTATTCCGAAAATTCGCGGGCCGTACCGGAGCGTCCCGATGGAAGATCTTCTTTTGCAGGCAGAAGAACTTGCCGCGGGGGGCGTAAAGGAATTAATTCTGGTGGCTCAGGAGACGACGCTTTACGGCGTGGATTTATATGGGAAGAAATCGCTTGCGGCGCTTTTAGACGGCTTAAACCAGATAGAAGGCATTGTCTGGATTCGGATTTTATATTGTTATCCCGAAGAAATTGACGGGGAACTTATCGATGCGATTCTGAGAAACCCCAAAGTCTGCCATTATCTGGATTTGCCAATCCAACATGCGTCGGATTCTGTCTTAAAACAGATGGGCAGGCGGACTGCTAAAGCAGATCTTACAGCAGTGATTTTAAACCTGCGGGAAAAGATACCGGACATCTGCATTCGGACAACGCTGATTTGCGGGTTTCCCCAAGAAACGAAAGAACAGCATGAAGAATTGATGCAGTTTGTCAATGACATGGAGTTTGACCGTTTAGGGGCGTTTGCGTATTCTCCGGAAGAAGGCACGCCTGCGGAAGCGTTTCCGGGGCAAATTAGTGAAGAACAGAAACTGCTTTGGCAGGAAGAAGTGATGGAACTGCAGCAGGAAGTTTCCTTTGACAAAAATGAAGCGATGATAGGGAAAGAAGTTTTGGCGTTTATTGAGGGGAAAGTGGCTGATGAGAATGTCTATATTGGAAGGACTTACCGGGATGCGCCGGACGTGGACGGCTATGTGTTTGTCCATACAAGAGGGGAGCTTCTCACCGGTGAGTTTGTCAAGGTTAGGATTACAGGAGCATATGAATATGATTTAATAGGAGAGGTAGTGTCATGAATTTGCCAAATAAACTGACAGTCTGCCGTGTGGCGCTGATTCCGTTTTTTGTAGTGTTTTTACTTTATCCGGATTTGACGAAATACAGCAATTATATTGCGGCGGCTATTTTTATTATCGCAAGTTTAACGGACTATGCAGATGGGAAGATTGCAAGGAAATACAATCTGGTGACAAATTTTGGGAAGTTTATGGATCCGCTTGCGGACAAGCTGTTAGTCTGCGCCGCTATGATCTGCCTTGTGGAAATGGGTAAGCTTGCGGCATGGATTGTAATTGTTATTATGAGCAGGGAATTTATTATCAGCGGTTTTCGGCTTGTGGCTTCCGATAATGGCATAGTTATTGCGGCCAGTTATTGGGGAAAGTTTAAAACGACGTTTCAGATGCTTATGATCATTGTATTAATATTAGATATTCCATCAGATGCGTTTCGGCTTCTGGGAGAGGGGCTTACTTATATCGCTTTGGCGCTTACGGTGATTTCTTTAGTGGATTATATTTTCAAAAACAGGGAAACGCTAAAAGAACAGAAATAATGAAAAAGGAGTAAATACATGGAACAGGAAGTGGCAGAACTTTTCATACAAAAGAATCTAAAAGTCACGACGGCGGAATCTTGTACGGGAGGGCTGATTGCGGCGGCTCTTGTGAATGTTTCAGGAATTTCAGGGCAATTTGAAGAAGGGTACATCACATATTCCAATGCCGCCAAAGAAAAGATTTTAGGAGTCAGGCATCAAACGCTAGAGCAGTATGGAGCGGTCAGCAGCCAGACGGCAGAGGAGATGGCAAGAGGCGCAAAGCGCGCCGCAAATGCCGATGTATCCATTATTTCGACCGGAATTGCGGGACCCGATGGGGGAACCAAAGAAAAACCGGTAGGGCTTGTCTATTTAGCGTGTTGTTATCAGGATATTGTAAACGTAAAACGCTGCCAGTTTTCAGGCGGCAGGCAGGAAGTGCGCCGCGCCGCCGTGGAAGAAGCGTTGAAATTAGCGAAAGAAACGATACAGCAGTAGCGGATAAAAGGAGAGTTTATGAGGATTATTGCAGGAAGCAAACGAAGGCTGCCATTAAAGACAGTTTCGGGGAGAGAAGTGCGGCCGACGTCAGACCGTATCAAGGAAACTTTATTTAATATGATACAAGATGAAATTTATGGCAGATATGTGTTAGATCTATTTGCGGGCAGCGGTCAGATAGGGCTTGAGGCGGTCAGCCGCGGCGCGGCGCATGCCGTTTTTGTGGACAATTCCAAAAAGGCGGCGGAGTGCATTTTGGAAAATATCCGTTTTACAAAATCGGAAAATGAGTGCAGGATGCTTTGCATGGACGTATGCTCGGCAATTTCTTCCTTAGAAGGGAACTGTCAGTTTGACCTTATCTTTTTAGATCCCCCGTATGGGCAGAAGTTAGAGAGGAGAGCCTTGGAATGTCTGGCCGCATCTTCCCTGCTAAAGGAAGACGCCCTAGTCATTGTGGAAGCGGCGCTTGGCGAAGATTTTTCATATTTAGGGGAACTTGGATACACCGTCTTAAAAGAGAAAAAATATAAGACAAACCTGCATATGTTTCTTACAGTTGGGAGGAAGGCATGAGCAAAGCAATTTATCCGGGAAGTTTTGACCCAGTCACATTTGGGCATCAGGATATTATTGAGCGTTCTTCTGTGATTTTTGATGAATTAATTGTCGGGGTATTGAATAATAGCTCCAAAAATTCATTGTTTTCTGTAGAGGAACGTGTTAGTATGTTAAAAGAGCTGACAAAAGAATATGGCAATGTAACGGTAGATTCTTTTGACGGCCTTTTAGTGGATTATATGAAAGAAAGCGGCGCGACAATTATTGTCAGAGGTTTGCGGGCTGTGACGGATTTTGAATATGAATTGCAGATTGCGCAGACAAACCATGTCGAATACCCAAAAGCGGAGACGATTTTTTTGACGACGAATTTGAAATACTCTTATCTGAGTTCGTCTGTGGTGCGTGAATTTGCCGCGTATGGCGGGGACATTTCAAAATTTGTGCCTTCACAGTTTGTAGACAGGGTTTATGAAAAATACAATATGAAAAGGTAAGGAGTAATGGCGATGAATAGCAAAATAGAACAGATTATCGATGAAATTGAAGAATACATAGATAATTGTAAAGCGCAGCCGTTATCCAGCGGCGCCAGAATTATTGTAGATAAAGAGACGATTTCCGAGCTGATTATGGAACTAAGGACAAAGGTGCCTGACGAAGTCCGCCGGTTCCAAAGAATTATCAGCAATGAGGAAGCGATTATGGCAAGCGCCCATGCAAAAGCGGAAGAACTTGTCGAGAGGGCGCGTGTGCAAAACAGTGAAATGGTCAGTGAACACGAAATTATGCAGCAGGCGTATGCGCAGGCAAATGAAGTCGTGGCGATTGCCACGAAGCAGGCGCAGGAAATTATGGACAATGCGACAAATGACGCCAATGAGATCCGCATAGGGGCGATTCGGTATACAGATGAGATGTTAAAAAACACGGAGGATTTGATTTCTAATTCCATTGAAACTTCAAAAGCCAGAACGGAGAATTTGGTAAACTCATTAAAAAAATATCTTGACATTATCTCGGCAAACCGTTTAGAGCTGACGCCAGCCGGCCAAAGTCCGCAGACAGAGCAAAAGTCCAAGGAAGTTCCGGCAGGATCGGCATTAGAAACCTTAGAGGCTGCGAATGCCGAAGCTGCCTTACCCCCTGATGAACAATAAAAAGAGCAAATAGCCTGATAAGCCGCTGATTCCTGCAAAGCAGAGGCGGCAGACAAGATAGCGCAGTTTAGAAAACGAACATCCATTTGTCATAGAGCAAGTCTGGGCAAATCCGCAAAGCCCGCCAAAGGAAGCGAAAAAGAGGGCGATTGCATAAATGGTTTCCGCAGGCAGCGCAGACTGTCTGAGACAGGAAATTCCGGTGGTGACTTCGACCAGTCCGGCGCAGATCAGATTCAGCAGGGGATATTTGGCGTTATAGACAGAAAGCAGCGCTGCAAATATGGAGAACAAAATAATATATCCCCCTAACTTGGTTAAAGCTTCAAATCCATTCATTATGCCGGCATCGATGATTCGAAATTCCAGAAAAGAATCGGATGCCGAATTTTTTTCGTTTGCGGGCTTTTGTTTTTTGAGCTTTAATGCCGCATACAAAAGCGGCGGCAGGTATAACGCCGCGTAACTGTAAGGAATGAGTTCTGGCATTTCTAAAATGGAAGTCAGCAGATAGCCGCTGACGAACACGGGGCTTAACTGGTTAAAGCAGATGGAAAGAAGCTCCCCTTCCTTTTTGGAAATTTTCTGTTCCCGCACGAGATCCGCGCTGATTTTGCTTCCCATTGGGAATCCAAAGAGCATACCGCCTAAAAACGCAAAGCATCCATTCCGGCTTGTCGGAATCAGGCGTTTTGTCAGCGGATACAAATATTTTGTAACAATCTGCATATAATTGGAATACACCATGATGTTAGACAAAATGGCGAGCGGCAGTAAAGAGGGCAGAATCTGTTCGTACCAGAGCAGCAGTCCATTTCTTGCGGCAGTCATGGAGACCTGCGGATGTGTAAGAATAAATAAAATTAAAATGATTAAGAAAAAGAGGATCAAATAATTTTTTTTCATACTACAATATATTAGAAAATGGAGGAAGCTATGAGTATTTTAGAACATGTGCAGTTAAAAAATGTATTCCGTTATTTTGAGGAAATCTCTCAAATCCCGCATGGCTCTTATCATACAGAGGCCATCGGCGCATATTTGGTTCAATTTGCGCAAGATCATGGATTTTGGCATAAAAAAGATGAAGCGGGAAATGTAATTATTGTAAAGGAAGCGTCCAAAGGATACGAAGCGTCCGAAACTGTCATTTTGCAGGGGCATATGGATATGGTCTGCGAAAAAGAAGCGGACGCCGCGGTTGATATGGAAAAAGAAGGCTTAAAGCTCTATGTGGAAGATGGGTTTTTAAAGGCAAAAGGCACGACGTTAGGCGGTGACGACGGGATTGCCCTTGCCTATGCCCTTGCCATTTTAGACGATGATTCACTGCAATGCCCGAGACTTGAAGCCGTATTTACGACAAACGAAGAAGTCGGGCTCCTTGGCGCAATGGCGCTTGACGCTTCTGAACTTAAGGGACGCATTTTATTAAATATTGATTCCGATTTGGAAGGCCATTTCTTAACAAGCTGCGCCGGAGGGCTTACAGCAAGGACGCATATTCCGGTTTCGTACCGGAACATGGAAGGCGTGGGCGTTTTACTTACGCTTTGCGGTCTGTCCGGCGGGCATTCCGGCAGTGAAATCGACAAGGAACACGCCAACGCAGTCATAGAGCTTGGCAGGATTTTATCCGGTCTTTCCGGGGAACTATCTTTTGGCATTGCGGGGCTTTGCGGCGGCTTAAAAGACAATGCAATTCCCAGAAAGGCAGAAGCGTCGCTTGTGGCGTCCCAAAAAGATATAGGGCGGCTAAAAGAGGCTGTAGGGGAGATTACGAAATGTTTACAGAAAGAATATGCCCTTAGTGAGCCAGATCTTACAGTGGAGATTTCTATATTAGAAGAAAAAACGTATGATGCATTAGACGGTGACTCCATGAAACGTGTCTTATTTTATCTCCGCCATGTGCCGAATGGAGTCTGCCATATGAGCATGGCGTTAAAAGGTTTGGTGGAAACTTCCTTAAATGCGGGAATTATGAAATTATGCCAAGATGGCTTTTTTATAGATTCTTCCGTGAGAAGCAGCGTAGAGAGCAGGAAACAGGATCTTGCAGATCAATTAAAGGGGCTTTCGGAATTTTTAGGCGGAAAGACGACATTAGAAGGCAGTTATCCGGCATGGGAATATTGTAAGGAATCAAAGCTTCGGGAAAAAGCGGCGGACGTCTGGCAAAAACTGTATGGAACGAAGCCGGTGTTTGAAGCAATCCACGCCGGATTGGAATGTGGGATTTTCTATGAGAGAATCCCGAATCTGGAAGCAATCTCGTTTGGACCAGATAATTTTGACATTCATACGCCAAAAGAACGGTTAAATATCGCTTCCGCAGAACGTGTCTACCGGTTTTTAGCAGAGCTTTTAAGGGAATTAAAATAGAATCTGTGGAATTGCGTAAATATCTGTCTTATGTCTTACTGTTTTTGTTTTTCGTTCTGATAGATGCATGGATGATTGCTTATTTCGAGGGGTATGGACAGCGGAAAATAGAAGATGTTTTAGATGCAGTCCGGCAGGACGCCGTCTATTTTCCGATCCCTGAGTCCACCTATGACACAAAGGGATACCAAGTTACGTTTGGGGACAGTTGGATGGACAGCCGCAATTTTGGCGGGGAGCGGGCCCATGAAGGATGCGACATTATGGCAGGCGTGGACAGAAGGGGGCATTATCCGGTAGTCAGCATTTCAGACGGCTATGTAGAGAAACTCGGCTGGCTGAAACTGGGCGGCTACCGGATTGGAATCCGAAGCGTCCACGGCGTATACTTTTATTATGCCCATTTAAGTGACTATTCGCCGGATATACACATTGGCGATGAAGTGCAGGCAGGGGAATTGCTTGGTTTTATGGGGGATACCGGATACAGTGAAGTGGAAGGGACGACGGGATATTTTCCGGTGCATCTGCATGTCGGGATTTATCTAAATGAAGAAGACGGGACGGAAAAAAGCTACAATCCCTATCCATTTTTAAAGGAACTGGAATCGAAAAAATTGAAGTTTTGTTTTGAATAGGAGATGCAATGTTCGATAAAATAGAAGCGGTCATTTTTGATTTAGATGGAACCCTTGTGGATTCCATGGGGCTTTGGAGAGAAATAGACATAGAGTTTTTAGGTGAAAGAGGGATTACATATCACGATGACCTGCAAGAGAAAATTGAAGGAATGAGTTTCACGGAAACGGCTAGGTTTTGTAAAGAATATTACTGCCTGAGTGAATCGGTTGAGGAGTTAAAGGCGATTTGGAACCAGATGGCAAAGCAGAAATACCGCTATGAAGTCCAGTTAAAATCCGGCGTAAAGGACTTTTTGGATTTGCTCAAACAACGCGGGATTAAGATGGGCATAGCCACAAGCAATTCCGAGGAATTGATTCAGGCGGTCAATGACGCGTACCATTTCGATGCATATATGTCGTGCATTGTCACGGCTTGTTCCGTCAATAAAGGAAAGCCCGCCCCAGATGTGTATTTAGAAGCCGCAAGGCAGTTAGAAGTCGCGCCGGAAGCGTGCCTTGTGTTTGAGGATATTGTCAAAGGGATAGAGGCCGGAAAAAACGCGGGAATGAAGGTCTGCGCCGTGGAAGACGCATATTCCGCATTTCAGCGGGAGCGGAAAAAAGAAATCAGTGATTATTACATAGAAACATATGAGGAATTAAAGGATTTGGCAGGACAGATATGAATACAGGATTTTTACCCATTACAAAACAAGAAATGTTAGAAAGAGGAATCCGGCAGCCGGATTTCGTCTATGTCATTGGAGATGCGTATGTCGACCACCCTTCGTTTGGCCATGCGGTGATTTCCAGAGTGTTAGAGTCGCGTGGGTTTTCGGTGGGGATTATTTCCCAGCCGGATTGGAAAGACGACTCAAGTATTTCGGTATTTGGGGAGCCGCGTCTTGGCTTTCTCGTTTCCTCCGGCAATATGGATTCTATGGTCAACCACTATTCCGTTTCAAAAAAAAGACGGGAAAAGGATGCGTATACGGCAGGCGGCGTAATGGGCAGGCGGCCGGATTACGCCGTGACGGTTTACTGTAATTTAATCCGAAAGACGTATAAAAAAACGCCAATTATCATTGGAGGGATAGAAGCGAGCCTTCGCAGGCTTGCCCATTATGATTATTGGTCGAATCAGATTAAGCGTTCCATTTTATTGGAATCTGGAGCGGATCTGATTTCTTATGGAATGGGGGAACGCAGTATTGTGGAAATTGCGGAAGCCCTAGACAGTGGGATTTTTATAAGGGATTTGACTTTTATTGACGGGACTGTATATAAGACAAGGAAGCGGGAGGACATTTATGATGCGCAAAAGCTTCCAAGCTTTGAGGAAGTGAAGTCGGACAAAAAGGCGTATGCCAAAAGCTTTTATACACAGTATTGCAATACAGACCCGTTTTCTGGGAAACGTTTGTTTGAGACGTATGACGGATCGTTGTTTGTCGTGCAGAATCCTCCGGCAAAGCCTTTAAGCCAAAGCGAAATGGATGCGGTTTACGCGCTGCCTTATATGCGGACGTACCATTCTTCTTATGAAGCGCAGGGCGGCGTTCCCGCGATAGCGGAAGTGCAGTTTAGCTTAGTCAGCAGCAGGGGCTGTTTTGGCGGCTGTAACTTTTGCGCGCTGACGTTTCACCAAGGGAGGATTATTCAGGCAAGAAGCCATGAATCTATTTTAAATGAAGCAGGGAAGATGGTTTGGGAGCCGGATTTTAAAGGCTATATCCATGACGTGGGAGGGCCGACTGCGAATTTCAGGCAGCCTTCCTGCCAAAAGCAGAAGGAAAAAGGCGTTTGCAGGGACAGGCAGTGCCTGTTTCCGTCTCCTTGCAAAAATTTAGAAGTGAGCCATCAGGATTATCTCGAATTACTGCGTAAGCTAAGGGGGCTTCCAAATGTCAAAAAAGTATTTATCCGTTCCGGCATCCGCTATGATTACCTGATGCGCGAGAAAGATTCTTCTTTTTTGGAGGAGCTTTGCGAACATCATGTCAGCGGGCAGTTAAAAGTTGCGCCGGAACATATCAGCGACGCCGTGTTAGAGATGATGGGGAAGCCGAAAAGAAAAGTCTATGAGCAATTTGTCACGGCGTATGAAAAGATGAACCGCGCGTTGCGCAAAAAGCAGTATCTTGTCCCGTATCTGATGTCTTCCCACCCCGGTTCTTCGTTAAAGGAAGCGGTGGAGCTGGCGGAGTTTTTGCGGGATATTGGCTATATGCCACAGCAAGTTCAGGATTTTTATCCTACGCCTTCGACGGTATCGACCTGCATGTATTATACGGGATATGACCCGCGCACGATGAAAAAAGTATATGTGGCGTCAAATCCCCATGAAAAGGCGATGCAAAGGGCGTTAATCCAGTACCGGAACCCGAAAAATTACGAACTGGTGAAAGAAGCGCTGGAAAAGGCGGGGCGGAAAGATTTAATCGGTTTTGACAAAAACTGCCTGATCCGCCCGAAAAAGGGCGGGCCGCAGAGCAGGAAAAAGACAGTGGAAAAGCCGGTAAAGAAAAAGACGATCCGCAATGTCCACAAAAAGAAAAAGGCGGGAAAATAGGGTATGCGTGAATTGACGATACAGGAAAACGAAGCCGGGCAGAGGCTGGACAAATATTTAAAAAAAGTTTTGTCATTGGCGCCCGCCGGATTTTTATATAAAATGCTCCGTAAGAAAAATATTCTGCTCAATGAAAAAAAAGCGGACGGCAGGCAGATGGTGGCGGCAGGCGACCATGTGAAGTTTTTTCTTTCCGATGAAACGTTTGAGAAGTTCTCGGTTCCGGAAGGACAGCGGATGCAAAAAGAGCTTCTGCCAAAAGTGGATCTATCGGATCTTCCGTTTGAGATTCTCTATGAAACGAAAGATATTCTTGTGATAGACAAGCCGTTTGGGATGCTTTCCCAAAAAGCGTCTGCATCTGACGTTTCCGCAAATGAATATATCCTTTCGTATCTTGCAGAATCAGGGCAGTGGGATGAAAAGTCCGCGGCGTTTCGTCCGTCTGTCTGCAACCGTTTAGACCGGAATACTTCCGGCGTTTTAGCGGCGGGCAAAACGCTTAAAGGACTTCAGGAACTTTCCGAGAGTTTTAAAAACAGGACGGCGAAGAAATTTTACCGCTGTATTGTGGAAGGCAGAATCGAAGCGTCCTGCCATATAGAAGGGTATCTGCGGAAAGATCAGGTGAAAAATTATGCCGCAGTTACACAGGAAAGAAGATCAAGTGAAGAAAAACGGATTGAAACGGAGTATGCGCCAGTACGGCAGTTTTCCCACGCGACGCTTTTAGAAGTAAAACTGATTACCGGAAGAACGCATCAGATTCGGGCACATTTGGCTTCCATCGGGCATCCGATTGTCGGGGACATAAAATATGGGGCGGCGCGGCAAAAAGGGATAACGGCGCAGCTTTTGTATGCCAGTAAGATTTGCCTGAAAGATGGCATAGAGATTACGGCTGCGCCTCCAAAGCGGTTTTTGGAAGCGGAGGCTGCATTTGAGAGGGAGTAGGCGGATATGGCGACATGGAACAGCAGGGGACTGCGCGGTTCGGCGTTAGAGGAATTTATAAACCGGACGAATGAAAAATATTTAGAAAACGGCTTAGCCTTAATTCAAAAGATCCCGACGCCGATTACGCCGATTCGGATCGATAAAGAGAACAGGCAGATTACATTAGCGTATTTTGACCAGAAAAGCACGGTCGACTATATCGGGGCGGTACAGGGGATTCCGGTCTGTTTTGATGCGAAAGAGTGCCATACCGACACGTTTCCGCTTGCGAATATCCATGCGCATCAGATTGCGTTTATGGAGGATTTTGAAAAGCAGGGCGGAATTTCATTCGTATTAATTGCGTATACAAAACGGGAGGAATATTATTATCTGACCTTTTCGCTCTTAAAGAGATTTTGGCAAAGAAAGGAAGAAGGCGGAAGGAAAAGTTTCCGCTATGAAGAATTAGAGCCAGAGTTTTTTTTGCAGAGGGACGGCGGCGCGCTTGTGCCGTATTTAGAAGGGATGAAACAAGATCTTGAGAGACGCGGCCCGTTTTGAACGGATTGGCAGTGGTTTTAGATTGACAAGAAACGGGTTTCATAGTAGCATAGTAACATATCAGCGTGTTAAAGCGTCTGGAAAACGGAAGGAAATGAGATACGAATGAATCGGAGATTATTACATACGCCGGAGGGCGTTCGGGATATTTATGGGGAAGAATGCAGAAAAAAGCAGATTCTTGAGGAGAAATTAAAACAAGCGATTGAGTGTTTCGGTTATCAGGTGATTGAAACGCCGACGTTTGAATTTTTTGATATATTTGGCAGGGAGATAGGGACGACGCCGTCAAAATGCCTGTATAAGTTTTTTGACAGGGAGGGGAATACGCTTGCCCTGCGGCCGGATATTACGCCTTCCGTCGCGCGGGCGGCGGCGATGTATTTTAGCGAGGAGGATTTGCCTGTCCGTTTTTATTATAAGGGCAGTGTGTTTATCAATAATTCCAGCTATCAGGGCCGCCTGAAAGAAAGCACACAGCTTGGGGCGGAGCTTATCGGTGATAATTCCGTTGAAGCGGATGCGGAGATGGCGGCGCTGGCAGTCGAATGCCTTTTAGCGGCAGGTTTAAAGGAATTTCAGCTTTGTGTGGGACATGCTGATTTTTTCCGCGGATTAATGGAAGCGGCGGGTTTTAATGAAGAAGCGGCGGAGGAACTGCGGGAGCTGATTGCCAATAAAAATTATTTTGGCGTAGAGGAGATTGTATCGAAATTTGATATGGCTCAGGATTTGCGGGAATTGTTTGCCATGCTTTGCAGCGCATATTGTTCCATGGAAGAACTTGGAAAGGCGCGGGCGCTTTCCGTCAACTATCCGAAAATCCTTTCGGCGATTGTCCGGCTCGAAGAATTGCACAAAGCGCTCGAGCCGTACGGGATCGGGAAATACGTTTCTTATGAATTGGATATGATTAGCGACTATCAGTATTATACGGGAATTGTTTTTGCGGGCTATACGTTTGGAAGCGGCGAGGCGGTTTTAAAGGGCGGCCGATACGATAAGCTTTTACAGTATTTTGGGAAGCAGGCGGCGTCGATTGGGTTTGCCGTTGTGGCGGATCAGCTTATGGCGGCCCTTAGCCGGCAGAAGATAGCCATTCCGGTTCCCTGTGCGGGAGAACTGATTCTCTATTCGAAAGAGCAGTACGGACAGGCGGCGCTTCTTGCAATGGAATTGCGGAAAAGTGGGAAAGCGGCAGAGCTTCTCTGCAAGGATGGCGCGCATACAACAGAAGAATATGAACGCTATGCAAAACAGAAGCATTTTGAAAAGATAACGGTTTTGGAAGGGGAAAAAGATGAGTGAGGACAGATATTTGACCTTTGCTCTTGGAAAAGGCAGGCTGGCGAAACAGACATTAGAAGCGTTTGAACGGATTGGCATTACCTGTGAGGAGATGAAGGAAAAGGATACAAGGAAGCTTATATTTGTCAATGAAAAACTGAAATTAAAGTTTTTTCTGGCAAAAGGGCCAGATGTGCCGACTTATGTGGAGTATGGGGCGGCTGATCTTGGAGTTGTCGGGAAAGATACGGTGTTAGAAGAAGGCAGAAATATTTATGAGGTTTTGGATTTGGGTTTTGGCGTATGTAAAATGTGCGTCTGCGGCCCGAAAAGCGCCGAGGAATATTTAAAAAGCCATGAGCTGATACGGGTGGCGACGAAATACCCAAAGATAGCAAAAGATTATTTTTTTGGGAAAAAACACCAGACGGTGGAAATTATAAAACTAAACGGCTCGATTGAGCTTGCGCCGATTGTAGGGCTTTCGGAAGTGATTGTGGATATTGTTGAGACGGGCTCCACTTTGCGGGAAAACGGGCTTATGGTGTTAGAAGAAGTCTGCCCTTTGTCTGCGCGCATGGTGGTCAACCAAGTGAGCATGAAAATGGAACATGAGCGGATTACAAGGATTATTTCGGATTTAAAGCTAGTCATTGGGGAAAGGAAGTAGCATGGAAATCTTACAGTTAAATTCAGAAACGAAGCAAAATATCTTAGAACATCTTTTAAAACGCAGCCCGAACCATTATGCCGGATACGAAAGCCGCGTCGCTGAGATTATAGCCAAGGTCAGGGAAAAAAAAGATGAGGCTGTGTTTGGGTTTACGGAGCAGTTTGACGGAGTGAAAATTACGGCGGAAACGGTCAGGGTGACGGATGCGGAAATCCGCAGCGCTTATGAGAAAACAGATGAAAAACTTCTGTCCGTTATAAGGAAAGCGAAGGAAAATATCCGGGCGTACCATGAAAAGCAACGGCAGTATAGCTGGTTTGACAGCGATGAGAGGGGAATTTTACTGGGACAGAAAGTAACGCCGCTTACCTGTGTGGGCGTTTATGTGCCGGGCGGCACGGCGGTGTATCCATCTTCCGTGTTGATGAATGTCCTTCCTGCGAAGGCGGCGGGCGTGGAACGCATTATTATGTGCACTCCGCCGTCTGCGGACGGGAGCGTTTACGCGTCGACGCTTGTAGCGGCAAAGGAAGCGGGCGTAGATGAGATTTATAAGGCAGGCGGCGCGCAGGCAGTTGCGGCAATGGCGTTTGGGACTAAGAGCATTCCAAAGGCGGATAAAATCGTAGGGCCGGGGAATATTTATGTGGCACTTGCCAAAAAGGCGGTGTTTGGCTATGTCAGCATAGATTCCGTTGCGGGGCCAAGCGAGATCTTAGTTTTGGCGGACGAAACGGCAAACCCCCGTTTTGTGGCGGCGGATTTATTGTCACAGGCCGAGCATGATGTGTTGGCTTCTGCAATTTTGATTACGACAAGCCAAAAACTTGCGCAGGAGGTTTCAAAAGAAATAGACCGTTTCACGCAGACGCTTTCCAGAAAGGAGATTATTTTAAAATCGCTTGAAAATTATGGATACATTCTGGTAGCGGACACAATGGAAGATGCAATTACGGCGGCAAATGAGATTGCATCCGAGCATTTGGAAATTATGACGGCAGATCCGTATGAGGTCATGACGAAAATCCGTAACGCAGGGGCGATTTTTATTGGGGAATACAGCTCGGAGCCGCTTGGCGATTACTTTGCGGGGCCAAACCATGTGCTTCCGACGAATGGGACGGCAAAATTTTTCTCGCCGCTTTCCGTAGATGACTTTATAAAAAAATCCAGCGTCATTTCCTATTCGAAAGAGGCGCTTTTGGAAGTATATCCCGATATTGTTCAGTTTGCGGAGTCGGAACAACTTACCGCCCACGCAAATTCAATCCGCGTAAGGTTTGAGGAGGAGGAAACGTTATGGCAAGGGAAGCAAGCGTAAACCGGACGACGAAAGAGACAGACATCTCTTTGAAATTCAATATAGACGGTACGGGAAATTCAGAAATTGACACGGGGATCGGTTTTTTTGACCATATGTTGGAAGGCTTTGCAAAACATGGGTTTTTTGACATGGAGCTGGTCGCTTCGGGAGATTTGGCGGTAGACGGGCATCATACGGTAGAAGATGTTGGAATTGTGTTAGGGACTGCGATTAAAAAAGCGGTTGGGGACAAAAAGGGCATCCGCCGTTACGGAAGCTGTATATTGCCAATGGACGAGACCTTAGTTTTGTGCGCGGTGGATCTTTCCGGCAGGCCGTATCTCTCATTTGACGCCGAATTTACGACAGACCGCGTCGGCTATCTGGAAACGGAACTGGTAAAAGAGTTTTTTTATGCCATTTCCTATAAGGCAAAGATGAATCTTCATATAAAAGTCTTGTCAGGAACGAATAACCATCATATAATTGAAGGTATGTTTAAAGCTTTTGCAAGGGCGTTAGACGATGCGACCGGAACCGATCAGCGGATTTCCGGAATATTATCGACAAAAGGAAGTTTATAAAATGGAATATAAAAATATAGCGGCTACAATTTATTTAAAAGACGGCAGGGCGGTCAAAGGGCCAAACGACTTTACTCCGGACGGAGATGTGTTTGAAACGGCAAAGATTTTTAATGACTGTGGAGTAGATAAGATTTTTATTTTCGACTTATCGGACGATGACGACGAACACGAACTGAATTTACAGACCATTAAAAATTTAAACCGGAATTTAGAGATAAAAGTCTGCGCGGGAGGAAATATCAGGCGTTTTGAAGATATTAAAAAGATATTTTACGCGGGCTGTCTTCAGGTGATATTAAATGGCTCAAAGCCAAACAGCTTTGAACTGGCAAAAGAAGCAAGCAAACGGTTTGGCAAAGACCGGATTTTAGTCTCTGTGAAAAACGTGAATTTTATTTTTAAAAACAGCGAAGCGATGGAAGAACACTTCCATGAAATGCTCGCGCTAGATAAAAAAATGCTGGATGCCTTAGAAAATATTACGGCGATTCCATCCATTGTGGCGGTGGAGGATTATAATTTAGAAGAATTTGTGGATATTTTAAAACGGGATTCTGTCAGGGGCATAACGGGAAGGTTTGTCACGGAGTCCGCTCAGGAAATTATGCTTTTAAAGACAAGGCTTTCTGAGTACGGGATACATATGGTGAATTTTGCTTCTTCGCTTCAATGGCGGGATTTAAAGAAAAACTCAGACGGCATGGTTCCGGTGATTGTTCAGGATTACCGGACAGACGAGGTGCTTATGCTCGCGTATATGAATGAAGAAGCGTTTTTATGCACGATAAGCTCCGGACAGATGACGTATTTTAGCAGGAGCAGGCAGGAAATTTGGCGGAAAGGCGAGACTTCCGGTCATATCCAGTATGTGAAGTCGCTGACGGCGGACTGTGATTTTGACACGATATTAGCGAAAGTCTCCCAGATTGGCGCGGCCTGCCATACGGGAAACGCATCTTGTTTTTTCCATTCGATTGTGAAGAAAGAATACCTTGAGAAAAACCCGCTGAAAGTGTTTGAAGAAGTGTATGGCATTATTATGAACCGGAAACAATTTCCGAAAGAGGGATCTTATACAAATTACCTGTTTGAAAAAGGATTGGATAAAATCTTAAAGAAAATCGGAGAGGAAAATACGGAAATTATAATTGCGGCAAAAAATCCAGACCCTGAAGAAATGAAATATGAAATTTCGGATTATATCTACCATTTAATGGTGCTGATGGCAGAGCGGGGCATCACATGGGAGGACATTACTCAGGAATTGTCACAGCGTTAATTTAGTTAGGAGTCCGCTGTTTTGCAAATGAAGGGTTTAGAATTTGCCGGGAAAGAATTGCGGATCGCATAGAGTTTTATAATTGACATATTTTATAGGCAAAAAACTGCATCTATGGAAGAAAGCGTAGTCTGTTTCGTTTTCTTTTATGGAGGCGGTTTTTTTATGTTAATAGAAAAGCATGGGGAGTTTTAAAAAGCGGAAGGATTTAAGTCAAAAGGAAAAGCAGAGGGAGTTAAGTCAATAACAAAAGCAGGAAAGAGTTTTTATGTTAAGGATATAAGCAGTGCGATATTTTTTATGTTTAGGGCATAAGCAGTGTAGTTTTTTTATATACTTTATAAAAAGCGGGAGGGGTGGAGGCTGTCGGAAAGGCAGGATTTTTAGAGAGAAAAAGGCGGAATGTCTTTGAACTCTGGGCTTTATGGCAGTTGATCGGTTTCGTTTTTTGGAAAAGCAGAGAAATTATATTGGAAAGATGGGAAGTGACGATATGCGTATGAAAGATGTGGAAGCGCGGAAAGCTTATATTCAAAATGTCAGAAAATCATTTGACTCACCAAAACGTCAGTATGAATTTGAGAAAGAAACCGATGCAAAAGGAGGGGAAGCTTCAGACAGTTTCTCTTTTTTTAAAGTCCGGATGCTAGTGGCAGGGTTTATCTTTGCCGCATATGTGCTTTGTGATAAGACGGGGACAGAGTTTTATCACCTTTCCACCAAAGATGTTTCAGAGAAAATTGCGCAAAGTTACGATTATGGGAAGATAGAAGAAGATGCGCTTGAGGTATTTCACAGTTTGGAAAAAAATTGGAAAAGATAGTTATTGCATAAAAATACAAAATTTAATTGTTTTAGATTCCTCCGAGTGGTATAATATGTATATAAGTCCATTGAAAAGGAGGAGAAAATATGGTGAAAAGCAACAAAAGGAGAGCGCTGTGCTCTTTCGTAGGATTATTCACATTGCTGCTGGCATTTGCCGTTCCGGCATTAGCAGGAGTGGCAGAGAGCGAGGGGGAATATGAAATTTATCCTACGCCGCAGAGTATTGTGTATGGCGCAGGGACAACCGCGTTGACGGAAGAAGTGAATGTTTTTGCAGGGGGAGGCATTGACGAATATACGAAGACCCGAATAGAAGAAACATTAGAGACGCAGGAGCTTTTGCAGGCGCCGTCGCAAGAAGACGGCAATACAAATATGACCGTTGGCATTTATGGTTCAGGCGATGCTGCGGATCAGTATGGGAAGTCCCATAATGTGGATGCGTCTATTTATGAGGAGTATGATGCATACACCCTGTGGATCGATAATGGAGACATTGTAATCCTCGGCAAAAATACGGACGCCGCTTATTATGGCGTGACGACGTTTAAACGCATTTTAGAGCAGATAAAGGAAAAAAGCGTAAAAAACCTGACAATAAAAGATTATGCGGAAATAGAATTCCGCGGTTTTATTGAAGGATATTATGGAAATCCGTGGTCGAAAGAAGACCGGATTGATTTAATGCAGTTTGGCGGAGAGATTAAGATGAACCAGTATATCTATGCGCCAAAAGACGATCCGCTCCATAACAAACGGTGGCGTGAGTTATATGATGAAGCGGGATTAAAAGATATTGAGGCGCTGGCGAAAGCGGGAAATGAAAGCAAGTGTTTCTTTGTCTATGCGTTGCATCCATTTATGAATAATCCGGTGAACTTATCAGATGCGACATATGATGCAGAACTAAAAGTGGTTCAGGCGAAATTTGAACAGGTAATCCGTAATGCCGGAGTGCGCCAGATTTCTATTTTGGAGGACGATGCAACTGGTGAATCGGCAGAGCGCGTTATTCGGTTTTTAAATGACATGCAGGAATGGCTGGAAGAATTGAAAAAAGAAATTCCGGATTTAAAGACGGATATTCTTTACTGCCCGACTTGCTATATGGCGACGACGGATGCGAAAATGACGGCAATTAGTGAGGGCGTCAGTGAAAAAATACATATTTTAGTGACTGGAGGGAAAATCTGGGGCGAAGTGTCACAGGAATTTTCTACGGCGTTTTTCAATGGATTGAACGCGAACGGAAAAGGGCGCTATCCATATATGTGGGTAAACTGGCCCTGCAATGACAATACAAAAAACAGCCAGATTATGGGAGGGCATAACTATATCCTCCATACCGGAATTGAGCCGGCAAGCTATGAAGGAATCGTGCTAAACCCGATTCAGGAATCGGAATCTTCGAAAGTCGGCATTTTTACGGCGGCAGACTACTGTTGGAACATTTGGCAGGATGCGCAAGAAGGCGATCAGGCTTGGGACGATGCATTTAAGTACATTGACCATATGACGCCGATTG
The DNA here is from genome assembly GCA_910589105.1 of uncultured Lachnospiraceae bacterium. Taxonomy (GTDB): domain Bacteria; phylum Bacillota; class Clostridia; order Lachnospirales; family Lachnospiraceae; genus Roseburia_B. Next base: position 140,607 of record CAJUST010000003.1, read on the forward strand.
AAACGGAAGAATCTCTGGCGTTAAGGGAAGTAGCGAAACATCAAATCGCGCAGTCTCCGGATCAAACGACTGGAAAGCAGGTGCCATTTGAAGAATCTGTGGAATTAAAGCCGCTTCTTGAGGCGTTTTTGGCAAAATTAGATTCGGGAACTTATACGTCAGAGGAAATTTTGGAATTGCAGGAAGAATTTCAGACGATATACGATGCGGCTGATTTGTATTTGGAAAGAGGGACAAACCGCCGCACTGCAGCCCAGATGAAGCCGTTTTTCAGCTGTCTGCGGGATTTGGCGCAGGCAGGCGTCAGATTGATGCAAACATTAAAGGCGAATATGGAGAACGACAGCGACGGCGTCTGGGAGCATTTTTCAGCGGCGCAGTCCGTTTATGAAAAATCGAAAACATATGGATTTTCCTACTTTAACGCAGGAACTCTTTATGCAAAAGCGGGAAGAAAATATATCGAGCCGTTTGTCAGCGATGTAATGGAATATCTTTCCTCAAGGGTGATTACGATTGTAAATCCGGAATATGTGGAATCAGGAAGGCCCTATGAAGTGGCAGGGATTTCAAAATCAGAAGGCTGGAGCGTCTATGAAGGATCTGAAAGCAATCTGACAGATGGAAATGATTCAACATCTGTCTGGTATAGGGTGCCGAATAATAAAACCGTAGTGGGAGATTATATCCAGATTGATTTAGGGGAAAATAAAAAAGTAGGGAATGTACGCGCAGTGGTTGGCGCAGGAAATGGAGATAAATGGATAAAATATCATGTGGCGTATTCCACGGATGGCGTCAATTTTACAGATATTACTCCGTCTTATGTGAGCGCGGCGGGTTCTACAAAAGACATTTACACAGTAAATTTAGGCGGGGTCAGAGCAAGATATATCCGTCTTGTAAATGATGAAGAAGTTGCGAAATGGGTTTACTTCTCTGAATTTGCGGCTTATCCGGTGACGGCGGAAGCGAAGTATACAGGTACAGTAACGCCGATAGACAGATGGGTCGTATATAATGGCGCAACGAGTAATTTGACCGATGGGAATGACAATACTATTGTATGGTATGATACAAAAGGGGAAGGAGACGATAAAGACTGTACTTTAGTTGGAGATTATATTGAATTTGACCTTGAGGCTGTAAAGCCGGTGGGACGTGTGCGCGCAGTGGTCGGCGCAGGCGATGCAGAGAAATGGACGAAATACCATGTGTCTTATTCTACAGATAGAACGAATTGGACGGATTTGCCATCTTATCAGGGCCAGGCGTCTGGAAAGGATATTTATGTAGTGAATCTTGGCGGACAGGAAGCGCGTTATGTCCGGTTAGTGAACGATGAACGTTTACATAAATGGGTTAAGTTTTCTGAGTTTTCCGTATATTCTTATGTGGAAACGGATTGGTTCTACTCAAATTTGGAAGACAGCGCAGGCTGGAATGTAGACGTCAGCGAATCATCAGATCGCTTCAGCATTACAGCAAAACAGAATGTCACTTTAAAGCCAAATGAATATATCGGATTAAAACTGGATCGGCTGCATGAGGTTTCTGAGATTACAGTAGATGGGTCAGATCCAATAAACGGGCTTACGGTAGAGAAGGCGGCCAATCAATTAGAGTGGAAAGAAAAAGACGATCTGGAAAACGCGGCCCGTTATATCCGCCTTATCAATAAGACAAATGCAGATGTTACATTTGATTTGACGACGTTTGAAGTAACAACGTCTGAATTAAAGCCGAGCGATTTTCTTGAGTCAAATATCGGCGGCGCGGATCATGCTGAAGATGCAAGGAAGCTTGGCACAACCAAATATTTGATGGATGGAGATCTTACCACAAAAGCGAAGTTTTGCGCCACGCAAAAAAGTGGGGATTATGTGACATATGATTTGGGGCAGGAAATTACGCTTCGTTCTTTAAGGGTTTATGTATTGGATACGGCTTTGGATTATCCAAGGGATGCGAAAATTCAAGCTTCCGTGGATAACAGTACATGGACGGATATTCTTACAATCGGAGATGGGGAAGTAAACCCGGCAGATGAAGCGAATACAAAACCTATTGAGATGACCGGACCCGGCTGGGCGCATGATACTGTGGACGTTGCATATGCCTACGCAGAAAATGCAGCCATTAACAATGTAAAGGCAAGGTATCTCCGTTTAATATTTACGGCTAATTACAGCAGCCGCTGGTTGGAGTTAAATGAGATTCGGATTAACGGCGGTGAATATATTCCGGACGTCAATGATCCGACGTATCAAACAGATGCGAAATTGATGAAAGGCTTTGAACCGTCTAATCTGTTTGACAATAATTTGACGACAGCATTCCAGCCGGATTCCAGTTCGGCAAACGGTTCTTTTATCTACCGTCCGTCAGATAAAACGAAATTTAGCGGATTTAATATTTTACAGAGTGGAAACGCCATCAGCAATGCAAACGTGTCTGTCCGGACAGCGGACGGTTGGGAAGAAGTAGGGACGTTATACCGGAGTTTTTCCTGCTTTGACACAAGTGACATGGAGAATATTTTTGAAATAAAAATAGAATGGGAGAATACGGTTCCTGTTATCTATGAAATTATAATGCTGGAAAATAATTCAAGCGTCAGCCAGACATTAGAACGGAATCAGGCAGATGCGCAGCGTCAGGCGCAGGAAGCGTCTGAGCGGTTACAAACAGCTCAGGCAGCTTTGGCGGATATTACTGCCCAAGCCAATACAGCGAAACAGGCATGGGATGCGGAAACGGATAAGACGAGCGCGGAAGCGTTAAGGAAAGAAGCGGAATATTATACATTGCTGGCAAAACAATATGGGGCGGAATCCGAAGTTGCCGAGGCGCAAGCATTAAAAGCGACAGGCGAAGCGGAACTTGCCAGGGCGCAAGCCCAGATTTTACTGCGGGAAGCTGCCGGAATGCCGGACGGAGCGGATAAAACAGATAAAATCCAGCAGGCTGAGGAAAAACTGGGCGAAATTCCAGAGCTTTTGGCAACTGCGTCTACAAAGCGCGCAGAAGCGCAGTCAAAAAAAACATCACAGAAAGAAACGCAAAAACTGGCAGAGGAAGCGCAGTCAAAGTATGAAGAAAAGGTGACCATTTTCTATGACATTACGTTTGAAAGCAATCAGGGTTCTGCTGTAGAGGGGCAGCGCGTAAAAGAAGACGGTAAGGTGGAACGGCCGACAAATCCGATTAGGGAAGGGTTTATTTTTGATAAGTGGTATAGTGACGCGGCGATGACAACGCCATATAATTTCCGCGCTCCAGTAAAAAGTAATTTAACTTTGTATGCAAAATGGCTGGAAAAATGTACGGTGACGTTTGACAGTAAAGGCGGTTCAAATGTTCCCGCCCAGATCGTGGGAAAAGGGCTGACAGCAGAAAAGCCGTCAGATCCGACGAAAGAAGGCGTTGCATTTGGCGGCTGGTATAGCGATGAGCAGTGCCAGACAGCATATGACTTTGCAACGGTTGTGACAGGCGATATTACTTTGTATGCGAAATGGATAGAGGCGTGTACGGTAACATTTGACAGTAAAGGCGGTTCAACTGTCAAAAGCCAGATTGTTGGAAAAGGCTTAACTGCGGAAAAACCTTCTGATCCGACAAAAGCAGGCTATGTATTTGGCGGCTGGCATAGCGATGAGCAGTGCCAGACAGCGTATGACTTTACGGCAGCCGTGACAGGGGATATTACCTTATATGCGAAGTGGATAGAGGCATTTACAGTGGCATTTGACAGTAAAGGCGGTTCAACCGTCCGCAGTCAGATCGTTGGGAAAGGCTTAACCGCAGAGGAACCTTCGGCCCCAACGAAAACAGGCTACACATTCGGCGGCTGGTATGTAGATGAGCAGTGCCAGACAGCATACGATTTCGACACAGCGGTGACGGCAAATATTACGCTGTATGCGAAATGGACGGCAAAAGGCGGCGGAGAGACAGAGACGTATACGGTGACGTTTGACAGCCAGGGCGGAACAGAGGTAGAATCGCAGACGGTAAATAAAGATGAACAAGTAACGGAACCAGAAGCTCCGACAAAGTCAGGCTATACATTCGGCGGGTGGTATAAGGAAGCATCGTGCGTTACGGCATATGATTTCAACACAGCAGTCACGGCGGATCTTACACTGTATGCGAAATGGACGGCAAAAGGCGGCGGAGAGACAGAGAAGTATACAGTAACGTTTGACAGCCAAGGCGGAACAGAAGTAGAACCGCAGACGGTAAATAAAGATGAAAAGGTAACGGAACCAGAAGCTCCGACAAAGTCAGGCTATACATTCGGCGGGTGGTATGAGGAAGCGTCCTGCGATACGGAGTACGATTTTGACACAGCGGTCACGTCAGATTTTACGCTGTATGCAAAATGGACGGCAAATGGCGGCGTGGAGACAGAGAAGTATACAGTGACATTTGACAGTAAAGGCGGAACAGAAGTAGAACCGCAGACGGTAAATAAAGATGAAAAGGTAACGGA
>CAJUST010000003.1:145204-196788 GCA_910589105.1 uncultured Lachnospiraceae bacterium
TGGCGGCGTGGAGACAGAGAAGTATACAGTGACATTTGACAGTAAAGGCGGAACAAAAGTGGCTTCACAGACCAAAAAGAAAAATGAACTTGCAGTGGAGCCGAAACCGGCGCCAACAAAAACAGGGTTTAAATTTGATGGCTGGTATGACAAGGCGACAAACAAAAAATTTAATTTCAAGACAACTAAGATTACGAAAAATATTGCCTTGTATGCAAAATGGATACCAATTTATACAGTAACTTTCGTCAGCAACGGAGGAACAAATGTGGCAGCCCAGAAGGTAGAGCAAAATAAGACGATTACAAAAGTAACGGTGACAAAAGCAAATTATATATTTGACGGCTGGTATACCGATAAGGCGTTCAAAAATAAATTTTCTGAAACAAGTAAAATTACGAAAAATATTGTTTTATATGCAAAATGGATGCCAGCGCTTCCGGAAAAAGGGAAAGAAATCACAGTGGGAGACTTGGTTTATAAAATTACGTTCTCTCATGCATCCGAAGGGACGGTAGCTGTGTCAGGAGTTAAGAAAAGTGTGAAAAAGGTCACAATTCCGCCTACAGTTAAGATTGGAAACATTACTTTTAAAGTAACTTCCATAGCTTCAAAAGCTTTTACAAAAGCAAAGAAACTCAATAAGGTGGAAATTGGAGCAAATATTACTAAAATAGATTCAAAGGCATTTTATAACTTAAAGAAATTAAAAACCATTACGTTTAAAACGCTCAAAGCTCCGAAGATTGCTTCAAAAGCATTTAAAGGAACACATGCGAAATGCAAAGTGACGGTTCCAAAGAAAATGTCTAAGAAAGAGTTTAATAAATTAAAAAACAACTGTAAGAAAGGCAAAATTTCGAAAAAGACGTCTTACAAAAAGAAATAGTTTGTAAAGAGAGATGCAGGCGCCCTGCATCTCTCTTTTCTTATTGTATAAATATCTGCTCAATGTTATAATGGCAAAGTGGGAAACGAAAGATTTTAAACGGTACGAACGGAGGTTACTATGGAATTAAAGTGGAAAACCTGTATACGGGCAGGTTCGACAGTTTTGCTTGTGTATTTTATTATACATTATTGGGATTTTTGCATGAATCTGGCAGGCGTTGCATTCGGGGCGGCGTTTCCTCTGTTTTTTGGAGGGATCATGGCATATGTCGTCAATATTTTGATGTCTTTTTTTGAACGTTATTTTTTCACAAAAAGCAAAAAACCTTTGATTGACCGTATCCGCAGGCCAGTCTGTATGACTTTTGCATATGTCTGCATCGCTTGTATTGCCGTATTTATTGTGCAGATGATTGTGCCGGAACTTGTCAACTGTCTGAAAGTATTAGTAGAGCAGCTTCCAAAGGCAATAGAAACCGCTTTGTTTTGGCTGGAAGAAAACTTTGAAATCAGCGGGCTGTTTGCGGAAGGGAATAACTTTTTTAAAGGAAACAGCCTTGATATTAAGGAAGGCTTAATCAAAGCGTTTAATTTTCTTTTTACAGGCGTAGGAGGCGCAATGGGGGCGGCTGTTGGGATTGTAACTTCCATTTTTGCGAAGGCAGTCACACTTTTAATTTCCTTTATTTTTTCAATTTACATTTTAACGGGGAAAGAGAAACTGGGAATGCAGTTAAAAACGTTGATGCGCGCGTATCTTCCGAAACGTTTTGCCGGAAAACTTTTATATGTGCTTCGGGAAATGAACGGTTCGTTTCACAGTTATATCGTCGGGCAGTGCATGGAGGCTGTGATTTTGGGCGGACTGTGTACGGGCGGAATGCTTTTATTAAGGCTGCCTTATGCGGCTATGATTGGCTGTCTGGTAGGGTTTACCGCCCTGATTCCGGTTGCAGGCGCTTACATAGGCGCGATCATAGGCGCGTTTATGATTTTTACGGTAAATCCGGTCAATGCAGTGGCATTTCTTGTATATCTTGCAATTTTGCAGCAGGTGGAAGGCAATGTGGTTTATCCGCGCGTCGTTGGCTCATCGGTAGGCCTGCCGGGGATTTGGGTGCTTGCGGCGGTGACGATTGGCGGCGGCGTAATGGGCATTGGCGGAATGTTGCTGGGCGTGCCTTTAGCCGCGACGGTTTACCGTTTGCTTCAAAGAGACGTCCGTTTTAGAAAGAATCGCAAAGGTTCAATTTAAATGCGTTGCAAAAATCCGATAATCTGGCCGGAGAGGAGAACGGTTAAGATAGAATAACCAATTCGTTGGATCGGAATATAACTTAGAGACAATCCAAGAACGAGCAAATCGGACATTAAGTAAATCCATTCAATGTTCCATTTCGTAAGATGGGAAATGCTCATGGCAAGCGCATCGTCTCCTCCGGAAGCTGCGCCGTACCGGACGCATACGCCCGCGCCAATGCCGACGAAGATTGCGCCGGTTATGGAAGCGGCAAACGGCATATCGGCAAGCTTTGGCCAAAGTGGACCGGATTGTTCAAAGAGCTTATAAGAAATGGAAAACCCTGCGGCGGCAAGCATGGAATAGCCGAGAAATGTTTTGCCAAGGAGTTTTAATCCGATGGCATAACATATGCCATTTAATAGAAAACCAGATACTGCCGGAGACAGGCTGAGCCAATGTTCAAGCAGAAGCGACATTCCTAATACGCCGCCTTCAGTTACGCCGGAAAAGGAATGGACATGGTAAAGCCCGAACGCCAGAAAGGCGCTCCCAAGGAGAATTATGGCGCAGGATTTGAGGTTTAATTTTGTAAACATAGGGAATCCCCTCTTTCTTTTGCAATGTTTGAATAAGTCCGTATTTTAACAGAGAATTTGGCGATTTGCAATGATATATGGAAAAATGGAAAAGTGGAAGGAAAAGATTTGGGCAGTATAAAAAAATTACAATGAAACAAAAAATCTGACATGGATGCGTTTGCGGATTATGGTTAAACTTAGTCATTCCTGCAGAGTAAATGGCAGGAGCGCATTGATGTCAGAGGGCAATGGAGGGACAAAATTGTATGGAAACATGGTATTATGAAGTTGTAAGCATAGAAGGGGATTATGCAAATTTAAAAAGGACGGATATAGAATCAGATCATGTGAAGCTTGTGGCTCGGGCGCTCCTTCCGGCGGAAATCATGGAAGGGAGCAGGTTAAAATACGAATGGATGCAATACGAGATGGCATAGCGTGTAGCGCAAAAAGCAGAGAGACAAATATTTGGTTTGTTTTAGAAATAGGGCAATAAGCAGAGTGGCAAGTTTAGGAGGAGATGGAAATGGAAAAAAAGCGTGTGATTATAAAAATCGGGTCGTCTTCTCTACAGCACAAAGAAACAGGTAAGATAGATTTTTATAAAATGGAACGGCTGGTGCGGGAACTTTGCGATTTACGCAACAGCGGATTGGACGTTGCATTAGTCAGTTCCGGCGCGATTGCGGTTGGCAGGACATTTATGGGAATGGAGAAACGCCCAGAGACGATTGCCCAAAAGCAGGCATGCGCCGCTGTCGGGCAGGCAAGGCTTATGATGACGTACCAAAAGATGTTTGCGGAATACCATCAGACGGCAGGGCAGGTTTTAATGACGAAAAATACAATGGTGGATCTTGTCGCGCGTAAAAATGCGCAGAACACAATGGAAGAATTGTTCCGGCTTGGCGTAATACCGATTGTCAATGAAAATGATACGGTTTCCACTTATGAAATGCAGTTTGGGGACAATGATACGCTTTCTGCGCTTGTGGCTTCGCTGGTGTCGGCGGATCTGTTGGTATTGTTGTCTGATATTGACGGGCTTTACACAGACGATCCGCGGGAAAACCCAGATGCAGCGTTTATCCATGATGTGGAAATTATAGATGAATCTTTGTTTGGCATGGCGAAAGAATCGACGGGAAGCGACGTAGGGACTGGAGGAATGGCGACGAAGCTTGCGGCGGCAAAGATCGCGACGAAATCCGGCGCGGATATGATTATTGCGAATGCAAAAGACGTAGGGATACTGCATCATATTTTTGAAGGGGATTTTGTTGGGACGCTGTTCCATGCAAATTATGACGAAGATTTTTATATTAGTGATTTTATAGAGGAGACGCTTTAAAGAATGAATCAACAGAAAATTGACAGAATTAATGAATTATATAGAAAATCAAAAGCGGAAGGATTGACGGAAGCGGAGAAAACGGAGCAGGATTTGCTCCGGAAGGAATTTGTGGCAAATGTCAGGGGGAATTTAAAAGCGCAGTTGGATCAAATTGACATACAAAACCCTGACGGCTCGGTGTATAATCTGGGTGAAACGTATGGAAACAAAACAGCAGATTAGGAAGCGCCATTTACAAAAACGCAATGGACTGGCGAAAGAAGACTGTGAAAAATATTCTGCCGCCATCTGTGCGCATTTGCGCAACTTATTTTTGGAAATGGACAGTTGGAGAAAGGACGGCGTGTTCGGATATTATCCGCATGGGTCGGAGGTTTCTTTATTGGAATTATATAACTGGCTTTTGGGTCGGGAAGCGTGTCTGGCGTTTCCAAGAGTATCGGGCGATACGATGGATTTTTACCAGACAGCGTCGATGGAGGAGTTTTGCAAAGGCGCTTTTGGGATATTGGAACCAAATGCCGGCTCAAAAAAAGTAAAAGCAAAGCGGGGCGTCTGCCTTGTTCCGGGCAGTGTGTTTGACCGGGAGGGGAACCGTTATGGATATGGAAAGGGATATTATGACCGCTATTTATCCGTCCATAAAGGATTGTTTTGCATAGGGATTGCGTATGAATCTCAGGTGGAGCCATGGATTATTACAGAACGCTGTGATGTAAAGATGGATGCGCTTGTGACGGAACGCGCGGTTTCTTTTTTTAGAGAAAGGGAGGAAAAAAATGGAATTAATAGAAATTTGTAAACGGGCAAAAGATGCCAGACAGGAAATGGCAGTCCTTTCCACAGATAGGAAGAATCAGGCCCTTTTGGCTGTTGCAGAACATTTGTCAGCGCAGAAAGAAAAGCTGATTGCGGCAAATCAAAAGGACATGGAAAACGGGAAGAAAAACGGGATGCCGGAAGCTTTGTTAGATCGTTTAAAGATAGATGATACAAGGATTGCCCAAATGGCGGAAGGCATACGGCAGATTGCGGGGCTTGACGATCCCGTTGGGGAAGTGATCTCTATGAAAAAGCGGCCAAATGGTCTGATGATTGGGTTAAAACGCGTCCCGCTTGGCGTGGTTGGGATTATCTATGAATCCCGTCCAAATGTCACGGCAGATGCGTTTGGGCTTTGTTTTAAGACGGGGAATGTCGTAATTTTACGCGGCGGCAAAGATGCAATCCATTCAAATCAGGCGATTGTGGATTGTATCAAAGAGGCGTTATTAAAACAAGGGCTGACAGAAAACGCGATCTCTTTGATTACAGACATATCCCATGAAACGGCGCAAAAGTTTATGAATATGAATGGATATGTGGACGTTTTGATTCCACGCGGCGGCGCGGGGCTGATCCGCGCTGTTGTGGAATGCGCAACGATTCCGGTGATTGAAACGGGAACGGGGAACTGCCATATTTATGTCGATGAAAGCGCGGATTTTGAGATGGCGTTAGACATTATCGTGAATGCAAAGACCCAGCGGATAGGCGTTTGCAATGCCTGTGAATCACTGTTAATCCATGAAAAAATTGTAGATGCCTTTACGCCGCTTCTATTAAAACGGCTTGAGGAAAAGCAGGTAAAAGTGCGGGCAGACGAGAAAATCTTACAGATTTTTGGGAATGAGAAGAATGTCACGGCAGCGTCGGAAGCGGATTGGGGAACGGAATATCTGGATTATAAGATTTCTGTGAAAACAGTGGCTTCTGTGGAAGAAGCGGTCTCGCATATCAACCGCTATAATACGGGCCATTCAGAGGCGATTATCACAAACAGTTATTCGAATGCGCAGAAGTTTTTAAATGAAGTGGATGCGGCGGCGGTTTATGTCAACGCAAGCACCCGGTTTACAGACGGGTTTGAATTTGGGTTTGGCGCGGAAATTGGGATTAGCACGCAAAAACTTCATGCAAGAGGGCCGATGGGGCTTTTGGCTTTGACAAGTTCAAAGTACATTATTTACGGAAACGGCCAGATCCGCGAGTAAGCAAATGCAAAAATCCGGTAAACAGGGAAGCGCTGCATCACGGCGCGTTTACAATGGACGGAAGGGAATTTTCCTTGTCAGAACGCGGAAAAAATGGTAGAATAGAAATCATAAAGCAATAAAAAACAGAAAAGAGGAAAGAATATGTCAGGTCATTCCAAATTTGCCAACATCAAACATAAAAAAGAAAAAAACGATGCGGCAAAAGGTAAAATATTTACGATAATCGGAAGGGAAATTGCCATCGCAGTCAAAGAAGGCGGCGCGGACCCGGCAAATAACAGTAAATTGCGTGATGTAATTGCAAAAGCGAAGTCCAACAATATGCCCAACGATACGATAGAACGCGGGATTAAAAAAGCGGCGGGAGATACAAACAATGTCAATTACGAACAAGTTACATACGAAGGATATGGCCCGTCGGGAACGGCTATCATTGTAAAAGCCCTTACGGACAATAAAAACCGCACTGCCGCAAACGTCAGAAATGCTTTTACCAAAGGGAATGGAAGCATCGGGACGCAAGGATGCGTATCCTATATGTTTGACGAAAAAGGCCAGATTATCGTCGATAAAGACGATTGTGAGATGGAAGCGGACGATTTGATGATGTTTGCGCTTGATTCGGGTGCAGATGACTTTTCGGAAGAAGAAGACAGCTTTGAAATCCTTACGCTGCCTGAAAATTTTTCTGCGGTGCGGGAAGCGTTCGAGCAGGAGAAAATTCCAATGGCAAATGCGGAAGTGACGATGCTGCCGCAGACATATGTGACGCTGTCTGAAGAAGCGGACTTAAACAGCATCCGCAAAATACTTGATTTGTTAGATGAAGACGACGATGTTCAGGAAGTTTTTCATAACTGGGACGAATGAAACATAAGCTGATAAGGAGAATAGGAAAATGGGGAAACAGTATAAGCCGGAAACAATTTGCATCCAGTCAGGCTGGCAGCCGAAAAAAGGAGAGCCAAGGGTATTGCCGATTTACCAGAGCACGACGTTTCGGTATGAAAACAGCGATCAGATGGGCAGGCTGTTTGATTTAGAAGAAGCCGGATACTTCTATACAAGGCTTCAAAACCCGACGAATGATGCGGTAGCTGCGAAGATTACAGAATTAGAAGGCGGCATTGCAGGCATGTTGACCTCATCTGGGCAGGCGGCGAATTATTATGCCATATTTAATATCTGTGAGGCGGGAGATCATTTCGTATGTTCCAATTCTCTTTATGGGGGCACGTTTAACCTGTTTGGGACGACGATGAAAAAGCAGGGGATTTCCTGTACCTTTGTTGATCCGGATGCTTCCGACGAAGAAATTGAAGCTGCGTTTTTGCCAAATACAAAAGCGTTGTTTGCAGAAACAATTTCAAATCCTTCCCTTGTGGTTTTGGATATAGAACGTTTTGCAGGCATTGCGCATAGACACGGCGTTCCGCTCATTATTGACAATACATTTGCGACGCCGATTAACTGCCGGCCGTTTGAATGGGGCGCAGACATAGTGACGCATTCTACGACGAAATATATGGACGGCCATGCTATGAGCGTAGGCGGCGCAATCATTGATTCTGGGAATTTTGACTGGATGGCGCATAAAGAGAAGTTCAAAGGCCTGACAGAGCCGGACGAATCTTATCATGGAATCGTTTATGCCGAGAAATTTGGCAAGATGGCATTTATCCAGAAAGCGACGGCGCAGCTTATGCGGGATTTAGGCTCCATTCAGTCTCCGCAAAATGCGTTCCTGTTAAATGTTGGGTTAGAAACGCTGCATCTGCGTGTGCCAAGGCATTGTGAAAATGCCCAGAAAGTTGCGGAATACTTAAACAGCCATGAAAAGGCTGCATGGGTCAATTATGCAGGCTTAAGTGACAATAAATATCATAAACTTGCGTTGAAATATATGCCAAACGGAACTTGCGGCGTAGTTTCGTTTGGGTTAAAAGGCGGACGCGATGTGTCTGTGCAGTTTATGGACAAGCTGAAACTGGCGGCGATTGTTACGCATGTGGCGGATGCGAGGACGTGCGTCCTTCATCCGGCAAGCCATACGCACCGCCAGATGACAGAGGAACAGTTGTTAGAAGCCGGAGTGGCGCCGGATTTAATCCGTTTTTCCGTTGGCATAGAAAATGTCGAAGACATTATAGCGGATTTAGGGCAGGCGTTAGCGGCCATATAAAATAAGGAGGGATTTCCTATGAAAAAAATACTTTTTGCAGCATCGGAATGTGTTCCATTTATTAAAACAGGCGGATTGGCAGACGTGTGCGGCGCGCTGCCAAAGGAGTTTTCCAAAGATGAGTGGGACGTCAGGGTCGCGCTTCCGAATTATAGCTGTATACCGGAACACTTTAGGAGCCAGTTTGAATATGTGACGCATTTTTATATGAATGCCGGAAGCTATATCCAGAACAAATATGTCGGGGTGTTGAAATATGAATTAGACGGCATTACATATTATTTTATTGATAATGAAGAATATTTCAACTGTTTCCAGCCATATGGGAATATCCGTTATGATATTGAAAAGTTCTGTTTCTTTGATAAAGCAGTTCTTTCCATGCTGCCGCTTATTAATTTCCGTCCGGATTTAATTCATTGCCACGACTGGGAGACGGGATTTATTCCGGTGTATCTGAAAAATGAATTTAGCGCAGACGGGTTTTTCTGGGGCATTAAAACAATTATGACAATCCATAACTTAAAATTCCAAGGCGTTTGGGACATTCAGACCATGCGTGGGCTGACAGGTTTTGCAAACGGGCTCTTTGCGCCGGATAAGTTGGAATACAAAAAGGATGCAAATATGCTAAAGGGCGGGCTTGTGTACGCCGATTACATCACAACTGTCAGCGATTCTTATGCCAACGAAATCCAGACAAGGGAATATGGGGAAGGGCTTGACGGATTGCTTTCCGCCCGTCATTTTGATATGCAGGGCATCGTAAACGGCATAGATTATGATGTATATAATCCGGCCACGGATTCCCAGATTTATAATAATTACGATAAGAGCAACTGGCGGCAGAAAAAGGCGCAGAATAAACTGCGGATTCAGCAGGATTTAGGCCTTGCCGTAGATAAAAAGAAATATCTTATCGGTTTGATTTCCCGTCTGACAGATCAGAAAGGCTTAGATTTAATTAACTACATGATGGATTATATTGCGGACGAATTTACACAGCTTGTTGTCATTGGGACAGGAGATGTGCGTTATGAAAATATGTTCCGCCATTACGCATGGAAGTATCCGGACCGTATTTCTGCGAATATCTGTTATTCAGACGACTTAGCGCACAAATTATATGCGGCTGCCGACGCCTTTTTAATGCCGTCCCGTTTTGAGCCATGCGGTTTGACACAGTTGATTTCCTTCCGTTACGGCACAGTTCCGATTGTGCGGGAGACAGGCGGGCTGCGGGATACCGTACAGCCGTTTAACGAATATGACGACACAGGGGAAGGGTTCTCCTTTACGAATTATAATGCAGATGAAATGTTAGGCATTATCAATTACTCAAAGCATATTTATTTCGACCGGAAACGTCAATGGAATAAGATGGTGGACAGAGGAATGTCAAAAGATTATTCTTGGAAATCGTCAAAAGAGCGGTATCAGGGGCTTTATAATTATTTGCTTGGATATTAAAAAAAATATTGCGTATACTAAACAAAAAGGAGGGTCATGCGACCCTCTGTTTTTGTGAGGTAAATATGGAAGAAACGAAAAACGAAACAAATCAGGAAACAAATATGGACAGCATCAAAGAATATGGGCAGGCAGTGTTGTCGAACCAAGATTCCGATCATCAGATTCATCTGTTAAATATTATCGGTGAGATTGAAGGGCATGAATGCCTGCCGTCCACGACAAAGACGACGAAGTATGAACATGTGCTTCCCCAGCTTGCAGTCATAGAGGACAGTGACAAAATCGACGGGATTCTTTTAATGCTCAATACCGTGGGAGGGGACGTTGAAAGCGGGCTTGCCATTGCGGAAATGGTAGCTTCCGTAAATAAGCCGTCAGTTTCCCTTGTGCTTGGCGGCTCCCATTCCATCGGCGTGCCGCTTGCGGTGTCAACAGATTATTCCTTTATTGTGCCAAGCGGCACAATGGTGATCCATCCGGTCCGTATGAGCGGCACCGTGATAGGGGCAAAACAGACGTATGACTACTTTAAACAGATGCAGGACCGTATTCTTCGGTTTATTGAAAGCCATTCAAAAGCAAAGCAGAACCGGTTAGAAGAACTCATGATGAATACGGACATGATGTCAAAAGACTTAGGGACGATCCTTGTGGGAGAGGATGCAGTGAAAGAAGGCTTAATTAATGAAGTCGGCGGAATCCATGATGCGGTCAGCAAATTGCATCAGTTAATTGAGGATAAGAAAAAATAAATCATAGAGTAAAAAACCATATTTTAAAGAAGAACGTTATGCTCTTTGCGTCGTTGGCATAAGGGAGCGTCTGAATAAAATATGGTTTTTTCATAATGACAATTCCCCTAAAATATGGTAGACTACAAAAGAATAAGTTTAGACATCTACGAATGGGAGGCAGATATGTCATTACTAAAAGCAATTATCATGGGAGTGATACAGGGATTAACGGAGTTTTTGCCTGTCAGCAGTTCGGGGCATTTGGCGTTGTTTAAAATCTTGTTTGATGTTGAGACGGATACAGGAATGTTGTTTGACGTGCTGCTGCATGTCGGCACTTTGATTGCAATATTTGCGGCATTTTATAAAGATATATTCCGTATGATAAAAGAAGGGTTTGCCATTATTGGGGACTTTTTCCGGAATGTGGGGATATTTGCAGGCAATTTATTTCAGGGGAAAGATGAGCCGTATCATTTGATTGTGTCAAACAGTTACCGGAAATTTGTCATGCTGGTGATTGTCTCTACAATCCCGACAGGCATAATTGGTTTTGTCGGGGCGAATGTCGTAGAAGCGGCGGCGGGGATATTAATTGTTCCGGGCTGCTGCCTTGTGCTGACTTCAGTGTTGTTATTTTTGTCTGACCGCATTGCAGACGGCGCGAAAACGCCGAAAACCATTACATATTCAAATGCGTTTTTTATTGGGATTTGTCAGGGATTTGCGACGCTGCCGGGATTGTCACGGTCAGGCACGACAATTACGGCTTGTCTTTTAAGTAAATTCAAACGCAGTTTTGCAGTTCGTTATTCGTTTATTATGTCGATTCCGGCAGTGCTTGGGGCGCTGGTATTGGAACTTACGGATTTATCCGGCGTTCAGGTGACGCCGGCTGAAATCGGCTACTATGCGGCGGGCGTAGTATGTTCAGCAGTTGTCGGATACATTGCGATAAAAACAATGCTTGTCGTGGTAAAGAAAAAGAAATTTACATTTTTTGCAGTTTACTGTCTGGCCGTAGGGTTAATTTCTATCGTCGGATATTTTTATGCAGCATAATATGGAGGATATATGGCAACAAAAAGAAAGACTGCTGCTGCAAAAAGCAGGTCGAAACATACGGCGGGTGTAAAAGCCCGAAGGAAAAAAGCAAAAGGGCTTGCGTTTGAAAATGAAATCCTGCTTTGGGCATTGCTTGCAGTGTCAATTTTGCTGTTTGTCAGCAATTTTGGGATTGGAGGCAAAGTAGGGAATGCGGCAAGTATGTTGATTTTCGGGTTGTTTGGAATGATGGCGTATGTATTTCCAGTTCTTTTGTTTTTGGGCTCTTGCTTTTTGATTTCCAATAAGCGGAACCATTTTGCGATTTTTAAATTAATTGCGTGCATTTTATTATTTTGCGCTCTTTGTATGTTTTTACAGCTTTTAATTCAAGACACTGATTTGCCGTCATCGGAACTGATTGCGCAGGCGTACCGGTATTCTTCTTTGTCGAAGATGGGCGGCGGGGGAGTTGGCGGTATTTTCGTCTGGCTGTGCGTGCCGAATTTTGGGACATTTGGCTCTTTTGTGATTGACTTGGCTGTGATGATTATTTCACTTGTGCTGATTACGGAACGTTCTATATTCCGTGGCATGAAACGCGGCGGGCAAAGGGTATATGAATCTGCAAGGAAAGACGTGATCCGCTATCATGACAACCAACAGCGCAGGGAGGAGAAGCGGAAACTGCGCCGTTTAGAAAAAAAGGTCTCCGGCGTTGCGGCTGATACCAGCATTTCAAGCGGGAAACGGACGGCGGGTGACGAGATTACGGAGATGAAGCCGAAGCGGGAGGCGAAAGAGGAGCTTCCAAAAGTAAAAAAGAAGGAACAAATTCCAGTGGATTTTGTGAAAGAGGAGCCCGCAGAGGAGATTCCGCTGCCTGAGATTTTTATAGAGCCAGCGCAGCCGGAAGATGAAACCAAAAAGCAGGATGCATATGAAGACGACAGGGCGTTGGAACAGATGCTAGGGGACATTAGCAGTATGATGGAGCCTCCTCCCTTTGAGGCGGATTTGAAGGAGCCGGACGTCTCGATGGAAGAAATCTTCTATCAGGAAGAAAACGCGGGCGCACAGGCGCAGAAACCGCAAAATACGAAAAAAGCGGCAAAGGAGAAAAAGGCGGAACAGATTACGGAAGCGGAGAAAAAAGAGATGGCGGCCGAAATGGACGCCGCAATGGAACAAACCCAGCCGAAACAATATGTGTTCCCGTCTGTAAAACTGTTAAAAGAGGGCAGTAAAAAGGCGATGGGGGATTCGAAACAGCATTTAATGGCGACTGCGAACAAGTTACAGCAGACATTGAAGAATTTTGGCGTAAATGTAACGATTACAAATGTCAGCAGCGGGCCGTCGGTCACACGGTATGAAATCCAGCCGGAAATGGGCGTAAAAGTCAGCAAAATCGTCAATCTTACAGATGACATTAAGCTGAATCTGGCGGCGGCTGATATCCGAATGGAAGCGCCGATTCCGGGAAAAGCCGCGATTGGCATAGAAATCCCGAATAAAGAGAATGTGACGGTGATGTTCCGGGATTTGATTGAATCGAAAGAGTTTCAGGAGAATGAATCGAACATTGCTTTTGCGGCAGGAAAAGACATTGGCGGACAGGTGGTTGTGACGGATATTGCGAAAATGCCGCATTTACTGATTGCAGGCGCGACAGGTTCCGGTAAGTCTGTCTGCATCAATACAATTATTATGAGTATTTTATATAAAGCGCGTCCTGAAGACGTAAAGCTGATTATGGTAGATCCAAAGGTAGTGGAATTAAGCGTGTATAATGGGATTCCGCATTTAATGATTCCGGTCGTCACCGATCCGAAAAAAGCGGCGGGCGCATTGAACTGGGCTGTTGCAGAGATGGACGATCGATACCGGAAGTTTGCCGAATATGGCGTCCGTGATTTGAAAGGGTATAATGCGAAAGTGTCGTCCATGCCGGACATGGAAGGCCAAGAAAATCTTTCGCCGCTTCCGCAGATTGTAATTATCGTAGATGAGCTTGCAGATTTAATGATGGTGGCTTCCCATGAAGTGGAAGCGTCTATCTGCCGGTTAGCGCAGCTTGCGCGGGCGGCGGGACTGCATTTGATTATTGCAACGCAAAGGCCGTCCGTCAATGTCATTACAGGGCTGATTAAAGCGAATATGCCTTCAAGAATTGCTTTTGCCGTGACAAGCGGCGTGGATTCTAGGACAATTTTAGATATGGTCGGCGCGGAAAAGCTTTTGGGAAAAGGGGATATGCTGTTTTTCCCGCAGAATTACCAAAAACCGCTCCGTGTCCAAGGCGCATTTGTTTCGGATAAAGAAGTGTCAGATGTGGTAAGCTTTTTAAAGAATGAAAATGGCGATGCGCAGTACAATGCGAAAGTTCAGGAGAAAATGGAACAGTCGGAAAATATTACGGCCTCCATTTCAGACGGATCTTCCTCCTCGGACAGCAGAGATGCGCTGTTTGCAGAAGTTGGGAAATTTTTAGTGGAAAGTGAAAAAGGCTCCATCGGTTCCATTCAGCGGAAATTTAAAGTCGGCTTTAACCGCGCCGCCCGCATTATGGATCAGTTGGCGGAAGCCGGGCTGGTGGGTCCGGAAGAAGGCACGAAAGCCAGAAAGATCCTTATGACGATAGAGGAGTTTGAACAATACTTACAGGAGGTTAAAGCATGAAAACAGATATAGAAATTGCGCAAAAAGCGCATCTGCGTCCGATTGCAGAGGTGGCGGAGAGCCTGTCTATTCCTGCGGACGATTTGGAATTATATGGAAAATATAAAGCGAAGCTTTCTGACAGTTTGATGAAGAAGATAGAACATAATCCAGACGGGAAGCTGATATTAGTGACTGCAATTAATCCGACGCCTGCCGGAGAAGGCAAGACGACGACAAGCATAGGGCTTGGGCAGGCATTCGGCCTGTTAGGGAAAAAAGCGGTTCTTGCGCTGCGTGAGCCGTCGCTTGGCCCCTGCTTTGGCATAAAAGGCGGAGCGGCGGGGGGCGGATATGCTCAGGTTGTCCCGATGGAAGACTTAAACCTGCATTTTACAGGGGATTTCCATGCAATTACTGCGGCAAATAACCTTTTAGCGGCATTATTGGATAATCATATCCAACAGGGGAACGCCCTTCAAATCGACCCAAGGCAGATTGTCTGGAAACGCTGTATGGACATGAATGACCGCGCGCTTCGGAATATTGTCATAGGGCTTGGAAGTAAGATGGACGGAATGGTGAGGGAAGATCATTTTATTATAACGGTGGCTTCTGAAATCATGGCGGTTCTTTGTTTGGCTGATGACATGAAAGACTTAAAAGAGAGGCTTTCTAATATTATTGTGGCGTATACATTTGACGGAAACCCTGTGACGGCGGCGGATTTAAAGGCGGCGGGGGCGATGGCGGCGCTTCTTAAGGATGCGATGAAGCCAAACCTGATCCAGACATTAGAACATACGCCCGCAATCATCCATGGAGGGCCTTTTGC
Source organism: uncultured Lachnospiraceae bacterium (assembly GCA_910589105.1). GTDB lineage: Bacteria > Bacillota > Clostridia > Lachnospirales > Lachnospiraceae > Roseburia_B. The sequence continues at coordinate 160,236 of CAJUST010000003.1, forward strand.
AAATATTGCGCATGGATGCAACAGCATACGGGCGACAAAAACTGGCTTAAAGCTGGCGGATTATGTAGTGACGGAAGCGGGATTTGGCGCGGATTTGGGCGCGGAGAAATTTTTTGACGTCAAGTGCCGTAAAGCGGGCCTGCATCCGGATTGCGTGGTATTGGTGGCTACGGCGCGCGCCTTAAAATATAATGGCGGCGTGAAAAAAGAAGAACTTGCAAAAGAAAATTTACAGGCTTTAGAATCAGGAATAGCAAATTTAGAAAAGCATATAGAAAACCTCAAAAAATACCATGTTCCGGTTGTTGTGGCATTAAATTCCTTTGTCACGGATACGGAAGCGGAAACGGGCTATGTGGAGCAATTTTGCAAAAAGCATGGCTGCGCGTTTGCCCTCTCAAAAGTTTGGGAACACGGCGGAAAAGGCGGCATTGAACTTGCAAAAGAAGTGTTAAGGACTTTGGAAGAAAAAGAAAGCCATTTTCAACCTCTTTATGCAGATGAAGCGCCGTTAAAAGAGAAGATTGAGACGGTGGCAAAAGAGATTTATGGCGCAGACGGCGTCACATACAGTCCCGCGGCAGAGCGGGAGTTAAAGCGGATTACGGATCTTGGCATGGGAAAATTTCCGGTTTGCATGGCGAAGACGCAGTATTCGCTGTCAGACGACAAAGCAAAGCTCGGGCGGCCAAGCGGCTTTACAGTGCATGTCAGAGAGGCATACGCATCTGCAGGGGCAGGGTTTGTGGTTGCGGCGCTGGGCGATATTATGACGATGCCGGGGCTGCCGAAAACGCCGGCGGCAAATCAGATTGATGTGGATCACGCTGGGATCATAAGGGGCTTATTCTAAAGGGAAATGGATTTTTGAAGAAGGGATAAAGGAGGAAATATAAAATGGCGCAGTTGATAGACGGAAAGAAGATTTCTTCGGAGATAAAAGAGGAATTGAAAGCTAAAGTGGCGGAATTAAAACAAAAGGGAATCGAAGGGACGCTTGCAGTTATTCAAGTGGGGAATGATCCAGCCTCCAGCGTTTATGTCAAAAATAAAAAGAGAGCTTGTGAATATATTGGGATACATTCAAAGTCGTTTGAATTGCCGGAAGAAACGACGCAAGAGGAACTGCTTCGTTTGATTTCCGATTTGAATGAGGACGGTTCAGTGAATGGAATCTTGACGCAGCTTCCAGTTCCGGCGCATATTGATGAAAAGGAAATTATCAATGCAATTTCACCAAAGAAAGACGTAGATGGATTTCATACGCAGAACGTCGGGTCTTTGGCGGTTGGGCAGGAAGGGTTCGTTTCCTGTACGCCAGCGGGGATTATTGAGCTTTTGAAACGCTCAGATGTGGAAATTGATGGGAAACATTGCGTGATTGTGGGCAGAAGCAATATCGTAGGAAAGCCGATGGCTTTGCTTATGCTCCGCGAGAATGCAACGGTGACGGTGGCGCATTCCCATACAAAGAATTTGCAGGAAATCTGCCGGACGGCAGACATTTTGATAGTCGCAGTAGGCAAAAGAGAATTGATAACGGGAGATTTTGTGAAAGAAGGCGCGGTTGTCATCGACGTGGGCATACACAGAGATGAGAATAAGAAACTTTTTGGAGATGTAAAATTTGAGGAAGTAAGCCAAAAAGCTTCTAAAATTACGCCGGTTCCGGGCGGCGTAGGGCCAATGACGATTGCGATGCTTATGAATAATTGTGTGGAAGCGATGGACAAATAGAAGGTGAGCAGTCTTTGTATGGAATGTAAAAAATGCGGGGCAAAAATACCTCAGGGAAATGTATACTGCAGCGTCTGTGGGAACGAAGTGCAGTTAGTTCCGGATTATAATTTTTTAGACGAAGATGTGCTGGGAAATTTAGCGCAGGGGAAGGCGCAGACAGAGGAGACTTTGCCGGCAGAACAGCCCATAAAACAGAAAACAGCGGGCAAACGCAAAAAAATCACAGTCTGGGGAGTGATTTTCGTCGTGATTTTAGCAGCCTCGCTGACTTTGCTTTTGGTATATCAGGATATTAAAAAGAAAAATGAAAACAGTTACACGTTCCAATACCAGAAGGCGGAAGAATGTATGGAAGCGGAAGAATGGGAGGATGCAGTTTCCTATTTAAAGCGGGCGTTAGAGATAAAGAAAAATGACCGGAGGGCGAGGGAGCGTCTGCTTGAAATCTATCTGGAACGAGAGGATATGGCATCAGCTTTGCCGATTTTAGAGGGATTTGCAAGGGAAGGAAAGATTGACCGGGCAGACGTAAAAATATTAATCGGCATATACAGCGACAAAGAAGAATATGATAAAATTTTAGACCTTTATGAAGAAGCCGGATATGGGGAATGGTCGGATTTATTTGAGGACTATCTTGTAGAACGGCCAAGGTTCAGCAGTATTTCAGGGACGTATGGACATTCTCTGGATATTGAAATTTCCACAAAAAATGGGTATGAAATTTTTTATACGACAGATGGGAGAGATCCCGTTTCCCATGGCAGGCCGTACCATACATCGATAGTATTAAAAAAAGAAGGAACGACGGCGCTTTCTGCGGTTTCACGAAATGAAAAGGGGATTTACAGTGAGATTGTGAAGGCGGAATATACGATAAAATACGAGCCGCCTCCAATGCCGAAAGTAGAGCCGGCAGGGGGAACGTATACGGAACCGCAGAGGATTACGGTACAGGTTCCGCCGGACTGTGTGGCGTATTATACATGGGATGGAAGTGATCCGGTAAAGGGTTCTGCCAAATATACGGGGCCATTGGAGATGCCGCCGGGCAATCAGGTGTTGTCTGTTATACTGATTAATTCTGTCGGTTTAAGGAGCTGTGTATACCGTGTCAATTATATTTATATGCCATAGTAAGAAAATATGAAAATTACAATTTTATGTGTTGGGAAGATCAAAGAAGAATTTTATAGAAAAGCGGTTCTGGAATATGCGAAACGGCTGGGCAGATATTGTAAATTGGACGTCATAGAAACGGCAGACGAACCGGCGCCGGATTCTATAAGCCCTGCAATGGAAAAACAGATTAAGGACAAAGAAGGGGAACGCTTACTAAAGCATATCCGTTTGGATATGTATGTCATTGCGCTTGCGATTGAGGGAACCGGCATGGATTCCGGGCAGTTGTCGCGTACAATAGAACAACTTGGAATTAGTGGAAAAAGCAGTATAGCCTTTGTGATTGGCGGTTCTTTGGGATTGTCGGAAAAAGTCTTAGAACGGGCGGATCTAAAACTTAGTTTTTCGAAACTGACATTTCCGCATCCATTGATGCGGGTGATATTATTGGAACAAATTTACCGCAGTTACAGGATTATGCGCCATGAGCCATATCACAAGTAAAAGAAGCCAAGAAGCTATTTGACAATGCTAAGTCAAACGTATCATATAGAAAACAGATGGAGAACAAGGGAGGGAAACGGCATGACTGGGATAGGTATGGAAAATCATATGGAAATGGAAAAGACAGGACAGGGGGATTTGCAGGTTTCACTCCCTAAAGAGCGTTTGGAAGAACTTACTTTGATTGAATCTTTAAGTTTAGACTATGCAACGATTCTATGCGCAGATTTAGAGGCGGATACGATTCAGGCGTATCGGGTAAGCGAGCGGTTTGAATCAGCGTTCCAAATGGAATGTCCGGTACGCAGGTTCAAAGGATTTGATACGGATTATATTCAATCATGGGTTTACCCCGCTGACCGTGAGATTGTTGCGCAGACGACAAATCCGGATCATCTGCGGAAGAAACTTTCGGAAAACGGGTATTATAATGTAATATACCGTATTTTTAAGGATCATGAACCGATTTATATCCAGCTTCGGATTGTCAATGTGTCAAGTGGGAAGGACATTACAAAAGTTGTGTTTGGGTATCGGAATATCGATTCGGAAATGATGCAGGCGATAGAAGAAAAGAGGGCGTTAGAAGATGCGTTGAGCCATGCGACAATGGCGAATAAAGCGAAAAATGTATTTCTTTCAAATATGTCCCACGATATACGCACGCCGATGAATGCAATCGTCGGGTTTGCAGTCTTAGCGCAGAAAAATTTACACGACAGGACAAAAGTAAAAGACTGTCTGGAAATGATTACGGCTTCCAGTGATATTTTATTGCAGCTTTTAAATAATATTTTAGAAATATCCAGAATCGAGTCCAAAGAGATCCAATTAGATGAACGGGAATGCAGTCTCTTGGATATTTTAGAGCAAGTGGAATCGGTTGTCAAAAAGAGGGCGGCGGCGAAATCGGTGATATTTTTTACAGATGTTTCGAAATTGAAGCATGACAGGGTGTTTGCCGACCGGCAGAAGATTTTACAGGTATTGTTGTGTTTGACGGATAATGCGGTAAAGTATACGAAAGAAGGAGACAGAATTTTTGTTTCCATAATAGAAGAAGAAACAAAAGAAGGGCAGTCGGCGTTTCAGTTTGTAGTGGAAGATAACGGAATTGGAATCAGCGAAGAATTTTTGGCTCATGTGTTTGAACCGTTTGAGAGAGAAAAAAATACGACGTTAAGCGGCATTCATGGTTCCGGTTTGGGGCTTACGATTGCGAAAAAAGTGGTCGAAACGATGAATGGGACAATCGGCATTTCCAGTAAACCGGGCGTAGGAAGTAAATTTACAGTGACTTTGACACTGCGTCTGCAGGAAACGCAATATAAAAATAGCAGTCATTTAAAGCATATTCCGGAAAAGAACAGAATATTAATTGTAGACGACAATGAGATTAACTTGGAAATTGGCATGGAGATTTTAAAGGATGCCGGCTATTTGGTGGATTCCGCCTTAGATGGCAGCATTGCGTTAGAAAAAATACAAAACGCAAAAGCAGGCAGTTATGCAATGGTTTTAATGGATATTCAAATGCCTGTCATGAATGGCTATGAAGCGGCAAAAGCAATCAGGAAACTTGAAAATCCTGCTTTAGCGAATATTCCAATTATTGCGCTGTCAGCAAATACATTTGAGGAAGATAAGCGGCTTGCGATAAAAAGCGGCATGAATGCGCATGTGGCGAAACCAATTAATACACTGGAATTATATAAGACAATGCAGAGGATATTAGATTCCGGTCTGTAGGATTTTTTCCTGCAAATAAAGAAAAAGCCTGAAATTACAACTTCAGGCTTTTTTGCCGTTTTGGCTACATATGATATTGGCGGTAGTGTGCGTCTAGTAAGTTTAGGTGGTTTCTTTTAGCATCTATAGTAGGGTGGACATAGCGGTTAAGCGTAATTTTTACATCGGAATGCCCTAAAATCTCGCTGACGCTTTTTGCATCCGCGCCGTTGCTGATACAGTTTGTGGCAAAAGTATGGCGGAGGACATGGAAATGCGTCTGTTCGATTCCGGCTTCGTTTAAATAGGATTTGAATTTGTTTTGGTATGTGCGCGGCTCCATAGGTTTGTTTTTTTTAAAAAGATAACCCTCCTCTTTATAAAATTTTAGAAAAAGCTGATAGAGACGGTCAGATATTGGAATCTGTCTCTTTGAGCAGAGTGTTTTCGGATCGGTTTCTAATAATTGGGTCCGTTTTTTGCTTTCGTTGACGGCAACTCTTTGGACAGTGCGGTTTACATGCAGAATTTTTAAGTCCATATTAATGTCTGTCCATTTTAAAGCGCAGATTTCCCCCAAACGCAGCCCTGTAGACAGACAGATTAAAATTCCAAGTTTATGAATATCCATATCTTGGTAGAGCAGTGAAATCAGTTTTGCCTGTTCGGTATGGTTAAAAATTTTAATCGGTAAATTTTTAGCGTGTGATTTGGGAAGTTTGACGTTTGATTCTTTCGTCTGATAATGCGTATGGGAAAATGAGAGAATCTGGTTAAGCACACAATAACTGCTTTTGACAATACTGTTAGATAAAGAGCAAGATAATTGCGATTCGATTTTTTCTTTTTCTAACATGCAGAGAAGTTCTTCTCCAAGCTGTTTTTGGATATGGTTTTTATAAATGGTTTTGTATTTGGTGTAAGTGGAGTCTTTTCTGTTTTGTTTGACGTCATTTAACCATTCCTGCGCAGCATCGTCAAGAGTAATTAGACACTGGTTTTCAGCAGTCAGCTTCTTTCTTTTTTCGAGTTCCTGTTTGGCGGCGGAAAGTTTTTGTTTGACTTCCGCATAAGTTGGCCCATAGATGGAACGGGAGATGGTCTTGCCTTCTATCGTTCTGCTGATTCTCCCTTCCCATCTTCCGTCTGTTCTTTTTCTGATGTTTTCTCCTCGTCTTGGCATTTTTTTACCTGCTTTCTTTTGTAAAATGATAAGTTTTAGAGTAATATCATACAAAAAATGGCAGAGTATTGCCATATATGGAAGTAGTGTGTGTTTGAAAAATGCGTTCCGTATAGGAAATGCAGATCCGGCGCTTGGTATTTTATGGCGCTTATCGGAAAAGAATTGACAAAAAAAGATATATATGATAAATTATCAAAAGATTTAAGAAAATTTTTATAGGTAATTCCGGACGCTAAAACGAATGGATTACCGAAAATAATAAACATACTAAAAAGTGTTATAGTCTTTTAAACTGGATAGAATTGAGGAATTTATGAAAAATCTTTAGACAGAATCGAATTTAAAGGGGATATGGATTCGTATGGAAGATAAAAAAATTACAAATACGGCGAAATGGCTGATTCGCATTTGGAATGTTGGCTTATTTGCTGTGGTCTGGTTTGGGTATTATAATGCGCAGACCTATGAAAAACTCTGGTTGGAAGGCGGCATTGCTTCTTTTCTTGCTTATGTCATTATTTATCATTGGTTTTGTAATACGTATCATGTATTCCGGCTGGCATCTTCTTCAAATTCAGATTCGATTTTTGGGCAGGCGGTTGCAATCGCTGTTTCAGATCTTGCATTGTATTTAGAGAGCTGTGTCAGCAGCCATTCTTTTGTAGATATTAGGTATGGGCTTTTTACGGCGGTTTTACAGATGGCAGGTTCCGCAGTGTTTGTTACGGGCGTTAAGGCCTATTTGTCAAAGAATCTTGCGCCGCAAAAAATGTTTATGTTGTATGGAAACGGCATTTCTACAGAAGAAGCAAAAAGGTTTTGCAGCCTGCTTGAACGTAAATATCCTTACTTGTTTCAATTTTTGTATGTAAAACGGGAGGATTTGCAAAAAGAAGAATTTTGCGATGCCTTAAAGCGATGCGACTCTGTTTTGCTGTATGAAATTTCCCATGGTTTACGCGGGGAGTTTATGAAGGTATGCACAGAGCAGAAGAAGGGGTTTTATTTTACGCCAAGGATAGAGGATCTTTTTTGCCAAGGCTCAGAAGAAAAAAATCTGACGGATACGCCGTTGTTAAAGTATAAGTATGTATATGAAATGAAATCCGGTTATTTTGGAAAGCGTTTGTTTGATTTGGCTTTATCGGCGCTTTTTTTAACCGCGCTTTCCCCTGTGTTTTTAATTACGGCGGTTTGCATTAAATTAGAGGACGGGGGTCCGGTGTTTTACCGGCAGGAAAGATGCACGAAAAATGGCAGGGTGTTTCAAATTTTAAAGTTCCGGAGTATGGTGGTAAACGCGGAAGAACATGGCGCAATGCCCTGTACGGAAAATGACGCCCGCGTGACTAAGGTTGGGAAATTTATCCGAGCGACCAGAATTGATGAATTACCGCAAATAATAAATATACTAAAAAATGATATGAGCTTTGTAGGCCCAAGGCCGGAGCGGATAGAGCATGTAGAGAAATATATGGAGGAAATGCCGGAGTTTTCCTACAGATTCCGCGTCAACGGCGGTTTAACGGGATATGCGCAGGTGTGGGGGAAGTATAACACATCGGCGTATGATAAGCTGCGGTATGACCTGATGTACATAGAAAACCAGTCGTTTTATTTGGATTTCAAAATTCTTGTGCTGACGTTTCGGACGGTGTTTAAGACGGAGAGCACGGAAGGTTTTCAGGAAGAAAAAAACGAAGAAATACAACAGGGGATTCAGGAATCGAAAGCGGTTTTACAGAAGCTGCAGCAGTGAAAAAACATAATAGAAAAATCTGGAGGTGCCGGACATGGGGAAAAGAATAGGGATTGTGTCTTTAGGATACGCATGGCTGCCATGTGAGCCGGGTCCTTCAAGGTTTTATTATATTGCCAAAATGTTTGCGGAGCATGGGTTTGAAGTGGATTTAATTAGCAGCGGGTTTCAGCATTTTGAGAAAAAACCCAGAGATAAGAAGTTGATTGAAAGCCAGAATTATCCGTTTCAGAATACGTTTATTGAAGTGATTCCTTATAAAAAGAACATTGACATTAGGAGGGTAATCAGCAATAAAATTGCGGCAAAGCGTGTCATGGATTATTTAAAGACTCAGACATATGATTTGATTTACTGTTCGATTCCGGCGAATAACATAGCGGCGAAAGTCGGGAAGTTTTGTCATGGGCATAAGATTCCTTTTGTTGTGGATATTGAAGATTTATGGCCGGAAGCAATGGAAATGGTTTTTCGGGTTCCTATTCTAAAAGATGTTGTCTTTTCTTTTTTCCGGAAGGATGCGGAGACGGCTTACCGCTTTGCAGATGCTGTGATTGGGACGTCAGATGAATATACAAGAAGGGCGTTTCAGTTCCAGAAAAGGAAAATCACAAATGAGACAGTCTATGTAGGGTGTGATTTAGATATTTTTGACAGTGGGGCTCTTGCTTATTCTGAAGAAATCGTAAAAGAGGAGACAGAATTTTGGGTGACCTATGCAGGAAGCATTGGCGCAAGTTATGATATACGGACTTTGGTTCTTGCGGCGGACAGATTGCTAAAAGAAGGGCATATCAATATTAGATTCAAAATCTTAGGAACCGGGCCGTTAAAGGAAGAATTGGAACAGTTAGCGCATTCCCTAAATTGCGTTAATGTGGAATTTTTAGGATATATGAATTATAGAAAGATGGCTGCGTATTTAAGAAAATCAGATCTTTTAGTGAATTCGTTTGTTAAAAAGGCTTCGCAGAGCATTGTCAATAAAGTGGGAGATTATCTTGCGGCCGGCAAGCCAATGATCAACACTTTGGCAAGCAAAGAATTTATGGCGTTAGTCTCTGAATATAAGGTTGGAATGAATATAGAAGCGGAACAGATAAAGCCCCTTGCGGAAGCGGTTTTAAGTTATGCAAAGGATTTGGACAGATGCAAAAGGGAAGGGGTTTTTGCCAGAACGCTTGCGGAGACGAGATTTGACAGGAAGATTTCGTATCAACAGATTTTGGAGATTGCAGAAAAGCAAATCCGGCAGAGGGAGCGCAGATGAAAAAGATTGAATCGATACAGGCGCTAAGGGCTTTTGCAGCAGTAAGCGTTGTATTGTCACATATAAGTTTTATGAAATCCGGAGCCTATGGGGTAGATATTTTTTTTGTAATAAGCGGTTATCTAATGATGTATTCTACACAAAATGGCTTGGAAGGATATTGGAAGAAGAAGTTTTTTAGGATTGTTCCTTTTTACTGGTTTATGACGTTAGTAACTGCGGCAGCAGTATGGAAGCTTCCGGATCTCTTTCGTTCTTATGAAGTCTCCGGAATTTATTTGCTGAAATCTCTTTGTTTTATACCGTATGAGCATAGCGGCATCCGACAGCCGATTTTGGGGCTGGGTTATACATTAAATTATGAGATTTTGTTTTATTTGTTGTTTTTTCTTGCATCAAAGATTGCAGTTAAAAGGAAGTATGAAAGCCGGGGGTGGATTTGCTGTGCATTATTAGCTGCCCTGCTTTCTTTTAGAATCTTTCCGCTGCCTATGCCATTTCAGTTTTGGTGTAGTTTTCTGATGATTGATTTTTTATTTGGCATTCTGATTTATTATTTTTTTCATTCAGCGTGTTTTAAAGAATGGCTGGGCAAGAAAAGCTCATTTGTGGAATGGGCGTCTGGAATTTTGATTGGCGTTACTGCCGTATTTTTATGGGGGGGGGGAAAATACATATCGGTAGAAGTGATTCGTATTTTTCTTTGGGGGATTCCTTCCGCGATTCTGTTTATGGCGGTTTATGTGTTTTTTTATGATAAGAACATACTCCCGTTCTTTGTTTTGGTGGGAAACATAAGTTATTATATTTACTTAACGCATCCATATTGTGTGCGTTTGACAGAGAAAATAACAGCGTTATTTCTTGAGAATAATTTGGTAAGCCATGCCGTGATCGCTGTCTTGGCGGTTACCGGATCTGTATGTTTGGGAGTTCTTGTTTCTGTGTTTTTGAACAAAATTAACGGCATATGGCATGGCTTATGTAGGAGGAAAGTAAGATAAATGGATAGGATACGTTGGATTGACCGTACGAGGGGGCTTGCTATTCTTTTAGTTGTTTTGGGACATGTGATTGGCGGGCTGGATTTTAGAGTGGGGGGGGTATGGGTAACCTGATATGGAAAATTATTTTTGCTTTTCATATGCCTTTGATGTTTGCAATCAGTGGTTCTGTCTCTGACGAAGAACGAATCCGAAACATGAAAGGAAAAAAGAGTTGCTCTGGTTATTTGCTAAAGTGTGTTGTAAATCTATATGGATCTTACCTGTTTTTTGGCTATGTTTATTGGTCGGTAAAGTTTTTTTTATATCAGGGAAATCGGGTTGTGTCAGTGTCAGATGCCATTAGGCTTCCTTTTGACAGCAGTGGATGGGAAGCAGGCTGGTATTTAATGGCGTTGCTAATTATAAAAATTTTGGATTTTTTAATTGTAAAGGGAATTTCGCGAAAAGAAATCAGAGCCGTAATTTGGATTTTGTTATTTTTATTTGGGAGACATATTCCAGTGGCTTTTATAGCGGATGCTTGCAGTTATGGAATTTATTTTCAACTGGGACGCAGGTGGAAAAATGAGAAGTTTGAAAATCCGCAAATTCTCATTGGGGTGCTGGCGCTTGCCGGAATATTGAAATATGAAGGGATTTATGTATTTTTGATGAATTTTGTGATAGCAGCGGCTCTTTGCGAAATCGTCATTATAGTGATGGTACAGGCAAAAGAGAAGCGTATGTTGTTTTTTGAGGAGATGGGAATGTATTCTATGATTCCATATGCGCTGCATGCCTATTTTACAATTCCGGTACGGGTTGTTTTGGAGAAGATAAATTGTGGAAGTTTTTCCATTTTTGTCTTGGCTGGGTTTTTATCGGCTATTTTGTTTAGTTATTTGATTATTTTATTAGTCAAAAGGTTTCCAAAGATTAAGCATGTGTTTTATCCAATTTGATTGTAAGGAGAGATAAATTTGCAGAAAAGAGGGTACATAAATGCCGGAAGTTAGTGTAATTGTTCCAATATACAATGTTGAAAATTATCTGGATCGATGCATTGAATCAATTTTGGGACAAACGTTTACCGATTATGAATTAATTTTAGTAGATGACGGTTCTTTGGATAACTGTGGAATAATATGTGACGAGTGGAAAAAAAAGGATAAAAGAATATATGTGATACATAAAGAAAATGGTGGATTAAGTTCTGCCAGAAATGCAGGATTAGACATTTGCAGAGGAAAGTATATTAATTTTGTGGATTCTGATGACTGGCTTCCAAGTGATTCTTTACAATATTTATATGATTTAAGAAAAAAATATCATGCTGATTTTTCTATTGCATCTAATTTGCGGGTCCATAATAAGGCAGGATTGATTCAGGAACAATATTCTGAGAAGGAATTGACGCAGAGAGAGTTTTTAACGAAATTTTTTAAAATTGGGACGCAGGAAAATGTGCAGTATACTTGGGCAAAATTATATAAAAGAGAATTGTTTGACCATGTAAGATTTCCAGAAGGCTTAATTGATGAAGATGTGCCTGTGACATTTTTGATTGCGTTACAATCAAATAAAATTGCATATTCAACGAAAGTTGTTTATTTTTATTTCTTTAATTCAAAAGGGATTACAGATGAGAAGTTTAACGATAGAAAATTTGATTTAATTACAGTATGGGACATTGTTTGTAATGAGGCCCAAAGATCAGGGGACGAATGGATTATATCAGGGGCGCTTCTAAACCGGAAAAGAGCTGATTTTGGCATTCTTATGGATTTGGCAATCTCAAATATTTCATGGAAAAATAAAGTGAAATACTTGCCGAAAATGAAGGAAAATATAAATGCCCTTCGAAAAAACGCTATCGAGTTATGTAAAATGAAGATACCACTGTCGAGAAAAATCTTCATTGTGTGTTTTTCAAAGTGTTGCATTTTATGTCTTTTTCTATTGCATTGCAGTTCAAAGGTTGTCTATAAAATAAAAAATCAGGCATAGAAAGCCCTGAATAAATTGGAGAATGTGAGATAATATGAAAGATTTTGGTTCGTATGTATTGTATTTGTCATTTTTTATGATTTCTATTTTTTGGAGTTGGAAATATGGACAGAAAAAAAATGGATCAGTTAGTTTGAAAAAAAAGGTGATGTATTGTCTATTAATTACATTGCCTATTATTTTTATACAGGGATTTCGTTATGACGTTGGAACAGACTACATGAGTTATAGTAGTTTATATAGAGGCTTTAGTGAAGGGAATGAAACATTCTACGCATGGTATGCAAATGAACCGCTATTTATTTTTATGTGCAGAATTATTTATTTTGTGACACAGGGCGGACAATATTCATTTTTTATTGTAGATGCAATTTTAATGAATGTTCTTTTATTTATTACATTTGATTATTACAAAGATCAAGTGAGTCTGCCGTTTATGTATTTCTTTTACTATTTACTATGTTTTCCTTATTTTTTGAATATAGAACGTCAAGGCTTGGCGGTAATTATTGTATGGTATGCGACAAGATATGTCCATCAAAAGAAGCTTTTTAAATTCTTATTGTGTATATTAATCGCGACGTTATTTCACAATACAGCCATTTTTGGGGCAGCGTTTTATTTTATTAATTTTCTAAGGGGAAAATATAGCGTATATGTAAAAACAGCAGTTGCGCTTTTCGTGATTTTTTCACCGTTTATTTTAGAATGGGGAATTGGATTTTTAAGCAGTCATGTGGAGTTGTTTCGGAAATATTTAAAATTTCTCAAAACAGATATGACAGAGACAGTAGAGTATGTCAATACAAACTTGATTTTTATGGCGTTTCTGATACTTGTTTTGTTTTTGTTCTTGCGTTTCTTAAGAAAATCAGGTTTGGATATGTTATGGATTTTATTTTTGTGTTTTGCGCAGCTTGTGGCATATGTAATAAATAATTACATTGACTGGGGATTTCGAATGTCCTTTTATTTTGAATTTGGAATGATGTATGCCTATAGTTTTTTTTATGCAAAATTGAAATACAGGGCAAACAAAATAGTTTTGCAGTCATTTTTGATCGTATCTCTGCTTTTTTATTTTACATATAAGTTTTATATACAAGGAAATTGCCAAATCATTCCTTATCAATTTATATGGTCGGATCATTTGTAAATTTTGGGTTGGAAAAGAGGAGGGATATTCCATATGGGTTCAGAGGAAATAGGAAGTGGGATAGAAGGTCCAATGTTTAGTGTGTTGATTCCAGCATACAATGTAGCAGAGTATTTGGGTGAATGTTTGGAAAGTGTCTTGAAACAGAGTTACGTTGATTGGGAGGCAGTTGTAATAGACGATGGCTCTACGGATAGTACGGGACAAATTTGTGATAGGTTTGCTAAAAAAGATATTCGTTTTAAGGTATTCCATCAAAAAAATCAGGGAATTTCTGTTACAAGAAACAGATTGATAGAACTTTCTAAAGGAGCTTATATTATATTTTTGGATAGTGATGATTATTGGATAGAAAAAGATTTGCTTCAGGCTGTTTATAATGAAATAATAAAAAATAAAGTTGAGATAGTGGCATGGTGGGCGAAGCTTTTGGATAATGAGACGAAACAAGTCCAGAATTGTCAAAATTGCATTCCTGTGGCGTCAGAAGTTCTCCGGGGAGAAGAATTTGTACGCCAAATGACAAAAAATGGACTTTGCAGGTGGTGGAGCTTTTTATATGCGTTTGAACGGACGCTTTGGGATCAGTGTCATATTGCGTATAAAGAGGGAAGGGTAATCTGTGAAGATGCTGAAGTCCTTTATCAAGTTTTATTGAAAGCGGAACGGATTTGCGCTTTAGGGAACTATTTTTATTGTTATAGAATTGGCAGGGAAGCATCTTTAACAGGACAGTTTAGATATAGTAAACTTAGAGACATGATGGAAGTGTCTGCTTTAAATATACAAAACGTTCGAAAAATGGAACTTTCAACTGATTTGAAGGATGATTTATGTGGAAATTTCGCATATATGTATATGGAAAGCGCTCCGCAAGTATTTGGTTTAGGAAAAAAGGAGCGCAAAGAAGGAGCGCAAATGATGCTCTCTTATAAATGGATTGTAAATTATTATAAAGATTTTGGCAGCTTAAAAAACCGAATGAAGATAATTGCATATAAGATATTTGGCGTTCGTATCAGTCTTTGGCTTATTTATATCTGTCAGAGAATAATGGGATATTAAGAGTTCAATGAGGTAATTAGAAACAGATGAGAAAAGCAGTGATTACAACTTTTTTTAAAGCGGAAAATTATGGAGCGGCTTTACAGGCTTATGCGTTAGAGGATATAATTCAAAAGAGAAACTATAAACCAGAAATTTTAAATTACAGGGATGCGGCAATAGAAGATTTATATAATATTTTTTATTTTAAACGGGAGACATTTTATTTATCTATTCGCGCATTTTTAGGAAATATTATTTTTTATCGTAGGAATAGGAAAAGGCATCTAAAATTTCAGGAATTTCAGCGGGATTTCTTGAAAATTGGTGAGAGAGAATATCGATCTGCAGAAGATGTAAAACGGAATCCTCCAAATGCTGATATCTATATAACAGGCAGCGATCAGGTCTGGAATGCCTCAATTACAGAAGGTTTGTCTGATATATATACGTTAAACTTTGGGGAAGGCCAGATAAAAAAAGTGGCTTATGCGGCCAGTATTGGGAGTGGTATACTTTCCCAATCTGAAAAGGAAAATTTAAAAGAAAAAATATCTGGAATAGACTGTGTATCTGTACGGGAATTGACCGCTGGACAAATTGTTGGGGATTTATTGCCCTTAAAGCCAGTAGCTGTGACGTTAGATCCTGTTTTGTTAAGGAATCAGGAAGAATGGGAAGCAAATTTAACTTTTAATAAGAGAAAAAAAGATAAATATATTTTAGCTTACCATGTAGAAGAAGACGAAGAATACCGAAAAGCCGTTAATGCCCTTAGTCAGATGACAGGACTTAAAATTCTGCATTTTGACAGACGGAATCGGTTTTGTAACGCGTTAAAAAGCGCTTATACAGCCGGACCGCTTGAGTTTGTAAGCCTGATTCAACATGCAGAGTATGTAATTACGACTTCATTTCATGGAACGGCTTTTTCAATTATATTCCATAAGAAATTTTGGGTTTTTCCACATCGTCAGACCGGTTCAAGGGTGAATGACCTGCTTTCTTTGTTGGGCATTTCCGAGCGTGCAGTCCAAACTTTTGAGGAATTTTCTTCAAAAGATTATGATTCCGAAATTGATTATGTAAGAGTAGAGAAAATTTTGAGCCAAGAAAGAAAAAAGTCTCTGGAGTGGCTGGAGAACGCCCTTAAGAAAAGTGATGATTTGACATGAGCAGAGAAAGCGCATTAGTAAAAAATACAATAATTATTGCAATAGGAAAAATCTGCACACAGTTTGTATCATTTTTTCTTTTGCCTTTTTATACAAATGTCCTCTCCACCGAAGAATTTGGCGCAGTGGATTTATTGAACACATTGGTCGGCCTGCTGTTGCCAATCGTTACATTTCAGGTGGAACAGGCAGTTTTCCGTGATTTGATTGAAATTAGGCATCAGGAGAAGGAAAAGCGGGCAGTGGTTTCAAGCGCTTTCTTTTCTGTATGCCTGCAATGCCTTGTTTTTTTCATTATAGCCCTTTTGGCGGCTCCTCTGATTCAGAATCGTTTTTTGCATTTTCTGGCAGCGAATGTAATTGCATCCATTTTTTCTTCCTTGTTCCTACAGATTGCAAGGGGGCTTGGGAATAACGTCTCATATGCTTTTGGGAGTTTTGTATCCGCGGCTTCGACGATTGGGTTTAATGTGCTTTTTTTGGCCGTATGGGAAATGGGGGCGGCTGGGATGCTGCTCGGGACTTTACTGGGGAACATAGTATGCGCCGCATATCTGTTTTTTTCACTGCATCTTTATAAATATATCAGTCTGCATTCTTTTATGTCCCGCATAATAAAAAAGTTATGGGAATATTCTCTCCCGTTGGTTCCAAACGCAATTTCGTGGTGGGTGTTTAACGCTTCTGACAGAGTTATTGTGTCCGCGGCGCTTGGGCTTTCCCAAAACGGCGTTCTTTCGGCGGCTTCCAAATTTTCCAGCGCATATATTGGGATTTATAATGTGTTTAACATAAGCTGGACGGAGTCTGTGGCCCTGCATTTAAAAGATCAAGATGGGGAAGAATTTTTTAACCGTATGTTCCAAAAAGCGCTGGGTATGTTTTTTGGCATGGCAGCCGGCCTTATAGCGGTTTTGCCTTTTGCCTTTCCAATTATGGTGAATGAAGCGTATGACGCCGGATATGGGCTTGCGCCGATTTTGATACTAGCTTCTCTTTGTAACTGTTTGATCGGGCTTATCAGCGCCATTTATATTGCGAACCGGAATACGAAGGCGGTTGCCCATACTTCCATTATAGCGGCGTTCGTAAACATAGCGGCGCATTTAGGGCTGATACAGTTTGTGGGGCTTTATGCCGCTGCAGTTTCTACGCTTGCATCTTTTGGCGTAATGAGCCTGTATAGGCTGTATGATATTCAAAAACGGTATTTTAAGATTCAAATTCCCCGCCCGTTCCTTTTAAAAACGTTTGCCGCATTCTCGGTTATACTTGCGGGGTATTATTTGGATACCATTTATTTAAAAGAGGCGGCTTTTTTGCTGGCGGTATTGTATGCGTGGGATTTGAACAAAGATTTTTTCTTTCTTTTTTGGGGGAAGGTAAAAGATAAGATAGTTAGGAGATGATATGTTTGGGAAAGACATATATTGCGATTAATAAAAATGAAGTGGAAAAAGCGCACAGTTCGTCAGGGGGATGTTTTTATCCAATCGCCGCATCTGTAATACAGGCAGGCGGCGCTGTGTTTGGAGTGGCTATGAATGAAGACTTTAGGGCTGCGCATGAATGCGCATGGACATTAGAGGAAGCCAGACGGTTTTGTGGTTCTAAGTATCTTAGAAGCGATCTTGGGGACAGCTATCCGAAGGCAGAAAAGATTTTGGAACAGGGAAAATGCGTTTTATTTACTGGGACGCCATGCCAGTGCGCAGGGCTTAAAGCTTATTTAGGCGGGGATTTGCCGGGATTGTTTACTTGTGAAATTATCTGTCATGCAAACCCATCTCCAAAGGTGTTCCGGCATTACATAAAAAATATAGAAAAAATATACGGAAAACAAGTGAAAGACATTTCATTCCGCAGTAAGGAAACAGGCTGGAGGAACCAAGTCCCTGTCATCACTTTTGCAGACGGGCAGAAGGCGCAAGAAGCAAGCTATTTTCAGGCTTTTGTACGTGAAATGATTAACAGGCCTTCCTGTTACAAATGCAGGTTTGCCGGAGAAAAACGCTATTCTGATTTTACGATAGGGGATTTTTGGGGAATTGAAACCGTAGATCCGACGGTTAAGGACGATGATACAGGAATTTCGCTTTTAGATGTAAATACGCCAAAGGGAGAAAAACTGTTTGAGGAAATAAAATCCCAATTCTTTTTGAAGCCAGTCGATGCTAAAATAGCGTATTCCCATAACCGTCATTGTAATGTAAAAGAACATAAAAACAGGGCGGAGTTTTTTAGGGGAATTTCTTCAGGCGACATCAATGAAGAAAATGTGATTTATTATATGAAAAAGTATATGAAAATGCCATTTTATAGAAAAGTGATAAATAAAGCCGTTCGGATACTGCGCAGGGATTCTTAGTAAAGTTGAAAAGAGGGAACTAGAAAAAGGTGAAGAAGAATTTTCTAATACGGTCGCAAGAATAGGAGTATCCAAAAAAGAGTGTATTGTTTAATTTTTGAACAATTAAGAAAAGCAGAAAGGGGCTGTCGAAAAATGACAGCCCCTTTAAAAACGTAGATTTGGGCAAAATTTGTCCCGAAACGAATCCTGTTATGTCACAAACGTTTTTTCCAAAGAATCCACACGGAAAGAGCGGAAGTAAACACTTGGCTTAACAGCATTCCCATCAAATAAGCCTTAATCCCATAGACTGGCAGAAGCGTATAGATAAATCCAATCCGCATAAAGCTTCCCAGAAGATTGAGCAAAAACGGATAACCCGTCATTCCAAGCCCAAGCATAATGCTGGATAATATGGAAGACAAAAAAAGGAACGGGCAGATATAGCTTAACATACAGATAAATTTTCCTGCAAGGGCGTTGCCAAATAAGAAACTGCCAATCCACTTTCCGGTAAATAAGAGCCCTAACGCGCAAAGAGAGCCTAAAAACAGACAGCTAAATATAGTCTGGTAAATTGCGCGGTTGATTTTTTTTGTGTCGTTTCTGCTGTCGGCTTCAGAAATCATTGGTAAAATCATAACGGAAAGGGAATTGGTAAACACAGTCGGGAACGTTACGACGGACAGCGCCATTCCGGTCAGTACGCCGTAGATGCTTAATGCATCCGACTGGGAATATCCAAATAGGACAAGTCTCGACGGAATCAATATGGATTCAAAACTTGCAAATAAAGTCAGCGTCAGACGGTTCATGCTCAAAGGGACAGAATAGGCAAGTAATTTTTTTGTCGGGGAAGCTACGCGGAAACCGCTTGGTTTGGCAGGCTTTTCTTTGGAAAGCAAAAGGGAAGTGGCACAGAGCAGAAACGCTCCGGCTTCTCCAAACACTAAGCCCCAAACGGCTATGGAAGCGTCAATGCTTTTTCCCTGTTCCAGTTGTATCTGATACGCAAGAAAGACAAACGCAACCCTTGTGAATTGTTCCATTAGAGAAGAAAGCGCGGGTATGCCGGCTTTCTTTTTGCCGTAGTAATACCCATGGATACAGGAATGGACGGAGGCTAACGGTATGGAATAGGCAAGTATTGGGACGAGCGGCTTGCATCGCGGCTCTAATAAAATATTTTCCGCGATAAAACCACTTTGCCGGATTAAAAGAGCCATTATGCCAACGGAAAGCATTCCTGAGATCAGAAGGCAGATGCGAAGGAAGCGTTTTGGGGAAGCGGGATCGCGTTCCTGATATTCTGCGATAAATTTCGACAAAGCGGCGCTTAATCCTGAGACGGTAATCGCAAAGCAAATTGTGGAAATTGGAAAAATTAGCTGATAAATGCCTAGTCCTTCTGCACCGATTGTTCTCGATAAGAATATTCTATAAAAGAAACCTATGATTTTTCCAAGGATTCCGGCTATAGATAACAATAATGCGCCGGAAATAACGGGGTTTTTTAATTTTTTCGGAATCTGCACGTAATCACCATGAAAATCGGGGTTTTAAGCATTATATGAGAAATGGAGTGTAAAAATGAGCAGAATGATTTATTTAGACCATGCGGCGACGACGAAAACTCTTACGGAAGTGACGGAAGCGATGGAGCCGTATCAGGAAATCTACTATGGGAATCCGTCTACGATTTATGAGTTTGGGGAAAAAAGCAGAGAGGCGATTGAGTCTGTGCGGGAACTGATTGCGCGGACGATTCATGCAAGGCCGGAAGAAATATTTTTTACGTCAGGCGGTACGGAATCGGATAACTGGGCGTTAAAAGAAGCTGTCCATCTTTACGAGCGGATGCACAATGGAAGAAAAGGGCATATCCTGACAACTCCGGTTGAGCATCATGCGATTTTAAATAGCTGCATGGAATTGGCCGAGATGAACTGTGGATTTTCTTATTTACAAGTGGACGAGAGTGGAAGGGTTTATCTGCCCGCAGTGGAGGAGTGCGTTATGGGGCAGGAAAACGCCTGTTTGATGTCAGTGATGTATGCGAACAATGAGATCGGGACTGTAGAGCCGATTGAGGAGCTTGGAAGGATTGCAAGGAAATGCCAGTTAATTTTCCATACGGACGCTGTTCAGGCATATGGGCATTTGCCGATTCATGTGCAAAGAGAGCATATTGATATGTTAAGCGCAAGCGCGCATAAATTTGGCGGGCCAAAGGGCGTAGGGTTTTTGTATATCCGAAATGACATTAACCTTCCGGCGTTTGTCCATGGCGGGGCGCAAGAAAGCAACCGACGGGCAGGGACGGAAAATGTGCCGGGGATTGTCGGCATGGGAAAGGCGGCGGAGCTGGCGCACCGCAGAATGAAAATGGAAAACCGCCGCACGAAATATCTGCGGGATTATCTGGTCTATAGGGTTTTGCATGAAATTCCAGATGTAATTTTAACAGGCAGCAGGCAGTTCCGTTTATCAAATAATGCAAGTTTTTGTTTTAAAGGGATTACAGGTGAAGCGGCGGCGATCCTTTTGGACACACAAGGAATCTGCGTATCGTCCGGTTCGGCGTGTTCCACCGGAAGTTTGGAAGATTCGCATGTGCTTTCTGCGATTGGCCTTGAAAGCGAATGGGCCAGAGGGGCAGTCCGTATTACGCTTGGCGCAGAAAATACAAAGGAGGAGATGGAGTATACAGTGGAAAAATTAAAAATGGTGATTGCGGATATGAGAAATATTTAATGCGGTTTCTAGGGAATGACAGGGCAGGAAATGCAGGGCATATGCAATCATTTCGTGACTTGAATATGTGATAATTTCGTGATTTTGATTGAAGTGGAAGCAGTTTCACGTTATAATAACTGGAACATATAGAGATGGGAAGGTTTTTAATATGAATGACAGATTAGAACGGTTCCGGGAGGTGCAGGAGAGGGACTATGAAACAGCTTTTATGGAGATACGCTCAGGAAAGAAAACAAGTCATTGGATGTGGTATATGTTTCCGCAGATTGCCGGGCTTGGCAGGAGCGAAATAGCAAAATATTATGAAATTTCAGATCTAAATGAGGCGGCAGACTATATAGAAGATCCATTTCTTGGAGGAAATTTAATCAAACTTACACAGGCGCTTTTGGAATTGGATACAGACAATGCGGGCGATGTAATGGGGTGGCCGGATAATATGAAACTAAAATCCTCAATGACGTTATTTGCATTGGCAAAACCGGATTGCGGCGTATTTGAAAAAGCGCTGGATAAGTTTTTTCATGGGGAAAAAGATCAAAATACAATAGAAATTTTAAATGGGCAGTTAGAGAGGAATGCAAATGAGTAGAAAAAAAGTTTTGGTAGGCATGTCCGGCGGAGTGGATTCCTCAGCAGCGGCATGGATTTTAAAAGAGCAGGGGTATGACGTAATCGGCGCGCATATGCAGCTTTGGCAGGAGCAAAAGAATGCGTCTTCTTCTGAAGACGCAAAAAGGGTGGCTGAAGAAATTGGGATTCCGTTTTATGTTTTGAAATTTGAAACGGAATTTAAGCAAAAGGTGGTCGACTATTTTGTTGGGGAGTATATTTGCGGCAGAACGCCAAATCCCTGTATTGCCTGCAACCGTTTTGTCAAATGGGAAGCCCTTTTACAGCGGGGCAGGGAACTGGGCGCGGACTATATTGCAACGGGGCATTACGCAAGAATACAAAAAAGGGAAAACGGCAGGTATGCAGTGACAGCGTCAAAGACAGCCGTCAAAGACCAGACTTATGCGCTGTACCGTCTCACTCAGGAACAACTTGCGCATACCATAATGCCAATCGGTGAATATACAAAAGAAGAAGTCCGCTCCATTGCGGCAAAAATCGGGTTAAAAACAGCGGACAAGCCGGACAGTCAGGAAATCTGTTTTATTCCGGATCATGATTATGCAGGTTTTATTCTGCGGCAGGCCAAGGAAAAAGTCCCGGAGCATGGCAATTTCGTTACGGCGGACGGAGAAATTTTAGGGCGGCATAAAGGGATTATCCATTATACCATTGGACAGCGGAAAGGCTTAAACCTTGCAATGGGAAGGCCTGTATTTGTGACGGAAATCCGGCGGGCAGAGAATGAAGTCGTCATTGGGGAAGCGGAAGACGTGTTTACAAAAGAATTTGTGGCGGGAAATATAAATTTTATGGGCATAGAAAAAATAGAAGACGGTATGCGGTTTCGGACGAAAATCCGTTATGCGCACGGCGGGGCTATGGCAACGCTGTACAAAGAAAAGGACAAGAACATAAGGTTTGTTTTTGATGAAAAACAGCGCGCCATTACGTCAGGGCAGTCCGCCGTTTTTTATGACGGGGACTGCGTGGCAGGCGGCGGGGTAATTTTATAAAAAACTGGGTTCCGTTTTTTAAAAACCGTGTAATGCGTAAATCCGGCGTCCGTCAAGATCTGGTATAATTTATGGTAATCATAGGCGACATGCTCTTTGGCGTGCGCGTCGGAACCCAGCGTTAAAATTTCCCCGCCAAGTGCACGGTAGCGCTGTAAAACGTCTTCTGTGGGATGCGGATGTCCTAACCCATACTTAAAACCTGCCATATTCAGCTCAATTCCCTTGCCTTTTGCGATTAAAGCCTTTAGAATTTCATCAAGGATCGCATGGTATTTTTCATAGGAATAACAGGCGTTTTTATTTGGGCCATACCGCACGACATAATCAATATGGCCGTATACGTCAAAATCCTCAAAAATTGAAATATTTTCTAAAATTGATTCAAAATACTCCATATACGCTTCTTCTTCTGTTTTTCCCTGATAAAATTCAGGATAATAGGGGTCAAACCGATGAACGACATGCGAAGAAGCGATCACTTGGTCGAAACAGCCTTTTGTAAGGAAATCTTCATATGTTTGTTTCAGATGCGGCTGCAGCCCAAGTTCTACGCCAATGTGAATGGAAAGTTTTTCTTGGTATGTTTCCGATAATTTGCCTAAAACCCTAAAATACGCATCGGGGTCAAATTGAAATGAGACAGGCCCGGGATAATCATAATCAATATGATCCGTAAAGCAAATTCCGGTAAGCCCTTTATCAATGGCGGCTAAAATCATGTCTTCCGGCTCTGCCTCGCTGTCGCCGGAAAATTTACAGTGCATATGTGTGTCCCAGTACATAGTAACTCCTTTTTGCTTTATTTTAAAAATCCGGCAATGACGCGGCCGACGCCGTCATGATCACAGTCCGCCGTTACAAAATCACAAACCGACTTAATTTCTTCTTCCGCATTTTCCATTGCTACGGAATATCCGGCGGCTTTTAAAATATCCAAATCATTTTCGCTGTCCCCACAAGCCATGGACTGTCCGATCGGAATCTTTAGGTAATCGCAGAGAAATTGAAGCCCTGTCCCTTTTGTCACGCCTGCCTTTGTGCACTCCAGATTATGGTATCCTCCGCAGACCACGTTTAAGTGTGGCTGGCTTAACAAAAATTCTTTCGTTTCTTCTCTGTCAATAAACGTCCCGTCCGTTTCCGGCTCAAACGTCAAAGACAGTTTTTGTAAAGTAAGATGATGTCCGGTTAAAAAGGCGGCAAGGTCAGGGACTTGGTTTCTGGTGGTTAATACATAATTTTTCACGGATTCCGGTAAAATGGAATGGCGGATAATGTCAAATGAAGCATTCTGCGTGTAAGCGTCCCCATGGATAAACGCATCCAGATGCAAATGCCATTGACGCAGATCCCGGCAGAGTTTTGCGGCAGGCTCTGTTTCAAACCCATCTTCATGCAGGCATCGTTTATCAGAAATCCGGTAAACGCCGGCTCCATTTGCCGTGATCGCATAGGAAATCCCAAGTTCCTTAGCCACATCAAACGGCAGTCCGGAAAACGGCCTTCCGCTTGAAATTACAACGGCAATTCCTGCGGCTTTTGCAAGCCGGATTTGTTCTTTTGTAAATGGCGTAACCTCTCCGTCGCGTGAAAACAAAGTCCCATCTAAATCCAAAGCAATTATTTTTGGCGTAAACATGGCAGCCCTCCTTATTATATTTCGGAAAGTATACCATAAAACCCATATGCCGTCCACCTGTTACGGCAGAAATCCAAATATAGGATAAAATTTTTACAAACTGTAAGGGAAAGACTTGTTTTTTTAGAATAAATTGGTTAAAATAGAAACAGGTTGGGTGATCATCCCAAAAATTTTAATATTTCTAGGAGGAATAAAGACATGGCAGTAAGAGTAGCAATCAATGGATTTGGCCGTATTGGCCGTCTGGCATTCAGACAGATGTTTGGCGCAGAAGGATATGAAGTAGTGGCAATCAACGATTTAACAAGCCCGAAGATGTTGGCGCACTTGTTAAAATATGATTCTTCTCAGGGCAAATATGAATTAGCAGACAAAGTAACTGCTGGAGAAGGTTCCATTACTGTTGATGGACAGGAAATCAAAATCTACGCATTTCCGGATGCAAACAACTGTCCTTGGGGCGAGTTAAAAGTAGACGTTGTATTAGAGTGCTCCGGATTCTATACAAGCAAAGAGAAAGCGCAGGCCCATATCAACGCAGGCGCTCGTAAAGTTGTTATTTCAGCTCCGGCAGGAAGCGATCTTCCTACCGTTGTATTCAATACCAACCACGAGACGTTAAAAGCAGAAGACACAATTATTTCTGCAGCTTCCTGTACTACAAACTGCTTGGCTCCTATGGCAGATGCATTAAATAAATATGCGCCAATCCAGTCTGGAATCATGGTAACAATCCATGCTTACACAGGCGATCAGATGACTCTTGACGGACCGCAGAGAAAAGGCGATCTGAGACGTTCCCGCGCAGCTGCAGTGAATATCGTTCCAAACAGCACAGGCGCAGCAAAAGCGATCGGGCTTGTTATTCCTGAGTTAAATGGGAAATTAATCGGTTCCGCGCAGCGTGTTCCGACTCCGACAGGATCTACCACAATCTTAACCGCAGTTGTAAACAAAGCTGACGTTACCGTAGAAGGCATCAACGCAGCGATGAAAGCAGCCGCAAACGAATCTTTTGGATACAACGAAGATGAAATCGTATCTTCCGACATTGTTGGAATGAAATTCGGTTCCTTATTCGATGCAACTCAGACAATGGTAAGCAAAGTATCTGACGACCAGTATGAAGTTCAGGTTGTTTCATGGTATGACAATGAGAACAGCTATACATCACAGATGGTTCGTACAATCAAATACTTCTCAGAGTTAGCATAATTGAATTTATGGCAAAACACGCATGGCAGACTGCTTTTTGGAAAGACAGGCTGTTTTGGGCGTGTGAAAGACTCACTGTAGGTGGAAAAGCGAAGTGGGCCGCAGGCTTTGTTTGCGAAACACAGCCGTATATTTACAGCAAAGACTCAACAAGGGTCCGGTCAATTTGGGCCGGATCCTTGTTTCTATTTCTATTCGAATATTAAGGAGGAAATCACCCATGTCATTAAATAAAAAATCAGTAGATGATATTAGCGTAGCAGGGAAACGCGTACTTTGCAGATGCGATTTCAATGTGCCTTTAAAAGAAGGCAAAATCACAGATGAAAACCGTCTGGTGGCAGCGCTTCCAACGATTAAAAAATTAATTGCGGACGGCGGAAAAGTAATTCTCTGCTCCCATTTAGGAAAGCCGAAAGGAGAGCCGAAACCGGAATTGTCCTTGGCTCCGGTAGCTGCAAGGCTGACCGAATTGTTAGGGCAGGAAGTAAAATTTGCGGCAGATCCGGAAGTGGTTGGCCCGAACGCAAAAGCGGCAGTGGAAGCAATGAAAGACGGCGAAGTAATCCTTTTGGAAAACACACGTTACAGAATCGAAGAAACGAAGAATGGCGAAGCATTCTCCAAAGAACTTGCTTCTTTATGCGATGTTTTTGTAAATGACGCATTTGGAACCGCCCACAGGGCGCATTGCTCAAATGTCGGCGTTGCGGAATTGGCAGAAACTGCAGTGGTCGGATACTTAATGCAGAAAGAAATTGATTTCCTTGGAAACGCTGTGGAAAATCCGGTAAGGCCGTTCGTAGCTATCTTAGGCGGAGCGAAAGTTGCGGATAAATTAAATGTAATTTCGAATTTGTTAGAGAAATGCGACACTTTAATTATCGGCGGCGGCATGGCGTACACGTTCTTAAAAGCGCAGGGATATGAAATCGGAAATTCTTTAGTGGACGACAGCAAGATTGACTACTGTAAGGAAATGATTGCAAAAGCGGAAAAACTTGGCAAAAAGCTGTTGCTTCCAGTGGATTCTGTAACCGTGGCAGCTTTCCCGAACCCGATTGATGCGGAAATTGAAGTGGAAACTTACCCAGTGGAAAATATGCCGGCGGACAAAGAGGGCTGTGACATTGGGCCAAAAACAGCGGAAATGTATGCAGATGCAGTAAAATCCGCAAAGACCGTTGTATGGAACGGACCGATGGGCGTATTTGAAAATCCGGTTCTTGCAAAAGGAACGATTGCAGTGGCAAAAGCATTGGCGGAAACCGATGCGACAACCATTATTGGCGGCGGGGATTCCGCAGCGGCAGTCAATCAGTTGGGATTTGGCGATAAGATGAGCCATATTTCCACAGGCGGCGGCGCATCTTTGGAATTTTTAGAAGGAAAAGAACTGCCGGGCGTAGCGGCTGCAAACGATCGTTAAGACGTTTACAGGCAAAAGCGATAGTTTGTGGAAACAGTATGAAAAATAGTTTCAAGGAACAAGCGGGCATGGCGCCTATTAGGGAGGCGGCATGGGATTCGCTTTGTTGCAGAGAGAAAAGGAGAATAAAGTAAGATGGCAAGAAAGAAAATTATTGCAGGAAACTGGAAAATGAATAAAACGCCAAGCGAAGCAAAAGCATTAGTGAAAGAATTGGCTCCGCTTGTTGCAAATGACGAAGCAGACGTTGTATTCTGCGTGCCTGCGATTGACATTATTCCGGCAATGGAAGCTGCAGAAGGCACAAATATCCAGATTGGCGCTGAAAATATGTATTTTGAAGAAAGCGGCGCATACACGGGGGAAATTTCTCCGGCTATGCTGACAGACGCTGGCGTGAAATATGTGATTATCGGACATTCTGAGAGACGGGAGTATTTTGCTGAGACAGATGAAACTGTAAATAAAAAAGTCTTAAAAGCGTTTGAACACGGCATTACGCCGATTGTATGTTGCGGAGAGACTTTGACGCAGAGGAAACAGGGCATTTACATTGACTGGATTCGTATGCAGATTAAAATTGCATTCCAGAACGTTACGGCAGATCAGGCGAAAACAGCCGTAATTGCATATGAGCCAATCTGGGCGATCGGGACAGGCGAAACGGCTACCAGCGATCAGGCGGAAGAAGTCTGCGCGGCAATCCGTAATTGCATCAAAGAAGTATACGATGATGCGACGGCAGAAGCAATCCGTATCCAGTACGGCGGTTCTGTCAATGCAGGAAATGCGGCAGAATTATTCTCCAAACCGGATATTGACGGTGGCCTTGTTGGCGGAGCTTCTTTAAAACCGGATTTTGGTAAAATTGTGAATTATAAATAATGAGTTTTTGACAAAAATCTGATAGTTAGAAAATGCGGTAAAATAAGGGTATCAAGGGAAATGAATTCCTTTGATACCCTTTTTTAATGTCTTTGGGATTGACTTAACTATCATAAATATATATCATAATATCAGAATTCACAGATTAGGAGAACTATCATAAATCAGAAACTATCATATGTGTGATTTTATGGGAACTATCATACAAGTATCATAATTGGAGGGACGGCATTATTGAAGACGAGGAAAGGAAACGGAGAGGGATCTTGCAGGAAAATAGCGCAGGGGAAGTATGAATGCGTGATACAGTCTAACTTAATCAATCCCAAGACGATGAAACCGAAAAGGTTTATGAGGAGAGGGGCAACAGAAAAAGAAGCGCGCGCAGCGGCTGTCATGGCGATGCAGGCATGGGAGAGGGAATACAGGAACAGCGGAAATGACATAAATTTCAAGAAAAGCAAATTATTTGGGGAATATATGAAGGAATTTATGGAAAATAAAGTCAAAGGGACAATTACAGACAGTGGCTATTATTCCTATTACAAAAGCATGGAGCGATATTTCCATCCATATAGAATTTCAAAATTTCAATTACACAACTTGTCTGTAAAGGCTTTTCAGGACTATTATGATGAAATCTGCCAGAAATACAGCAAAAAGACGTGCTCCCTCCCAATCCAGCTATGCCGGAGGCTGTGCAGGGATTTAGTGAACCGTTCCCTGATACCGGAGGATTATGCGTCCCAGGCAATGCCCAAAAAAGAAGTGATTGATGAGTACAACAGGGAAAGGCAGGAAACGGAGGATCAGAGGAAGGAGATTTTTTCAAGAGAGGACATTATAAAGTTTTATAATGAGTGGAAAAGCCATCTGCATAACAGCCAGTATGATGTTGTCGCTGTATTTCTTTTGGAAACAGGGTTGAGGGCGCAGGAATTTGCGGCATTGCAAAATTCCGACATTGATTTTGAGAAAAGCATCATAACAGTCAAAAGGGCAGTCGGGCGGCGGTTTGCAGATGAAGACGGTGGAAAGATAGAAGGGTATCTTAAGGTTCCGAAAAATAAAAAACAGAGGATTGTTTATTTGTCTGACATTGCAAAAGAGTGCGTCGTTGACATGCAGCAAAGAACAGCGACGCATTGCGGGGAGAACAAAGACGACCTGTTGTATCCGGTATTTAGAAAACCATATAGAGCGAGAAGCAATTCAACAATGGAAGCCGGCTTTAAAACATTGTGCAATTTCTTAGATATTTACAGAGGGGTGCGGCAGGGGAAAAACGGCATCAAAGGCTTATGCCTGCATGGCCTCCGCCATACGTTTATCACATACGCCAATACGGCGAGTGAAAACAATTCACTTGTGGTATCCATGATGGCCGGCCATCAGCAGCGGGTAGGGGAAACGGTTTATACGCATGAAAATATTGAAGCGATGGCGCAAATCCAAACGCCCGGCAAACTGTTTATTGATGACGCCAAACCGAAGCATTCCATTGAAATCGGCGATCAGGATTACCGGGAATTTCTGGAATTTAAGAAGTGGAAGGAGCAACAGGAAAAGAATAAAAACTATCTAACTCAAGATGAACAGGTAGTGAATAAGATGCTGTGAGAAGGGATGCTTAAAATGGAAATACCGGATAAAAATTCGAGCAAGAAACAGAAACATTTTTAACTTTGATTAAAATTGTTAACGAACAGTCTGGAGGTATGTATATGGGGCATGAAGGGGCAATTGCATCAAATGCAGGAGACGATTTTCATCTTATATGGGCTGGGAAAAAGATGATTCGTATGCTGGAATTAGGGAGCGAACTGTCTGCTGTGACAGTAGAAGGGCCAGCGCCAGAAGATGCTGCAAAGATTCAGGATGAATCAAAATTATATTCTATTGATATGACGGAATATTATGGAGGAAAAGATTTCTTTCATTCCAATAAAGTGGTGTTTACGCAGCTAAAATACAGCGCTTACCTGCCTGAGAAAGATTGGGATCTAACGAGATTATGTACATCATCGGACAAAGAAAAAACAAATTCTGTCATCCGAAGAATGGCAGACACCTATGCGGGTTATGCGAAATCTTATGGAGATATTTCGGATAAAATCACACTTAAGCTGGTAAGCAATCAAAAATTGTCGGAGAATTTGAAAAAATGTTTTAAAGACAGTAAATCTATATTAGAGAAATATCATTATAAAAAAACTGCTTTTCTATTAAAAAAATTAGATACAGGAGAATGCAAAATAATTGAAAGAATATATAAAATTTCCGGGCTGTCATCTAATCTGTTTATTTCATTTTTAAAAGTATTGAATTTTGAGGATTGTGGAACAAATGTGCGTCAAATTCATGAAGTAGAAATAATCCAGAAGTTAGGAATATGGGGATATGATAATCCAAGAGGCGCATATACGTATCTGAAAGATGCGATTCAAAGATGTATGCTGCCGGAAGGAAAGGATACTTGTATTGATGATATTTGGATAAAAAATATCTTATGTACGGAGGAGCATAGGATGTTTCCTGCGCCAGCCAGATTCCAGCCGCTTACAGAAAAATATGTTGAAAAAAGAGGAGAAAAGCAGCTTGCAGAAAAACTGGTGAAATGCAGAAAAAAATGGATCTGCCTCCATGCTACAGCGGGGGCAGGTAAGACTACTTTCGTAAATAATCTGAATAAGCGCTTGCCGGAAGATTCTGCGGTTGTAATATATGACTGTTATGGCGGTGGTGTTTTTTTACAGCCAGATCAGCCAAGACATACAAAAGAACTGGCGATTCGGCAGATTTGTAATATGCTTGCTTTGGAATGTGGAACAGAACTTTTGCTTGGAACGCCGAGTTTGGATTATAACTGGTGGGGAGCTATAAAAGACAGAATAGAAAAGGCTGCGGCAATTATAAAGGATAGAAATCCAGAGGCAATTGTGGCAATTATTATTGATGCGGCAGATAATAGCGTACATGCAGCAAATATGATGGGCAATGTTTGTTTTTTGAAAGCGTTGCTAGAATTGGATTTTCCCCAAAATGTAAAAATTATTGTTACCGCAAGAACAGAACGTATGGAACAACTGCCGTACATTGAAAAGGCGGATAAGCTGCCCATTCCTTTATTTGAAAAAGAAAATAGTGTCAGCTATATAAAAGGAAAATTTGCTGATGCGGAAGATCGGTTATGCGAGGAGCTGCATAAACTTACAAAAGGAAATCCGCGTCTGCAAAATTATTTATTGTCATCAGTGGAATCCTTAGGGGAGGTGCTTGATTTTGTCAGGCCAAACGGAAAATGCCTTGAGGATATTTTTGACGGATTTATACAGTCTATAAAGAAACAATATGCTGGCATGTTTGACATTGACTTTCTTTTTTATGTGTTATCCTTTTTGTTAAGACCGATTCCCTGTGACATGATATGCGAACTTTGCCAGGTTTCTAATGATGCTTTGCAGAGTTTGAGCGTAGAGTGCCATTTAGGGTTTTATATTGAAAATAACAGGATTTCATTTCGGGATGAAGATTTTGAAGAATACCTTCGTCTTCATTTTGATAAAAAAGAGTGTTATATGTCAAAAGTTGCAGATTATATATATGATAAAAGGAATACAGATGCATATTGTATGAGATATGCGCACATTTTTTTTAACCAGGCAGACCAGATTGAAAGGCTGGTAGAAATTGCACTGGATGAAGAGGCAGACGGCGCTGCTGTTGGAGTAACCCAAGTTGGAAAGATTATTCTGCAGAGGATTCGGATAGCGCTGGGCAGGCGGGAATTGAGAGAGGAAAAAAACAGGCTGACTGCATGCAAACTGGTATATAGAGAAATTGATTATTATGCAGGTGAGGATATACTGTCACAGATACTATATCATGCACCAGAGGAAATAGCTGAATTCTGTGATGAAATGTCAGTCCGTCAAATGTTGGAAAAATATGATAATAGTTTTGATGGATTAGGTAAAAAAGCTTTTTTGTCTGTATATGCGCTGAAGGATAAAGGAAAAGCTCTGGAATATATCAAATTATATGAAAACAAGATGTACGCATTTTACAAATCGGAGCAGGAACAATTTGTAATAGACAGACCGGATCGCACGGAGAATATTGTCAGGGTGGCGGAGGCATCTGTATATTTGGGGAAATTTGACCAAGTCCATTGGTTATTAACGGCATGGAAACCTAAGAAAGCGTCAGTGCCTTATGTTTTTTCTTTTTATCGAAGAATGCTGGTACGGGGGAGAAAGGATGAGATCAATCATCTTCTGAAAGGACATTGGTCTTATCCGGAGTTTTTGGCAATTGGCTGTGCATATATATCAGAGGATTTGCGCCTTCCGGAAATGCTTACTATTAAAATAGAAAAAGCATTTGACAGAATGCAAATGATTCCGTTAAGCAGATTTTCTTTTGGGAATGTGATTACATATTTTGAATATAAGATGTATGATTCTGATGGAAAAAAGAAAGTTGGAAAATGGATAGAGAAGCTCGAGAAATATCCTATGATAGATTCTCGTATGTCATTTTATGATGAAACTGAAAAAAGAGAGGCTGCATTGTGTTTCAGGTTTCATGCTTTGAAGTGTGCCTGTGAAGGTAAAAAGCTGGATGTAAGTCTTTTTTATAAGATACAGGAGAAGAGCAGGGAAACAGATCAGGACTTAAGTTACAGATTAGACAATTTTAAACTTATTGGGCTATGTTATGATTTTCGGATAAAATGCCTGTATTTTGAATCAGATGAATTGCATAGAGAAATAAATAATGTTTTCCAAAAGATGGATCGATATGGGTATCGCGTGACTATGGATTTTGAAAATCAGCGTATTTATGAGATTGCAGGTTTTATTATCCTAGAAGGGATATGCTTGTCAAAAAAAATTACGGATATGCGGATACATGAGTGGATTCAGCAGCTGTTTGGTTTGGGTTGCTGGACAATGGATTTTTATAAAAAAGCGATTGTTCTCTTGTCCATATACTCAAAAGCACAAAATGAATTTTATTCCTTGCTGGCCAAAGTGGATAAAATGCTGTTGGATGCGCCAGAAAGTGCAGAAAGCATGGCAGATACTTATCTGCTGTTTGCGAAGGCGGCATTAAGGGCAGATTTCATATGTGGAAAAGACTATTTTGGAAAAGCTGTGGCATGTACGCGTGAAGCAGACAGTTATTCATATCAAAAAATATGTTTCTTTCAAAAACTTGCAAAAAAGTTACATGGAGATGAAAAAAATCAAGAATTAATAGCATATAAATTAGCAAATATCAGTGAAAATTATCTGCGAAAAATGACAGATACGAAAAATTTCCCATATAAAGATGCTATTTCTGCCGTTACAATTCTTGGTAAAAAAGGAATATGGAGCGCTATTTGCCGCATGGATGACAGGAATCAAAATGACGGGCTTGCGATTGAGGATACGCTTCCGATTGTTTTGGACAGCTTTTTGGAAGAGAAGGTTCTGGAAGTGTGGCAGGCAGCGGCATTGTCCATTATATTGTTACCGGCAAGGCCGGAAGAATACTTTGAATTGATGAAATCCATGTTAAAGGGATTGGACAGAGAGACAATTTTCCATAAAAGAAAAGTACGGAAATTGATATTGAATGATATTTTATTTCATGTTCCAATGTATGATAAAAAAAGGCTTGTTTATGAATTTGTAAGACATATCGATCAATCAGCCCAAGATCCGGAATTGGATGTACATGAAATTATGGAGATGTATGATTTCTTTCAAAAGCAGGATAAGAAAGGGGAAACTCTTAAGTCTGGCCAAAGTGAAAAAATAAGCGAGGAAGATAAAGATAAGGCATTTTGGGACGAGCGTATGTCGTTAAAGGAAGGGGAATATGTAATAAAATTAGAAGAAGCGCTGTCTTCTATAGCGGACGGAAAGGGAAGATACAGTATAGATCAGATAAATTGTGTCGCTGAATTTGTGGAAAAAATAGCTTATAAGCAAGAAGTGAGTTGCTGGCGTGCAGATGTAAAAATAAAAAAGAAGTATTTTATGAGATTTGCAGATAAAATGCTGAATTACTACTGGGAGGATTCTATATATGAGCAGTTAAACAGGATTTTTAAATTTTCTGATAAAGAATTATTTGATTTCTTATTGTGTTATCTGGGCAATTTTCAGCCTTTCAGGGCAGAGGAACTTGTTCAGGCATCCTGCTTTTTGTCAAATGCTTTGAGTGATAATGAGGCGCTGGAACTTTTGGATTGGAGCGTAGGGATTGAATGGGAAAAGCGCTGTGCAGCGTATGGTGACGCCATTTGTTATGCCGATCTTCAAAAGGATGACAATGCCAATATAGGATATGATCACTACATTTCAATGTTTCTATGGAGATTGTTTGGACACCCGGATAAAAAGAATCGGGCGCTTGCGCAGCATGCTTTGTGGCGTTATCTGGAATTTGATGAATATGTTTTTTTTCCTTACTTTTTGAAATTATATAAGGGCAAAGATTGCGAAGCGTCCGGCTGTTATACGGAACAGGGAAATTTTTTCTTTTTGGAATCTGCGCAGATAAGCTTTTTGGAAGCTTCATTATATCTGGCGGATCGTATGCCTGAGATATTAAGAGGTTTTTATTCCTTTTACGAAGAAATTGCATGTAATGATTCTGTCCAGCATGCATTAGGACGCCATATAGCATTAAAAATTTGTCAAAAATTGAAAGAGGTCTGCGAAGTCTCCAATACTGGCAAATTGGAAATGTGTGAATGTTGTATGAAAGGTGTTATTAGGGAACTTCCAGTTTATGAAAGAGAGAATGGCGGTGGCATGAAACTGCATTTTCATTTCAGCAGAATGGATACGCTTCCGTATTGGTATGATAATGTTGCTGAACTTTTTGGGTGTACGCAAGGTGATGTTGCCCAATTGTGCGATTTTTATATTAAAGAATATTTTGGCATTACGGAAGAACTGGCAATTGAATGGCAAAAGAAGTATTATCATCAGCAATATCATGGAAGAGGATCAAATGACCATGGTTGCATCCCTTCTTATGAAACTTTAAGAAAATATGCAGAATGGCATGCAATGTTTTATGCGGCGGATTATTTGCGGAAGAAAAATCCGGTCGCGGCGGAAGATGGAAAAAGCCGATATGGAAAATGGCTCGATACATATTTGCCGGGAAAAGAGAATGTATGGAGATATGAGTTGTCTGCATATCCTCCATTGTTGTCGCTTATATGGGATTCTGAATTTTTAACTGTTGATAGGAGTGATGAAGGTTATAAAATACCTGAAGATTTTGTTGAGAAATTGATGACGGATTGTGAGCAGATTATATTGGATTTGGATTATTCCGGTTTGGAACATGGGTGCAGGAAAAGTGTCGCGCTCACGAGCGTTCTGGTTGACAAATGCAATCTTTATAATTTTATATCAGAGCTGAAAAAGAATTCAGATGCAATATATGATTTTCTTTATCGTAAAGAAGAAGGATATTATGAAAAAAAGGCTTATTATGTATATGAAACGTGTGTAAATAAATATAGTTTTTCAGGATATGCATCTGACCAACACGATCCTTTGGCAAAAGGGAACATGGACTGGCGGAATAATGTTTCCGGGCTGTCGCCAGATGCTTTTTCGGATATTGATGAGATGCCACTTAAGAGTTTCCGGGTTGTCGGAGGCGATATGGATCCGTTTAGATTTTATAAATGGTGTGAGCCAGAATCCGAGTATGGGTATGATAAAAAGGGTACAGATGGCTGTGTGGTTACTGTTGATAAAAAATACCTGAAGGAAGTCATAGGGCACAGCGCACGAGTTTTAGTTTGTAAAATTAAGGTAGAACTTGAAGATGATTATTACAGCCATCGAGGAAAGAAAAGGGAGAGCCTGCAGCAAGAGTCAATATGGATTATGTGGGAAAATGGAAATACGGAAGTAATCCGTTTAGGGCTGGAAAGAACATTTGATTTTTAAGATGGCAAGGAACATGATAGTGGCAGAAAGAAAATTTAAAGCAGTTTTGGACGGTTGAAACAATTAATCACTATTCTAACAAGGAATGCCAGATGTTAAGAAAATTGCCGATGTTAATTCGCTCATAATTTATATACAGAACTGGAAAGGCTTGGCGCTTGCAGTATGTATTTGTTCTGATTGAAAACAGTCTTCCCACATAATAGAATATGGCCATAAAAACAACTATATGTTGTTTTGTTAAGGATTGCAATGAGCAGTTGAAAACTATATGGCAGAATGAAAAAAGCAATATTAGAATCCATTCTTATTTGTAAGGACAGAAACGTGCTAAAAGAATATCTTGAAAACAGGGAACAGGAGGTTGTGGACATTATGATGACATTATTTGACGATGAGCAGATTTTGAAGGCTTATGCAAAGGATATTGAGGATAATACAGCGAAGGAAACGGAAAGAAAAACTGTAGAAAGAATGATTAAGAAAGGGAAAATGACACTTGAAGAAATAGCGGGCTGTGTTCCTGCATTATCACTTGACGAATTAAGGCAAATTGAAGCCAGAGTTATGAAATTGGCATAGGTAAGTAATAAACAGTTTCCTATCAATAATAACAGCGTAAAGGTACATGGATCAGTTATAAGTACACAAAAAATTAGAGGCATACAGCAGGCATAGGAAAATAAAGGCATGTAAGGCTTATGAAGTGATAAAATTCAGGGCAGGTAAAAGGCAGGATTGATCTTCTGAATATTGTTTTGATAGGTATATCAGATGAGCTTATGGAGCATGATGACAGGTATGAACTGCATCGTCTGCTGAGTGCGGTTTTGTCAATGGGCTTATCCGTTGATGAAGAGTTAGATATTATAAAAAATGAGTATAGTATTCCAGTGGACGATAAATGGAGAAAGGACGTGAGCGCCATGTGCTTAGGCAACAGAAACAACCGCAAGTAACGGAAAAGGCTATCCTCTACTGCAATAGGGGA
>CAJUST010000003.1:196798-205782 GCA_910589105.1 uncultured Lachnospiraceae bacterium
GCCTGTAATCCGTTGATTTTTAACGCATTATAAGTTTCCGATTGTACAACCGTCAGACGTTCCAATATACTTCGGGTTCTAAGATGATTATAAATCAACACTGCGAATTTTGTAAAAGTGTTTAGGAGATAGGGGTGCTTCGGCGCTCCTATTTTTTGCAGATTTTATATTATCTTATCTGAAAATGGTCTTGTCTGCAAGAATTTCTTTTTTATATAAAAAGGACAGAGGGAAAAGGTGGGATGCCGTAGTCGTCCTGCATTGTGGGCAATGTGTATAACTCCCTGTCTTATGGAGCATTTTTGTAACACTTACGGCTAAAAAATTTACTTTTTATTATGAAATAACACCGTCGCTTCTTACGATGCTATGCGTGCCTGATAGGGAGTTCGGTATCCGTTAAAACTATGTGGAAGGGCATGGCTATATTGGACATATGCAAATTCCTCCACTGTCTGATAAAGATCTTCCTCCTCCCCTTTTTAAAAATCCCCCGCTTTTGCAAATATTTCTAAACCCTGCACAAGGTGTTTTGGCAACAGGTTCCACTGCATCTGCGGGCTGTCTGTAAAAGTATGCTTTTGGAAACATCATACCATGCGGCTTCCGGAATGCGGTTTGGAGAAGAATGAAGGGACTGGGAAGGAATTGCCGGGTAAAGGCGATGCAGAATGCCGGCGGGAGGAGGGGAAACCTGCGCCGGAATGAAAAAAAGCCATCCTTGGGATAGCTTTTTCTTTCATGGAGCAAAAATATCATATTGAAATCAAATAAACAAAAGGGGGATTCAATTATGAATGAAACAAACATTGCCATGTTCCGGCAGATGATGCAGATGTTGAGCGGCTGCGGCCTGACTGAAAAAGAAGGGGGCCGTCCTGACGGCATTCCAGAGGAGGCAGGCGGAAAACCTGCAGCCGTAATGGAAGAACCCGGAATGGGGATAAAGAAAATCCGGTGCCCGTATTCGGATAAGGAAAGGGAACTGGTCATGGAGTGGATTTATGGG
The DNA here is from genome assembly GCA_910589105.1 of uncultured Lachnospiraceae bacterium. Taxonomy (GTDB): domain Bacteria; phylum Bacillota; class Clostridia; order Lachnospirales; family Lachnospiraceae; genus Roseburia_B. Next base: position 197,808 of record CAJUST010000003.1, read on the forward strand.
CACAGCAGTGACGTGAAGGCCCTGGCTGTGGCCCTGTGGTTTGACGGAGGCATTACGCCGCAGGAAATCATTAACCTGAGGCGGGAAGACTGCCGGATTGGAGAAGCTGTGAATGAAACGGAAGGGTCTTACAAAAAAACAAATCAAAGGTGGAGCAGGGAGGAAATTGTGCGGAGGGCCTTGAAGCTGCATCCGGAAGATCTGGAATTTGTCTTTATGTACCAAAAAGGAGCGGCATGGAAAAAGCTGAACGGGAGCAGCATACAGATGAAGCTGTATAATATCTGCGACGCGGTCGGCATCACATACAAATCGGTCCGTAAGAACGAAGCAGCCGCATTTGATGGGAATTAAAAAGCGGCTGGCGGATTTCCTAATGAAGGAGGGCCTGCGGTATCTGATGCCGCAGGCCCTTTTAAACTGCAGGGGCCTGTGGGGGATAATTCAGGCCGCCTGCATCATAAATATGATATTTTGTTCTGGAACTGCCCGTTTTTTGATGCGGCCGCCGCGCTCCCCGCATTCCATGCCTGCAAAAAACTGCGTCTGCCGGCGCGGCGTAAAATATCTGCAGGGAACAGGAAAGGGAGGGGCTGCGGGAGACGGGCCGGAGGCTCTTTTGAAATTCCTTTCCCTAAAAAAACCATATGGTATATGGATTCAAAAATTTAAGACAGGAGGGCGGAAAATGACGGTATGTAAAAGAGGGGACATTTACATGGCGAGGCTGCGCGCGGACGAGGCTGGCGGAAGCCTTCAGGAAGGAGTCCGGCCTATCCTGGTCATCAGCAACGACAAATGCAATGAGCACAGCCCGGTTATAACGATTGTCCCGCTCACAAGCAGGCTGCGCAAGAATCCGCTGCCGACGCATGTGCTTATTAAGGAGTGCGGACTGGTTAAGCCAAGCATTGCCCTGGCGGAGCAGATCATGCCCCTGAATAAAAGCAGGCTTGGAAAGCGGATGGGAAGCATCAGGGCGACCGTATACCAGACGAGGGTGGACCGGGCGATAAAAGTGCAGTTAAATGTGCAATGAGAATGAGAGAGATTTACATATCTCATAATAAGGCCCCTGGCAGGGATTCTGCCAGGGGTTTTTGAAGCTTTGTGCAGGGATGCCCTGCCATGATTTCAGGAGATAAAATTCCGCAACCACTTCTTCCGCAGGCGGGCTGTGCTAAAAAACGCCTGCCTTTTACGCTGGAACGCGCCCTGCCTGCAGCGCGTTATGATATGGGAAGAAAAAAGAAAAGGAGGGGATTTTTTGAAAGGAAGGGCGAAGAGGGGCATGGCCGTTTATTTCGCTGTTACGGCATTGCTGTCTGTTGTATTTAAAGCGGCGCTGATGCTGAGCTTTGTTCCGTCCGGGAGCATGGAGAATACGATAAGGCTGGGAAGCTTCCTGGTTTCAACAAGATTTGATGTAGGGGCGGAGAATCTGGAGCGGTATGACGTCCTGATCTTCACGCCGCCTGACTGCCCGGATGAAACCTATGTCAAGAGGCTGATCGGCCTGCCCGGCGAGACGGTTGAGGTGAGGGACGGAAAAGTGTATGCAGACGGCGCCGAGCTTGACGGCTCCTTTGGGAAGGGTCCGCAGAACAGGATTGGGGACGGTGTTTACAATGTGCCGGAAGGCTGTTATTTCTTCCTTGGCGACAACCGGAACCATTCCTATGACAGCCGTTTTTGGAAGGAAAAGTACGTCCCGCTGGAAAATATCAAAGCCAGGGCGAAATATATTGTATTCCCGTTTGCAGATGCGGGGCCGCTGTGATTTATGCGGCTTTGCATGAAGGGTTTCCGGGAGGGGATTTTGAAGGAAGGAGGAGAGATGGATAAATTTATTGAGGAGCTGATGGAAAGGGGCATGGGGCAGCTGATGGACCGGAGCCGTGACCGGCTCGCAGCTGCAGACAGGGTTTACAGGGAAGACGGCAGGAGGGAGGAAGCTGCGGAACGGCGGTTTTTGAGCCTGGGCTGACGGAAGGGCAGAAGGCGGCCGTCGACAGTTATCTGGACAGCATCCGGATTGGAAGCCACAGGTACGCCGACATCTCATATATGGCCGGGATCAGGGACGCGGTTGGAATGCTGGCCTCGTTAGGCCTTCTGAAAGGAGCCGGCGAAGAGGGGGGAATGGATTGAAAGGGAATGCTTATGCGGCGCTGTGAAAGCGGGGATGCGCAGCCGCCGCTGATGTGGAAAGACTGCCTGGCAGAAGCGCGCGCCGCCTGCCAGGCAGTCTTTTCAGGTTACTTTATGGCGGTGTTTTTTTCCTGTTCCACAGTATGGATGCTTTCAATATTCCTCAAAAGCCCCACCATGTCCAAGCAGCCGAATGCCGGCAGGACGGGGATGCCGTTTGAAAGGCAGAGGCAGCGGAATGGAAGTAGTCCGTCCTTGCGCCGGACTGCAAAAAAGCCCCTGCCTTTATCCTCTGATTCATCGAGCAGAAACGTCTGCCCGATGACATGATGCCGGCTCCATGCCTTGAGAGGGCTGTGCAGTACGCTCCTTTTCACGGCGTAACAGCATCCTTCGCAGCAGCCTTCCCGGATCCATTCCTGATGGTCCATGACTGCGTAATAGCGGTCCGCATTGCCTGCGCGCGCGCCAATCGCCCTGCAGGCGCCTGAATGAAGCAGGGCGTCCGCCCATTCCATGATTTCCCCGTGCTTTAAGGCGGCCTCCCTGGACTCGAAGCCGGAGTATTCCAGCCCCTGCCGTTCTAAATAGGAGCGGATGGCCGCGCCTGCGTCCTTATAGGCGCGCCTTCCCGCCGCTTCCAGAACCTTGTCGGCCTCCTCCTCCGGGAGCCTTCCTTTGAAAGAAACCGTGCGGATCTCCCCGTCGCTCCCGAATTCGAAGCGGTATGTCTGCGTCTGCGCCGGCTTGAAGTTTTTTTCTGACATTTCATTAGCCTCCTTTTTATTTGGTGCATTAAGCATACAGCCTGGCTGCGTATGCCGGCTCTTGCAAAAATGCCGCCGCCTCACGGGGATGTTCCAGTGGAAGATGCATGCCATAAATATTAGCTTTTTGATGATGTTTGTCAACAGTCAGCGATTATATTTTGCCCTGATTGTTGATAAAATTTCACAAAAACCAAAAGAAAGGCGGATGGAAAAATGGATGTGGAACTGTATCTGAAAGAAATGGGGCAGAGGATTATGGAGAGGCGGAAAAAGCTCGGCCTGACGCAGGAGGCGCTCGGGGAGAGGAGCGGGCTGACGACTCAGTTCGTCTCCTATGCGGAATCCGGGAAAAGGGCGATGAGGCCGGAGAACCTGATGCGGATGGCGGCGGCGCTCGGGGTCAGCACGGACTACCTCCTGACTGGCGACATCATTGACAAGGACAAGCTGCTGCTTTCTGAGAAGCTGGACAGGCTTACAGCAAAACAGGTGAGGATCGTGGAGGCTGTAATTGACGAGTGCATCGAACTGTATCAGGGGGATGGACAGGGGTGAAGGCGCCGCCGGTATGCAGAAAGGCAATCAGGTTTTGTCTGGAGTGAAAAAAGCCCCGGCGGCATGCGTGCCGTCAGGGCCGGTGTTCTGGAATCCGGATGCTGGAAAGGAAAGCTTACGGGAATGAAGAAAAAATGCGGGCTGCCGGAAACCGTGCCGTTTGGAATCTACCGCGCCTGCAGGTCTTCGTTCCAGTCCTTTTTCTCCGGAAGGATGCAGGCGAGGCCGGGGTTGCGGTCCCTGCACTTCTGTCCCGCGTCATCGTTGTCGACGGCGAGCGTTAATTCCAGCTTTGAGTTTTTCAGCCTGTCAATGGCCGGCTGCTTGGCTGCGCCCGCTATGCTGAAGTAATAGGCGTCTGTCTGGTTTCCCTGCATCCTGTGCAGTTCATAAAGGCTGACCGCGTCGATGGCCGCCTCGCAGATATATGCGTTTCTGGAGGTACGGAAGTACCAGAACCCGTCGCGCCTGCAGTTTGGGACGACGCCGTGGAAAGGCTCCACATAGGTGTAGGTGCCGCGAAGTTCCGCAAAGTCCCTTTCGTAATTGATGAACACAATGTTGTTGTGGCTTTTTTCCTGGTACAGGAGCCCCCAGCTGATCAGCCTCCGGATCGTTTCCACAGGGATGCTCCGCCGCTTATTAAGGAAAGCGAAGAGGTTTTTGTATTCTCCGTCCACAGGCGTTGGAAACTCCGGCGGGACATTCCCCGTCCTGTCCGGCTGGGCCGCCTCTGCACGGGCCGCGCCGGTTCCGCCTGTCAGGGCCAGCACTGCATCTGGGAATCTGTATCCCATGTGATTCACCAGGAATTCAATGGGATTTCCGCCTTCGTTTGTCGCGAAATCCATGTATCCGGCATAGCCTTCCTTTATGGATATGCTGTGGTTGTTTCTGGGCCGGATGCTGCGGCCTTCCCGTATGAAGCTGCCGTTATGGCGATTTGTTAAAAATTCATACAGATCTACCTGTCTTGCGGCCCGGATCTGTTCTTTTGAAACGTTTATAGGCATAGCTGCCTCCTTTCTGTACTGGTTAATAAGCAGCATAGCGCCCTGGCGCTAGTATGGAAGCCCGCATTGAAGCTCCGGTGGGATGTCCGTAAATCTGCCGGAGCCTGCACTGGCTTCATTTACGGCGCCGAGGCCCATCCTGGTAAAGTCCGGCTTGAACCAGTCGCAGTTTGAGTAGTAGTCAAACCGGCAGGAGTAGCTGCTGATGCCGAAGCGGTTTTTCAGGCAGACAAGCTCAACCTTTCTGGGAAGCTCCCGCCTGGCTTTCTGGATCATCTCCCTTTTCTCGTTGACTTTGTTCTGCCTGGAAAAAATATCGTGGTGGATGCACTGAAACTGCAGTCCCCATACGACGTCTGCCGTGTACTCTATGCCGCCGGACTCCTTAAAGCTTTCAAAGTCAATGGACGTCATGTAGTTCTGGCGGTTTATGGATGAGACCACGATCATTGTGAGCTGGCAGTCAGACTGGAGCGCTTTCAGCCTGCGCACATGGTAGTCCACGGCGTCTTTCGCTGTCATGCCGGATCCCTCCGGAGTCTGGATTACCTGCAGGTAGTCAATGACGACCACGGGCTTTACATGATTCTGCCTGATATATTCATGGACGGTTTTCTCTATGTCGTTGATGGTCGCCCGGAAGCTGCATTCAATGACTGTCAGCTTATCGGCATATGCCCTGTAGCTGCGGATGGCTGCCGTAATGCTGGGATCCGACAGATCGGACTGCCTGATCTGCAGGGATGACAGGATCTCCTGGCTGCCGCCGTCCCCGTCAGCCCTTCTGGCAATGCATCGGGAGATGCTTTTTGAAGCCAGATCCAGCGTGGACTGCTCCAGGCTGAAGAACAGGGCATGCGTGCCGGATTCTGCGATCTGGTCGCACATCTGGTGCATGAACGTGGTCTTGCCGAGTGACGAGATTGCCCCGATTACGTACAGCCCGGGGTAAAGGTTTGTGAGCGCATCCAGATTGTCATATCCTGAGCGCAGCCTGCCGCCGTCACGGAATTTTCCGGCGTCCAGCCTGAACTGCCCGTCAAGGTATGATGCCATGTTGGACTGCCTGATGCCTGCCGCGCTGCATTGTTCCTGTAATTGTCCGGCATTCGCAGCCGGGGGTTTGTATGTCTGCATCTTACATCCTCCTTAATAAAATGGTATCATTCTGTAGTTTTGGGAAAAAGGTGGAACAGCCATCTGCGTGGAATCCCGTTGGGCATGTCCGCAGCCAGATTGATTTTTTTCCATTCCCGTAACTTTATTTTATTATAGGCCGGAGGCGGCATGAAATGGGGGATGCGGGGTTCCGCCCGGCACACTTCTACTAAAATGCGGCACACTTCTACTAAAGTCCGGCACACTTCTACTAAAGTCCGGCACACTTCTACTAAAATGCGGCACACTTCTACTAAAATGCGGCACACTTCTACTAAAGTTCCGCATGGATGCATGGGGCCGCGCATCTATCGGAAGTCCGGATCCGGCCGGGACCGGCTGGCTTTTCCGTTATGGGGAAAATGGAATACCATTGAGCCGAGCGTGGATGACGTCGGGATGAATTCCGGCTTCTCGGGGTCAGGCAGCTCTATGCCTTTATATGCCTCTTCCAGGGATGTCTTTTCCCGCAGCAGCGCCCATGCTTTTTGGAATGCACGCTTTAAGTAGAGGCTTGCCCTGCTGGACGGTTTTCCATACAGGCTCGACTCCAGCGCCGGGCATCTGTGCACCAGGGTGGATGCCCTGATGTTGGGGACGTTTTTCCCGGCCTGCTCAATCAGCGCCACCACGGCGGCTGCGATTTCGGCTGCATTTCTGTTTTTTTCATGGCACATGCTTATGTCCGCAAGGTAGGAATAGGCCGGCCTCATTTGCGGGCCGCCGTTTTTTTTCAATCTCACGTTCCCGTTTTCGTCCCTCCGTATGCTGTCGGTATGTATTTCCCGGATGATCCTCGCAATGTAGGGGCTGCTGAAATGGAACGTGTTTCTCTCCTCATCCATCTCGAAGGCGTCCAGTGCCGGAAGTATGTCGCCGCTTTTTTCCCCTTTGTTTATGATCCCGTAGATATTCCTGAGCAGACGCATGTTTTTTAGGTACGCCTCCTTATTTCCCTTCCCGAAATTCGTTTTCAGCCGCATGGCAAGGTCAGGGAAGTAAATGGCCGCCCGGCCGCAGTCGGCCAGGGACTCCGGGCGGGAAGGCGAAAATTTTTCAAGGGCGACTGCGAACAGTTCCATCAGTAATAAGACGGGGATTTTTTCAATGCCGTCATTTGTGCACAGATCTCTTATCCCGCCGAATGTTTCCGGAAGCCCGTTCAAATGCAGCTGGCCGTTTTTGTAATCTAATCCTCCGCAGTCGGGAATGAGCGTCAGGCAGGCGTATTTGTTCGGGATGAATGACATTGCATGCTGGTATTTCCGGTTTGTGATGATGGGCATGTATCCGGGTATTTCTGCCGTGTCCCCGGCTTTTTTCTTTGTCCTGTGCTCTTTTTTCCACATGGGGTCTGCGCCTGCGTTTTTTACGGCGGCCGCGCCTGCCGTTTCTGTCCTGATCTTATCTGCCATGGCCCCGCACCCCCGTGGATGCCGCTTTCGCGGCCCCTTTAGAATATGTACTGGTCTTGGAAACATGCTTTGGATCCAGGATGTCGTCCAGAGATGTCCTGATTCCTGTCGGTTCCGGGAATGTGTATGTTCCGTTGTCAGCATCCTTCCGGATGCAGTAGGCGAACACCCGCTCCCTGTTCTGCGGAACCCCGAAGTCCTTTGCGTTCAGCACCTTGTAATATGTATTGTATCCGAGTTCTGAAAGGCGGCCGCACAGCATCTGGAAGTCTTTTATGAAATTTTTCTGGACAAGCCCCTTCACGTTCTCGAACATGAGGACCGCAGGGGCTTCGCCGTCGCTGACGGCTTTTTTCAGCAGCCGGATCTGCTCCCACACGAGAGAGTTCTTCGTTCCGGAGTCTTTTTCGAACCCTCCCCGCTTCCCGGCGTTGGAGATGTCCTGGCACGGGAAGCTCACAGTCCACAAGTCTGCACATGGCAGTTTCTCGATCCTGCTGATGTCGCCGAGGTTGCGGGTCAGATGGACTGCAAGCCAGACGCGCCGTATATGCAGGATGCCGCGCCTTTTGTGTCTGGCCCAGTCATATGCCTTCCCTGTCTTCGGGTTGAATCCTATGTTCTTTTCCGTCAGCTCGCGCACCATGATGTCCGTGTCCGGATAGTCCCTGAAGTCTTCCACCATTTTCTGTGTGAGCCCGTAATGAATGACAGCGTTGGTGAGCACTGCGGAGCTGTCAATTTCTGATGTTGACATGACTTTGAGGCGGGGTAAGCCGGCCTCCTTGATTCCGATCTCCTGTGAGCCTATGCCTGAGAACAGTATGTTTGCCTTAAGCTCCTGTCTTTCTGTATTTTTTTTAGGCGTTTGCGAAACGCCAGAACCCGCATAAATACGGGATTCTTTTTGTCA
>CAJUST010000004.1:0-9835 GCA_910589105.1 uncultured Lachnospiraceae bacterium
CAAACGCTGAAAAGTTTATGAAAGTAGTCCGCAAGTACACCAGCTTTGAGGAACTTACCCCTACCCTGTTACGGGAGTTTGTGGAGAAAATCGTAATCCACGAATCGGAAGCCCTTGACGGGAAACGCCGGGGGAAGCTCCGCAGACAGGAAATCGAAATCTATTACTCTTTTGTCGGCAAGGTAGAACTGCCCGACTAAAGCCCGACCCGTCCGGCAGTCAGCCGGACAGGGAACGGCAAAATTTTTTACACTTCTTTTACTTCTTTATCTCACATGAGCAAATAACCGGAGCGCCAAGCATCCCTACAAAAAGATACTGGCCCGCAGGAATATTCAGGCTTCCACCCTTTGCCAGAGCATCTGCAATGGGCATTGCCAAAAAAGGCGCCGCTGCCGCAATGACAAGTCCCACAACAACAGTTATCCATAATGTGAGCGAAAATAGTTGTGATGCGCCCTCTTTATTTCGCCTGCCAAGCAAAATACCTGCTGCAATCGATCCTCCCATACCAAGACAATAGCCTGTCACCTGTATTAAAGTTTCCATGGGAAGAACAATAGTGATTGCTGACATTGCTTCCGTTCCCAAAAAGTTCCCCACAAATACTGTATCAACGATATTCCCCAACTGCAAAGCCAGCGACATCATAATTCCCGGTAAAAGATACTTCCAAATTTTATTCTCTATAAGCCTTTCATTCCTCTGATGCATCTGCTCCATCTCAATATCCTCCTACCATACTTTTGCTTACGCAAATATAGTTGTCATACTGTGTCCTTTGCCTGCAACATATTGTATCCTCTTACTATAATCTCTGTCACCAGAATTGAAAGCAAGGCAAGAAGCCAGCATTGATAACTTTGAAAGCTCTCATAACCATTGATCCCAAGAGCAATGAAATATACAATGATATGCAGCGCATAATATTTTGATATATGTTCGCTATAATATAGAATCTGTTTTGCAACAGGATTCTTTGGCTCACGCAGTTTGCCATCTTTTCTGCGGATTCTTTCAATAAAGAAAAATACTATGGCAAAAATAAATATGTGCGCCATGCTTGCCGCCACATGCCACGGGCCCGGCTGTGGATACGCCTCACTGAATGCAACATACATTTGGGATAGATCCGAACCATATTTTCTGAATGCCAGCGCCCACCATACAATAACGGCCACAATGCTTGGAACAGCGAGAATGCCGTAAAATTTGGTTTTATCCTTCACATGCCGCAGGATTTTGCCAAAAGCAACTCCAAACATCGCATAGGACAGAAAATAGAGCGGCGTAAAGGAAACAAACTCTGCATCTCCAATCAATAGCTTCATAATATATCCAAGCGCTGGCGCATTTACAGGTTTTCCAAAAAGGAATGGCGCAATGACACTCACGGCGGCGCCGATTATCACATACCCCGCAATGTTCATATTCAGCTTCTTTAGCAACGCCAATACAAAATAAATAATTCCGGTAATAAAAAAGATATTGATGTATTGAGGGTATACCTCTATCAAATATTTGAAATTATCCCTCCCGGTTTCCGTCAGGTTTCCAGAAACGAAAGGATAAGGGATTAGTAGGGCGATTACATAGACAAGGTTATTTAGATACTGATAAACCACCATGCGGACACCGCTTTTTGCCATTCCCACTGGCGTTGCATTCCTGCTGTAAACAGTTCCAATTCCCATAACGAAAATAAAAATGGCCGCGCCAGACATCGTTGCAAACATATAAATCCACTGGGTAATGGAATCTTCCGTGGACATGGTTGCCTGAAAAGCATGGATTAGGTAAATAAACAGCATAAAACCCCCTTTCAGGTAATCAAACTCCCTCTGTCTTTTGGTATTTGTTTCTTCATGTGAAAATATAGCGTTCATTTTTTATCCTCTCTAAACTGCTAAACTGTCAAAAACAAAATTATAAATTTTCTTGCTTTGTTTTTTCAATCATTACAGTTCAAACCCCTCCGTCATCACCAACAAATCCGTGTGAATGGCAGTAAAACATAATTTGAAAAAATTATATCAAATGCTCAGAGGACAGCAACCCTTTTGGGATTAAAAGGCTCTTTTTAGGGAATAGTTTGCGCTTTTTTATGTGAAAACTGCTGAACCAACGGTATATTTCAGTTTACGGAATGACGTCTCAGTTCCCCAATAGGAAAAGCGCAGGATACGTCACTTTGTATATCTCTCCTCTCCTTTTACATGAAAAAAGCGCCTAAACCTAATGTAAGGCTTAGATGCTTTCATCAATCACTCAATTATTCTATTGACCTGACAATATAATCACACGCTCGCCGAAATCCAAAACCGCCACTTTAACCTTGCCTTTTGTCTGTGTTTCTTCTTTTGCTTCTTTTTTTGCAAACCGCTCCTCTTTCATGCGTCTCACTTCTTCTGAAAGTTCCAGACCATCATTCTCTAATGCGTTTGCCGTCCGGATAAAATCTTCCCCGATAAAACTATTGTCATTCTGTTTAAGTTCTTTTACTTCTACTTCGTCTAACTCTGCAACTCATACATTACACTATCTTCATTGTCTTTTTATATCCATGTTTTTTCTTTAGTTTTTTCCGGTATGAAGCTTTGTATTTTTCGGGAACTTTTAGCGTTGCCTTTGGGTTCATTTTGAAAAACACATTTTTTGCCATCTTAGGCGCTTTTCCTTTGAATATTATCTTCTTTAATGATTTGCAATACCCAAACAATGCCATATTTAAATTTGTCACGCCTTTTGGGATTGTGGCTTCACTTAGTTTAGAGCAATACATAAATACATATTGATTTAACTTTTCTAACTTTGAATTTTTGCCAAATTTTACTTTTTTTAAATTCCCACACCTTTCAAACGCCCCATATCCGATTTCCTTTAAGCTGTCAGGGAATTTTATTTCTATTAAATCGTAACAGGAAAAAAACGCTTCCTTATCTATTTGTTGTAATTGAGAGCCTTGTTCAAACTGGACTTCTTTCAGCCCCGATTCCGAAAAAGCGTATGTATTGATTCTAATTATATTTTTGGGTATTACGATTTCTTCTAAACTCCTGCAGTTCGCAAACGCCGCCTCTGAAAGCTCTGTCAATCCAGACGGCAATTTTACCTCTTGCAAATTTACGCAATTATCAAAAGCATATTCTCCTATCTTTTTAAGATTTTCAGGAAGGTTTACCCGCTCCAATTTCGAACAACCACTGAATGCAGCCTCTTTTATTTCCAACATTGTTTCGGGCAGTATGATCTCCCTGATTTTTTCATTCACTTTGTATTGATCTGGAGCCCATGTACTACTGCCTGTAAAGGCATATGCTCCTATCACTGTCACAGGGAAATTGTCGATCCTTTCCGGCACTTCCACAATTTTGTTCTTTCCTCTATATTCCACGATTTCAATGCCCCGGCTCATTGCATCATATTTATAGATATAGCCTTCTGTATAATGGTACTCTGTTTCCTCAGCAAACATTTTAATTGGTACAGAAAGAACTACGCAGAATAAAAACGCCGTCAATAAAAAATACATCTTTTTTTTCATTATCGTTCCCTCTTTTCTCTTATTTTTGGCTCATTTCAAACATTATAGTTATTTTAAATCTTTATTGTCAACATTTACTTTATTTAGTAAAGTTGTATAAAAACTATCATATTCATTTTCAGTTATATTTTTCTTCAGATTTATTAGATGAAAAGTAGAATTTGACTGATATGCCCGATTTAATCCCTTCATTTAAAATTCCCCTAAAAAACAATGCGTTTCAAAATTCTTTTATCTGCTAAAAAACTGTCTGCCTAATTCAAAAACTGCCTTAAGCGCTCTTTTTCATGCAAAACGATATCTGCTGGAACAGATTTTACTCACACTATCTTCATTGTACTTTTGTACCCATGCTTTTTCTTTAATTTTCTCTGATATTCGCTTTTATATTTTTTTGGAGTTTGAAAGACAGCTTTCGAATGTATTTTTTGAAATGCGTTTGCCTTGATTTTAGGCATTTTTCCCCTAAAAGTGACTTTTTTTAATGATTTACAATTTAAAAACACCTCATAATCTATTTTTTTAACCCGTTTTGGTATCTCAATCTCTTTCAATTTGATACAATTTGAAAACGCAAACCAATGTATTATTTTTAATTTTGATTGATTGCCAAATTCCACTTTTTTTAAATTATCACAATGCCAGAATGCCCGGCCTTCAATTTCTTTTATACTGTCAGGAATCCATAGCTCCGATAGATTATCGCAAAATCCAAATGTTTCGAAATCTATAATCTCCAATTTAGATCCTTCTTCAAATGTGACTTTTTTTAATTGAGCGCAATCCCGAAATGCCCGGTTTTCAATTTCTTTTATACTGTTAGGAATCCATAGTTCCGATAAATTATGGCAGGATTTAAATGCAGAACCCCCTATTGATTCTAACCTAGAGCCTTCTTCAAATGTGACTTCTTCTATTCCTGCGGAACAAAACGCATTATTTTGTATTTTAACGATATTCTTTGGTATCTGAAAATGTTTCAAATTTTTACACCCTGCAAATAATTCTTCAGATATTATTTTAAGGTTTTCCGGTAATGTAATCTCTTTCAAATTAACGCAAGAAGCAAAAGCCCCTGCCTCCAATGTGAAAAGATTTTTAGGAAGGTTTATTTTTTCCAGTCCTTCACAGTCACGAAACGCATTCTCTTTTATTACAGAAACCGTTTCCGGCAGGATAATTTCTTTTATATTCTTGTTTGCTGAATTTGGAAATATATCAGTATTTACCCGAAACGCATCCTTGCCAATCACTGTAACAGGAAGGTTATCTATCCTTTCCGGCGCTTTTACATATACTTCCTTTCCCTCGTAACTTAAAATTTCAATTCCTTTATATTTTTTATTGTACTGATAAACGTAGTCTTGTGTCTTCAAAATTTTAGTTTCTTCTGCAAAAGCTCTGTCAGGCGCAACATAAAACAGACATAAGATCAATGCCGTTATAAATCCTGAATAAAATATATAGCGCCAGTTCTTTTCAGTTCTTTTGTTTTTTCTTACCATAAACATAGCATATCCCCCTTATTTTTATCCATTACTAAACACTCTTTGTACAAAGTTCTTATTTCAGTCTCTCCCGACCTCCTGCCTACTTTTTTCACTTTTTTGTATAAAATCACCAAAAATAAAATAATTTCATCACAAATTTTCTTAAATTTCTATTTCAATATACTATTATCAATATTTTTTGTCAATATTAATTGCTCGTCTTTCTATGTGAATTATATAAAATTACAAACACTAATTAGTAAGAAACATATTCTAAATTTTCTTCCTTGTTCTGTTTTAGTTCATGGATTTTCATATGTTTATAAATGTTTCCTGTTTCGCAAAAAAAGCATATAGATTTTCTGTCTCTATATGCCTAGTCAACATCGTTGTATAAAATTTTAATCGAAAAGATGAATGATTCAAACTGCATTTTTAGAGGAGAGCATTTTTATCTCATTTTTGCCTTTCCCTGTATTTTGCTTTCGCTATTTGAGTATGTTCAGATATAAAATCATGCTTGGCATTTGTATATCCGTCCCGATTATGCTCATATAATTTCCATAGTGACAATTTTAATTTTTCATATTCTTTTGCTATTTTAGGATTGTCATTCATATAATCCCGAAAATAAACCTCATCATTATTGCCCCAATACCTCAAATGTAAATGAAATACTTTTTTTGCAAACCCATTTTCCGTATAACCTTTATTGAATGAGATGGCTTGCGGATTTTCCGCCATGCAGATATAACCATTTTGTACAATTAAATCTTTTACATACCTCATATCTTTTTCTACTGGTATCTCAACAAGAATATCAATAATCGGTTTCGCCCAAATATGTTCTATTGCAGTGCTTCCTATATGGCTGATCCTTACTTTCATATCTGATAAAATCACGCATAATCTTTGATATTCCTCATGATACCATGCGTTCCACCTGTCATCATGTTCCGTCAAAACAATAGGAAATAACTGCCACAATTCTTCCAATGTCATTTCAGTTAATTTTTTTGGCATATCAACCTCCATGTAACTAAATTTGCGCAACAAATATCAAACTTTCAGTATGATGTCCCTATCAGGCATCTTTTATGTTTCCACTTCTCACTGCTTCCGCATTATTGTCTGTTTCATTATTAACTTCCAAATAATGACCTCGTTTTGTTTTTTATAATGTCCTTATTTTAGCTCTTTTTATGAAAGCTGATTCGTTTGGCATATACTGACTGCACAACAATTCTGACCAACCCTTCTAATGTACAATCCCCAGTTTAGACAGTCCAATTTCTTGTTTCTCTGTCCCTGCTTATTTCCTCACAAAAGGAGAATCCTTTGCTTTCAATTCAGTTCTTAACAAAAACAGTTTCCTTTGCTTTCTATTGCCCTTCCTCAAAACAGTTTCCTTTGCTTTCTATTGCCCTTCCTCACAGAAAATACGGCGGTTCTTTAAACCGCCGCTATCATTGATATTTCGTTACGCCTTTTCCATAACTAACCTGATTGTTTTACTTTCCTGCAATGGCTAAACCCAAATCCATCAGCCTATGGAAAGCACGTTGTAATCTTGATCTTCCACCGCTTTTTTCAAAACGTCGTCCGCCACTTCACTGTTTAACGAAACAACTGCCACGCCTTCCTCATGGCTGACTTTCGCTTCTGCCACGCCTTCAATGGCTTCTAATGTCTTTTTGACCCTTGCTTCGCAGTGCCCGCACATCATGCCTTCGATTTTCATTGTTTTTTCCATTGTTTTTCCCTCCAATTTCTTTTTTCTTTTTATTTTTTTATCTTTACTTGTATCATAAATTGATAACAAGTTTAACCGCAAAGCGTTTGTTACAACGCAAAAACTTGATAAACTCATTGCCGCCGCGCCAAACATCGGGTTTAATTTTAATCCAAAGAGAGGAATCCATATCCCTGCCGCAAGCGGTATTCCTATGATATTATAGATAAACGCCCAAAATAGGTTTTCATGTATATTTTTTAAAGCCGCGCGGCTTAAACGAATCGCCGCCGGAACGTCCGCTAATTTACTTTTCATCAGCACGACGTCCGCCGCATCAATCGCAATATCCGTTCCCGCGCCAATCGCAATCCCAATATCCGCCCTTGTAAGCGCCGGGGCGTCGTTTATGCCATCGCCAACCATTGCCACTTTTCCCTGCGACTTCAATGTGCGAATTACCCGGTCTTTCCCTTCCGGCAACACTCCGGCAATGACTTCATCTATTCCCGCTAAACTTCCGATCGCTTTGGCTGTCCGCTCATTATCGCCTGTCAAAAGCACGACGCGGATGCCCATGTTTTTCAGTTCTGCGACTGCCTGCGGGCTTTCTTCTTTCAATACGTCCGCCACTGCAATCATGCCAAGGTATTTATTTTCTTTTGCAAAAAACAAAGGCGTTTTTCCCTGATCGGAAAGCGCTTCGGCTTCCTTTTGGCTGTTTTTTGGTATGGAAATCTTTTTCCCTATAAAAGAAGCGTTCCCGCCCCACAGGCGTTCTCCCTGAAGCATCCCGCCCAGCCCGTTTCCTGCAACTGCGGCAAATTCCGACACATCTTTCGTTTTTAGCTGTTGTTTTTCTGCATACTTTAAAACGGCAAATGCCAGCGGATGCTCACTTTTTTGTTCTAATGAAGCGGCATAAAAGAGCAATTCTTCTTCTGAAACTCCTTCAGCAGGCAAAAGATCCGTAACCGAAGGCTCGCCTGTCGTAACCGTTCCCGTTTTATCTAATGCGATTATCTCTGTTTTTCCCGTTTCTTCTAAAGAAACGGCCGTCTTAAACATAATGCCATTTTTCGCCCCAATGCCGTTTCCTACCATAATCGCAACGGGCGTTGCAAGCCCAAGCGCGCAAGGACAGCTTATTACAAGCACCGATATTCCTCTTGCAAGCGCAAAGCCAAACCCATAGCCCATCAGCATCCAGACTGCCGCCGTCAATACTGCAATTCCAATGACAACCGGAACAAATACGCCGGAGACTTTATCCGCCACTTTTGCAATCGGGGCTTTCGTCGCCGCCGCATCGCTGACAAGCCGGATAATCTGTGACAGCGCCGTATCTTCCCCGACACGCGACGCCTCACATCTCAAAAAGCCGGACTGGTTTATCGTCGCCGCCGAAACCAAATCACCCGCCGCTTTGTCTGCCGGAATGCTCTCTCCGGTCAGCGCCGCTTCATTGACCGCGCTGTATCCTTCTAACACAATCCCGTCTACCGGAATATGCTCTCCGGGGCGGACTACGAATATATCTCCTTTTTTTACCTGTTCTACCGCAACTTCTGTTTCCACGCCGTCTTTTTCAATCGTCGCTTTTTTCGGGGAAAGACGGATTAACTGCTTTAACGCATCTGTCGTCTTCCCCTTTGACCTTGCCTCTAACATCTTCCCGACTGTGATCAGCGTTAAAATCATCGCCGCAGATTCAAAATAAAATTCGTGCATATATGTCATGACAGCTTTTGCATCTCCGGCAAGCTGCGCATCCGTCATGGCAAACAATGCGTATACGCTATACCCAAAGGAAGCCGCAGAACCAAGCGCTACCAGCGTATCCATATTTGGCGCAAGATGGAACAGACTGCGGAAGCCATTTATAAAAAACTTCTGGTTGATTGCCATAACCGCCACAGTCAGCAAAAGTTCAAGCAAGCCAACTGCCACATGATTTTTTGCCAAAACTTCCGGCAGGGGCCAGCCCCACATCATATGTCCCATGGATACATACATTAAAACGATAAGAAAACCGGCAGACGCCGCCAAACGCTTTTTTAACAAAGGCGTTTCCGTATCCGCCAAAGTATCTGTTTCCAGCGTGGCTGACGCTTCCTTCCTGTTTCCCTTTTCTTCTTTTACTACGGCTCCATATCCTGCCGCTTTGACTGCCGCAATTACATCTTCAGAAGATGCCGCCCCTTCTACGCCCATGGAATTTGTCAAAAGGCTGACGGAACATGACGTAACTCCCGCCACTTTCCCGACTGCTTTCTCCACACGGGCGCTACAAGCGGCGCAACTCATGCCTGTAACGTGATATTGTTCCATTTTTATCCACCTACTTCATTATTTTTTGCAAAACCACAAGGAGTTCATCGACTGTTTCTTCCCTGCCCTCTTTCAAATCCGCCATCACACAGGATTTAATGTGATTTTCTAACAACAGACGGTTAAAACTGTTTAAAGCCGCATTTACCGCCGCCACCTGAACTAAAATATCCGTACAATATACGTCTCTTTCCACCATGCCTTTAATCCCCCGCACCTGACCTTCTATCCGGTTTAAACGATGGATTAAATCTTTATATTCTTTTTCGGGCCGCTCTGTTTTTTTATTAGAACAGCATTTCCCTTCCATACACATTTCTATACCATTCCTTTCTTATTTCACTTGCATTATATACCCTTTAGGGGTATATTGTCAAGTGAACAAACATATGTTATCACTAAGTTATGTTCTCTGTTCAGATTAAAACCACTTTCATTCTTGTTCAGGTAAACTTCTCCACTTAAGTATAATTATCTGTTCAAGTATAATTTTTCTATTCAAATATAATTTCACTGCTCATGTAAAGTTCTTTGTTTAAATTAAGTTCTATGTTCATGTTTAAATTCTCTGTTCAATTTAAGTTCTCTATTTAAATTAATTTCTCTGTTTAAATATATTTTGTCTGTTCATGTTTAACTTCCCTGTTCAATTTAAGTTCTCCATTTAAACTAAGCTCTCTGTTCAAGTATAAGTTTTCTGTTTAAGTATAATTTCTCTGTTCAAATATAAGTTCTCTG
>CAJUST010000004.1:9935-160854 GCA_910589105.1 uncultured Lachnospiraceae bacterium
GCAAGTATAAGTTTTCTGTTTAAGTATAATTTCTCTGTTCAAATATAAGTTCTCTGTTCATGTTTAACTTCTCTGTTCATGTTTAACTTCTCTGTTCAATTTAAGTTCTCTATTTAAATTAAGCTCTCTGAGCAAGTATAAGTTTTCTGTTTAAGTATAATTTCTCTGTTCAAATATAAGTTCTCTATTTAATTTAATTTCTCTGCTTAAATATAAGTTCTCTGTTCATGTTTAATTTCTCTGCTCAAGCATAATTTCTCTGTTCAATTTAAGTTCTTTGTTTAAATATAATTTCTCTGTTCATGTTTAACCCCTCTGTTCATGTTTAACCCCTCTGTTCATATTTAACCCCTCTGTTCATATTTAACCCCTCTGTTCATGTTTAACCCCTCTGTTCATGTTTAACCCTCTGTTCATGTTTAACTCCTCTGTTCAAATATAATTCTCTCTTATCTATAAAAAATGAAAGATAAGAAAAAGAGCCGGATATACCAGCTCTAAAAACATTTCTATTAACGCACTATAATAAGTTCTATATCCTCAAAATAATTTCCCAATATTATTCTGTCCCACTTTCATTTTCCGGCTTTCCCGTCCTAAACTAATTCTGCTTTGAAACAGTTTGAGCCTTTTCCCGAATCTTAACAGTCAGATAACGCTTCTTATACTTTAACTGTATATAATCCATAATCTTCCGGTAATACACAGGATTTCCCATGCCGCCTATGATTCCCACCACAGGAAGCCCCTGAATAAATTTCATCACCAGAAGTTCCGCCGCAAACGCATCCGCCGTTCGCTCTACCTGCCTGTTCCATTCCTCCTCTGACGGAACTGTATGGATTTCTTCCTCGATAAAAGAATCTATCTCAAAATTTAACCGTATCCAGTCGTCGCCTTTGCTTACGGAAGCTTCTACGAGTTTTAAAATAAATGTCTGTTCTTCCTGCGTTTCATAGCAAAACCCATATTTTAAAGAAGTTTCATATACGCCTTTCAACAGCATTCCCACGAATAATGCAATATCCGGCAATCCAATTCCCAAAGCGCCAAGCCCGACTCCTTCAGCGGCGCTGACCGCCATATTTTTCATGGTTTGAATTTTAATGTCTTTCCCAAACTGCCGGATTTCTTTTTTTCCGCCCTTGAGATCCACGGCGTAATTCCTTACTGCATAATCTTTTTGCAATGCATCTTTATCAAATGTTTTCTCAATTACCCCCGCTCCTTTTGAAAAAACCAGAAAGAAGACTTTGCGGAACGCTTTTTTCAAACCGCTTAAAACTTTATGTGGGATTTTCTCCTCCACCCGCAAAAGCAATCCATTTGACCGCTCTTTTTTTGCCTGTTTCATTTTCCGCAATTCCCGTTTTTGCAATTTCCGCAATTCCGCTTCTAAGCCGCTTTCCCATTTTTTGCCGGACGCCATCTGCAATATCCCCATTATGCCTCCTCCCCGCCGCTTTTATGCCCCTTCATTCCATATAATTTCTCCTCTTTATAACTGTGGTAACGCCCCTGCTCAATCGCTTCTCGGATTTCCTCCATCATCGTATTGTAAAAATAGAGGTTATGCAGCGCGCAAAGACGCATCCCAAGCATTTCTTTTGCTTTTAACAGATGCCTGATATATGCCCTGCTATACCGCCTGCAGGCCGGACACTGGCAGCCTTCTTCAATCGGCCTGACGTCTTTTGCATACTTTTGGTTGAACAGATTTAATTTTCCTTGATTAGTATACACATGCCCATGCCGTCCGTTTCTGGTCGGATACACGCAGTCAAAAAAATCCACGCCGCGTTCAACCGCTTCTAAGATATTCGCCGGAGTTCCCACGCCCATTAAGTACACCGGCTTGTTTTCCGGCAAATGAGGAACCGTCACATCTAATATCCGGTACATTTCTTCGTGCGTCTCCCCAACCGCAAGCCCGCCAACCGCATATCCGTCCAACTCAAGCTCCACAATCCGCTTTGCGTGATCGATGCGGATATCCTCATACACTGCGCCCTGATTAATCCCAAATAAAAGCTGATTCCGGTTAATAGTTCTCTCCATGGCATTTAAACGGTTCATCTCTTTTTTGCACCGCGCCAGCCACCGCGTCGTGCGGTCCACGGAATCCTGAACATATCTCCGGTCTGCCACACTGCTTGGGCATTCATCAAACCCCATCGCAATCGTGGATGCAAGGTTGGACTGAATCCGCATGCTTTCCTCCGGCCCCATAAAAATCTTCCTGCCGTCTACATGCGAATGGAAATAAACGCCTTCTTCCTTGATCCTGCGTAATTGCGCCAGTGAAAACACCTGAAACCCGCCTGAATCCGTAAGAATCGGTTTTTCCCAATTCATAAATTTATGCAGGCCGCCCAGCTCATAAATCAAATCATCTCCCGGACGCACATGCAGATGATAAGTATTCGACAATTCCACCTGTGTTTTAATCTGCTCTAAATCCTCTGTCGAAACAGCTCCTTTAATTGCCGCCTGCGTCCCGACGTTCATAAACACTGGAGTCTGGATCGCTCCATGAACCGTCTTAAATTCCGCGCGCTTTGCATTCCCGTCTTTTTTTATAATCTTGTACTCTGCCATACTAAACTCCTTATGTCCCTATTTCCCCAAACAACTATGGCCGCAGAGATGCGGATGCGAAAAACTGCCGCATCCGTCATCCGCAAGCCTGTAACCCCCAACTCACCTCTCCCAAAACTTGCTAAGAAAAAAAATCTTCTTCTACCGTAAATGTCCCGATATATTCCACTGGCCCCGTCATAAACAAAGTCCCATCTTTGGCTATTTCAATCTCAAGCGCCCCGCCGGGCATAATGACTGTCACCTTTTCATCGGTAAGCCCCATACGGTAAGCCGCCGCTGCCGCTGCGCAGGCTCCAGTCCCCGAAGACATGATATAACCCGCCCCACGCTCAT
Source organism: uncultured Lachnospiraceae bacterium (assembly GCA_910589105.1). GTDB lineage: Bacteria > Bacillota > Clostridia > Lachnospirales > Lachnospiraceae > Roseburia_B. The sequence continues at coordinate 12,870 of CAJUST010000004.1, forward strand.
ACACTTCAATTTTTAACCGGTTTCTATTCTCGACTTTACAGCACTGTAAATTCATGCGGTTCGGGAAATACGAAGCATTCTCCACATATGGCCCAAGTTCCTTCACCTGTTTCGCCGAAACGTCTTCCGTCATAATTACGCAATTCGGATTCCCAACGGACAGGCAGGTCGCGTTATACAAGGTTCCATGAAACAAAAACGGCTCATTGATAATTTCATGCTCCAAGGGAACAAGAACCGGAATGGAAACGCTCATAAAATCCGCCTTTCCCATATTGACACGCATAAAATTTCCGTCCGTTCCCAAAAATTCTACGTCAATGTCTTGTGATTTCGCTGTAATCTTTACCGTTTTTCCTGTCACATATCCGGCGTCTTTTAAATATTTTGCAAAAATCCGAATGCCGTTTCCGCTGTTTTTTGCCATGCTTCCGTCCGCATTGTAACAGCTTACTTTGATTTTGCCGTCTTCAAACGCCGGCCCATACAAAATCCCGTCTGCGCCAACGCCAAAATTCCTCCTGCATAGCTGCCAGACTTTCCGTTCCTGCAAATATGCCTGATTTTTGTTCGGGTCAAACACCAGATAATCATTTCCAAGCCCATGGTATTTGTGCATTGTGATAGCGCTCATAAATTCCTCCACGCATTAAATCGCTTTTCATACCATATTATGCAGATTACCCGAAATCTTTTATCGTATCCATCACATCTTTGCGTTCCCCTAATATTTTCTTAATCTGCTCCTCCGTCACAGGGTCATTGTCCCTTCTCTTTCCATATTCCGAAGAAGGTATATTTGCCCATTTCTTTTCACTTTCTAAAATATCGTCTTTCCACGGCCTTTCTTCTTCCTTGGCAGCATCCGGCTGCTCTGCTGGCTTTTGCGTATCTTCCTGATAGACATACCGCACATTATATCCTTTTACAATGCTCCTAGCGCACCGTTCCCTAAAATTTCTTTTGTCAATTAAATCTTCCATCTTACATCCCTCATTCCATAATTGTTTTGTGAATAAAATATGCCAAAAGTGAGAATGATTTTTATATACTACTTTAAGAAACTTGGAGGTTTTCCCATGGCTGTCTACAAAGTCGAAATCTGCGGCGTCAACACGTCGAAACTCCCAATCCTCAAAGAGGAAGAAAAGGAAGCGCTATTCAAAAAAATCAAAGCCGGCGACGCCGCCGCCAGAGAAACTTACATCAAAGGCAATTTAAGGCTGGTTTTAAGCGTCATCAAACGTTTCTCAGGAAATAATGAAAATGTCGATGATTTATTCCAAATCGGCTGCATCGGGCTGATTAAATCCATTGACAACTTCGATGATACCATCGGAGTGAAGTTTTCCACTTATGCCGTCCCCATGATTATCGGTGAAATCCGCCGCTATCTCAGGGACAACGCATCTTCTATCCGCGTCAGCCGTTCCCTTCGGGACACTGCCTACAAAGCAATCCATGCGCGGGAAGAACTGGCAAAAACTTCCTTTAAGGAACCCACCATTCAGGACATCGCGGATTCCACCGGAATCCCGAAAGAAGATTTAGTGTTTGCCCTAGACGCCATACAAAGCCCGCTCTCCCTCTATGATCCGGTCTACACTGACGGCGGCGACACGCTCTATGTCATGGATCAGGTCAAAGACAAAAAGAACAAAGAAGAAAACTGGATTGAAACCCTTTCCGTAAACGATGCCATGAAACGCCTGAACCAGCGTGAAAACTACATCATCAAACTCCGTTTCTTTGAAGGCAAAACCCAAATGGAGGTTGCCGAAGAAATCCATATTTCACAAGCGCAAGTCAGCCGCCTTGAAAAAGCGGCGTTAAAAAATATGCGCAGTTATCTCTCTTAATCAGCTATTTTACCACACCCCTCTGCCGGATTGCAGCAAAATGCTGTCCGGCAGGAATCTTTGATCTGATTATATCATAAAAACCGCTGTGAGAACACTGTTTTTTTATCCTTTTATGCCTGTTCCCGCCCTTTTTCTTCTCAATCCGCCGTTTCCTCTAAAATCCCTAAAACGCCTAATGAATCAGATTCGTCCATCATTTCAACTTTAGAAAGCTTCTTCTGGATCATGTCATTTCTGCTCTGCAAATCATCTGTGGCGGACTGCGCCTCTTGGAGTTTTTTCTGTGTTTTCACGATTAACTGGTTAAACTTCTGATACTGCGCCTTTACCGCGCTTAAAGTTTTTAAGATTTCTTTTGAATTTTTATTTACCGTCAAGTACCGGAATCCAATAGACAGACTGTTTAGCAGAGCGACAAGCGTGGTCGGGCCGGATAGGACAATCTTACATTCATTCTGGCACCATTCCATTAAACCGGCAATGCGTATCGCCTCGGCATACAATCCCTCTGTTGGAAGAAACATAATTGCAAAATCCGTCGTGTTTGGAGGGTCTATGTACTTATCCCGAATCGTCCTTGCCTCCGTCTTAATCCGCTGTTCCAATTCCTTAATTGACTGCTTCATTCCATTGGAATCCGCATTATTGGAGGCATCCACAATTTTATTGTAAATATCAGCCGGAAACTTTGAATCAACCGGCAAATAAATAAATCCATTTGCATCTTCCTTATCCGGTATCTTTATGGCAAATTCCACCCGATCAGAAGATTTCTTTTTTGTCGCCACATTCTCCTCATATTGTGAAGAATCCATAATATCCATCAATATATTCCTTAATTGAAATTCCCCAAAAATGCCCCGCGTCTTTACGTTTGAAAGCGTTTTTTGCAAATCCGCAACTCCTGAAGAAAGCGCTTGCAGCTCCCCAAGGCTTTTATATAAAGTTAAAAGCTGATCCCCTATCTGTTTAAAGCTAGAGTCAAGCCTTTCATTTAACGATTTGTCCAGCTTTTCATTTACATTGTTTTGTATGTCATACAGGCGTTTGTCATTGGCGTTTTGGATTTCTTTTAAAGTTTGTATCATTGTGTCCTGCATTTTGCTTTGCGCTTCAGAATTATTTTTAAGCAGTTCCATTCCCATGCTGTGAAGCGAATCTTTTAATGCAGAGGAAAGCTCTAAAGAAAAATCGCCCTGAATTTTTTGCTGCTGCATAATCATTTCACGAATCCTAGCATTTTCCGAATTTATTTTTTTATAGAATCCGGCGGCAATTTCATCTGAATCGGAATTGCCCGAAGCTCTCAAAATCAAAAAAATTACAGCCAGCAATAATACAATGGCAATCATAAGTAAACCAACTGTCAACGCTTCCATATTTTCCTCCATCTTCGTGTAAAACGATAACTTCTTTTAAAAACGCTTTGTGAATCTAGCTTTAGATGTTCATGCTTTAGCTATAAACGACAACTTATCTTGAATACGCTTTGTGAATTTATCTCTTAATTATTCATATTTGAGCTTAAAATTAGAGATTTTTCTAAAAACACTTTTGAATCTATCTCTAAATCTTTCATTCTTTAGCATAAAACGTCAGTTTATCTTAAAAATACTTTGTAAACCCATCTCTAAACCTTTCATATTTTTGCTAAAAACGTCAGTTTTTCTAAAATCGCTTCGTAAATCCATCTCTAAACCTTTCATATTTTAGCATAACACGACAAAAAATTGAAGATAAATTGTAATATTCCTATGAAGTTTCTCCCAAACAGAATAGGAGCCGCATTCATAACAGCTCCTTCCATTTTAATCTCAATTTATTCGATTATTTTACACCGTTCTAATTTCAAATATTGGCCTTCTTTTACAGTAATGTATTTGTTTCCAGTAAACTCACCGCCCTCTACAATACTCTCTTTGACATTCCTTAAATCCGAAAGTATCTCATAATATGCAAAAGGGCTGCTGATTTGAATAAGCTGACAACCCCCTTCCGGAACGTCAATTCCAATCCGGAACATTCCAACTTCCTGTTCGATTTTACTTGTTTCTTCTTCGGGATATGCCACACATCGGTTGAGCGTCAGATATTCCCCGTCATGAACGCTTATAATATAATTATGGGTGAAATTCCCGCTGCTGATTATAGAATCCGGCGTTTGAGATCCGTTTTCGCTGATTTGAAAAGATGCGCCAAGTTTGCTTTTACAAAACAACACATACTCCCCTTCCGGAATGGTTTTCCCAACCTTGTACACTCCCGCTTTATATTGTTTTGATTCTGACTCTACGACCGCCAGCTTACTGCTATAGGTTTTCTTTCCTACTTTTGCAGTAATCCTGACAACGCCTACTCTTTTCGCCGTCACTTTCCCTTTCTTTGACACTGCCGCAATTTTTTTATTGCTGGAAGACCATTTCACTTTTTTTCTGGTTCCCTTCACTTTCATTGTCAATTTTTCCCCGACATGCATCACTTTCTTTTTATAATTCAGCTTCACCGCCGCGTCTGCCTGAATTGGCTTGATCAAACAAACCAATAAACAAAATGCCAGAAATGCGGCTGTAATCTTTTTAATCTTCTTTAACATAAAAATCCCTCCCTCATTTATATGATTTAAACTATATTATATGATTTACACTGTACCATATATTAACAAAAAACAAAAGTAAAAATGGTTTTTTATTTATAATATTTCACAAAAACAGGCAAAAAAACAAAACCATATTTCCTCTATTTTCCTACCGCTTTGCCTGACAGGCCGCGAAAGCAAACCGGACTGAAATATGGTTTTGCAAAATATCGTTTTGCATTTTCTGCCGTCCAGAAAATGCCTTCTATTTTTAAAGTAACGCCCGCCTACTCTAACCGTATCATCTCTTTTTTCAGCCTCCTCATAATTTTCTTTTCCAGCCTTGATATGTAGGATTGCGAGATTCCAAGCTTATCCGCCACTTCTTTTTGCGTCAGTTCTTTTCCGCCTCCCTTCCCAAGCCCATACCGCAGCTCTACAATCAGGCGTTCCCTTCCGGAAAGCTTCTCAATCGCTTTTCCAAGAAGATGATGTTCCACTTCCGCCTCAATATCTTTATAAATCACATCTTCGTCCGTCCCTAAAATATCGGACAGCAATAACTCATTCCCATCCCAGTCTACATTTAACGGTTCGTCAATGCTGACTTCCATTTTCGTCTTGCTGTTTCTCCGCAAATACATTAAAATCTCATTCTCAATGCATCGGGAAGCGTATGTTGCAAGCTTAATATTTTTTTGCGGGTTAAATGTATTGATTGATTTAATCAGCCCGATTGTCCCAATCGAAATCAAATCTTCCACTCCAATTCCCGTATTGTCAAACTTTTTCGCAATATATACGACAAGCCTTAGATTATGCTCAATCAGCGTGCTCTTTGCCGCATCTTCCCCATGCGCTCCCAGACGGTTGATGCATGCCGCTTCTTCTTCCGCTTCCAATGGCGGCGGAAGCGCTTCCGCTCCCCCAATGTAATGAATGTCATTTTTTTCCCCGAAAATCATCTGGCAGACAGAGGGCATCCATTTAAACTGAATTTGTTTTGGTATGTTGATTTTTATGTACATATTTTTTCCTCATTTCCTTTCTTCATTTCTATTTTTTCACTTACGCTGTTGTGTAAAATCATTTGATACGCCCGGTTCCAAAAAATCGAATCGTCCGCCGCCGCCAAAACCGCAGGGGCAAATTCCACTTTCCGCTCCTCCCACTCCACTATAAGCCTCTCAATGGTAAATGCCATAATCATTCCGTCTGCGCATCCTACAGAAGAAAATGGAATCAGACGAATGGGAATTTCCATATCTTCATGCAGTTTTTCATAAATTTTCTTTGAAACGATATGCGCCGGTTCTTTTACATAAGGGTCTAACAGCCGGTTTCCGGTATCATACAAAGCCGGAAGCGTAATTGTTTTTCCTTTGTGTAAAATAACAGCCTGACAAAAACACTGCACATTTTTACGTTTTCTGCGTAACATATATAGAAACACAACTGCGGGAATCCCACTTAATGCCAGACTTAATTCATAATATTGTCTGTCAAATAACGTGACATAAATCCACTCCACGCTTCCTCCAAGCAGTAAGATCACAAAATACATCAGACAAAACGCTTTGATATACCGCTTTCTCTCTGTCGGAATAAAACAAGCAAGCGTCATCGCCGGATTTACAATAAAATGCGCGCATAACAAATAAAAATCATAGTTATCAATTTTAAGGAACAGCAAAATGCCAGTCAGGCTTCCGGCCGCGCAGCAAAACAAATACCGCAACAGCCGTTTTTTTTGCTGAAGTATTTCACTGACTAAATAAACAGCCAGAAAATCCAGATAAAAATTCGTCAGGAAAAATACATCTGCATAAAATTCATAATTCACTTCTCACCTCCGGCTCCTGTTCTGAGTTCCATTATAAAATACGCCATGTTTATATTTTGTCAGATTGTGTTAATTTTTAAGAAAATCCATCTTGTAAAAATGACAAAAAAAGACCTTAAAGATTTCAAATCTTTAAGGTCCTTTCCTTGTACTATATTCCTATCTTCGGGTATTCTTTAAGAATTCCGGAATTTGGATATCTTTTTGTGGCACACTGCTCTCCGGTTTGGGCGGTTTTTTCACGCCGCCGTAGTTAAATGGAGTTGTCGGCGTCTGCTGTGTGTTCGATGCGCCAAATCCTGACTGCGTATTATGCAGTCCGGAAAATCCATCGTGCGCGCTATGTAAGCCGGACGCCTGCGGATTCCCATTAAACGGCCTTGCCGTATTCCCCGCAGGACGGGATGCATTTGCCGCTGTATTTGCCATGGAACGGCTCTGCCCAAAAGAGGACTGGAATTTCATGCCCGCAGACTTTTGTCCCGCGCCATTCTGATTTTCTAACCCCGTCGCAATAACGGTAATTGTCACTTCGTCCGTCATACTCTCATCGTATTTCGCGCCGAAAATAATATTTGCATTATCTCCGGCAAGATCTTCGACGTAACTTGCGGCATCGTTGGCGTCTGCAAGCGTAATATCGCCGGAAATATTGATAATCACATGAGATGCGCCTGTAATCGTCGTTTCTAACAGCGGGCTTGCCACCGCTAATTTCACCGCTTCTATCGCCTTGTCATCGCCTTTAGCAAAGCCAATGCCGATATGCGCCAATCCCTTGTCCTTCATAACCGTCTGGACGTCGGCAAAATCAAGGTTAATCAGCGCCGGCACATTAATCAAATCCGTAATTCCCTGAACAGCCTGCTGCAACACTTCGTCCGCTTTCTTCAAAGCATCCGGCATCGTCGTTCTCCTGTCTACAATTTCAAGCAGTTTGTCATTCGGGATTACGATCAAAGTATCTACACATTCTTTTAAACGGTCTATTCCGGAAACTGCATTTACCATCCGGGTCTTTGCCTCAAACTTGAAAGGTTTCGTCACAACACCTACCGTCAAGATGCCCTGATCTTTGGCAATCTGCGCAACTACTGGAGCGGCTCCGGTTCCCGTCCCGCCGCCCATTCCGCAGGTAACAAAAATCATGTCTGCGCCTTTTACGACTTCCGACAGCTCTTCCGCGCTTTCTTCGGCTGCTTTCTGACCGATTTCAGGCTGCGCTCCGGCGCCCAAACCTTTCGTCAATTTTTCTCCAATTTGTATCAGTGTCGGGGCTTTACAAAGCATAAGCGCCTGCTTGTCCGTATTTACCCCGACAAACTCTACGCCGCCGATTGCTTCGTCAATCATCCGGTTCACTGCATTATTGCCAGCTCCTCCAACTCCGATTACAATAATCTTCGCAGCAGAATCTGCATCTGGTGTTTTAATTTCAAGCAAGTCAGTTCCTCCTTTATTCACGAAAATTTATCTGAAAATACAGCTTTCTTTCGTCTAAAAATTCTTCTGTCTGTCCGTCATAAATGGAGCCATATACTCTATAATATAATTTTTTGAATAATTAATCAATAACATTTTGAAAAAATTTCCGTAAAACGCTATTTTATTTCATCAAAAACAATGTCTGTCGTGTTTTCTGTCCAGTTTTCCACATGAAGCATTCCTCTTTTTCCAGTCAATTCCGGCAATATGTATGGTAATCTCTGTATTTTCTTGGTCAGATAATCCGCTTCCCCCAAAAGGACTTCAATTCCCCCATAGGAAAGAGACATTTCCCCTGAATCTGCAAACTGGATTGTTTCCGGCTCTATCCCGCTTTTTTTCAGGGAACGCGTCACAGTCAGAAGATTTTTCAAAATCGCCTCATCTTTTAGCGGAAGCTTTTCATACAATACAACTTTGTCACAGTCAAGCCCTTCTACTTTTGGAATGTCCTTTATTTCTTCTTTCGAGGTTTCCACGACAAAACCGTCCGTATCAAAATATGCGTACTGCCCGATTGATTTGATATACAGACAGCCGATAATGCCTTTTTCATAGACTTGCACTTTTAACGTATGTGGGTTTTTCAGTGAAATCTCCATAGATTCCACAAAAGGAACCGCCTCCACATTGAAGAACTGATACTTCAATACGACATACAACGAATTCCATGAATATTCGTCGCTTTGTACAAATTTTTGTATCTGCTCATCTGTGTACCGTTCATTTCCTTCTACAATAATCTCTTTTACGGTAAATACATAATAAACAATCAAGGCAGACGCGCCTGCCAAAAGCAGGAATATTCCAAACGCCTTTAAAAACAAACGCCTCTTTCTTTTCCTTGTCCGTTTCCGGTGAAGATTTTGTTTCTTTTCTCTTTCCAATTTATATCATCTCCAATTTAATGCCGCGGGAGACGCTTAACGCAAATCCCATTTCTGTCAAAAGAATCGCGACTGACGTTCCGCCGTAACTGATAAACGGAAGCGTCACGCCTGTATTTGGAATGGAATTTGTTACGACCGCAATATTTAGGATTACCTGAATGGAGATATGCGCCATAATTCCAACTACGATTAATGCGCCAAATAAATCCGGAGCATTGTTTGCAATAACCAGAAATCTCCAGATCAAAAGCAGAAACAGTAAGATCACGCAAATTGCGCCAAACAGCCCTAGTTCCTCACAGATGATAGAGAAAATCATATCATTCTGCGCCTCTGGCAAAAAACCCAGTTTCTGCATACTTTCTCCAAGCCCTTTGCCAAACAGCCCGCCGGAGCCGATGGCATACAGTCCCTGAAGCGTCTGGTAGCCCTTATCGTATTCTTCTGGGTTTAGCCAGATTAAAATACGCTCTGTCCGGTACCCCGCCTGTTTGATAAATATAATGCCAAACAATATGACAAACGCCGCCATAATGATAAAATGCCGGTATTTCGGGCTTGCCACAAAAATCAGGCAGACAGAAATCCCAAGGATAATAATGGCAGTGCTTAAGTTGCTGACGCCTACAAGCCCTAAAACAGGCAGCACGATCAGCATAATTTTCACAACAGTCACAAACTTTCCCATCTGCGCCGGAATACGGCTGATTACGGTCGCAAGGAATAAAATCACTGCCATTTTTGCCACTTCAGAAGGCTGGAACGAAAGCGGCCCCAGTTTCAGCCATCTTGTAGAGCCATTCAAATTTGTCCCCATAAAAATAACCGCTGTACAAAGGGCAATGGAAACTATGTAAATCAGGCCGCTTAAACGCAGCCAGATATGGTAATCCACATTCGCCACTACAAACATTCCCGCAAACCCTAAAAGGGAAGCGGATAACTGTTTTTTCAGATAAAAGGCAGTGTCATCAAATTTCAACTGCGCATTGTAAGAGCTTGTGCTGTACAGCATAACCAGACCAAAGCCCACGAGAAAAATAATGATAAACAACAGCGTATAGTCAAAATATTTAATTTGTTTTTCCCCATTTTTCTTAGCTTTCGGCCTTCTGCCCATAGATTCACTCCTCTAAGCGGCGCGCGATTTCCTTGAAAATCCTTCCTCGCTCCTCATAATCCAAAAACATTCCAAAACTTGCGCATGCCGGTGAAAGCAGGACTGCGTCTCCGCTTTTGGCATGTCTGTAGCAGATCTTTACTGCTTCCTCTAAGGAGTCCGCCATTTCCACGGACAAAAATCCCTGTGCCTTTGCTGCGTCTGCAATGTCTTCTTTTGTCTGTCCTATGAGAATAAGCTCCTTGACTTTCTCCCCAAACGATGCAATCCATGCATCATAGGAAGAACCCTTGTCACATCCACCGCCAATCAGATACGTCGGACGGTTCATTGCCAATACTCCCTGAATGGCTGCATCTGGATTTGTCGCTTTTGAATCATTATAAAAACGGATTCCCCTTTTTTCCGTTACATACTCAATCCTGTGTTCCACTGCCTCAAATTGCTTTACCGCCTGCCGCACGTTTGAAAGCGGCGCGCCAAACCCAAGAGCCATTGCCGCGGCGGCCATTACATTTTCATAATTATGCGTCCCAAGCAATTTTAATTCCTCTGTTTCCACAAGTTTTACGGTTTTTCCGTCTTTCGAGCAAAAAATGCAGCCTTCCTTTAAATACAGCCCGTTCTCCAATTCCCTTTTACTGGAAAACCATGTCACGGGAACGTCAAGCCGCTGCCCAAATTCACGCAATACATGATCCTCGTAATTTAAAACGCACAAATCCCCGTCAGTCTGGTTTTTCGTAATGCTCTCCTTGACCGCTATATAATTTTCCATCGTATGGTGGCGGTTTAAGTGATCCGGCGTAATATTTAAAATCGCTGTCACCTTTGGCGCAAAATTATGCGCCGTTTCTAACTGGAAACTGCTGATTTCCGCCACAGTCACTGTTCCGGGTTCCGTGTCCAAAGCCACACTTGTATAGGGTATCCCAATATTGCCCACTACGCATACGTCGCTGAAATAGCTTTTTAAAATTTCTCCTAAAAGGGCTGTCGTCGTCGTCTTGCCGTTCGTTCCGGTAATTGCCAGCACATATCCTTTTGCAAACGTATAGGCAAGTTCAATCTCACCCCATACGATAACGCCTTTTTTTCGCATTTCTTCCACCATCGGCAAATCAGACGGTATGCCGGGGCTTAACACCAAAATATCCGTCTGTTCCATTTCTTCTTCCGTCAAGCCGCCTAAGAGGATTTCCATGCCGTCTAACAGCGGATGTTTTTGGTAAAACGCTTCTATATCCAGTTTTTCATTCCCATCGAACAAACGTGTGGAAATTCCCATTTTTTTTAACAATTCCGCTGCGGATGCGCCGCTTCTTCCCGTTCCGGCGACAAGGAATCTTTTGTCCTTTACATTCATGTGTAAAAACCTCCTACAATGCCATCAGCGCCACAAGGCACAATAATGCGGTAACGACGGAAAAAACCGCGACCACCTTCGTTTCCTGCCATCCTCCCAGTTCAAAATGGTGATGAATCGGAGCCATACGGAAAAACCGCTTTCCATGCGTCGCTTTAAAATAAGCCACCTGAATCATTACGGAAATAACTTCCAGCATATAGATTAACCCGACAATCGGAATAAACAATGGCATTTGGAGCATATAAGCAGTAGCCGCCACAAACCCGCCCAAAGCAAGAGATCCAGTATCCCCCATAAACACCTTTGCAGGATAAACATTAAACAGCAAGAAACCCAATAGCGCCCCAACAACTGCGCATGTAATCGGCTCAATGCCGCTTTTGGCGCCGACTGCAACCGTACTAAAAAATGTCGCGACCAATACAGTAACGCTAGAGGCAAGTCCGTCCAAACCATCTGTAAAATTTACGCCGTTTACCGTGCCAATGACAACGAGAAACATAAGCGGGATCGCCGCCCAGCCAAAATCAAGAAACCTTCCTTTTCCAAATGGAATCAACATGAAAAGGGAAACGTCTGTGTATTTTAAAAGATAAAACGCAAACACTCCAGTCACTGCAATCTGTAACAGCATTTTCTGTCCGGGCAAAAGTCCGTCCGAACGCCTAAGCACAACTTTTAAATAATCATCTAAAAACCCGATTGCGCCAAACCCCACTGTCAAAAACAGGATAGGGATAATTTTCGGATACTCGTTTATAAACAAAAGACTTGTAACCAAAATACCCGCTAAAATCATAATCCCGCCCATTGTCGGCGTTCCGTTTTTTTTCAAATGGGATTTTAATTCTTCCCGTTCCGTCTGACCGACTTTTAACTTCCTCAAAAACGGAATGAGAAGCGGACCGGATAATGCGCTGATTGCAAACGCGATTAATGTTGGCGCTGCTACATGATAAATCATAACTTTTCCCTCTTTCCCGTACTCTATTCGCATCCTAAAATGCGCCATGGCTTCCAAATATCAAGTATATGTGATTCCAAACAAATCCGCAAGAGACAATTTAGGATTCTTCCTTACTATTTTCATCAAACGGGATCTCCAGATAAGGCAGGATATTTTCAAAAATCTCTCTTGCCACGGGAGCCGCTATTGTTCCTCCATAATAGATTCCCTGTGGATTATTAATAATGACAAGCGCAAGAACCTGAGGATTTTCTACAGGGGCAAACCCCAAAAAAGAGGAAATGTATTTATTGGCGCTTCTTGGAAGCGTCTGGGAAGTCGCTGTCTTTCCACCAATTTCATATCCTGCAATTTTCGCATTTTTCCCGCCGCCTTCCGAAACAACCTGCTCTAACAGATGACGGACAGTATCCGACGTTTCTTTGCTTACAATGCCCTCTGTCGTCTCATACTTAAATTCTTTGACAAGTTTCCCTTCCCCATTTTTCACCGATACCCCAAAATGCGGCGTAATCCGCGTTCCTCCATTTATAATAGAAGAAACTGTCGTCACAAGCTGTATTGGCGTAATTTGGAAGGACTGCCCAAACGACATCGTCGCAAGCTCCACAAGACCGATATTTTCTTTGGAGTGCATAATGGTAGCCGCTTCCCCCGGCAGGTCTATCCCTGTTTTTTTCAAAAGCCCAAGGCTTTTAAAATAGTCATAAAAACGCTCCGGCCCGACGCGGAGCCCCACGTCAATAAACACCGGATTGCAGGAGTTCATAATTCCATGGGTAAAATCCTCAGCGCCGTGTCCTGTGCGTTTGTGGCAGTGAATCCGCCTGTCCTCCACCATAATGTAGCCGGGGCAGAAAAATTGATCGGAAAGGCTTACAACGCCTTCTTCTAACGCCGCCGTCGTCGTAATGATTTTAAATGTGGAACCGGGCTCATATGTGTCATTGATACACTGGTTCCTCCACATTCCATTGAGAAGATTTTGTTTTTCTTCTTCCGGAACAGCTCTGGAAAGCTCATAGTTTAATGTAAACGGATCGTTTAAGTTAAACTCCGGCACATTTACCATTGCCATCAGTTCCCCATTGGAAGGATTTATCACAATTATAGAAACGCTGTCCGCCTGTTTTTGCTCCAGAGCTTTTTTTGCCGCCTGCTCCGCATACATTTGTATATTGTAATCAAGGCTGACATGAAGATCGTTGCCGTCTACCGGATCTAATCTGGATTCTCCGGCATTTTCAATTTCCACCCCTCTGGCATCCGTCAGCGTTAATATTTTACCGTTTGTTCCCTGAAGGTATTCGTCGTATTTCACTTCCAGCCCCACAATTCCCTGATTGTCGCCGCCCGTAAACCCTAATACTTTTGAAGCAAGCGTATCATAGGGGTAATAGCGTTTATAATCTTCGTCTACCTTTATGCCGGAAAGCCCATAAGCGCGAATCCGCTCTCCCGTCGCTTTGTCGACATTCGATTTGATGCGTTCAATCGAACTGATTTTCTCCACACGCGCGCGCACCTTTTCTTCGGAAAGCTCTAATTCTTTCGTCAATGCTGAAATTACAGCCTCCGGATCTTCAATCTGGTTATGGATTACAGAAATCGTACATACCGTTTTATTCACCGCAAGCGCTACGCCTTTGGCGTCTATGATTTTCCCACGCGCCGCTTTAATGTCCCGTTCCCTTTCGTGCAGGTCTTCCGCTTTATTCCCATAATATTCTGAGCAAAATATCATCAAATAAACCAGCCTTCCCGCCAAAAAAAACATCATAAACAAAACTGCCATAAAAATGATCATGGTTTTCATTCGGTTAAATGTTTTATACCGGTTCATACCGCCGTCACTCCATAAAAGACCTTTCTTTTATTCTATTATTCCTTTTTAGCGGTTATGAGTTCCTTTCTTCCTTTTCCAGCAACTCTATCTGCCTGCCGCCTGTCCGGCTTCTCGGCTGCTTTCTTATAGCGGTTAGGGGTTTCTATACTCAAATTAAGATTTCCTAAAATGGATCTTGCGGCTCGTCTTCATCTTCCGGCGGCGATTCCCCTTGGATTCCCTGCCCGCCTCCTTCCGGCTGTCCTTCCTGTGGGTTTTCTCCGCTTTCCGGCTGGTTTTCTTGTGGTTCTTCACCGCTTCCCTGTGGATTTTCCTCTTCTTCCGGCTGATTTCCCTGTGGGTTCTCCCCGCTTCCTTCCGGCTGGTTTCCCTGTGGGCTTTCTCCTCCTTCCGGCTGGCTTCCCTGTGGATTTTCTCCTTCTTCCGGTTCCTCCTTTTTCTCCTCATCTGGATACATATTCATATAAGGAAGGACTTCTTCTAAAATTTCTTTCACGACTGCCTGCGCGTAATTGCTATGCGCCTGTTCTTTAAAATTTGGCTCATCTATTACTACATAAATGACAAGCTGTGGATTTTCCTGAGGCAGATATCCAATAAAAGACACAAGATACTTCTTTTCCGCCCTTGGATGCTTTTGCGCCGTCCCTGTTTTGCCACCCATGGAATAGCCATTCACTTTTGCCATCTCTCCTGTACCTTCCGACACCGTTTTATAGAGATAAGACTTAACTAACTCCGACGTTTCTTTGGACGCCGTTTCTTTTAAAAGCACCGGCTTTATCGTCTCTAGAGTATTGCCTTCCGAATCCAGTATTTTTTTAACGACATGAGGCTGGTAATACTGGCCGCCGTTAATCAGGGAGGAAAACGCGCTTGCCACCTGTATCATCGTGCAGTTATAATTTTGCCCAAATGAATTTGTCGCAAGATCAATCGGCGTCATCTCATCAAATAAAATCCCGCGTTCTTCTCCCGGCAGGTCTATTCCCGTTTTTTCCCCAAACCCATAGATTTTCTGGTAATTTTTAAAGTTTTCTTCTCCAATTACATACGACATCTGCATCAATGCATCGTTACAGGAGTCCATCAGAGATTTTTCGATTGTTTCCGTCCCATGCCCCACACGGCTGACGCAATGCACCGGAGTGCCATTAAACTTTTCCTCGCCGTCGCACACATATGTCTCCGACCCATTTAACGTTCCCGTATCAAGCCCGCATGCCACTGTCATCGGCTTAACAGTAGATCCCGGCTCAAACGTATAGGACACACAGAAATTTTCCCATAAGTCGTTTAAAAGCTCCATCTGCTGTTCTTCTGTAAGCCCTTGTAATTCCTCCTCCGTAAAATACGCGGAAATATCCCTCGGGTTATTCAAATCAAAATTTGGATATTTCGCCATGGCAAGCACTTCGCCGTTTTGCGGATTCATCACAATCGCCGCAATATTTTTACTGCCCGGCCCCGTAATATAACCATTTGTATTTTCTTCATTGAACTTTGCAAGTTTTTCCTCAACGATGCCCTGAATATGAATATCTATCGTTGAAACAATCGTCTTGCCGTCTTTCGCTTCCCGAATCGTCTTTTCAACGTTATTGTCCGAATTGAGATATCCATATTCTTTCCCATTTAGGCCATTTAATGTGCTGTTATAGTAATTTTCCATGCCGATCGTCCCGACGTTCCCGCCGGAAACAAATCCGATTAACGATGCGGCAGTTGAACCATATGGATAATTGCGGATATACTCTTTTTCAAACCATAACGCGCCTTTTTTGATATTTTTGTTTTTCTTACTGTCTGCTTCTAATTCCACATATGGCTGTATCTGCTCATATGGCAGCTTCCGAAGCAGGATATTATACTGGCTCTTTGGATTTTCATTTAAAATCCGGCGGAGATCGTCCTCTTTTAGATCAGGGAAACAAGATAAAATCGCAGATATTGTCCCATTTACTATTTTCTTCTTCTGCTTTTCCAATACACTACAGTCAAAAATAACATTGTAAACATCAAGGCTCGTCGCAAGTATCGTCCCCTTGGCGTCTACAATATCCCCCCGCTGGTACGGAATAATCCGGCTGTCATATCCCTGTTGCGAAAGCACAATTTTTTCGTATTTATCACCCTGTTTATATTCAATGTACATCAGCCTGCAGATCAAACCGGTCAGCAAAGACGTGACAATTAAAAACATCACAATCAGTTTAATCTGCATCCGTTTTACAAATTTCGTCGTCTTTTTTCGTTTTCTTGGCAATGCTTATACTCCTGCTCTTCCTATTCGCTGTCCGGTATGTCAGAATACTGGTTCATATAGTCATTGTCCTGAACGCTATAATAAAAAATCTGATCCGGCGCCGCATACTTCATTCCAAAACTAAGCGCCTGCTCTTTAATCGCATCTAAATCCGTGGAAAGCTCAATCCTTTTCAACGCCGCGTCATTATCCGCCCTCAAATCTACGATCTGGCTTTCAAGGCTGGAAATCACTTTTGTTTTATTGATAATATCCGACTGAAAATGAATATAGGCGCCACACACAACGCCGAGCAAAATAACGGCCGTTGAGCAAAATGCAACATACCCTAAATTAATCCGCTGCTCACGTTCCTGATTCCGCTTCGCCGCGCGCCGGTTCTGCCGCCGTTTTTGCGCCCGCTCTTTTTCTAAGGCTCTCTGCCTGCGTTCTTCCGGCTCCCCTTCTAAGCGGCGGACTGTATTGCCATCAATATAATAATTTGTCTTTAAATTTTCCTTTCTTCTGGTATGATTTCTGGATTCGTTTGCCATATATCTTCACTCCTCTGTCTAAATTTTCTCAAATACCCTCAGCTTTGCGCTTTTTGCCCTGCTGTTTTCCTTTGTTTCAGCCTCTGTCGGAAGAACCGGCTTCTTTGTAATACAGATTCCTTTTGGCTGTTTCCCACACACGCAAAGCGGAAACTCCCTCGGACAGATGCATGGATGTTCATTTTTCCTAAAATGAAGCTTCACAATCCTGTCTTCTAAAGAATGGAATGTTATAATACAAAGCCTTCCTTTTGGCTGTAACAAATCGATCATATCTTCTAACGTATTTTCCAAAACTTCCAGTTCGTGATTTACTTCAATCCGAATCGCCTGAAATGCGCGCTTCGCCGGATGCCCTCCGGATGCCTGCGCTTTTTTGGGAATTGCCATACGGATAATTTCCGTCAATTCCCCCGATGTACGAATGCGCTTATCTTTCCGTGCCTTTACAATATGTTTCGCTATATTTTTCGCAAAACGGTCTTCCCCATAATCGCGTATGATATGGTATAAATCCATTTCGCTGTACTCATTGACAATATCTTCCGCCGTCAGCTTTTGCCTGTGATCCATACGCATGTCAAGCGGCGCTTGTTCCATGCGGTATGTAAATCCCCGCTCCGGCGCGTCCAACTGGTAAGAGGAAACCCCTAGATCTAAAAGTATCCCGTCTGCCTTCCCTACCCCTGCCGTTTTCAAAATGTCCCGTATCTGGCTGTAATTACTCCGGACAATCGTCACGCGGTCTTCATACTCTTGTAACCGCCTGCCTGCCTCGCAAATGGCGTCTTCATCTTGATCCACGCCAATCAGCCTTCCCGTTTTAGAAAGCCTTTTTACGATCTCATAGGAATGCCCTGCTCCTCCAAGCGTCCCGTCCACATAAATCCCATCCGGACGAATGTTCAGATATTCAATTACTTCGTCCAACAATACGGATTTATGGTATGCCATTTCTTTTCTCTCCATCAAATGTTAAGTCCCAGTCCCGCCATATGTTCGGCAATTTCGTCCATGTCATCATAAGCGTTTGTATCCTGCCAGCGTTCTTTGCTCCAAATCTCAATCCGGCTTAAAACGCCTGCCAGTACAACGTCTTTTTGCAAACCTGCGTATTCCCGCAGCCCTTGCGGCAGCAATATTCTCCCCTGCTTGTCCACTTCACAGACGGCCGCGCCTGAAAAGAAGAAACGGGAAAATTTTCTCGCATCTTTTGTGGTAAGCGGAATATTCTGAAATTTCTCCTCAATGTTCTCCCATTCTGCATTTGAATACACAAACAGGCATCCATCCAGACCTTTGGTTATCACAAATTCATTGCCCAACTGCTCCCTGAATTTGGAAGGGACAATCAATCTGCCTTTGGCATCTATTGTATGGCTGTATTCTCCCATAAACATAACGGAACCCTCTTGCGCCATATGTGCGCCACTTTGAACCATTTTACTCCACTTTCTACCACATATTGTTATTTTATACCTTCTTCTATAAAATTGCAAGCGCCTGAAAAGCAAAAATGTTGCCCGCTACTGACTAAAGTAACGTGCAACATATACAAAACGCAGAATTTCAGCATACTGCGCAGAATTTAGATTTTTTATGAAAACAGTTAATCTTTTTCATATGACATCTGAATCTTTAACTCTATGTATTCTTCGATTAAAAGATCCAATTTGCGGTTCGCTCTAATAAACGCTTCGTCGTCCGTCCCATGCTCTACCATTGCATCTACACGGCTTCTCTGGCGTTCTATGGCCTCCTGCAATTCCAACATTTCTCTCATCATCGCTTCTCCATGCTGTAAAACAAAACAATCCTATAGGACAATGGCTATATTGGCTGCTCCTACTTACAATTTCTATTCCATATAGACATTTTACCCCTATATGCCACAAAAATCAAACATATTCAACTTCCTTTTTTTTGCTTTTTTCGACAAGACTTTGTGGTTTACCCCAAAAACCAACAAAATCTTTGGGGTAAACGCACAAGTTGACAGCTATTTACAGCAAAATGTCATACATTCCGTTTCTGCGCACTGACATGCCCCGCCTCCGGCAATGCCGATCTTCTCTGCATCGCATTTGCAGTCTTTGTTATGCACACAGTTACATGCCTTACAATCTACCTCGATATTCTTTTTCGGCGCGCTGACAGCGTTTCTCGCCATGTCGCCTTTTCTCTCGCGAAAACTTGAACAACAGGTGTCCCCCGCGTTGTGCGCTCCACGGCCTTCGATCATAATATCACCTTTGCAGCAACATTTGTCATCATTGTAAAAACAATTTGTTACAGAACATTCTAATTTTGTCATCGTCAATTTCTCCTTTCTCCTAAAAACGTGTGTTACGAAAAATCCGGCCAGAACAAACTGACCGGACTTAGTATTTGAACATAAACGTTAAAATATTCTATGATTTCTTTTCCTGTATTTCCTCTTCTTTTCGGATTTCTTTTGTATCAATTTCTTTTTTAACCGCAGAAATAAATTCATTTAACGGCATACTTCCTTCATCTCCGGCAAAACGGCTTCTAACCGAAACGGTTTTATCCTCCTCTTCCTTCTGGCCGACGACTAACATATATGGAAGTTTATCCAGTCTTGCCTCCCTGATTTTAAAGCCTATCTTTTCTGAACGATTGTCTGCTGTAGCGTCAATTCCATTTTTCACCAATTCTTTTCTAACTTTTTCTGCATATGCTTCGTACTTTTCAGATATTGGGAGCACACGAACCTGTTCAGCGCAAAGCCATGTCGGGAATTTACCTGCATATTTCTCAATTAACCATGCAAGCGTCCGCTCATAGCATCCTAACGAGGTGCGGTGGATAATGTACGGACGGACTTTATCTCCATTTGCATCAATATAATACATATCAAACTGTTCCGCTAGGACTGCGTCCCACTGGATCGTAATCATCGTATCGTCTTTTCCATAGACATTGCGGGCATTTATATCCACTTTCGGCCCATAAAACGCCGCTTCTCCGACGTCTTCGACGAATGTAATGTCAAGTTCCTTCAAAATGTCACGCATGCGCTGCTGCGTTTCTTCCCAGACTTTCGGCTCCCCGATATATTTTTCCTGATTGTCTGGATCCCATTTTGACAAATGATATGTCACGTCTTCCTCTACCCCAAGCGTCTTTAGGCAATGTTTCGCCAGAGCAAGGCAGCCCTTAAACTCCTCTGCCATCTGATCCGGCCGGACGATTAAATGCCCTTCTGAAATTGTAAACTGCCGCACACGCGTCAGCCCGTGCATTTCTCCTGAATCCTCATTGCGGAATAATGTCGAAGTCTCACCCATACGGTAAGGCAAATCACGGTAAGAATGCTGTTCATTTTTATAGACATAATACTGGAACGGGCAAGTCATCGGACGAAGCGCAAACACTTCTTTGTCCGTCTCCTCATCGCCAAGAACAAACATTCCTTCTTTATAATGATCCCAGTGTCCAGATATTTTATACAAATCAGATTTTGCCATAAGCGGCGTCCTCGTGCGGACATATCCCCACTCTTTTTCCTCAATGTCTTCAATCCAGCGCTGTAATTTTTGAATCATCTTTGTTCCCTTCGGAGTAAACAGCGGCAGTCCCTGCCCAATCACATCTACCGTCGTAAAAAGCCCCATTTCACGGCCCAGTTTATTGTGATCCCTGCGTTTTGCATCTTCTAGCTTTTCCAAATGCGCTTTTAGTTCTTCTTTTTTATAAAATGCGGTTCCATAAATCCGCTGTAAACGCGCTTTATTGGAATCTCCCCTCCAATATGCCATCGAAGACGAAATCAGTTTATACGCTTTAATCCCTTTCGCGCTCATTAAGTGCGGCCCTGCGCACAAATCAACAAAACCGCCCTGATCATAGAAGGAAATCACTGAGCCTTCGGGCAAATCCTCGATTAACTCCACCTTAAACGGCTCGTTTTTCTCTTTCATCAACTGGATTGCCTCATCTTTCGGAAGCGTAAAGCGTTTGATTTCATGCCCTTCTTTGATAATCTTTTTCATCTCCGCTTCAATTTTATCTAAATCTTCCCTTGAAAACGGCTCCGCATCGAAATCATAATAAAACCCATCTGCAATCGCCGGCCCAATCGTCACTTTTGCGTTTGGGAACAGCCGCTTGACCGCTTCCGCCAAAACATGGGCTGTCGTATGGCGGATCACCTTAAGCCCTTCCGGATCTCCATTTGTAATAATGTTTAAATGCGCGTCCTCACAGACTTCTGTCCGCAAATCCACAATTTCACCGTTTAACTCTCCGGCGCAAGCCACTCTCGCCAGTCCTTCGCTAATGTCTTTTGCAATTTCATAAACGGATTTTGCTTCACTGTACTCTTTCACAGAGCCATCTTTTAATGTAATTCTCATTTCTCCTGCTCCTTCCTTTTAAAATCGGATGGAAAAGATACCGGTTCTCCACCCGACGCCGCCCATACGCCACTCTAGCGGCATAGTTTTTCTGCATAGGCTGACGCATAAAAAATCCCGAATACAATCATGTATTCAGGACGATATTTTAACCGTGGTTCCACCTAATTTTTCCATTTTCGATAAAAAGAAAATGGAATCTCATTTGACGATAACGGTGTCACCGGACCGGATTGGGGCCACTCAGAGGTAGTTTTCGTCTGTTTCCTGTAAAGATGCTTCCAGCGCGCTTTTAAACTCAGGCAAAAAAGCGGCATCTCTCTCTGCTACATTCGGACAGATTACTCGTCTCGTCTATGTGTTAGACTTAATTTTCTCTATCATAAATCAATTCGCCACAGATGTAAAGGCTTTTTTTCAAAATACAGAAAAATCCAATGTCATGGATTCCAAACCGGAAACGTCTTTACCAGTCTGTCACAAGCAGCAGTGTGTCAGATATTTTCTTTTCACTGCTGTATGACATATCGAAATCGCATGCTATTTTCCACAGCAATGTTTATACTTTTTGCCGCTGCCACACGGACATGGCTCATTTCTTCCAATCTTCTTTCCAACAATTACCGTTCCGGATTTCTTCTGTTCTAAATACAGAGCCTTTTTCGTCTCTGCATCAAAAATCTCATCCCACATTGGCAGTTCATAGAGCCAGTCTGCTTTCGCATCTACCATATTTTTATACAGCAGTTCTTTGTCAAAAACCAAATTCACCTTTGTGCCTTCTTCTAACGCCTCGATCGGATTTTTCTCCACAAGGCTGTCGTTAATCCCGTCCAAAAAACCTGCCATTTCTAATAGATTAAGCTGATACCTCTCTGCAAGCTCTTTGACCGTTCCTTCCACTTTTTCTTCGGGATTTGAGAGCAGCTTCTCATACACGCCTTTTTCCAAAAGAAAATATCTCTGCCAAAATCTGTTCAAATCCTGTTTATTCGCTTTTTCGTTATAGGCAATTTTCTGCCATTCCTGTAATAATCCCATTCTCTTACTCCTTTTTTACAAATTGCAAGTCCTAAGTATGTATTATAGCAAATCTATGTCAAAAATTCAAAACTTTTTTCAAAAATATGTATAAACATATTCAATCCTGCCTATACTATGATTGTTCCCAAATGAGATGAATCCCCCACCCACTCTTTGGGAACTGCTACGAAAGATGCAAGAATACTTATCCTCCCCTGTAAGCTCCGGCATAAAATCACATATGCCGGAGCTTACTTTATTTACATATTGCCTTTGAGATTGATATGTTTGCTTTTGATTGTCTCTATCGCATTTCATTCAAAAGACCGGAAATGCCTTTTTTTTCAAAAACTTTTTTATAATAGCCAATTTCATTTTGTATTAAACCGTCTATGGCCTGCATCCCTAATACCTCCACCGGCGCTTTCTCATCTGTCATCAGATAACCGCCTGCCTGATAGTTCTCCAATCCTGATGCAACACGCTCCATCATTTCAGATAACTGCGCATCAGCCAGCATTTCGCGGTTTTTGGCAAGCCGTTCTAATATTTGGTTTGAACCGGATGCATACAACAGACGGTTTGTTGAGCCCAAAACATCTGTGACATACACTTCCTCAAACACATTTGAAATCGTGTCTGCAAGATATTGATTTATGTTTCCTTCCTTTTTCCCACGCATATTCATATTGACAGCCATCACGCCGTCTGGCTTTAGATGTTCTTTTACCAGCGTAAAAAATTCTATGGAAGACATTTGGAACGGGATTGTAATATCCTGATATGCATCCACTAAAATCACGTCATAAACCTGATCCGTCACGTTTAGATACGCGCGGCCATCGTATGTGACTGTCTCCACATCTTCTGGAAGCTGAAAATATTCTTCCGCTAATTTTGAAATTTTTTCATCAATTTCTACGCCTGTCACATTTGTCTGTTTAAAATAACGCCTGCACTGCGAAGCGAATGTGCCTGTGCCATTCCCTAATATCAGCACATCTACTTGATCTTTTTGCATAACATCTGCCATCAGCGGCGCGGCAAGCGCATAGTCATAATACATTCCCGTCAGGCTGTCGTCTTTTTTCAAGATAGACTGCACGCCAAACAAAACATTTGTTGAAAGAATCACTTGCCCGTCATCTTCCTTTACCTGAAGATAATTATAAACGGATTCTCCTTCGTAGGAAAGATTTGTCTCCCAAAAAGCAAAACTGTCCGAATGCCCCGTTCCGCAACAGACGGCAAAACAGAGTATCCCAATAGCAAGTTTCTTTTTTCCCGTTTTCATGCTGACAAAATAAATAACCGTAAGCAAAAGCAAAATGCCCGAAAAAATCAAAAATGTAATGGACGTTCCCACAGACGGGATTGTCACAAATGTCGGCAAAAACGTCCCTAAAATACTTCCGATGGTATTCGAAGCATTTAACATACCGACTGTTTTTCCGTTGTCCTCTAAACTGTCTACGGTATACTTTACCAAAGACGGCGTAACCGTGCCAAGCAAAAACAGCGGAAAGACAAAAATTGCCATACAGGCAAGAAACCCTGCAAGAATCAAAAAATTGCTGCTGACTGTAAAAATCAAAACAGCCGAAATGCCTAAAATTACATATTTTCCAACTACGGGAATACAGGCGATCCAGATTGCTGCAATTAAGATCCTGCCATACAGTTTATCAGGATTTGGATTTTTGTCCGCATAGCGTCCGCCATAAATATTGCCAAGCGCCATTGCAATCATAATTGTGCCTATAATAATCGTCCAAACGATCTGAGACGAGCTAAAATATGGCGCCAGCAGGCGGCTTGCGCCAAGCTCCACCGCCATCACCGACATTCCGGCAAAAAATTCCGTTAGATACAGATATAATTTATTGGATAAAATCGTATGTGTTTGCAAATTCGTCCCTCCATGTTTTTCCATTTTTGCGATTCTAAAACCAAGAATTATTTTTTTAGTTTATTCTTTGAAATATTCTTTCATATAAGTATAGAAAGTCTGACTGTAACTATTTGATTTTTCTTATTCTGTAAATGTTCGATTTCTTCTTATAACCGTAAATATTTGATTTTTCTTCAATGAAATTTCTCCGAATAGATTTCCCTTTTTGCATATCAGGATTATAGCATATGTCCATATGGTCTTCAATGGCGTTTCATCATATCAGCGGCAGCAATCGAAGAATGGCAATACAATTCCGGTTTTTAATTAAAAATCTATTGCATCTGGTTTTTTACTATGGTAAAATTATGAAAAGTATATTTTTCTTAAAAACAATTCACAAATATCTAACAAATCTTATATTTTCAGAAAATTTATGCTTTCTTCCAAAATATTACTAAAAGCAGGAACTTCTGGAACAACTCCTGCATAAAGGAGAACTTATAAGGTATCCGCATTTTAATTTTAACATTTTACATGGAAGGCGCCCCGAAAGAAACAATTCTCCAAAGATTAAACGCCAACTTTCTTTAAGCATAGAACATGCGGAAAAATATTATCAGAAAGCTATTTGCTCACTGCATCAGAAAGGAAACTAACGAATGAAACGCATCAAACAAACCGCCGCAATTTTCGGCGTAATCCTTCTTGTCGGATTGTATCTGGCAACGCTGGTTTTTGCCTTAATTGATCATCCTAAAACTTTAGAACTTTTGAAAATATCAATCGGATTTACTATTTTAATTCCGGTTTTGCTCTGGATCTGCCTTGCAATGTACCGCTATCTTAAAGAACGGAACAACCAATAAAGCATGACTTTCTTTTTGCTTTCTCAATAGGAAAACAGAAATCAGGCGCTATCCCCAAAAAAAGGCAGAGCCTTTTTTATGACGGCTCTGCCAAATAAAGATCCCAAATTACTTTCACTTAAAATCTCTGTATATAATGTCTTCTCTGCCCGGTCCATTGGACACCATGGTAATCGGGTATCCAATCTGTTCTTCTACAAATTCAATATAGCGCCTACAGTTTTCCGGCAATTCTTCGTATGCGCGGATTCCCCGAATATCTGATTTCCAGCCTGCAAGTTTCTTTAATACTGGTTTTGCTTTTTCGAGTTTTCCTGTTGTCGGAAAGTCTGTTGTCACTTTCCCATCAATTTCATAACCGACGCACACTGGAATTTCATCTAAATACCCCAATACGTCCAATACAGTAAAGACGACGTCTGTCGCGCCCTGAAGCCTGCATCCGTATTTACTGGCTACGCAGTCGAACCAGCCCATGCGTCTCGGCCGTCCCGTCGTTGCTCCAAACTCACCGCCGTCGCCGCCGCGCTTCCTTAATTCCTCTGCATCTTCTCCAAAAATTTCGCTGACAAATGCGCCTGCCCCTACGGCGGAGGAATATGCTTTACATACAGTTATCACTTTCTTTATCTCATAAGGCGGGATTCCTGCGCCGATTGCGCCAAATGCGGCAAGCGTGGAAGAAGACGTAACCATCGGATAAATTCCATGGTCAGGATCTTTTAACGTCCCAAGCTGCCCTTCTAACAGGATCTGCTTCCCATCTTTTAGCGCGTTTTCCAGATAAGCGGATACGTCGCTTACATACGGCGAGATCAGTTCTCTGTATTGTTTTAACGTCTCAAATAATTCGTCTGGCTGCAGCAAAGGTTTATGGTACAAATGTTCAAGCAAAATATTTTTTGTTTCGCAAATCCGAATTAGTTTCTCTTTTAATGCCGTTTCCTCAAACAATTCACTGACCTGAATGCCAATTTTCGCATATTTATCCGAGTAAAAAGGCGCGATTCCTGATTTCGTGGAACCAAAAGATTTCCCGCCTAAACGTTCTTCTTCATATTGGTCAAATAATATATGGTACGGCATTACGATCTGGGCGCGGTCTGACACGATCATATTTGGGCTTGGAACGCCTCTGTCTGTGATGGATTTTATCTCCTCGATCAAAATCGGAATATTTAACGCTACGCCATTCCCAATCACATTCACTGTATGGCGGTAAAATACGCCGGACGGAAGTGTATGTAAGGCAAATTTCCCATAATCATTGACGATGGTATGGCCAGCGTTCGCTCCGCCTTGGAAGCGGACAACAACGTCCGCTTCCTTTGCCAGCATATCTGTGATTTTACCTTTTCCTTCATCGCCCCAGTTTGCTCCGACTACTGCTTTTACCATGTTAGTTTCCTCCTTCTGACAAGAGTTCCGGAATTTTTTTTGAGCAGGCAATCGCCAGCGCGCCCGGCCCTATATGGCAGGATACGCTTAATGACAGTGGGTTTAATACAATTTCACTGTCCGGAAATGCCGCCAAAACCTCTGCCCGAAATGCTTCTGCCGCTTCTAAATCATAGGTATACGCCATTTCAAGATGAACGTTTTGACCTTTTGCATCGGCAAAACGATTGGCTAAATCATTTTTCATCGCATCCAGCATAATGGTTTTTGCCTGCTTTACCGTTCTCGCCTTTGCAAATGCATCTAACTTATCCCCCTGAATCTGCAGCACCGGTTTTAATCGGAGCAACGTGCCTAACGCCGCTGCCGCCGGAGTGATTCTGCCTCCTTTTTTTAGATAAGCTAGCGTGTCTACCATAATATAAATTGAAGATTCTAATTTTTCTCTCTCTAATATTTCTTTGATTTCCGCCGCAGTCCTGCCTTTATCAGCAAGCGCTTTTGCGTCAAGGACGGATTGCCTCTGTGTGACCGAAATTCTCTGATTATTGACGACAAACACTTTGTCCTCATAGTCATTTGCAAGCATCATTGCCGTTTCACATGAACTGCTCAAACCGCTTGACATGGGAATATGCACGATTTCGTCATATGCGCATAACAGTTCATCCCATAAATCTGTTAGGCTTCCAACGGAAGGCATAGAAGTTGAAATTTCGCTTCCATCTTTTAATCTTTCATAGAACTGTTCCTGTGTCAGATTTTCCCCTTCATAATACGTTTCGCCATTGATAAAAAATGGCATAGGTATAATATATATGCCAAGCTCTTTTGCTTCCTGTGGAGAAATTCCGCTGTTACTGTCTGATATAACTGCAATTTTGCCCATAAAAGTCCCTCCTGTACTTTTCATCACAACGTTTTGATTGTAGCACACTTTTTCTGTGATTTCAATGAATTTTAAAATCCTATTATTTTCCGTTTGCAGGATTACAATACATGAGTTAAACCGGATAAGGATAAAACTCTAAGAAAGCGGATATTTTATTCCAGATTTACGATTACCCGCCAAAGAAGAACAGCCAATAAGCATATAGGGACAGCGGCATCTGGGCTATCTGAAGCAATATCGCAAAGTTACATACACCAATTTTCTTACAAGCGGCAAGCTTAACGCCTATCTTGCCGACATCGGCAGACAGGCACAGAAACTGTTATCGCATTTCTTGCAACTATTATTCTACTGCCTGTTTTTAAACTGACGCATCTTTCTTCGATTACAATTTTATTGCTGGCGGCAGGAGGAACCTTGCAGGGCATGATTGTTGCATTGCTTGTACTGACGATTTCATCTGATAAACTAGAGGGTATGGCACTAACAAAGTTATCTACAGATATACAGTATGTAATATCTCCGTTACCCTCTTTTTGGATTGGAAAAGCGATTTTAGAAAATATGCCGCTTTATATGCTGCCCGCATTTGTTTTATCTGCTATGTGGATTTGCTTTTTGTTTAAACGCTATTTGCGTAAAATCTAGGAAGAAATAAGAGTATAAGCATCTGCTTTATGAAAGAAAAGGATTTGACATTATGAAAACAGAATGGTTGCTTTGCCCAATCTGCGGAAATAAAACAAGGTTACAGATACGGCAAGATACAGAATTGAAAAACTTTCCCCTATATTGTCCGAAATGCAAACAGGAAACATTGATTGAAGCAAAAAATCAAAAGTAATTATTATCAAAGAGCCAGACGCATAAGACGTAGAGCTGATGAAAAAGCCGCTACACGACACCACGAATGACAGGAGTGTTTTCTCCTGCTCGGATTCGCAATGCTATGCAACGGCTTTGGGATTCAAAACCTTGCTGCCATACGCCAGCCGAAAAGGGCGGCATACGTCCGGCGGCGGTCAGCCTTGCCTGTTGGCTGACATTCCATTCTTTCATCTATGTTCTTATTTAATTTTCAATCTTCCGAAATTTAATCAGATTGCTAAAAAACAGCATCTAAAACCATTACGGTTTCAGATGCTGTTTTGTTCATGCCTTTAAAATATGGCATTTATTTCTTTTTATAAGTAACTTTCTTCCCAAATCCGGCTTTTTTCGCTTTTTTCTTAAAATTATTAAATTCTTTTTTCGACATTTTCTTTGGAACTGTAACTTTACATTTTGCATTTGTTCCTTTAAAAGCGTTCTTGCCAAATTTCGGCGTTTTAAGCGTCTTAAATTTTACTGTCTTTAATTTCTTCAATTTATAGAACGCCTTGGAATTAATTTTGGTAATATTTGCCCCGATTTCCACTGTCTTTAATTTCTTTGCCTTTGTAAAAGCTTTAGAATCAATCGCGGTTACTTTAAATGCAACTCCTTCAATCTCAACAGTTGACGGAACTTTCAATGTTAATTTTTTCGTTTTCGCAACTCCGGCCACAGATACCGTCCCTTGCGTCGCATGGGAATTTGTCACTTTATAAATGAAATCCCCTTCCGTTATCTTAGAGCCGTTTGAAGGAAGCTTCGGCTGTTGAGACTGTTTCGGTTTCCATTTTGCATACAATTTCAGGTCTTTGGTTATCGCGGTTGCCGGAGAAAATTTCTTTGTGCAGGCTGCATCCGTATACCAGCCTTCAAATGTATAATTCGCTTTTGTTGGCGTCACATTTTTAATCTTAGTTCCTGAATCCACGGTTTGAGGCGAAAATTTAGTTCCTCCATTACTTTCAAATGTAACTGTAAACACCCGAATCCATTTCGCAGTTAATGTGACGTCCTGTGTAATCTTAGTAGTGGCAAAAGCAAATTTCTTGCCACTATTGTCATACCAGCCGGCAAATCTGTAACCTGTTCTTGTAGGCGCCTTTGGTTCTGTAGCCTTTCCATTCTTTTGCACTGTCTGTAGCGCTACAGCGCTTCCCTGATTGCTGTTAAACGTCACCTTAAATGGCCCGTTATTTTCCTCTTCATTTGACGTCCATTTTGCATATAATGTGATGTCTTCATTGACTTCTTCATTAAAATCGTACAGATTCTTACATTCTTTCTCTGTATGCCAGCCGCCAAATGTATATCCTTCTCTTTCTGGATCTTTTGGTTTTACTGCTTTTGCCCCATCTATAACCACCTGAGAAGCCACGCCTGAGCCTTCCATACTATTAAATGTTACGGTATAGAACGTAGCCCCGCTATTCGCATCTGGCTCCCATTTCGCAAACAACTCAATATCTTTGTCTACAATTTCTTTATTAAAATCAAATTTTGTTACATAATCCGCATCCGTATACCAGCCCTTAAAAATATAATTCTCTCTTGTCGGATCTTCCGGCCGTGTCACTTTTCCACCTTCAAAGACTTCTTCTGTCGTATCCTCTGAACCGTTATCCATATAATGATATGTTACAGTATATTTTTTCAGAGCCAGCCATTTCGCATATAACGTAATGTCTTGCGTAACTGCTTCATCAAAATCATAAGGCGTTGCGCATTCTTCGTCTGTATGCCAGCCGTCAAATGTATATCCCACTCTTTCTGGATCTTTCGGTTTTACTGCTTTTGCTCCATCTACAACCGCCTGAGAAGCCACGCCTGAGCCTTCCATACTATTAAATGTTACGGTACGGAACGTAACCCCGCTATTCGCATCCGGTTCCCATTTCGCAAACAAATCAATATCTTTGTCTACAATTTCTTTATTAAAATTAAATATTGTTACATAATCCGCATCCGTATACCAGCCCTTAAAAATATAATTCTCTCTTGCCGGATCTTCTGGGCGCGTCACTTTTTCACCTTCAATGACTTCCTCGGTTGTATCCTCTGATTCGCCATCCATATAATGATATGTCACGGTATATTTTTCCAGAGCCCGCCATTTCGCATATAACGTAATGTTTTGTGTAACCGCTTCATCAAAATCATAAGGCGCTGTGCATTCCTCATCTGTGTGCCAGCCGGCAAAATTCATGCCTTCCCGAATCGGATCATCTGGTTTTAACGCCTTTTCTCCACTTACAACCTCTTGGGCGGCCACTTCCGAACCTCCCTTACAGTTGAATGTAACTGTATAGAATGTAACGTCACCACTGGTATCTTTCTCCCATTTCGCATATAAAGTGGTGTTTGCAGTAATTGTGTCATTCTCAAAATCAAATGCGTCTTCCAATGCCGCATCTGAATACCAGCCGGCAAATGTATAATTAGATCTGGTCGGATCTGTAGGTTTCGTTACTTTACTGCCTTCTTGCACTTTCTGAGACTCTACCTCTGTGCCTCCATTGCTGTTAAATTCCACTGTGTATGTTTCAGGGAATTTATGAAGCACGATAATTTCATAAAGAGCCAGCTCTTTCTGCTCCCACTCCAATTTAACCGCATAAATATGCTCTTTTCCCAGAACATCAAAGGAAGAAAAGACCTTATCCAAGCTTCCTACTTCCTCCCATGTATCCTCTCCGGTACGCACAGATACTTTTGCATTACAGATGTTATTTCCGCTTTGCAGAATATTGATTTGTTTCACATTAGCCGTCCCATCAGACAGATTGTAAATCAATGTTCCGCTGCTTTGGCCATCTGGCCTAAATGCTGACGTTAAATTGCCGTCCGTTAAATTCTGCGGCTCCATTCCCCTCTGTAAAACAACGTCGCCCGTCAGTTCAAATGTCGGGTCATTCACCATAGGAAGATATTCATTGTTATTGATCTCTAATTCAGATAATTCCGCATAACGTCCGGCGTTAGGGCCTGTAAAATATAACCGGATAAATCTGGCTTTCACAGGCTGATCCAATTCTCCGCTAAAATACGCATAATTGACGTCTATCGCTCCTTCACCGGCAGTCCAGCCATTATTCACTGGAGCTGTATTACTGGCAGCGTTAGATCCATCTCCACTCACAGACGCCAAAGTCGTCCAATTCTCGCTATCTGAAGTCAGAGCCGCCTGAATTTCCGCATTTCTGGGATAATTCACCGCATTATTTGCCACCCATGCTTTTACC
This sequence comes from uncultured Lachnospiraceae bacterium, assembly GCA_910589105.1. Taxonomy (GTDB): domain Bacteria; phylum Bacillota; class Clostridia; order Lachnospirales; family Lachnospiraceae; genus Roseburia_B. The sequence continues at coordinate 44,190 of CAJUST010000004.1, forward strand.
GAACGCAGATTCACCTCTTGCCCTAAATCATAGACAATAGAGTCTCCTTGCTGGCCCACAAAACAATATCTCGCTATTGTATTTTTGTTCCCATCAAACCAGTTTCCTGTTGTTCCTTGAGTTCTGGCATCTTGATCCGCATATCCTTCAATCTCTTTGGCCGATACAAAATGGATCGGCTGCACTTCATCTGTCGTTACGTTAAACGCAGATAAATCAAATGTAACCGCTGCATTTGTCTTATTGATCAAACGGATATAACGCGCATTGCCGTTTAGCGCACTATTCCACTCGATTTCGTTGACGGATTTTTCTAATGTAAGAGAATCCATTCCTGTACCCGAAGATTCGATACCCGATATTGCATGTATCCTATCCAGCTTTAATCCAATGTATTCATCTGGCTGTAGCGTAACATCTTCCCTCGGGTATATTTTTGCAGACTCATCTTCATATTCTACACGCCACTCAGCATCCGGATCTTCTACATTTGTATAATCCATTGCTATGCCATCTGGTTCATACACGTACTTATAAACGGAAAAATCACAAAAGATAATCCAAACATTTTCCGTCTTGTCGTTGACAAGCCGTATATATCTGGCAGAAACGCCCTTTAAGTTCACCTCATAGGTATGCGGTCCCGCCTCATTGTCTGTATGAGTCGGCAAAGCCGTCCAACTGCCTTCCTCGCCCGTTTCAGAATACTCAAAATGATACTCTTTCCATTTATCCGTTGCGCTGGCAGATCCATTTTTCACGCCGCCTACAATAGCGCGCACCCATCCTACTGGCTTTACTTCTCCTAAATCAAGCTGAAGATAATCTCCCTTAAATGTAGTGTCTTTATCTGCATTCGGTCTAGTGGGGTTATACCATACCTGACTGTTCGGATCATTATCCGTTAAATTGCTCTCCTCTCCTCCCTCTATTCCCCAATCTTCCATGCGGCTCAATGTCGCCGGATACTTTTCTCTTACCGGACCTGTCGTTTCTCCAAACTCACCATCCATATTATAAGCAATTTCCCGAATAGCCAGCCAGCGGTTAATAGCTTCTGCCCCAGACGGAATCGCTTCCGTACATCTTACCCGGAAGCCTCTTAGCTCCATTGGCTCCTCTAACTCAAACGATAAATCCCGCGTTAATGAGGACGGCTGGTTCGAAAATTCCTCCCAAGTCTTTCCGTCTACTGTATACTCTAAAACGCCTTCTGCAATAAAGTCATTTGGATTTGCCTCCCTCGAAAGGTATAGTTTAAAATTACGCACCGTGACCGGAATATTAAATGACATACCGACATAATCGCCTGTCTTCTGATTCGTCTGCCTTATAATATTAGTGGATAAATTACCATCCGTCACTGTCGCCATATCGGCATCATTTAACTTAACCTTCACGCCCCCAACCTGAAGCAGTACTTTCCTTTCGAGTTTAATATGCTCAGGGTCAACAATTTTCTTCGCTTCTTCTGAAACATATTCCAGCGCAGCCTCTACAAAAGGTATGATATAACGCCTGCCGCCTTTTGCATACTGCGGATTGCCCAATTCCAAGAACATATACGTTTTCGACCGATCATAGAGTTCCTGAGCCTTTGCAAAATACTCATAAACCACATTTTCATTTCCAGACTGAATTGCCTCAACCGCCTGTATTAAATTTACGCCGGCCTCCGCTATGTCCGACAAACTTCCCGCATAAGGCGTAAGCTGTGACGCCATACGCTGATTCGTCCCATTTTTATCTGTAATATAGTATTTAATGTCATTTTTGATCGTTTCCATCGCTGTCTTTATCGTGGAAATCTCGCTGGCTGTAAGTTCGCTTCCTTCTTCTATTTTTCCTTGAACAGCCAAAAGATCGTCTTTAATGTTTAAAGACTCTTCAAACTTCGCTCCCGTATTGCTTGCCTGTTGGTCGCTCTGCGTAATCATATGCTGACAGATTCCTTTGAGTTTGTTCGACGATTCCGTCTCTATTGCCGACATATGATCGATATACTTGAAAGAATCTTCCCAAGCCTGATCGCCTTGCGCCTGCGCGTCCTCGCCCCGCCAGACATTCCAGCAAAAATCCGCTCCCGTAAACAGCCCCACTTTCGAAGGCTCAGAATCCTGCATTGGATTGAAAATAATGCCATGATACTTACTTCCATCTAAGTCCGGCTTTAAAATCGAGTTATGTCCCCCCATAACCAAACTGTCATGGGTATTGTCACTGCAGGGCCAGTTTACCCAAAGGTACGGATAACGCCCCGGCTCTTTCTTTTCATTTGTTTTCGTATAAAACCGATCTGCAAATTGCGTCGTAACGTCTCCCCAGATTTTTCCGCCTGTCATTACAATGCGGACATTCTCCCCTACATTCGCATGCACTTCTTGAATCTTTTTCACATCTGTATCTTCGCTATTTGTCATAGAATTTGCATATGCCATAAACCCCGGACAGAATAATAGCTCTGTTTTTAAATCGGCAAATTCATCTGCCGATTCCTTTTTCTCTTGCAGCCATGCCGAAATATCATTTAGAACTCTAATAAGAATTTGTGATGCGGTCTCCCAGTCCGAATGCGCATTGCCATCGTCTTCCAAAATTGCAATCTGCCTTACGCCGGCATTAATCACCTGCTCAAATTTCGCTTTCAAAGCCGCTATATCTCTGTCATAATTTTCTAAAGTAATTTTATCTGTATAAAACGGATGGAGCGCATAGACATAATAACATTTGTTTTCATTGCCCGCTTTAGCCAGATCCCGAATCTGGACTAGTGAATTTTTCTCCCCTGTCTCCGGATACAAATCACGCCACTGCGCCCTATGGTAAGGATCGTCTTTCGGCGCAAATACATACTGGTTCATCTTAATCTCGCCGCCATACTTCAAAAGATCCGCGCGATCTTCATGCGACCATGGATTCCCATAATACCCTTCGATAAATCCACGAAATTCAATTTCAGCATAATCCTTCACGGTCATTTTCCGAACGCTCTTATCCGTCTGTGACACTTGCTCTAAAATACGCTGGAGCGTCGTAACCCCACGGAACGCCGCATCGGTGTCCTGCCCTAAAATCACAATCTGATTATCTGAAATATTCAAGATATATTTATCAAACCGCTTCGCTGCCGCCAGTCCGTCGACTGAACCTGTAAAAAAATCTGCCGCGCCCAATGCGCTTTCATAAGAAGCGACGTCGCTTTTGCCATATATGCCTACAATCAGCTTCGTATGCGCGTTGTCCTGCGCCGTTGATTTTGACAGCCCCGCTTTCCCCAGCGCCGTCTCCGTCTTTTTCTGGGTATAGCCGTCAATGCCTTCCCCATAAGTCACGTCTACCTGTTCCGTTAAGGCAACCGCGCCATTATCGTATGTAACCGCTTGTGGCGTAGGATAGATTTCATATTCGTTCTCTCCTTCAGCCACTCCTGCCGAAACCGGCGCGCAGAGCTGCAACAGCATGGCAAACACGCTTATGAAACATACAATGGATCTCTTTGTTCTGCTTCGTTTCATTCACTTTTCCTCCTTTTTTATTGAAAATGCCCATTTAAAATAAGTAAAAACCTTATTTCACGAACAAATTATATAAAGAAAGTATAGCAAATAAAATATTTTCCGTCAATGTGTAATAAGCAACAGAAAAATATTTTTTGAACATATCTATATTTTTCTTTTTATTTACAACAAATAAAAAAAATTACAAAAAATAGGCAGATTCTTTAATTTTTTCTAAAGAATCTGCGCATTTTTTTACAGAATGGCAAACAAGGCGGCATGGTATGCCAAAAACGCGGCCAGCCACGCAATCACGCATTGCAGGATAACGACGGCCGCCGCTTCCCGTCTGCTCCCCATTTCGCGCCGGATAGATGCGACGGCGGCAATGCACGGCGTATATAAAAGCGTAAAAATTAAAAAGCTGATTGCGGACGCTGTCGTAAATAAACCGGAAAGCGCTTCCGGCAAACCGGACATTTTCGCGCCAAGCAGTACGCCCATGGTGCTTACTACCGCTTCTTTCGCAGTAAATCCCGTAAGCAGGGAAGTTGAAATCCGCCAGTCCCCAAATCCAAGGGGCGAAAAAATTGGCGCAATCCATTTACCGACTAAAGCCAAAAGGCTGTCTGCGCTGTCCGACACGACATTGCATCTTACGTCAAATGTCTGTAAAAACCAAATAAGCAGCGTAGCAAGAAAAATAATGGTAAACGCCCTCTGGACAAAATCCCTGGCTTTATCCCACATTAAAAGCAGCACGCTTTTGACAGACGGCAGCCTGTAATTGGGCAGTTCCATCACAAACGGTATGGAATTGCCCTTAAACGCAGTGCGGTTTAAGATCAGGGAGAACAAAATGCCGGAAATGATTCCTGCCATGTATAGCAGAATCATGACAAGAGCCGCATGATTTGGAAAGAACGCAGATGTAAATACGGCATAAATCGGTATTTTAGCCGAACAACTGATAAAGGGCGTAAGCAGGATCGTCATTTTCCGGTCACGTTCCGACGCAAGCGTCCGGCTTGCCATAACTGCCGGAACCGTACATCCAAAACCGATTAACATAGGCACGAAGCTTTTGCCGGACAAACCGATTTTCCGAAGCGGCTTATCCATAACAAACGCAATCCTCGCCATATAGCCGGAATCCTCTAAAATAGACAAAAAGAAAAAGAGAGAGACAATAATGGGAAGAAAGCTTAAAACGCTCCCTACGCCCGAAAAAATGCCGTCAATAATTAAACTCTGCATAACGGGATTGATCCCATATGCGCTAAGGGCGCGGTCCACGGCCAAAGCAAGCATATCTATGCCGGCTCCAAGCCAGTCACTGAGCGCGGCGCCAATGACATGGAATGTCAAATAAAAAATTAAAAACATGATGCACAAAAACACTGGGATTGCCAGATACTTGTTTGTCAGCACATTGTCTATTTTTACGCTTCTGATATGCTCTTTGCTTTCCTGACATCGGATCACAGTCTTATCACAGACTTTTTCGATAAACGCATACCGCATATCCGCTAATGCGGCATTGCGGTCCATGCAGTGATCCGCTTCCATCTCCTCTATGCTGCGCTGCATCATGTCAATTTCATTCTGGCTTAATTTCAGGCGGCTTATCATTTCCCCGTCGCCTTCGACAATCTTTGTAGCGGCAAAACGCGGCGAAATGCCGATGTTTTGCGCATGGTCTTCCACCTGATGGGAAACGGCGTGGATACAGCGGTGCACAGCGCCTTTCTCACAAAAATCCTTTACTTTCGGCGTTTGCTTTTTCTCCGCTTCGTTTACTATGGCGGCAATTAAATCCTCGATTCCTTCATCTTTTGCGGCGCTAATCGGAATCACCGGGACGCCTAACTGCGCCGACATCTTTTTCACGTCAATCGAACCGCCGTTTTCACGCACTTCGTCCATCATATTTAAGGCAAGCGCCATCGGAATGCCCATTTCTAAAAGCTGCAAAGTCAAATAAAGATTCCGCTCAATATTTGTCGCATCCACGATATTAATTATGCCGTCCGGTTTTTCATTTAACAAAAAATCCCTTGTAACAATTTCTTCGCTTGTATAAGGGCGCAGGGAATATATGCCCGGCAAATCGACAACCTGACTATCTGCCGCCGTCCGGATCTGTCCCATTTTCTGGTCTACCGTTACCCCCGGAAAATTCCCGACATGCTGGTTTGCGCCTGTAAGCTGGTTAAACAGCGTCGTCTTTCCGCAGTTCTGGTTTCCCACTAGCGCAAAAATCATAAAGCCGCCTCCATCAAAATTTCTATTTTTTCCGCTTCTTCTTTTCGGATCGTAAGTTCATATCCACGGAGCCTGATTTCCATTGGATCTCCCATTGGCGCAGTCTTTCTGACAGACACGCGCGTTTTCGGGATCAGTCCCATGTCTAACAGCCGAAGACGCAGCGCCCCTTCGCCTCCGACTGACGTAATCACCGCCTCTTTCCCAATCGGTAATTGATCTAAGGTCACTGTTCCTTCTCCTTTCCGTCCTGCTCCGTTTGCTCCTTTATATACGCTTCCATAATGTCAGCCGCAAGAGCCACCATATCAGAGCATGGCCGCTTTTTATAGTATTCTTGCGTCCGTTCGCTGGGCGTTGGGGAATGATCTTTCCCATCAAGCCCCAAAAGCTCACGGCAGACTATGCTTCCTGTCTCATCTTTGTACCGCGACGCAAGCGTCTGGATTCTCTCATAGAGTTCTTTTTTGGCTTTCATGTCCTTTGGGCCGCTGTAGCCATACAGGGCGCCCGCTACAAGAAACATTCCACTGACTGCGCCACAGACTTCCCTTAGCCTTCCCATGCCGCCGCCAAAAGGGGACGCCAGTTTCACCGCCGTCTCAAAATCCAATCCGGTTTCTTCTGCAAATGCCCCCGCCACGGACTGCGTACAGTTATACCCCTGTAAAAATAATTCTCTCGCCTGTTCTCCTTTTCCCATGCCTGCTTTCCTCCTATCCTGTTTTCAAACGATCTATGGAATCAATAATCTGGCGGATTTCCTGTGTGTCTACCTTTTCTTTTTTCAAAAGCCGGTCCACTTCCGCCCGCTTGCTCCTGATACTGTCCGCATTATATTCAATACGGGAACGCAGTTTCTGGCGCCGCACGATTAAATTATGCTTTACTTCCACCATTTCTTTTTTATCCACTAATGCGGAAGACTGGTTCACCCAGACATTGGCGTCGTAAAGGCGGTAGCGTTTTAAAAGACGCACTAGTTTCGTATTATAATAATCCAAGTCTTCATTTGCCTGCTGGAATTTTTCCCGCTCTTTCAATTCGTTTAAATACTGTTCCCAGATATAGTTAAATTCGTAGGCATTTTTTACATGGAACTTCTCTCTCGCGTAATCCACTGCATTCGTGACATTGACATACCGGAATTTCACCTTGTTTAACAGAATAATCGCGCGGTTCATATTCGCTTCCGACTGCCGGATTTCCGTCTGGTTCGCCGTCATTTTAAGAAACACGCCAAATGAGCCGATGGCGGCAAGCAGGATTAGCCCCATATAAGCGTAAGTCGCGTCAAAGGAAAACGCCGTCTGTAACAGAAACAAAATTGCCATGCCCACCGTAAACAGCCCCAATACGGCAACGGAAAGCTTCCGCAGTATTTTCTGCTGGCGGCCTAATTCCAGCATATTATAATACCACTCGTTTTTTTCGCCCTCCAAATAGTTCATATCCCGCTTTACGGTATTTTGGTAGGCTTCGTTGGACTTTAAACGGTTGATGGCGTCCGGTATCACGTCTTCCTCCTGCTGCATCTGCACAAACTGCACATCGGAAATCCGCTTTTCAGAATTGTGGTAATCGTCCCGCATACGGTTTAAATTCTGTACATTTTCCGCCGCGGAACGGACTTCCGCAAAATCTTCCGGCGGCAATTCCTCAATCATCTGAATATCTTTCAGGTAATCCGTCACAATGCGGTATTCTGATTTTTCTTCTTCTAATTCTTTCCCTGCTTCAATAATCTGCTCACAGCACTGCATAATATAACTTTGCGCCTGCTTGCTGTCCATAAAACGTTCCGGTATGTTTTCCGCATTGGGCTCCTGAAGCGCCGCATCCCGTATTTCTTCCGCTTCCCGTTTCCTTTTCCTAAATCTGTTAAAAAATCCCATTATTTACAGCTCCTTATATATGCCTGCTTCCATTGTTCCAATTCCCCGCGCGCCGCCTGTTTCTCGCCGCCATACTCCTTTTCGCTCTGTGGAAACCTGCCTTTGGCAAAGCGTATGGCAAGCTCCTTTTGTTTGAGGGAAAGAGGGTTCTGGTTCTTTTCATAAGCGGCCTCATAGCATTTTGCCGCTTCTTCAAATAAAAACAGCCCCGCGTACGCCGTCCCAAGATTATGGTAAATATTTCCGGCAAATAAGCCCTCCGTCTCACTCCCTGCCAAAAGCTTCCGGTACTCTAACATACTGGCGCGGTAACGTTTCTTTGACAATAAACGGTCTGCGCGTATTTTCCTGCACTCAGCCTCACTTTTATTTTCAAAATCCGCCAATGCTTCCTGAATGCGGACGGTTTCTTCTTTTGTACAGTAACTGCATCCTGCCATAAGCGCGCCTATAAAATCAATCAGCCGCCCGCTGTCTTTTAATTTTTCTAATTTGCCTGCCAGCGCAGGCAGTTTCAATTCCCCGTCTATCCAGCGGATCAATTCTTCTTCCATAAAAGAAGGATCGACTAAGTCGATGTTTTGTTTTAAATAACAGCACAATTCTTCAAGCGAATAAACATTCAGCGCCATTGGCTCGATATAATACGGCGCAGACGCAAGCCCGTGGCTGCATAACAGCAATTTTCCCATGGTATCCCTCTTTTTCTTTACAGGTTTATCGTATATTCCCAAACTTTTTCAGAACACCGGACAAGTTCCCCAAATCCCAAATCCCGTATTGAAACGTTTAGTTTGTCCGCCGCCATTGGTTTTGCCGAAATCCGAAGTCTTGTCATCTTGTCTTCTCTTTCTGGAAAATCCTTTAACTCCAGCGAACGGACAACGGCTTCACTGCTTTTGGGCGGCTGGAACCAAAAATCCACGGAAGGCTTCCCGCATAAAATCACTTCATATTCATTGCCCGCTTCATACCAGTTTTCTCCCGCTAAAACTAACGGCAAAAACTCCGTCTTGCCATGATGCTCTGCTTTTAGGCTGACATTGACCATTATCTCGTTATCCCCCATATAAAGACACTGCCAGCCCACAGCTTTTGCCCCCACTGCCGCGCCGTAACACGCCCCTTTGCAAAACAGGTTTTTGCCCATAAAAACCCGTTTTCCACGGCAAAGGACGGAAAGCGACCGTTTCATCCAATCCCCGTCAAACCCATCTCCAATCAAATAGACCGCAGAAACAACCTTGCCTGTAAAAAAACTCTCTGCAATCTTTGCAAAATCTTCGTCCCTGTCTGTCAGTAAAGGCTCAAATTCTTCTTCTTCCATCGTCACAACCTGCGGCAGCGTCCGTTTGTCCCGCTTCAACCTCCAAAACCAGAGTTTTTTCGACGTATAATAGCACAGCGCAACGTCATTGGCGCATAACTCTTTCGGCTGGCTGAACGCATAGTAATAAAAACTCTCCCGATAGTCCAAAAGCATTAACCGCTTGGGCGGAAGCTTTAGCCATTCTGCAAACAACCCAAAGAGCGTCTGAAGCTCCATGTTCATATATTCCACTGTGATTGCCAGCTTTTTTGGCCACTCGCCGCCCGATGCATAAGCTGGAAATTGAAGCAGTCTTTTTAAAAACATAAATAACAGTTCTGCCGAATCATAGATCGAGCCGTCCAGTTCCACCGGCTCTTTGGCAAGCGCCCTTCTTAACAGGCCGTCCGCATAAGAAAACCCTTCTTCTTTGGAACGCCGTTTCGCCTCCTCGCCGAAAAACCACTGCCCCGTCCCTCTCTGCCTTGCCGCGCACAAGGGAATCTGGTAAATTTCGCTTCCCGTCACCATGCTAAACGTATTCGGTTCCGACATTCCTTTCGCATAATAACTTATCATCGCATATTTATCATTTAAATCTATCCCGAGATAATTTTCCTCCATGCCATTTCTCCACTCTATTTGATAATGGTAAATTCCTGACTGACCAAATCGTCTATCCGCCTGTATTCCGCCAAACCATCGGCAAGGCCGCAAACGTCTTCTTCCGCTTCTATCGCAGTCAGCGCATTTAACCTGTCATACCGCCCCTGTGAAAATTCTTCCTGAAGATACGTTAGTTTCCCCGACGCCTTTACCATCCTTTCGCCATCGCATTCTTCCTCTATCGTATAAGACACTGTTTCCCCAAAAAACAGTATCAGCTCTTTTACAAAGAACCCTTCAAACGTCTCCGTCATTTCCTCCGCCGCTTCCCTCTGGCTGCCCTCAAACATATACCGAAGCCATACCGGATGCTTCTTTTCTGTATGATATTCAATAAAATACTTGTCATATAACTGATACATCTGTCTTAAATTTTTGCTTAAATCCCTATAAAAAGCAAAAGACACGCCTTGGAACAAAAAATCCTGTAAAAGAAGCGAAGCGTGCGCCTCCTCCTCCACAGTCAGGACAGGATGCGACGCAAATTCCTTTAACAGCGCCAGACCGCAAATCTCATGCAGTTCTTGCCCGCTTTCCCGCCATTCTTTTAACGCCTGAAAAAAACCTTCTGGCGCCTGCCTGCCATTCACAAAATTCTGATAGGAGAAATAATGAAAATACGCTTCCGCCAAACTATTGCCACACGTTTCCCGACAGCTTAAATACACATCGTTTATGCCATCAAAAAACTGCTCCGTATACAGCATCTGCGTCAAAAAACGCTCCGCATACTGGGAAATGTCCACTCCCGCTTCCTTAGCGGCAAGATAAACTTCTGTCATACGGCTTACGGAACTTTTATAATAGCTGCACAGATACTTAAGAATTGCCTCATCTGCATATCCTTTTATGCAGACGCCCGCGCAGGAGAGCAAAAGAGCCTGATCTTTTTCAAACGCGCATGTTTGAATCCGATAACTGAGTAACTGCGCTCTTTCCTCCACGCCCAATAGATCGGCGCCATATTCTCCTGCAATCCGGCTGGCCTGTCCATAGAGCTTATGCAGAATGCAGAAATTTAAAATCTCCTTTCTGTCGTCTTCCTGCAAGAAAGAAACGTCTGTCTGCTTTAAGGCAAATTCCATTTCCCCGTCTAATGAAAGTTCATGCAAAAGCCTCATAAGCTTTGGCAAAAGAAGCGCTTTATACCTGCCGTCTGTTTTCGGGCTGTAAAGCGCAGCCTGAAAATACCGCAAGTCTTTTTCTTCAAACACTTCCTGTCCCTTCCGGCTGGAAAAATAATAAAACAGGCATGGCAGCTTTAACATGGGGCTTTGCATACTGATACGCAGATATTTCCCCGCATTCATAAGCCGTTCTAACTGATATGGAATGCTGCCGCTTAAGCGGTTCCCATAACAGTCCTCAATAAAAATGCAGTAATCATTTGAGTAAAGCGGAAAATACGCGGCGCCATTGATAAGCGGCGCTTCCGTCGGCTCTACAAGCTGGTTCTGCAAAATAACGACGCGTCTTGCGTCCGGATCGAAACAGGTAAGCCTGTGCGCAAACAGCACGTCAGACAACGCATCCGCCATCTGCGGCGGATACTTGCCGCTTGAGAGCGTTTCTTCATAAATAACCGCCAAATTGTCATCAATCCGCCCTTTCGCCATCTGCTCATACGCAAACCGCTCCATAGCGGGGACATGCTGTTCAAACAACTGCGGCTTTTGGTTCTTTTCCGCAATCAGGTTGACGTATAAAACTGTTTTCTGCCTGCTGCCAAGCTGGTTATTATATTTAAAATACATTTGGATAATCTGCGGGATTTCCTGTATGCCCCGCAGATCCATGGAAAGCAGATACGCTTCATACAACCCTGTAATCCGAAGCTTTTCTTCTATTCCAAGCGCATACCATGGAAAATAACGGGCGCCGTATTTCTGGTTTTTAATCAGATAGCCGCAGATGACAGAAAGCGAGCGGTTGTCAGAAAGCATCTCATAACACGCTTCTAAAACCAAAAACGCAAGCCTGTGAAACGGCGTCCGGTCTGAGAACACAGCGACGGTCTGCTCCGCCACCGCTTTCGTCAATGCGCCATGCTTAAGCGCAAAATATAAAATTTTCTGCTCAAATCCGCCAAAATGGCTTAAAAGATATGGCTCCTGACGGTACAAACTGTACGCTTCCACATAAAAAAGCGGGCTGTTGGCGCCGTCATAAATCCGCTTTTCAATCGCTTTTAGCTTCCGACGGCTGTTTTTCGCGTAATCTTCCCGCAAAAACAAAAGGCACCAAAACAAAATCGGGTTTTCCTCATGTTCCAAATAGATCCGTTTGATTTCTTCTTCCAGACGGCTGATATAAAGCTCCTCATGCTCCATCAACGCGCAGATATACAGATAATATCCCCATTGCGGGCTTCTCTGGTCTTTGCGCATGCGTTTAAATTCTTTTAAGATCCATTCGCTATCCTGCCTCTGCCCGTTAGTAAAAAGCGCCTGAGCCTTCATCAAACGGTACCACTGGTTATCCGGCTCAATTTCAAGCAGCTTATCCGCCGTCTCACAAGTAAGGATCGTCCATTTCCCCGTAACAATTTTCTTTAACCGGTAATCCACATAATCCGACAGAAGTTTTGCATTTAGCCTTCTGATTTGGACAGCCTTTGAAAATTCCGTTTCTTCACTCTCCCGAAGGGAAGCGCAGACAGTAACCACAATTTCCTTGCTCTTTTGTTTTATGTAAATCCTGCCAAAATTCTTCCCGCCATGCATCCGTTTTGGATTTATGTAAAAACTAAATTCCGCTTCGCTTCCCAAAAAATCTTCTGACGTCATATGCTTTTTTTCGATTTCTATAAATTCTGCATCCGACGAAACATACGCCTCGACGTATCCCCATGCCCCTTTCGTTAAAAGAATATCCAGCCGGATACGGTCCGTAATGCCATAATAATAAAACTCCGTCTGCTGCGCGCTTAAAAAAACCTGTTCTTTTAATCCACAGGATAACAAAAATTCTTCCAAATTCAAATCACGCGCCGCGCCCTTAGAAAGCCCTTCATATAATAGGCGCTCCCGTTCCCCCGCCTGCCTTAAACGGCTCAAAAAATCCTTCTTGCCAAACAGGCTTTTCGCTTCTTCCCAATTCTGTCGCGCAAGATCCGCAAACTCCGGAAGGGTAAAACTGCCGTCCGTAATTTTGGCGGCAAAAGAAAGGCTGTACTCTCTGCGGCTGCACAAAATGAAAAATTCACCGCTTAAAATATCCCCTTCCCTCAATCCGTCACTATGGAATCTATATGGAATTGTAACTTCTTCTCCTTCAAATTCTTCTACAAGGCATTCCATTCTGGGTTCTGATGAACAGACTGTCCCACGCACAGGAAACCGGCCTGCGCTTTTTATCACAAATTCCCCTTCTGCCTGACGCCCTTTTTGCGCCTCAAATTCGACCCTGCTGACAGAAAATTCTACATTCGACTCACACCCTGCCGTCATGCGTTCCGCCATTTCTTCCATCTGCTTACACACATTTCCTCCTGTCCGCACAATCCATGGAACTCATAGCTGTTGCTTTTTTGTCCGGAATGATTATAATAACATATGACGTTTATTATAACCCATTTACCAAACAAATTCAACCGGAGGTAATTGCATAATGTTAAAACACAAAGACCACTTTCATGGCAGTGACCTTGAAAAAATAGAACAATACTATGGCATCAAAAAAGAAACGATTGTCAGTTTTTCCGCAAATGTCAACCCGCTTGGCATTTCCCCAAACTTACGGGAAACGCTTTGCGCCCATCTTGACGCCATTACCAGCTATCCCGACCGGGAATACGCTTCCCTCCGCCGCTGTATTGCAGAATACGTCCATTCCGATATGGAAAACATCATTGTCGGCAACGGCTCCACAGAATTGATTTCACTGTTTATCCAAATCGAGCACCCGAAAAAGGCCATGATTTTAGGCCCGACCTATTCGGAATATGAGCGGGAAATCTTTTTAGGCGGCGGCGCGGCCCACTACTACCCTTTAAAAGAAAAAGAGGATTTCTGTTTAAATTTACCTGATTTTATGGAAAAATTAAATGAAAGCATCGATTTGCTGGTTATCTGCAACCCAAATAACCCGACGTCGTCGTCCATCACAAGAGCGCAGATGCGACAGATTCTTGACGTTTGCAAACAATATGACATTTTCGTCATGGTAGACGAAACTTATGTGGAATTTGCAGAAAATATGGACGAGATAACTTCTATCCCACTGACACACTACTACAACAATATTATTATCCTCCGGGGGACAGCCAAATTCTTCGCCTCCCCCGGACTTAGGCTTGGATATGCCGTGACCGGAAACCGTGATTTCCTAAAAGCCATCAACGCCAGAAAAAACCCATGGAGCATAAACTCCCTCGCCGTCATTGCCGGAGAGCTGATGTTTTCTGACGACGCCTATATAAAACAGACGAAACGGCTGATCTCCACAGAACGCGGCAAAATGTACGAAGCCTTGCAAAAAAGCCCTGACTATAAACCCTATCCGCCAAGCGCAAATTTTATTCTTACGAAAATCCTGCGTAATGACACTACTTCCGAGGATTTATTTGAACGCGCGATCCGTTCCGGCCTAATGATACGGGACTGCTCCACATTCCCATTTTTAGACCAGAAATTTATACGGTTCTGCATAATGAAACCGGAAGATAACGAGCGGCTGTTAGAATGCCTGACAAATCCATAGCTTGTCACCCGCCATACAATGCCTGTCTGGCTTCCCTGACAGCTGATTCATCTGTATAAAACAGTTCATATTCGTCTATGCCATTAAGCCCCATATGCACATTCGGATTGCGGTATGCCATGCCGCTTTCCGTTCTCCGTTTGCCGGACAAATGAAAGCTCTTGGCATGTATTTCCTCTTTTAACTGGCGGATTAACGCCGCATTGACGCCGCTTCCCACTAAAATTTCAATCTGATCTCCAGCCTGCGCAATCAGTTGTTTTAATGTTTCCCTGCCTGTATGGCAGTTATCCGCCTGCCCAGAGGTTAAAATTGTGTCAATCCCTAACGAAACCGCTTCCCGTAATGTCTGATATGGGTCTTTGCATACGTCAAACGCGCGGTGCAGCGTCATATGAATCCCATTTGCCCGTTCCCGCAGTTCTTTCATTCTTTCCAAATCTAAGGTTCCGTCTGCGCAAAGACAGCCAACAACTACGCCGTCCGCCCCAAGCGAACGGAACATTTCAATATCTTCCGAAAGCATCTGATACTCCGCTTTTGTATACAAAAAATCTCCAAACCTTGGACGGATCAAGACATGTAACGCAATGTCACAGGCTTTTCTGATTTGCTTAAACTGGCTGACGCCCGGAGTTGTGCCGCCAATCATTAAATTCGCGCAGACTTCCAGACGGTCTGCCCCTCCCTTTTGCGCAATCACCGCGGATTCTACGGAATCCACGCAGACTTCGAGTTTTTTTGCCATCTTTCCTTCTCCTCTCTAATAAAATACATGATTCCCAATTATTGTGCCTTCCACTCCTGAAGATGCGCGGCAAAAGAAAAGAAAACTTACATTTGTGTTGCCGGCAAGCGCGGCGCCTGCCGCCTGTTTACAGCTTGCGCCTGCTCCTTTTGCCAAAACCATTGCAAAACGGCCGCTTGCCACCGGAGTAAACTGGCCTCCCTGATAAATAACGCCCGACACGGTATTCGGGAAACTGCCGCTTTTCACACGGTTTACAACGACGCTTGCCACTGCAAGCTGCCCTTCATAGCTTTCCCCGCCAGCCTCGCACTCCACTAACGCCGCAAGCATGGCAAGATCACTGGCATTAGACGCCACCGCGCCGCCTCCGGAAGTCTGGGACGGACCCGCGCCGCCAGAACCGCCCCCGTCTGTTTTGTTCTGCCCGTCTGCCTTTTTTTGCTCGGCGGCCTTTTTTTGCTCGGCGGCAATCCGTTTTTGCTCTGCAGCTTTTTTTCTCGCTTCTTCCGCTTTTTTCCGCTCTAATTCTTCTTCGTAAGCTTTCATTTTTGCAATCTGCGCTTCATAGCCGCTGACTGTCTCCTGCGCATCCGAAATTTCCCCCTGCTTCGCCTGTATGCTCCCCTGCGTCTTAGTAATCAAGCCATTAACCTGCGCTTCTTTTTGCTCCATGCTTTCCTGCATGGCAAGCAGGCTCTCCTTTTCTTTTTTTAGGTTCTTTTTATGTTTCTTCACCTGTTTGCAGACCTTTTCATACTCATCCAGCATCCGTCTGTCGTACCGGTTCACTTCCTCTATATACTCCGCCTTATTGAGCAGTTCCGTCATCGAGCTACTGCCAAACAGCGCGGCGGCAAAATCCGCATCGCCGTTTTCATATATGTACTTAATGCGAAGTTTCATGCTTTCATACTGTTTTTCTTTCGTTTCTTTCGCCTGATTTAACTCCTCTTGGGTCTGCGTAAGTTCCGCCTGCTTCGCCTGTATCTGCTGCTCTAAATCATTTATGGACGCCGACACTTCCGATAACTGCCGGTTTAATTCAAAAAGCTCCCCTTTTAAACTGTTCTCCTGCTCCTTGAGCGCGCCCACCTGTTCTTGGGCTTCTTTTTGCTTCTGCTCTAATTCATTTAATTTCTTCCCTGCCTCTTTTAGCTTGTCCCCTGTCTGGGAAGCATACGTTTCAAACGTAGAAAACAAAAGGACAGCCACAAGAATCCACGCAATTTTTTTGTTTTTCATAGCATTCCCCGATTATTTTTTATTTTCTATAGTATAACTGATTGTTTTATTTCTTTCAATATGGTATATTAAAAGAACAAGAATTTGTGAACGAAATATTTTGCAAATTAATGCCTGTGAGCAAAAGGAGTGAAAAGATGAAATGCAATTTGTAGAAATCAAAGATTTAAAACCCGGTATGCGCCTAGCAAAACCAATTTACAACAAAATGGGCGTTATGTTATACGACCGCAACAGCTTTTTAACGATGTCCGGAATCAAAAGCATTGAAAATTTCGGATTAATTGGCCTATTCACCTTAGAACCGGCGGAGCCGCTGCCTCCTATTTCCCAAGAAGACCTTGAATTTGAACAATTCCAAGTCATTTATATGTTCCGTATCAAAGAAATAATGGAACAGCTTCAACGGGGAAAAGAACCCACCGGCCTTCCGGCTTTGACTGCGGATATTTTAAAGAATTTCGGCTCTGTCGACCACAAACTAAATTTTATCCAGACATTGCGCAGTTCCGCTGATTTTGTGTACAAACACTCAATCTGCACAGCCATCTTGTCCGCCATGACTTCAAACATCATGAATTTTAATGCCGCAGAGAAAAACATTCTCGTAACCGCCGCCCTTCTCTATGATTTAGGGTACCTGTATGTGCCGAGAACTCTGTTAGAAAAAGACGAAATCACGGAAGACGATCTACATATTATTCAGGAGTGCCGCCGGAAAGGCTTCCAGCTTTTAGATCCTGAAACAAACAAGTATATGCTTCACACAGAAGTGTTAAACGTGATCCAGCAGACGCTTACCATGCTTTCCATAAAAGACCCCGCTGAATTTCGCGAGAAAAAATTCTCTAAACTTGCGCATGTGATTATGGTAACGGATAAATTTAACCAACTGACGGCTATGAACCTGCATCATGTGCCTCTTTCTGAAATGTCCGCTATAAGGTTCCTGAAAGAATCTCCGGATTTTTACCAGCCCAAAACAGTTTCGGCGCTTTCGAGTTCCATCCATATCCTGCCAAACGGCTGCAGCATTGATTTATCCAATGGGGACAAAGGCATAGTCTTAATGGAAAACTCCATGAATTTTCTGGCTCCCGTCGTGTTAAATATCCGCGACAACCAAATTTACGATCTCAGCGATCCAAAGGTAGCCGAACATCTACAGATTGCAGATATTATGAAAACTATGGATAACCGCATCGTCGTTGACGAAGAAACGTTAAAACAATTTTCTTCTGATTCCAAACTTCAGAACGCGCTGGCGATCTTCCGCCAGAAGTTCCGCGAGAAAAACCAAAGAATGGCAAATGCAAATCCAAAAGCGTAACCAAAAAAGCGCTGCCGCATAGAAATAAATGCGGCGGCGCCGTTTTCATTATGAAGGAAAGTAATCCTCTTATCAGGTCAATCACTTCTTGCCCCGCTGTATGGCGCCACGTTTTTGCCCACAGAAAAATAATCCATCATTTCTCTGTCATGGATAGAATCGCCAAACGCCGCCACTTCCTCTTTCCGATACCCCATTTCCCTGCATATCTCCAAAATCCCCGAAAGCTTCCCCGTTCCTTTTCCTAAAATCTGCATACAGTGATCTTCCCATAATACCCGACAGGAATCCGGAAGACATAATTTCCGTATAAGCTCCACACGTTTTGCTTTTGAACACGCAATCCCTTTTTTTCCATGACGAAATGACAAAGTCGCCTTATACGCCTGCGTCCCTTTCCGGTACACATGCAAAGTATAGCCATACGCCTGCTTTTGCCCGTCTGCCCGCGTCAGCCAGCTTGTCTCAATCGGTGAAACCCTATCGAAACTCCTGCCCTCTCTGCCTCGGCCAAAAACCATGCGCCTGCCCCCGCTGGCAAACACGCCGCCGCAAATGATATGCCAGACAGGCGCCAGTTTTCTTTTTGCAATTTGCAGGGGAAGTGAGGTCGCAAGATAAATGTCACAGCGTTTTGCAAGACGGAGCAAACGTTCCCCCATCTCTTTTGAAACCGTCTGTTCCCCTTTCGGGACTAACGTCCCGTCAATATCCAAAAAAACCGCCTTTGGGAAAACAGGAATCCGAAACGCTGGATAGGGAGAAAAAAATGGAACTGTCCCATCTGTCCGGTTACAGTAGGCCAGATAACAACTGCATTCCCTGCTTTTACATTCCGTTGTCCGCTCCCCTTTGGCGCCCGAATCAAAATCCCCATATAGATTCCCAAAGCTTTGACGGGAAACGTTACAGCGGCGCAGTGTCCCGTCCGCTTCCACAAACAGACTGTCCACACATTTCCGGCAATCTGCCTTGTAATGTTTCAACTCCTGCCAAAAATATGCGTCTATTTCCATAAAAGCCGCTATTTCCGTATCTGTATAAGGGCGTTTTTGCCCGTCCATCTTATTGATCCAAAGATATGCAAAATCCGGCAAAAGCCCTCGCAGCCGGCGGATTTGTTCCAGATTTTCGGGAACGCCTACGGCTCCGGCGCAAAATAAAACCTGCTCATCTTGAAGCAGGCCGCACTGTTTTGCAAACTGTTCCACAGAAGTCATTTCCGGATGGAACGTTCCCCACAGACGGAGCTTTTCAATCACTCCCCCATGGTCTTTATAAACGGAAAGCATTTCCTTTACAGGGAAGCTAAAATTACTCTGCGCCCCTACTGCATCTATCTGCCCGCTTTGGCTTAATGCCGCAAGCCCCTCCCAGTAATATGGATAAATCAGCGCCTCGCCATAGGGGACAACCAAAACGGCTCCACCGCATTGGTTTAAACACATCTGTCTTGTAAAACGGAGAAACGCTTCTTTGTCCTTTAAAAGACTCTGTTTGCAAAATCTCCCTTTTGAAAAAGGACAGTAACTACAGGAATAATTGCAAAATTTCAAACTTCCCCGGTAATACCATTGCCGCTTCATCTTTCCCTCCTATCCTCTGGCAAGCCGCATTTTGGCTGATTTACGATTTCATCTTCTCTCTTACCTCATCGGAAATCAACATAGGCCCTAAATAATCGGATAAGGCAAATCCAAGTTCCGTCAGGGAAAGAAATTCCTCTCCCATTTTGGCATATCCCTCTTTGATCCAATCCAAAACCAAGGGAAATTCTCCTTCCACCTCACTTCCAAACCGCATTCTATAATCCTTACGGCAGACGCCACGCCCAAATAGGATATGCCGGATCACATATCTGCGCTTCACTTCTTCTTGGGATAACCGATACCCATGGGTCACTTCAAGATAATCGCTTTGCTCCAGATAATTTTGCAAAATATCCTGACATTGTTTTGGCCTGACTGCATAAGGCGCGCTAAAGTGAAGATTCCCGATATAACTTCTGCCGCCACAGCCTACGGAGACCGTGTTTCCAAACCCACATAACGAGACCGGAATTTCCCCTATGCCTTTCTTTTGCTTCTCTTTCACAAAACGGCGCATGGAATATGGACGGTATCCCGCATCCTTTAGAATGCCTCGCGCAAAGCAGTACAATTCAAACGTGTTTCCTGAGCGTATTACACCCTCGTAAAAAAGCTGCGTCTGCGGTTTGACATAAAGTGGATATAAAAACAGCTCATCTGGCTCATATGCAAACGCCTGACACAGAGAATGCTCTAAACTTTCTTTTGTCTGCCCGGGAATCCCGTATATCATATCTATGTTTACGCATTCAAATTCCATGGAGCGGATACAATTCAGCGCGGTTTTCACTGACTCTGCCGTATGGAACCGATGCAAAAAAAGAAGCTCCTGATCCTGAAAGCTTTGCGCGCCTATGCTAATCCGGTTTACGCCCTCCTCCTTCAAAATAAAAAGTTTTTCTTCCGTCGTCTGGTTCGGGGAAGTTTCCGCCACAACCGCCTGTTTTTTTGGTTCTATCCCAAAAAAATCCCTTGCAATGGAAAACACTCTGCGTAAAAGATGTTCCGGCAGGATTAGCGGCGTTCCCCCGCCTAACGTAAAATCGGAAAACACTGCATCTTTTGGCAAAATCCCGGAAAGCTGCTCTGCATGCCTTTGCATAGCGTCTACATACGCTTCCATCTGCCTTTCGCTTTTTCCCGCAAGCGAAAACAAATTACAATACCCACATTTATACTGGCAAAAAGGGATATGGAAATACAGGCTGTTTTCCCCACGCAAAAGCGCATTGGCCTCCTGCCTTAAATCAATGCCGCAAAGCTTTTCGTACGCCAATTTATGCGGATAGCTGTACATATACTGCACATATGGATCATTCATCTTAAACCCCTCCTACAACAAAAAATGCTTATACGGAACCGTAATTACATTCGGGTGGTTCACTCCATGATACCAAACGCCATCCTCGCCATAACATGTGCCATGATCGGAACAGCAAATGACAAACGTCTTTCCTTTTTGCGAAACCGCCGCAAACAGCCTGCCTAATTGCCCGTCCACATAGCGCAGGGCCGCCGCATGAGCCGTTTTGCTGTCTTTTTTCTCCCCTTTTACATAAAAATAATTCGGGTAATGCAGCGCGGAAATATTCAAATACAGCATGATTTTCTTTTCCCCTGTCATCTGCCCTATTATTTTCGCGGCAAAGGCAATCTGGTTTTCGGCGGATTCTTTTACTTTACATCCAAACGACGGGTTCCAGTAACTGTGTTGAAAATAGGAAGGCATCACCTTTCCCACATCTGTCCTCTTGTCGAAAAAACTGACGCCGCCGATACAGTGCGTTTCATATCCCTCTAGCGCAAGCCCCTCAATCCATGTCGCGCCCAAAAACGCAAACGAACCCTCCGGCGCCTTTCTGCCCATGCCAATGTCCGCGGAGAAAAAAAGCGTCTCCCGTTTCTTCATATCCAAAATTCCTTCCTCTATGGGAAAAAAACCTGCAAACATCGCCTGATGGGATGGATATGTAAAATTGCCCGCCGCCTGACATTTCCTCCACGGCCCATATTGGTTTAAGACAGGCGTCCCCCCGTTCTGCCACTCCTCTAACGCCACGTCATATCTCAGGGAATCTATACACACAAATAAAATATGATGCGTCCCTACAATCTGATTCATGTCCACTTTCTGCATAAAATCCCCTCTCCGGCAAGCCAAATCTTTTCGCTTTTCTCAACTGTCCCGCCTACGCCGCCAGCTCTCCCCATATTTGCCATTTTAAAACAAATGCCTGATTCTATCCGAAGTTTCCTAATTTGAACTGACGTCAGATTCCGGATAAAAAACGCGTCTGCTCTTGATAAATCCTGTTTTCTCCATAAATATCCCTGTAAATGCAATCACCCTGTCCGTTTAGTTCAATCACCCGCGGCTTAAGCGTCCCTTTTTCCAACAAAAGATCAATTCCTAACATATTTACGCCGCCGTCTAAAGTTTTGGTATATGCTTCATACGCTTGTTTGCAGACCAGCCCGATCTGGCGAATGACCGTTTGATCCAGTCCAAGTTCCCTGATATTCCGCGCCTGATTGTTCAAATGCAGGTTCGTAATCGGCCCATCCGACTGACGCGCTATCATATAAGCGATATGCCCAAACTGAAATACAATCCGCAAATCGAAGGTTTTCCCATGAAAATCCGCTTTGGGATGCCACCGCTCCACCACGCACTCCAGTGAAAGCAAACGATCCAAAAGACAGCGGATTTCTTCCGGATCTTCGAGACAAACCAGTTTTTTGGTATTTATAAGCCGCCCCTGCCTAAAACGGCAGGAAGTATATAGCTTTTTGCTTTTGCCCGCCGGATGCATACGGAACGCCGCCACGCCCGCCGCGCCAGAAAAATACCGCGGCTTAACAAATGCGCTGTAACAGCGTTTTTCCCGCAAAACTTCTTCAAGCTGGAACGCCGTTTTAATTTCTTCGGGAAACATAGTTGTCACCAAAAGCCCTTGTGTCTTTAAAAAGCGGTTTGTCTCCTGTTTATCTAATAGCCTGCAAATCAATTCCGGCGGATTTAAAAACTGACAGCCCGCTTTTTCTAAATAATGGAGTTTCTTTTGATATATATCTAACTGCTCTTTCATCTGGCATAACTGGACAATCGAATAAGAGGGCGGGTCTATTTTTACCGCCGCCCCCTGAAATTCATCTAAATCAAATTGCCCTGTCAAAGAATTCCAATCCACTATGCGAAGCAAAACGCCCAAATCCTCCGCCGCTTTCCTAAAAAAAAGAGAACGCTTTGACGTTTTGTCTCCGATTAGCAAAATTGTCTTTTTTTCTTGTTTTTCCGTTTCCATCAAATCACGCTTACTCTGTCAACATAGGATAATAATAGACGTCCCCGTCAAATTCATCCGCTTCCTGCGGATCGTCCACATTGACCTCGACGCCGGAAAGCCCTTCTAACTTCTCCATCATTTCTTCCGACATAAAGTGATACTCTAATACCAGATTCTTAATATTCGGTAGCTGGGGAATCTTTTCAAGCAGCATCTGGCCGCCCTTATCCGTCAGAGAACCCTTGGACAAATCCAGTGTTGTAATCTGGTTTATGTATTTGCTGGCTAATGCCGCTTCTGCAATCTCGTCTTGCATCTCACTGTCCGTAAGCCCCAGATAGGTGAGTTTGGGAAAATTCGATTCTGCCAAAAATTCTTTAATCGTCTCAATGTCTCCATCAAAACCATAACCTTCCACTCCGATATACAACACAAGTTTTTGAAGCGCTGGAAGACTGGCTTTTTGCACCGAAGAAATCACTTTTTCTGGAAGCCCGCCGCAAATAATTTCCAAATGTTTTAAATTTTCATGCGCGATTGTCCCAAGGTTTAATTCACTGCTTCCTTTTATTACTAATTTCTCTAATTGCGGCATAGCCTCCCAAAATTTAGAATAATCCGCCTGTATAATCCACGAAACTTCGCATTCTTCATAACCCATATCCGCAAAAAACAAGCTTTTAATATGAGAAAACTTATCTTTATTTTCCACAATTCCATCTACAATTACTTGTAAGCCGTCTTCATCATCATCCCAGCATTCTCCCCACGGCCCAATCACAATTTCTTCCAAACTGGGAAACTGTGTATCTTCCATGATGTTTTTTAACAAATCCGCTGGCGTTTTCCCATTCTCATTATAATCTTCATACTCTAAAGCAAACCGTTTACTCTCATACATACCCTGCCTCCTGTCAAAATGAATGATTTCCGGCATTAACTGCCGCTTCTGCATTGGATATTAATGCCAGTTTTGGTGTTATGTTTCATATATATATTACGGTATTTAAAAAAAGTTTGCAAGAAAAACTGTCCAAAAAATATGTTCGCATTATGGTAAATCTTAAATCTGTTTACACAATAAGCATCGCATCCCCAAAGCTAAAAAACCTATATTTTTCCTCCACTGCCTTTGCATACGCATGAAGTGTATTTTCACGCCCCGCCAATGCGGAAACCAGCATTAAAAGCGTAGATTCCGGCAAATGAAAATTCGTAATCAGCCCATCTATTATTTTGAACTGATACCCCGGATAAATAAAAATATCTGTCCAGCCGCTTGCCCCAGACAGATTTCCACGCTCATCTGCCGCCGCCTCTAATGTCCTTGCGCTTGTCGTCCCTACCGATATAATGCGTCCACCCGCCTTTTTAACGCGGTTAATCTTCTTAGCCGCCATTTCGTCTATGCAAAAAAATTCCGAGTGCATATGGTGGTTTAACACATCTTTTTCTTTGACCGGACGGAATGTCCCAAGCCCTACATGAAGCGTAACTTCTGCAATTTCCACGCCCTTTTCGCGAATAGAGGAAAGCAGTTCCGGAGTAAAATGCAGACCCGCCGTAGGAGCCGCCGCGGAACCGTCATATTTAGCATAAACAGTCTGGTAACGGTTTTTATCTTTTAATTCATGTAAAATATACGGCGGAAGCGGCATTTGCCCAAGTTGATCCAAGATTTCCTCAAATATCCCATCATATTCAAAGCGGATAATCCGGTTGCCCTCCTTTGTAATATCAACAACTTCCCCTGTCAAAAGACCGTCCCCAAATGAAATCCCAGCTCCAATTTTCGCCTTTTTTCCCGGCTTCACCAAAGTTTCCCAAATGTCTTTCTCTATCCGCTTCAACAGCAAAATCTCAATATTCGCCTGCGTATCTGTTTTTTTCCCATATAAACGCGCCGGAATTACTTTCGTATTATTAATCACAAGGCAATCTTCCGGCATGAGATAGTCTGTTATCTCCGAGAAGATACGATGCGTAATGCCGCCGGTAGATTTATCCAAAACGCACAGCCTTGAACCCGAACGATCCGGCAAGGGATCTTGCGCAATCAGTTCTTTCGGCAAATCATAATAAAAGTCTTTTAGATCCATGTTTCCTACTCTCCCACACTACTTCCATTTTATCTTATAATAACCAGAGGACGTTAAATTCGCCCGCTCAATCTTCAAATAGTATACGCCCGTATTAAGGCTCGTTGTCTTTCTAGTTGTTTTATTGTACTGGCAAAGCGTAATTCTCCTCTGGGAAGATGTATAATAAATATTCCTTACCCCAATCAGACGTTTGTCTGCATAAACCGAGATCCGAAAACTGCCCCCAGTACCGCTGATTTTCGCATTATAATACAGATTGATTTTCTGTTTCTTCGTCAAATTAATTTTATACCAGTCCGCATTTACACTGCCTGCCGGAATCAATCCCACGCTTGTCTTATTTTTCTTTAAGCTATATGCGTTTGTCTTTAAAGAGCCGGACTTATCCTTTACTTTTTTAAACTCCCTTGCCAGTTTTACAGCATTGTCGCTTTTCACACGGATATAATACACCTGTCCCTTCCTCAGCCCAAACGTGAACTTACGCCAGTAAGCATTTTTACTGTTCGCCATATTGTAAAAAATGGTTTTTGAGGACAAAAGCGATCCTTTCGTCGAATTGTACAATGCAAGATAGCCTTTTGCATTCTCAAGCGCCCCACTCGGATTCGATATGCGAAGCGTCAAGTAACCGTCTGATTTTGGCTGGTACTTCAGCCATGTATACTTCCCCGAAGCATCATAACTTGCCCGATCTGTAATTGTAACCGTTTTTTTCTTGTTTAAATCATATTCCGTGTCTGCCGCTAAAACCGTCACCGGCAGCAGTGAAAAGATACAGAGCGTCGCAAACACCAGAAAACCTCTGCAATTCTTCATATTAAGCCCTCCATCATTCCAATATGCTTCCACAGCGCAAGAAAACCCTGCTTTGTCAGTTTTTATTTTAACATTCCAAACAAACGGTTTCAACTGTAAAATAGAAACAACTCCATTCTGTGCATAAAGACATAAAAAAACAGGCAAAACCGACAGGAAATCCCCACCGCTTTTGCCTGTTATCATCAATTATTTATTTCCATGTAACTTTATAATAGCCTGTAGTAGTCTTACTAGCCGGTTTCAATTTTACATGATAAGTGCCTGCCCGAACTGATCCTGTAGTCACAACCGGATACTTCTTGCCCCAAGAACCGGTTCCAATCGTAAATGTTCTGGTATACACGCCGGGGCCTGACAATGTTAAATATGCAGTGCCTGTTAAATATGGCGTGAAGTTAAATTTAATTTTCTGGTTCTTCGTCAACTTAAATTTATAACAATCCGTTTCAGACTTTCCAGCTAAAAATAAACCTGTCGCAACCTTTTTCTTTGCGATATTCCTTGCTTTTGACGCTTTCTTCCCACTCTTGTCGGATACTTTTTTGAAAGTCGCCGCAATTTTCACTCCATTCGAAGTATTTAAGCGGATGCTATATGTCGCGCCTTTTTTAAGCCCATAACATTCCGTAGTATAGGAAGAATCCGTCAAGTTCGTATTATAAGACATTTCAGAAGACAATACCTTGTTCTTAGCTGCATTATACAACATAACCCTTCCCACAGAATAGGGAGCTGCAACCGATCCGGATAAAAACTTTAACTGTAAATAACCGTCTGCTTTTGGTTTAATCGTCAGCCAAGCATAATCCTGAACAACCGTAGAACACTGTTCATCTGTAATCGCAACATTTGTCGTTCCCGAAGGATTCAATTTAATCTCAGTAGCCGCGCTGACACGCTCCGGCAAAATGCCAATTACAGAAACCATCATCACTGCCGCAAGCGCAAGGCTTACTGCTTTGCTGAACAAACTTTTTCTTTCTCTTACCATTTCTCATAGTCCTTTCTTATAAATTGTAATAGTTGTACTAACATTTTTTATTATATCACTTAAATTTTATTTTTCAAGTAGTTCACGAAAATAAACTTTTTCTAAAAAATAAATCTTAGCTTTTTCTTAGCTCTATCCCCATTTTTTCTAAAGCCCCTAAAATCCGCTCCATTGCAGACACAATGTCCGCTTCTTTAAGGTTTTTTTCCTTACTGCGGAACGTCAGCGAATATGCAATGGATTTATAGCCTTTTGTAATCTGGCTGCCTTCGTAGAGATCGAATAAGGCATAACTTTCCAGATATTCCCCGCCTTTTTCTTCAAATACTTTTTCAATGGCGCCTGCCATAATGTCTTTTGGCGCCACCATGCTAATGTCGCGCACGGAAGCTGGAAATTTCGCTATGCCTTGAAATTTCCTGTCAAAACTTGCGAATTTTACAATTTCCGGCAGATCAATCACAGCGACATATACCCTGTCTTTGATCGAATAATTCGCAGCCACAAGCGGATGCGCTTCTCCAATATACCCAACAATTACGCCGCCATAAGAAATATCCGCCTGCCGCCCCGGATGCAGATATGGCCTGCCCGAATCCGGATCATAAGAAATCCTGCCTGTCATGCCGATTTTTGAGAAAAACTCCTCCACTACGCCTTTTAATGTATAAAAATCCCCTTCCCCATACATGCCTAGCGTAAACTGCATCCGTTCATCTGGCAATTCCGTGACAGGCATTTGCTTTGGCAAATAGATATTTCCTAATTCATACAAACGGACGTCTTTATTTCTTCTATTATAATTTGTCGATAAAGATGACAGCATCCCATTCAGGGGAATTGTGCGCATAATGCTGAAATCTTCTCCCAAAGGATTTAAAATCGTCACTGCTTCCCGCAATTTGGAATCCTGCGGAATCAACAGTTTATCAAACACTTTCGGGCTTTCAAAAGAATAACACATACCCTGTGAAAATCCGCAATATTCTGCAATCTCCCTTGCCACTTCTTCTACGCGCAGTTTAAAGGAGAGTTTTCCAGTCGTCGCCTCTCCGGTCGGCAAAGTCGTCGGTATATTGTCATAACCAAAAAATCTCGCCACTTCCTCTGCAAGATCCGCATCGCATTCCAAATCCTGTCTCCATGACGGCGCGCAAATCTCATTTGCCGCTTCGTCATAGGAAAGCTCCAGCCGTTTAAAATAAGCGAGCATTTCTTCTTTTGAAATGTCCGTTCCAAGCAAACGGTTATATTTTTCCGGCTCAAACGGAATTTTCCTGCCTTCTTTTTTGACCGGATAGACGTCCACGGCTCCTCCTACCACTTCTCCAGCCCCCAATTCTTCCACCAACTGGCAGGCGCGGTTTATGGCAAGCATGGCGTTATTGGGATCAAGCCCCTTCTCAAAAATGGAGGATGCATCGGTGCGCAGACCGATTTTTTTGCTGGATAGGCGGATATTCGTCCCGTCAAAACATGCCGCTTCAAATAGCATCGTCTCTACTTTATCCGTAATCATGGAATTTTCACCGCCCATAATTCCGGCAATGCCTACGGCTTTTTCGGTATCGCAAATCATTAAGACCGTATCATCTAACGCGCGTTCCTGCCCGTCTAATGTAACAAATGTCTCGCCTGCTTTTGCCCGTCTTACGATAATCTCTTTGCCGGCAATCGTATCCAAATCATACGCGTGCATGGGCTGTCCGTATTCTAACATCACATAATTCGTTATATCAACCAGATTATTAATCGGACGGATTCCATGCGCGGCAAGACGGCGCTGCATCCATTCCGGAGACGGCGCAATTTTAATGTTTTTCACCGCCCTTGCCACATATCGGGAACACAAATCACTGTCTTTTACTGTAACCTTAATATAATCGCCTGCATCTTCACCATTTCCGGTTTTAGCCACAACAGGCGGCTGGAATTTTTTTTGAAACGTAGCCGCCGCTTCTCTGGCAATTCCAAGCACAGAAAAACAGTCCACACGGTTTGAAGTGACTTCATACTCAATTACCGCATCATGCAGGCCTAAGACCTCCACTGCATCCGCTCCCACTTCCACTTCCGGCCCAAAAATATAGATTCCTAATTCCGGCGCGTTTGGATACATCTCTTTGCTTGAACCCAGTTCTTCAATGGAACACATCATGCCATTAGACTCTACTCCACGTAATTTCCCTTTTTTTATTTTAATCCCTCCGGAAACTTTACTGCCGTCATGGCTTCCCGCTACCCTGCCGCCATTTAGGACAACTGGGACTTTATCCCCTTTTGCCACATTCGGAGCGCCCGTTACAATCTGGATTTCTTCGTCCCCGCCTATATCCACTTGACAGACGATGAGTTTATCCGCATCCGGATGCGGCTCTATCTTCTTTATCTGGCCTACTACAATACGCTCCAGATCAGCGTCTAATTTTTCCGCCCCTTCCGTTTTCGTCCCAGAAAGCGTCATAGCGTCCATATATTCCTGAACCGTTACATTCAATTCCGGCACAAGCGCTTTAATCCATGCAAATGAAGTTTTCATCGTTTTCTTTTCCTCCCTTATTAGAACTGTTTTAAAAATCTGTCGTCATTCTCATAGAGGAGACGCATATCGTCAATTTCATATTTCAACAACGCAATCCGCTCTAACCCAACGCCAAATGCAAAACCGGAATATTCCTCCGGATCGATGCCACTCATTTTAAGCACCCTAGGATGCACCATGCCACAACCCAAAATCTCTATCCAGCCGCTTCCTTTACAAAACCTGCATCCGCTGCCGCCGCATTTAAAACACGTCATATCCACTTCCGCGCTTGGTTCCGTAAACGGAAAATGATGCGGACGGAATTTCACTTTGGTGTCTTTTCCAAACAATTCCCTTACAAATTCTTCCAAGGTTCCTTTTAAATCCGCAAAAGTAATACGCTTGTCTATCACAAGCCCTTCAATCTGATGGAAGGACGGGGAATGCGTCGCATCCACTTCGTCAGAACGGAATACCCTTCCCGGCGCAATCATACGGATTGGAAGCTTTCCTTTTTCCATCTCACGCACCTGAACCGGAGACGTCTGCGTGCGCAGGAGAATATCGTCATTAATATAAAACGTATCCTGTTCATCTTTCGCCGGATGGTTCGCCGGAATATTCAGCGCTTCAAAATTATAATAATCCAGTTCCACTTCCGGCCCTTCCACAACTTCATATCCCATACCCACAAAAATGCGTTCCACTTCTTCTAACGCAATCGTATTTGGATGCCTATGGCCCAGTTTATTTCTTTTGGCGGGAAGCGTTACGTCTATTACTTCCCTTTTCAAACGCATTTCCAGTTCTTTTGCTTCTAAAGCCGCTTTTGCCACTTCTAACTTTCGCTCAATTTCTCCTCTTGCCTCATTGATTAACTGTCCAAATGCCGGACGATCCTGAGGAAGCAGCTCTTTCATGCTTTTCGAAATCGCCGTCAATTCTCCTTTTTTGCCTAAAATCGCAACTCTCGCTTCATTCAATTTTCCCAAATCATTCGATGATTCAATTTTTTTTATTGCTTCATCTTTGATTTTCTGCAATTTTTCCTTCATCATATTTCTCCTTTTCCATTTCAGCATAAGAAAGCATTAAAAAGGAGTCCTCCATCCCGATAAGGGACGGAGAACTCCGCGATACCACCCTGATTCCTGAGAATCTCTCAGGCTCTCATTCTATGCGTAACGCGCACAAAACGTTATAGGCTACTCCTAAGGTTCACCTATACTGCTCCAGCGTGAACGTTCAGTTATTCCTTACATAAGGAAGCTTCCAGCCGACGTCTCCCTCTCTCTGTCATGTGTGAAAAAACCTACAAATCGCCTTCCCTGCATTTTTTAACATAATAGCATAGCATTTCCGGAAATGCAACTAAAAAATTATTTCTGTTTTATGCTTGCCTTCTTGCTGATTCCTTTCTTTACAAGTTCCTTTTTAAACTTTTTAAATGCGCTTTTCTTCATTTTCTTTGAAACTACAACTTTACATTTCTTAGATGCAGTTCCCTTAAACGCTTTTGAACCAAGTTTCGGGGCTTTTGCTCCCATAAATTTAATATTCTTTAACTTTTTACAGTTGAAAAACGCTTTCGAGCCAATATTCTTTACATTTTCTCCAATTACAACGCTTGTAAGCTTACTTGCCTTCTGGAATACCTTCGCATTTATTGCCGTAACTTTAAATTTATAACCGTCAATTTCCACTGTAGAAGGAATTGTAATCTTCTTTGCGCCTTTTTTCGTTAGTTTTACCGCTTTTACTGTTCCATTTGTCGCATGGGATGCCGTCACCTGATAAAGCACATCGCCATACGGCTGTGTTCTGTTTACCGCAGGAACTGCAGGCGCAGAAGGGGTTTTCTTTGGCTCTGGCGTCCATTTCGCCCACAAGTCATAATTTTGCCTAATTGGCGTGTTAAAATTAAACTTAACTGTCAGTTTCGACGTCGTATACCATCCCGCAAACAAATAGCCCTTTCTTGTTGTTTTCGGCTCCGAAATTTTTGTCCCTTCCAGTATATTCGTTTTCGCCGCTACAGGCGCGCCGCCATTAGAATGGAACGTAACGCTGTATTTCTTTTTCACAGATGAATTCGTTTTTTCCACCAATTCTGCCTTTAAAATAGCTTCTAAAGCCGCTTCTATCTGTTCCAATGTCGCTTCGCCGTTTTCCAGAAGTTCTTTCGCTGCAAAAATTGCCGTTTCTAATTTCTTTACGGAATCTTCCGTATACTTGCCGGAATCGCTGAGTTTTTCTTCAGAAGAAGCGATTGCATTTGTAAGTTCTATCCGTTTCGCCTCTAATTTTGTTACCAGTTTTAACTCTTTCAGGCTTTCCAGTTTTTCTTCCAACTCTTTTAATGTAGCGTTCTTATTGTTTGCGAGCCACTCTTTTGCGCTTGCTACAGCTTGTTTTAACGCCTCAATAGATTCTTCCGTATAATCAGTTTCCACGCCTTCTTCCGGCAGAAGTTTTTCTAATTCCTGAATTAACACTTCAATTTCTATCCGTTTATGCTCTTCCTCTGTAAGCTGCATCTTACTCTCCAAATCTGACAGAGCGCTTTCTAATTCTTCAAGCGTGGCATTCTCTTTATCCAAAAGTAACATTGCAGAATCAACCGACTCTCTTAATGCATCCAAATCTAAATCATCTTTGCCTTCCGGATGCTCTATCAGCCAAGTCGCTTTGTCTATAGCTTTTCTTAGCTCCTCTTTCTTCGCATCTACTTTTGTCACAAGCTGTACTTTCTTTAGATCTTTGAGGGCTTCTTTCAATTCTTCCGCCGATGCGTCTGTTTTGTCAAGAACAGCCTTTGCCGTCTTTATGGCATCTTCAAGTTCTTTGACAGATTCGTCCGTATACAACTCACTCTCCTGTTGAAGTTTATCTTCCAGTTCCTGAATTTTATTTCTGAGTTCCACTCTCGCCGCATCTTCCTCTTTTATATCGAGTTTATCTCCAAGATCCTGTATCGCTTCATTTAAACTTTCTAATGTTACATCCTCTTGTTCTAATAATGGTTTTACTCTATCTACAATTTCTTTCAACGCATCTAAATAATCTGCATCAAATTCTGACGGTCGGCTGATTTGATCCTCTGCAGCCTGCAGCATTTTCGCCAGCTCATTCTTTGCAGCCTGAACCTTTGTCACAGGTTCCACTTTTGTCAGATCCTCCAGCGCTTTTGTTAATTCCGAAAGATCTGCATCTGATTTTGCAAGAACTTTTTCTGCCGCATCCACTGCCGCCTCTAAGCTTTCTATAGAATTATCTGTATAATCATTCCGATTCTGTATGATTTCTTTTGCCGCATTTACCGCATTTTGAAGTTCCGTTCTTTTTGCATCCACTTTCGTCACTAACTGCGCTCCGGTAAGCGCCTGCAATGCCTCCTCCACTTCAGTTAAGCTTGCATCCGCCTTTTCCATAACTTCTTTTGCAGCATCTACTTTTTCCTGCAATTCTGCGACTGAACTCTCCGTATAATCCCCGCTGCTAATTTTTTGCTCCGCTGCTGCGATCTCTGTCTGCAGATCTTCTTTCTTCGCCTCTACTTTTGTCACCAACAAAACAGCCTGAACTTCTGCTATCTTAGCATCTAACTGTTCTATTGTAACGTCAGCCTGCTCTAAAAGAGTCTTTGCCACATCCAATGCATCCTGTAACTCTTGAATGGATTCTTCTGTATATGTCTCCGCTTCTTCTTGAATAAGTTCTTCCTTTTCACGAATTAAACTCCGCAGTTCTTTTTTCTTCTGAGCTAATGGAGACAAAACAAGAGCTTCCTTCGCTGAACAAAAATCAGCATATGCTCTGTCTACTTCCGCCTGCGTCGCATCCGCTTTCTGCAAAATCGTATTTGCCGCATTTTTTGCGGAAGTGAACCCTTCCACTCCATCAGAATAATCAGACATATCCAAATCAGCCGCTGCGTTTATTGCCGCCTTTAAGTCAGATAAATCTACAAGCCCCCTCAATGCCAAGTTTAAGTTTTCAAGAGCCGTTTCTGCCGCTTCTTTCGTTAAAGCGTCATTTGCAATCGCCGTATTTACTGCTGTGACAGCGTTTTCAAATGCAGTTTTACTAGCTGTGGTACAGTCTGCTAAAAATTCATCGCTTGGCCGTTCTTGCGCTGCTGCGCGCAATACACGAAGATCCGCCAATGCCTTCATCGCTTCTTCCACTGCTTTTGCAGCATTTACTTTTTGAGCGTCATCTGCGCTCTCCTCAAGATTTTTCGCTGTATTTAAAGCTGTCTGGAGCGCATCAAATCCATTTTTGGCATAATCCGCAGCGTTTAATTGTTCTGCGCTTCTAATTGCCTCATTTAATCTGCTTTCAACCGTCTTTTCACATAAACCTTCCGCTGCATTTTGCACTCTTTCTAAAGATGAATAATATTCTTCCGCAGTAGCATCTGTTTTATCTGCCATCTTCTTTGCCGCTTCTAATGCGTTTGCAAACACATTCCAACTCAATTCGGTATACAAGCCCGAATCATAGTTTTCATATGCAGCTAATGCAGTTTTCAACTCGTCTGCCGTATACTGAAATACTTTATGCAGATTTAATTCTGCAATAGATGCATGAACGCCTGTATTATCTCCTATAGCGGCATGAATTTGTATTTTTACTTCTTTTGCTGTAACCGGTTCAAAAACAGCCGTTTTTTTACTTGCATCTGACGCCCATTCTCCATGGCTGACTACTGTTTCTTTAGAGTTATCCTCTTTGGTTACTTCAATGCTATACTCAGTAATCCGGCCATTCACTCCAACCTGCCTTGGCAGACAGGTCAATTTGCAAATTTCTTGCGGTTGATCCAAAACCACTTTAAACCAATGGTGCTCATCCGTAATTTCCAGGTCATTGCCATAATTACTGTGCCAATATGTATTATCATTGCCGTCAATCGCAAAAGTTACCGGACCTTCTACGCCGGCTGTCCCAGCAGCGGAACATGCCGAAGCCGTCATACTATCCTGCGCAACTTTATCGCTTCCGTCCTGTATTTCCGTTTTCGCATCTGTTACTTTCACATACTCGATCTGTCCTTTAAAACTTTTCGTATTGCTTCCAATCCGCCCTAGAGGAATCATGCTGGTCGCCACTTTCGTAATTCCTTCTTTGGCAAGTTTTTCACTTAGTTCTATTTCCTCATGGTTGAAATAACGGATATCAGGATTATTATTACTTGAAATCACTACTGTGCTTTGGCCTTTTTGGGTTGTTGCCAAAGTTCCATCTTCATTATAATGCTTATTGTCAATCAACTCCCCATCTACATATAACTCAACAGAGTCTTTTCCACTGCGAAATTCAAGCTCTACCCACTTATTGTCCGGAAGCGTGTAATTAAAGGAATAATCATACCCTTCTCTTGAAAAGCCGACATTCCCTGTAATCTTTTGCGCGGCTTTAAAGGAATACGTTCCATTTATCCCAAATACATCTTTCGACTCACAGAGAATTTGTTCTCCTGTTGCGCCCGCGTCTTTCTTCACCTTCATCTTCAAGACTGCATTTGATCCAATCATATTCAACGGCGTTTCCACATAACTGTTTTCGCCCATTAAACGAAGCGCCATTGTATCCTCGCCCGTAGAAATCAGCTCTATATTATTCTTATTTGTCAAGTGATTTTCATTAACACTGGAATCTTTCATTAAGGTCTCATCAAATGAGTAATCCGCTATCGTGGAAGACGTATGCGCAACTTCTCCAAAGACAGAAGTGCCCGGAGCTGTTCCCATCTCGTCTGCAACTGATTTGAATGCCGAATAATCCCTAGATCCAGAAGCATTTTTGTAATCTTCCGCTTCTCCCCATAGTTTTGCGCAATAAGCAGAAAGAGGCTGATAAAAACGATCAAAAGAATCATACTGGGAAATGCCGTTTGCGCGGGTATCTATGCTGTCATGCCAAATTGCGTAACAACCGCCTAACATCTGATCATCGCCCGGATTTGCGGTAAAATCGTTAATCACATTTGGCTGCCAGTTATTATAGATACTGCTTGCATTAATATAATCATTGTAATATCCAGCGGCAGGCACGATATAGTTTGGCCCCTCTAATGTGTTAATTAAATCGAATCCCATATCGTACATATTTTTCGGATTTGCATATCCCGTATTCCAAATATTTAGCTGAACGTCCTTTGAACGAACCGGAGTCGCGCCTGATTTATTTGAAAGACTGCCCCACATACGCACTGTCCTTCCGCTTTCCTGAACAAACTCAATCATTCTATCCGAAAATTCACGGAAATATTCAATTCCGGCCTGTCCTGCCACCCCATGGTACTCATCTGTTCCAATATGGATTATCGTGTCTTCATCAAAGACCGGATCATCGCCTTCAAAATATTCGTTCCAGATTCTCTCCACAATCTCCATTGCCTTATCCATATCCGTTAAGTCTATCTCATCAATGCGGTAACGGCCTTTTTGTCCATTAAGGGTATTTTTCGACATGATCTCCGTAAATGCCTTTGTAAAAGGCAGCGCATGCGCCGGCATGTCAAACTCCGGAATAATTTCCACGCCACTTACCCTGCTGTCCTTTACAAACTGCCGAAATTCATCTTTTGTATAATATACGTCTTCTGCTGTAGCTGATTTTCCTGTCTCACTTCCTTTTACAGTAGATTCCAAACGAAAACCTGCATACGCTTCTTCAATAGCCGTTTCTTCGTCAGGATAATCTTCAAGGAAGATCAGGTTATCACTCAAGTGCATTTGAAGATTATTCATTTTGTACCATGACATATTCTTCATAAAATCATACAACGCATCTAATGTAAATGGTTTCCGTCCTACGTCAAAGCTGAATCCACGGACTTCATATTTCGGATAATCCCGCATGATGCCTTTTGGAATTACGCCATTTTTCTGTTTTATGATTTGAAGAATCGTCCTCGTTGCCCAATACGCTCCCGTTGACTGCGCAGCTTCCACAAAAACTGCGTCTTCAATACTCATAGTATATCCTTCTTTTCCAAGTTCTGGCTGATCTGCCGACAAAGCAAAATAAAAATCACCCATCTTGGCGTCTGCCTTTGTCCCTGAAACAACCTGAATGTCCCATCCTGTAATCGTTTTATAATCCTCAGCAAAAACGCCTGCCATTTCAGAAAGCTCATTCCCCCCTCCTACTACAATTTTGCTGGCAGAGTTTGCAAGAAAATCTCCTGACGTTCCATGCCATTCCTGTAATTCAGGGATCACAGCCGGTTTTGGATTTGCGCCCTCCCCTGCTGTATATTTTCCCGGAACTGTAATAGAAAACTCCTGTGAATTTGCTTTCGAACCGTTTTCTTCAGATTCACTTACGGGACAAACCACCTCAAAAACGCCTTTGACCACTTTGTCCGCTACAGGTTGATAAATCGTCCCATCATCAGCAATGACCTGCTCATAATCCGCGCAAAAACGTATCTCCACCCCTTCCGGCGCCGTTGGCATTATAAGGCTGCCGCCATCAGTTGAAATGGAAGCTTCTCTAATGCTTTCTGCTATTTTCTGCGCTTCACTTCTGCTATCCGGAATCTCTCCTGAAAAAACTTCAATTTCATACATGGAAGCTGTTTTATAATTATCCTCGCTTGTGTCCTCGCCCTGTCCCTGTATCGTCCCAATCGTCACTCGTATAAATTTAGCCGTAACAGCCTCCTCTAAAGCAATGATTTCATCCCTGACTGTCGGGAAACTTTCATTCGAATAGATTTCTTGCGCTGACGTCCAATCACTTCCATCGTTTGATATCTGCACTTTATAATTTTTAATATTTTTGCGTTCCCAATAAATCACAATATTTTTTATTGTCTTTGGTTCGTTCCACGCAAGCTGTATCCATTCCGGTCCATCTGAAAGAGCGGAACCCCACCTTGAACTTCTGCTTGTTTTGTCACCATCCACTACAAGCTCTGCCCTTACAGTAGCGGCCTCTTGGCTTGATGCTGTCGCTGTCGCAGAACGGGCAATATTTTCTTCCGCTTTTACATCTGCCGCCGGAAACTGCACTGCCCCAAATGCCATACAAAACGCAAGCATATAAGCTCCCAGCCTTTTGAATTTCCTGCCTAACATAATTTTGTATCCTCCCTCCACTGAAATTGCGCCCTCAAACCTCCCCCGCCTTTGAACATATGCCTGCAATTTTT
Source organism: uncultured Lachnospiraceae bacterium (assembly GCA_910589105.1). Lineage (GTDB taxonomy): Bacteria > Bacillota > Clostridia > Lachnospirales > Lachnospiraceae > Roseburia_B. The sequence goes on from CAJUST010000004.1 coordinate 81,328, forward strand.
ATAGATCTGCCGATTGCCACGCCAAATTGCCGGACTCAAAAGAGATTTCAGCCGCACATAACGTCATTAAACAAATCAATTATATCACAATCATCTAAAAAATACAATTATGCAGCCCTATTTTTGTGCAATTTTCCTTGCATTTTTCTATTTCATATATTACGTCCATTTCCGCAACGCCATCTTCCCGCCGCTTTTACGAAAACATTTTTTTGCCAATTAATAGATTTATCTGGGCGCAAAGCAGCATACTATACATGCCCAGATACAGCCATAACATTACAAGCGCGATTGTCGCCAAGCTCCCATACATGGAAAACCCATTAAAGTAATCCAGATAAACCGATATTCCCGCCGAAACCAAATACCATGCCAGCGCGCACAAAACAGCTCCCGGAAATTGGTTTTTTAAGGTCAATTTGTATTCCTCTATCCCTTTTTCATTTGGAAGCGTTTTAAAAAAGACGGTAAACACAAGGCTTAACACAAATAACGCAAACAGACCCCTCAGACGGAAAAAAACCTGCGTCGCCTGAGATAAAATCGGCACATTCTCAACCAATATCCCCTGTATGCTTTTGCCAAAAACTAATAAGACAAGCGCGGCGATCACCGAAACCATAAACACAAGCGTATACACAACCGCCCAAAACCGGCGCACAAGCCAGTTCCTTGTCTCTTTCACTCCATAAATGCAGTTAAAGCCTTCCGCAATGCTCTGTACGCCTTTTGCCGCAGACCATATGGCGGCAACTGCCGTTACGGAGACGATACCGACAGATTTATGGTACACTTCATGGATAATGGATACCACAAACGGCGCAATATATTCTGGCGCAAGGCTGTTGACATATTTTAACAGCGTCGCTTCCGACACAACTGTATACTGTAAAAGCGAACTAAATACCATTAAAAACGGAATCAAAGACAGCAGAAGAAAAAACGCTGACTGCGCGGCAAATGCCCCTATATTGTCTTTTTTACATTTATCCGCAAAACAAGCCACCGATCTGATCCATTTAAAAATCATGTCGCATCTCCATTTCCCAATTCAATGTTTTGAAACGAAAATTTTAGGATTTCCTCGTAATTTTTCCCACTCAACGCCATTGCCTGCGCCCCATTTTGGCTCATGCCAATCCCATGACCGTAACCTCCGCCGGAAATCTGGTATGCGCCGTTTTCCAATGGAACGACAACGGCATATGCGCTTGGCAAAAGGGCAGATTTACGTTTACTGCCGTCTAAAAGCGTCAGTTCCGTTATTCCGGCGCCAAGCAGGGCGCGGATATTGTATTCGTTGCCTACAGTGACGATTCCCTGTTCATATTCTAACTGTAATTGCAGCGCTACGCCGCTTATCCCCCGCTTTGTCACGCGAATCTGCAAAAGCGCCCCGAAATCCTGAAGCGTTTCCACCGGATTTCCCTGTTTATCCGAATAAACAATATCCTCTGGGGTCCGGTTTTTACGGGCATTTAAAATCTCCGCAATCCGCTCCCAAACCACAGGCTGCGTATAATCCCCAACCGCCGTCCAGCGAAAAAACGGATACTCCTTCTCATATGCCGCCGCATCCGGTTCCGCTATAAATTTGCGGAACGCTTCTTCGGAAGACAAATCCATGCTTCCGCCGCCTTCTTTCATCAACGTCCCATTCAAATAGCCAAATTTTGGATCGGCCGTCAGATTCCACGCATCGCCATTTCCCGTGACGCCTGCGGAAGTGGAAAAATAATAAGCTTCCGCAATTTCCCCATTGTATTTTAAAACGGTTCCCGCCGTATCGAGCACCGCCGCCGTCGTCACGTCGTTTCTCTCCTGTTTATTATAAACCTGATAATTTGTCGTATCGTCTACGTGCGCGCCAAATGCTGCGTAATCGCCATTCTGAAGCTGGATATAGGCATAGCTTCTCGCGCAGACCGCTTGCGCTTTTAACGCTTCCGGCGCATAAGTGACCGGCATTTCGCTCGGCACGACCGCGCAAAGATATTGTTCGATCGGCAATTCGCTTACAACGGCAAATCCTTCGGGATAACGGCGCAATTCTAAAACGCCTTGGTATCCGTTTGAAATTTTCGCTCCCTTTTCATCACATAAAAACAATAACCCATCTTCTTCTAAGGGCTGCACCCTAATACTGTTCTCCCCTTCGTTTGCAAACCATTCACTTGCTTTTAAAACGGCTTCCGGAGGCAAATCTTGCGTTTCTTCTTTTTTTACTGCCTGATATGCGCAGTTTGCGCCAAGGAAAACTTCACTGCGGTAGGAACTGCCGTCCTCCGCCAGCAAAAGCGCGCGGATCCTGCTCATTTGCGCAGGCTCCACTAAAAGTATGGCCTCTACCTGATCTTTTGCCACGACATATTCCACTTTCATATTTGCAATCACGATATTGGAAAGGTCTTTTTCTTCGATTGAGCCATATGTTTTATAGACAGGAAGATTTTGGGAACGCTTAATCTGCCCATAACCTTCGATTTCGATTGTGGCGTCGTCTACTGCAATCAGATTTCCCTGAATCGTGTCTTCTTTCACCTGAACTTTTACTAAAGAACCGTCTTCCCAAAGAAGATCGCAGACATGGCCCCCTGTTTTTTCCGGCTCCTGAATTTCAAGTTCAATCGTATAAGACTCTCCTTTCGACAAAAACTCTAACTTGCCGCCGCCCGCCTCTTTGACATAAACATTTGAAAGCGTGACGGATTTGCTTTTCATGCTCCGTATTCCAATAATGACGTCTTCTTTTACATAAAACCCCATTGTTGTCATAGGCTCTATTTTCATCTGATCGAGTTTACACTGGTATGTTTTAGAAGAACCATAGATCGTTTCCGCATCTGTTTTCAATATCACTTCGTCGGCAATCTGTACAGTATGTTCTTCGTCAAGCAAGTCCAACAACTGCTCGTAAATCTGATTCCATTCTTCCCTGATAATGCGTTTCTTTGCTTTTGCATCATATGTAATATATTTTTCACTCCCGGTCTGCTTTAAAATCCAAGCGACAGCCTCAGGAGTAACAATAGCTCCAAAGTCTTCTTCTTTTATCTTTTCTTCCCATTCTTCCTTTGTAAAATAGTAAAAATCCAGCATGGCAGGAAGCTCTTTCACCTGAACATAGTCATCGGAATATTCATATGATTCCTCCTGTTTTGTTCCAATGCCCTGATACAAAACTAAACAACATATCCCAACCAGACCAATTACCGCTATATATAATTTAATTTTGCCTTTCATGACGCACTCCCTTCACGCTTTTTCCATAAACAAAGAAGTTATAAGGAAAAGAAGCTGCAAAAATAGCAGCTTCTTTCATTTGTATGTTATCTTTTGTGTTTTTATGACTTATCTTTTGTAATCTCCACGTTCATTTGTACATTTTCCCAATCTTTTGTATGATAAAGTCTTTTGTGCTTTAAACGCTTTTGTACCTTTGTATTTTTTTCTTTTGAAAAACCCGAAATGCCGTTTCCTGCAATTTTGAGTCCTAGCCAAAGCTAGGTGGGTAACCGCAACTTTTCTTCTGCCTTCCGCTGCTTAATGACGGCCTGACATCCAATCAGCAATATAGGGAACCCGAAAAAATATTGTAGGTTCAAAATAGCAGGGTATCGAACATCTCAGGAATTTCATTTTCACTTCATGTTTACGTTAAGATTATACCTTACTATTCCACATTTTTCAATGGAAAATACGCAAAAAAATAAGGGAACCTCATGCAAGGCTCCCTTATTTTGTAAAATTTTCCTTATTTTACGCCGGCTTTCATTAAATTGAAGCCGCTTCATCTACAATTTTCTTTAATGCAGCTAAAGCTTCATCTGGAAGTTTATCATAACCGTCTTTCTTTGTCGCAAAATCTTCTACTGCTTTTACGCGGTTTTCCATCGCATTCTTTAATGCGGCTACATATTCTTTGTCGCCTAAGTCCGGTTTGAAATCGCCTGTTTTGCCTGACCAGTCATACATAATCTCAATGTCTTCAAACGGTCCCCAAGCTTCGAAGTTTGCTTTTCCTTCTACAATCGTCTCAAGGATTCCAAGCGTATCTGCCGGTTTTACTTTTGCGCCCATGAAATCGCCTGTATTTACAATGTAGCAGTCTACATTCTTTTCTTCCACTAATTTCTTAAATTTCTCATAGTCATTTACCAGTGGATATGTCCTGAATGGATTTGCGTAAGGAACGATGCGGAGCGCATTTAAGTCTGTCCCTGCCGCTACACGCTCTGCAGTGGAAGTCTTTGTCGCAAGCGTAGCTCCCATAACGGATGCTAATGCAGAACCTTTTAATTTTACTACCGGAGGAATGGTCGGGTCTTTCATAATCCAGAAAATAGCATTTACCGGAGCGTCAATCTTATCTACACGGTTCGGAGACCATAATTTAGATTTAATTGCGCGTCCGTTGCCGTTTCTGATGTCTTCCGTCACTAACTGGATCTTTCCTTCGGAATCTATTGTGGCAGAGCAGTTCTGAGCGGACAATAAGTATTGATTGTCTGCGCATCCTGTCGGGTAATCCGCCGTCTTGTCAAAATATGTCGGCTCTAACGCAATCGAAGAACATGTGTCTGAATTAATAATGAATGCATCGTCATGCAATACGGTAATCGGATATTTGCCGCCGTGTTTTGCGTGCGTTAAAGTTGATTTTCCAGAACCTGAAAGGCCAAATACGGAAGCCACATATTTCTTTCCGTCCGGTAATGTATACTCTTTCTGTCCACCATGGCAGGAAGCGTATCCGTTTCTGTTTGCAATCGCCCATGCCATCGTCAGCGTGCCTTTCTTATGCTCTCCAAAATATCTCATGCCAAGGATACAAGCGCAGTTCTCTGCCGTATCAAAATAGCACAGAGTCAAAGGATCGCTTAAGCAGCTAAAGTCAACGTCCGGACGTTCCTGAGGAGTCCACTGCGGATCTGAGAAAATATAAATATCCGGCTCTTTTCCTTCGCCCACTGCTTTGGAATTTTTGTACATTTTTACATATTCATCTGACATATACTGGAAGTTTAACATCCAGTTGTACATGATGTTTTCTTCTCCTTCCGGAATCAGAAGGTGCGCTTTTACCATAAATTCAGGATCTAACCCAACAAATACTTCTGCATGGTACAATGTCTTCCAACGGGATTCATAAACTGCGTCCATAGCCACTTTATCCAGTTTGGCTGCGTCTACGCCCGGCTCGCCTTTAATCCTGCGCGCTGCGGCATAACGTCCGGTTACGGCCCCATCGTTAAACAAAAGGACTTTTGCATCTTTGTCCAGCCCAAATTCTTCGCCTCTATATACCGGCATATCCGTCACAATCGTCCCCGGTGAATTTTTTGCCAGCTCATATGCTTCCCTTAATGTACTAACTTTCACTACGTTATTGCCGTAGAAAGCCCCTTCAATAATGGAACGTGTTTTGGAAAAGCCAACTTTTCCAGCGCCAATCTCCTCAATCGGATAGTAAGCTTTTGTTGCCATGATTTTTCCTCCTTAAGATAGATATATGTCCTAAAAACTTATCACATACAAATATACACTATTGTTTTTTTTTTCGCAATGTTTTTTACAAAAATTTTATTTTTAGGAAAACGTTTCTTTTTTATAGATTTTCTTTATAGATTTTAGAACTGTTTCATGGAAAAAGATTGGGGCAAAAGCTCCTCTAATGTATAAATTTCATACTCTGTTTTTGAGCGGGCAAGTATAATTTTAAATTGTCCCGCATCGCAAAACTCCGACATCACCTGCCGGCAGACGCCGCAAGGGGCGGGACGCTCCCCGTTATCCCCCACAATGGCAATCGCCGCAAACTCTCTTTTCCCTTCAGAAACCGCCTTAAAAAACGCCGTCCGCTCGGCGCAGTTCGTCGGGGAATATGCCGCATTTTCTATATTGCATCCTCCGTAAATTTCTCCATCGGAATCCAACAGCGCCGCGCCCACATGATAGTTAGAATATGGGGCATAGGACTGTTTTTTTGCAAGAAAAGCCGCTTCAATTAAACGTTCCACATTTAAAACATTCATAAATAAGTTTCCTTTCCAAAACTAGTTTTATATTCTTTATGCGGTTTTTCTAAAGCTGGCTTTTTGCGGCGGAAGTAAGAATGGAGATTGCAGAACTTGTCCCGATTCTTTCAGATCCGGCATCCAGATAGGCAAACAGCTCCTCTTTGGTTCTGATTCCGCCGGCTGCTTTTATTTTTACATTTGGCCCGATATGCTCTTTCATCAGGTAAATATCTTCTAACGCCGCGCCTGCCGGTCCAAAGCCTGTCGAAGTTTTGATAAAATCCGCATTTGCCGCCGTCACCGCTTTGCACATTTCTATTTTTTCTTCACGGCTTAAATAGCAGGTCTCAATAATCACTTTTAAAATGGCGTCCCCAACCGCTTCCTTTACCAAGACAATTTCCCGTTCTGCTTTTTTATAATTTTTATTTTTCACGTCACAAAGATTAATGACCATATCAATTTCAGATGCGCCGTCTTTCACTGCCGTTACCGCTTCTGTCAGTTTCGCATCTACGCTGTTATGCCCCAGTGGAAAACCAATGACCGTACAGATGTTTAATCCCGGAAAATTTTCCCCCGCCCGTTTGACATAGTACGCCGGAATGCAAACGGACGCCATATGGTAATGCAGCGCTTCTTTGCACAATGTCTCAATTTCCTCCCAAGCCGTATCCGCTTTTAATGCCGTATGGTCGATATGGGAAAATGCTTCTTTTTCAGATAAAACCATGGAATCTGACATACAAACCGCCTCCTATTCATTTTAAAAAAACTATATCATATTTTATAAACGAAGTGTTAATTTTTTTAAATTTCTTTAAAATCCTTTTCAATTTCCTTGTTTCTGTCTGGGATTATATGGTATGATGTCAGAATAGATAGAAGGGAGGTCTAATATGTATTCAAATTCATACAGCGAAATCACGCCTGAAATATTAAAACTTTCCAAACTTTGTGAAGAAACAGCTACGATTCGTCCAGAATTATATTCAGAATATGACGTAAAAAGAGGTCTTCGTGATGTAAACGGAAAAGGCGTACTTGTCGGTCTGACCCAAATATCCGACGTCTGCGCCACGAAAATTGAAAACGGGAATCCCGTTCCCACCGACGGCAATCTTTATTATCGGGGATATAATGTCAAAGATATTGTAATGGGGCTTGAAGACAAAAGCCATTTTGGCTTTGAAGAAAGCACATACCTGCTTTTATTTGGGAAACTTCCCACAAAGCAGCAGCTAGATGAGTTTACAGCGTTACTCAGTGAGTACCGCACATTGCCGACTAGTTTTGTCAGGGATATTATTATGAAAGCCCCCAGCAAAGATATGATGAATACACTGGCCAGAAGCGTTTTAACTTTGTATTCGTATGATGATACGGCAGACGACATTTCACTGCCAAATGTCCTACGGCAGTGTTTACAGCTTATCAGCCTGTTTCCATTGCTGTCAGTTTATGGATATCAGGCATTTAAACATTACCATGACGGCATGAGCCTGTTTATCCACCAGCCGAAAGCGGAATACTCTACGGCTGAAAATATCTTACATATTTTAAGGCCGGATTCCAAATTTTCCGCCTTAGAAGCGAAACTGCTTGACATTGCGCTGATTCTCCATATGGAACACGGCGGCGGAAACAACTCTACATTCACGACGCATTTAGTGTCTTCTTCCGCGACAGACACTTATTCGGTCATCGCAGCATCTTTAGGTTCTTTGAAAGGGCCAAAACACGGAGGGGCGAATATCAAGGTCGTGCAGATGTTTGAGGACATGAAAGCAAAATTACATGACTGGACAGACGAAGAAGAAGTTGGAAATTATCTGCGCGCGCTTTTAAACAAAAAGGCGTTTGACAATGCAGGTCTGATTTATGGCATGGGACATGCCGTTTATTCCCTGTCCGATCCACGCGCCGTTATCTTCCACTCTTTTGTGGAGCGGCTTTCGAAAGAAAAAGGAATGGACAAAGAATTTGCGCTCTATACGATGGTGGAACAATTAGCGCCAAAAATCATAGCGGAGGAACGCAAAATTTATAAAGGCGTCAGCCCGAATGTCGATTTTTACAGCGGATTTGCATATTCTATGCTAAATCTTCCATTGGAGCTTTATACGCCGATTTTTGCGATTGCAAGAATTTCAGGCTGGAGCGCGCATAGGATTGAAGAATTGTCTTACAGCGGGAAAATTATGCGTCCCGCATATAAATTTGTAGACGAACACAAGGAATATCTTCCTATGTCGGACAGATAAACGGATTAACGAAAAGGACTGTCGCATAGAGCAACAGTCCTTTTTTATGCCGTTTTAAAAACAGCCCCTTCTTTCTTTTCGAATTTGCGCTATAAGAAACGAACAATTCAATAAAAAAACCGCTCTTAGCGCATAATATGCGGTTCCATTGTTGCAGCGCAAATCATTGACAAAACTGGCTATGCCCAGCGCAATGGCAATCCCAGCAAAAATCAGCAGCTTAGGCGATACGTTTTGAACGAAAGCCTCTTTGTGTTTACATCTCTTTATTTCTTCCTGACTGGCAATCAAGTTGCTGATTTCCCCGGAACGTTTCATCTGTATTGCCGCTATGCCAAAATAAATGCCAACAGCCGCCATAATTACATCAAAAATAAGTATATAGTTCATAGTTTTTCCCTTTTCTTTTTCATGCCGATACATTTGCATTTCTATCTCGCTTTTTCATTTTAACACGTTCTGCCCCAAAATACAATTCTGCCTTTTCTATCTATCGCAAGCATCATGTTCAATAAATCCTTTATATTTATCTATTTCCAAAACAGTTTTCCTTTTAATTGCAATCTTATTAAATTAAATGTATATTTATAAATTTACATTCAACAATTAAAAGTCGATCATATCATACATTAAAGAATTTTTATCTAAAATTTTAAATCTTCTCACTTAATCATCAGATTAATATAAATCCAAACTCAGAAAAAACTAAATATTATTCACGCTTTTCCATATATAATTTTTTTCACATTATAACGAAAAACTGTTCAAAAAGCAAAAATAAAAAGTTTCTTAAAAATTTCTTTTCGAAATGTGATAATAATGTTGAAACTTTACAAGATATAGTATAAAATATCTATATTATATACGAAAAAAGGAGCGGTTACTATGAAACTAGAAGATGTAAAAATTTTAATAGGTGATGATTCCATTCTGGCAAGAAAACAGTTAAAAGACGTCGTTTCAAATTTTGGCATCAGCAATATTTTAGAGGCTTCGAACGGACAAGAAGCGATTGATATGTACAAAGAACATACGCCGGATATGGTTTTTCTGGATATCGTCATGCCAGTGAAAGACGGACATTCCGCAATCGCCGAAATAATGGAAGTCAATCCACAAGCCGATATTGTAATCGTATCTTCTGTTGGCACACAGGCTCAATTAAGACAGGCTATCCAGCTTGGAGCCAAAGATTTTATACAAAAACCGCTTAACGTCCGGCAGATAGAATCGATTTTGAAAACAAGATTTGAAGGGAGAGCATAAATGTACGCACAATTTTTTGGAAATTATCTGTTGAGCAAACGGGCTGTTTCCCCTGAGCAGCTCATTAAAGCCATTGAAGAACAGCATACCAAACACACCAAAATCGGTACGCTGGCTGTACATATGAACTTTATGGATGCGACACAGGTAAACTGTATTCTGATTCGTCAGACCCATGAAAATAAGCGTTTCGGCGAACTTGCCATAGAAGCGGGATTTCTGACAAAAGAGCAAGTGGATACATTACTCCACCAGCAGGTGCCGATTTATTTACAAATTGGGCAGGGACTTGTGGAAAACGGGGCATTAACCGATAAAGAACTGGATACCCTGATTGCTTCTTATCAAGAAGAAAATGAGCTTTCTCAATTAGAAACAGCAAGCGAACAACAAGAAAACTTACAGTCGCTTATCCAAAATTTATTGTTAATTTCCGTTACAAATATCCCGAATTTTCTGTTGCAGTACCTCACATTGCTGTTTAACGATTTAATTCGCTTTATTGGAGAAGATTTTACGCCTTTAAATCCCATGTTATGTTCGGAATACGTTGCAGAGCACTGTTCTGCCCAAATTATCAACGGAGAATATTCCATGACTTCATATCTGGATTTAGAGGAAGAAACTGCGATTACATTTGCTTCCAGATATGTGCGCGAAAACTTCCATGAATATGACGAGTATGTACAAGCTTCGATTGAAGACTTTTTAAATCTGCACAATGGACTGTTTAATGTAAATATTTCCAACGAAAAATCAATCGAATTAGAATTAGAGCCGCCTGTCAGCCTTGAAAACACTTATATCAGCAGCGCAACTAAAATGATTCTTATGCCGATTATTTATCCTTTCGGCACATTAAATTTCTTTTTCAAAATTTAAAAAAAAGCCGCATTTGTATTTTTCCAAATGCGGCTTTTCTTATATCACTCTCTAAACAGCTTATCATTCCAATGCCTTCTAAACTGCTATTCTTTCCAATGCTTTCTATATTGCTGATCTTTCCATTATTTTCTAAACAGCTAAAAACTGCCGGACTACAGTTTCCATTTCGTCAGGCTCACAGACAGTATCATGCAAAATCTCTGCCGTCCGTATTTCTTCCACAGCGCGCGGCACAGGCGTTCCCGAAATCTTCGACAATTCATCTGCTAACTCAAAATCCGTCATGGAAGCATACGCTTCCCCGTCAATCGCATCCATCACACTTCTGGTAAACTTAAACGGGCTGGCGGTAGAAACAATCACTGTTTTTGCCATGTCCTTACTATCTTCTTTATATTTTCCATATACCTCCGCCGCCACTGCTGTATGCGTATCCATCACATATCCCGTTGTTTGAAAAAGCCTTTGGATACATGCGGCTGTTTCAGATTCCGTTGCAAAATTCCCATAAAAATCCGACAACCCAGATTTCATTTCTTCCGTAATCCTATACTTGCCATCAGATGCAAGCTCATTCATAAACGCCTCATTCCGCTTTGCGCTATTCCCTGTCAGGCGGTAAATCAAACGCTCTAAATTACTGGAAATCAAAATATCCATAGACGGGGAAGAAGTCAGAATAAATTCCCTATTTTTATCATAAACGCCCGTAGCAAAAAAATCATACAAAACTTTATTCTCATTTGAAGCGCAGACTAATTTTGCAATCGGAAGCCCCATCTGTTTTGCATAAAAAGCAGCAAGGATATTCCCAAAATTCCCAGTTGGCACAGCAAAATTAATCTTCTCTCCCTTTGCAATATCCCCATTTGCATAAAGCCTTGCATACGCATAAACATAATAAACAATCTGAGGAACCAGACGGCCAATATTAATAGAATTAGCAGAAGAAAACTGATACCCGCCCTTCTCCATTGTCTCAGCCAATTTCAAATCCGAAAACATCTTCTTCACGCCCGTCTGCGCCTGATCAAAATTACCATTAATCCCAACCACAAACGTATTTTTCCCTTTTTGCGTCACCATCTGCCTTTCCTGAATCGGGCTTACCCCATGTTTCGGATAAAAAACAATAATCTTTGTCCCCTCCACATCTGCAAACCCAGATAATGCCGCCTTTCCGGTATCGCCAGAAGTCGCCGTCAAAATTACAATTTCATTTTTCACCTGATTCTTTCTAGCCGCCGTAATCAACAAATGCGGTAAAATCGAAAGCGCCATATCCTTAAATGCAATCGTAGCGCCATGAAACAACTCCAAAAAATAAACATCACCCTTCTTCACAACAGGCGCAATCTCTTTTGTGTCAAATTTACCGTCATAAGCTTCTGAAATACAAGACCGCAATTCTTCTTCCGTAAAATCAGTTAAAAATTTACGCATCACAAAAAACGCAGTATCCTGATAATCCATCTTCGCCAACTCATCAAAATCAATATCCAAAGACGGGATATGCGTCGGAACAAACAACCCGCCCCCATCTGCCAGACCCTTTAAAACCGCCTGAGAAGCAGTTACTTTTTCTTCTGAATTTCTGGTGCTTTCATATATTAATTCCATATGTTCTCCTCTTTCCCCAAATATGTAGAATAATTAAAAATGATATAAACTAAAACAGCCATATACTATACTACATAACATGAATATAAATAATATAAACTATAATAGCCACATACTATACTATACAAAAATTGAAATAACCTGTCAAATAAAATTCAAAGTAAAAACATCTGCTAACAGAAATACAAACAATTTCCTAAATTTAATTTCATTCATTGATTTTTCCCTCATATTGAGAACCGATTTCTTTTGCTATATATTGCAAAACATCGATCACAACCGAATTTCCAAATTGTTTGTATGCCTGATTATCGTTTGAGCTTATCTTATATGAATCGGGATATCCCATTATTCTCGCGCATTCTCTTGGTAACAATCTTCTATATCGGCCATTGACTAAGTACCCGCCTGTCTTTGCAAATACTCCTCCTCCATATGCTGATAAAGTAACCGCAATCCCTTTCGCGCTATAAATTCTTTCTCCTTGTCCGCCTTTATTTACTATGCCAAGTCGTATAGATTTGGCGCTATACTCGTTATCTTCTTTTCCATTCATATAAATATCAGGACGTTCAACATAATACTTTTCGGGAATCTCTTTTTCTGAAAGCAAAAAGTCCTCTACGTGTTTTTTTAGTTCAAAAGCCTTTGGAAACTTAAACTTCTCAATGCCAATATCATTCCTAAAACAAACCATATATACTCTTTCTCTCTTTTGAGGAACCCCAAAATCAACTGCATTTAGAACTTTATAGCTAAAAGAATATCCCAATTCCTTCATAGTATTTTCTACTACTTCCAACGTTTGCCCAGCATCGTGAGAAGCAAAATTCTTTACATTTTCCATAAATACAATTTTAGGTTTTTTACATTTTACAATTCGGGCAACATCAAAGAATAAAGTCCCTCTACTATCCTCAAATCCTCGTTGTTTACCACTGATAGAAAATGCCTGACAAGGAAAACCTGCGCATAGAATATCGTGGTCTGGAATTGTATTTTCATCTACCAAGGTAATATCGCCCTCCGGTACATCTCCAAAATTATTATAATACACTTCCTGCGCATATTTATCCCATTCATTTGAATAAACACAGTGCGCTCCTAATGATTCAAGGGAAATTCTAAAACCACCTAATCCGGCAAATAAATCAATAAAAGACATACCCTCAAGAGATTTATTTTCAACTATTATCATAACAACCTCCATATAATCAATATAGCGTTCTGCGCGCAAATTTTCAAGCGCTTTTGTATAACCACTCCGACTGTACTCTCAACTTAATAACATCTTGAATACTTCCCGAAAAAGAAAAACCGCCATCTGTTGACAGCATTTCTCTTTTTACTGGTATGCTATTAGGAATAGACAATATCAACCAATATAATCTCGTCTACAAATACTTGAATGTTATTCATCAATCCTATCCATCTCAACACATCCTCTACTTTTAGCTTTTCCATTACTTGAATATAAACTATAAAAGCAGACACGAACATACACCACCTGTTACAATATACTAGACACAAAAAAGGAAGATTTTATGGCTACAAATAACTCTAGCAAATATGATGAAGATTGTAAAAAATCCCTAGTCTCCCTTCACCAAAACGGAAAAAACCTGCCCCAGCTCTGCAAAGAATACGGAGTCTCCCAATCCGCTCTCGGCAAATGGTTCAGGCAAAACTCTACTGTTGAAATGTACGATGGCGTTGTGATAAAGTAAAGTTGTAACAACAACGGCTAATAAGATATAATCAATTTACAAAGAAAAGAGGCTCTTATTATGTTGCAAAATTACACCCCTGAATTTAAAAAGAAGATTGTCCGCCTCCATCTGGAGAAAAGAAGAACGATCAATAGCATCACCACGGAATATGGCATCTCCAAAGAAAGAGTCCGTCGATGATGCAGTGAATTTCAGAAAGAATGCCAAGCCCAAAGCCTTCAAATTCCTTCGTCCGCTAATGAAGCGGAAATTATTAAGACAGCCTTCTCCTTCACAAAGAACCGAATGAAAAGAAAATCCTTTTCTTAAAAAAGCTGGGGCATTCTTCGCAAAGGAAATCGATTAGAGACTTATCGGTTTATAAAACAACATGACTGGGAATTGGGCATCCAATAAATGCTGAGGCGGCTTGGCATCTGCCCGAATGCGGAAATGAGGCTGTATTCCCTCGTCCACCCAAAGAAACCGTGTTACCGGCGCGGAAAACCGCATAAAGCCTTTGAAAACAAACTGCAGCAAAAATTTCATGCAGACCATGCGAACCACAAGCGGTGTACGGATTTCACGTATCTGTTTTTGAAAAACGGGGAAGCGCTCTACAATTGCAGCATTACTGGTCTGTTAATTTTATTAGCCATACGCGTTAAAAAATGCTTGACCACAACACTCTCCAGCAAAAAGCCACTCAAAACGACCCACCAAAAAAACCCAAGCTGGACATCGGACAGGGTATGCAGGCGGGGCATTGCGATGGGATTTAGGGGTTCTTAAGTATCCCTTAATCCCAGAACACAACCCCGTCTGCATACCCTGTCCGATGTACGGCGGCACACTTATAAAGGAGGAAACCCACCTTGCTCCCCGGCGCAACCCAATCCAAGAAAAAAGACGGAACCGTCTACTACCGTTCCGGCATCACATACCAAAACAAACACATCAGCCTAGGAAGTTACCCCACCGAAACCGATGCGCATAACGCCTATTTAGAAGCATCGGAACTCCTCTCTACCCCGGCAATTTCCCTTGAACAGAAATTATTCCACCAGACAGCCCTCCCATTTGAAAAAACTGTCACGCTAATGAATTTTCGGGATAACAACATCTATATCAAAACTCCCATCTACCTTCACACAAACTACTTTTCCTATTACCTGTCCGCAAAGGAAGAATTAAAATTCGATATAGATGATTTATTTTTCTATTCCACCCACAAAATCCTAAAACGAGGCGGGCATCTGTTTGTAAATGAATACGGAATGCAGACAAGCATTTTATCCCGTTATGGTATCCGCAGTTTTGCAGTGGCGGGAAGGGATTATCTGTTTGTCAACAGTGACGCCACGGACTACCGCTATTCCAATATCCTAATAATCAACCGCTACTACGGCGTAACTTCCGCTATTCGAAAAGGAAAACCCTGTTATGAAGTCCGGCTTCATATTAAAGGGAATCATCTGATTGGCGTTTATAAAGATGAAACGGACGCCGCGATTGCCTATAATAAAGCAGCCGACTTAGCGGCTGCTCATGGTATCCAAAAAAACTTTTATGAAAATTATATCCCGGATCTGTCTGCAAAGGAATATGCTAAAATCTATTCTTGCTTGAAACTGTCCAAAAAATTCCTGCAATATCTGGATTCTCTCTAAGGTATACGCGGGAAACGCCAAAGTCTCTTTTCATCAAATGCTTATTGCGGTATCTGCTCAACGCTTCCATCTTCAGCAATCCGTTCTCCCTCGCCTATCTGTGGCGTTTGTTTTGCGGCTTCCTGCGCGGCTTTTCTTGCCGCTTCCTCTTTCGCCTTTTCCTTTTCTTCGTCGTAATAGGAATAGGAATTGGCGATTTTCGTATTTTCCGCCGTCAATTTCACGGGTTCCCGGTAATAAGCGACGACAGGCGTATCTTTTTCTACGGTTTTATACAATTTCTCCGCAATTTCCTCCGGCACATTGATACAGCCATGGGAACCTGACGTTTTATAAATGGAACCGCCAAACCTGCCGTTTCTCCAAGATGCATCGTGAATCCCGACATTATACGCAAACGGCATAAAATAAGTCACATTGGACTCATACGTCTCTCCTTTTAACACTGCCGGGCTCTGCTTATAAACAATCTTAAACACACCGTCCGGCGAACCGTTGCCGCGGCTGATATTGCCCGAAACAATATCCGTATCCACTTTAACTACGCCGTTTTCGATATACCACAAATGCTGATTGGTGTAGTCAATTTCTATATAAGTGCTTCCAATGTCGTTTTTACTGCGGCTGACGGCTGTCTGGGAGTATACAGGCTGCCTCGTCTTGACTTCACCGTTTTTCACTTCCTGTATCAACTGTTCCCGTTCCGCTTCCTTATCAATGACCCAGCCGTAATCCCCTCCGCCAATCGTTACGCTGTCGCCTTTTGCCGTTAAAAATTTCCGCTCATCGCCATATGTATTGTACTTACTGGCAAGGCTTTGGACATAGGCGGCGGCTTTTTCTTCGTTAAACGTAACGTTATAATTATCATCGACGGTAATCCATTCCGATATTACGCTTTTATCTACGACTTCCTTATCTTCGCCCATATCATATGTGATTTCCGCTCCAAAAAATGACTGGATTTGGTTCATACAGCCATTTAAAACCGGATCTTCTGACGTCACCTGAGGTTTTTCGTAGAGGTCGTCCGTAAACGTAAATTCCGATTCTCCGGCCTCTACCGCGCCTTTGATGCGTGCATACAATTTATCTTCAATCAAGCAGCTTCCCTGCTGCTCCGCTATTAACGCATAGCCTTCTTCCGTCATCTCTATTCTGGCGTCTTGCGGCTTTTGCATCTGCGCTTCCGTTAAACAGTCTAAAGACGCCACCGCCTCTTTTAACAAATCCTCATCATATGTAATGCTTCTGTCCATTTCCAGTTTTTTGTCTTTCGTAATCTGGAACGGCCAGAGAAATGAGGACTGCGCATTGATTAATTTTTCTTCTTCTCCAAGGGGCTGGTAATCATAGCCAATGTCCCTTCCTAGTATCTGGTGTTTATTTCCATTTCTATCGCGCATAACGAGCAGGTAATCTTTCACTTCCATTCGCAGCTCATCTACCGCTTCTTCGGCCGTCATTCCGCTCACGTCCACGTCTTCAATGC
This sequence comes from uncultured Lachnospiraceae bacterium, assembly GCA_910589105.1. Classification (GTDB taxonomy): domain Bacteria; phylum Bacillota; class Clostridia; order Lachnospirales; family Lachnospiraceae; genus Roseburia_B. The sequence continues at coordinate 98,254 of CAJUST010000004.1, forward strand.
TGGTGCGGTAAAAAAAATGGGATTGGAAATAAAAACTGAAAAACGCATACAACGCGATAATCAGAAACAGAACAGCGCCAAATGCGAGCAGCAAAGACCTGCGCAGCACTTTGGCTCTTTTTCTCCTGCGACTCATACTTTCACTCCTTTTTCTGTATCTCTATTGCTTAGCCGCCGTTTGCTTTTCGCCAAACAGCTACTTACATTATACTCTATCTTACAGAAAAATGGACAAGAAGACGAAAAAATTAATAATATTGTAATAATAAATGATAAAAATTTTATTTTTGGTTGATATAATTTACTAAACCTTCACAATCAATAATCTTTTGCATAAATTCCGGAAACGCCTGCCCCTGATAAACTGCGCCTTTTGTCTTATTTTTTATCACGCCGGAATCAAAGTCCACCTCGACTTCATCTCCCGCTTCGATTTCCTTTGCCGCCTGCGGGCATTCTACGATTGGCAGGCCGATATTAATTGCGTTGCGGTAAAAAATCCGCGCAAAAGTCTCTGCGATCACACAGCTTATGCCGGCGGCTTTGATTGCGATTGGCGCATGTTCCCTTGACGAGCCGCATCCAAAGTTTTTCTCTGCCACTATAATATCGCCTTTCGCCACGTTTGCCACAAATTCCTTGTCAATGTCTTCCATGCAATGCTGCGCCAGTTCCTTTGGATCGGAAGAATTTAAGTATCTTGCCGGAATAATCACGTCCGTATCTACATTATCGCCATATTTGAATACTGTTCCATGTGCTGCTTTCATGCCATTATCCTCCTATCACTTCGTCCGGGCTTGAAATTTTCCCCGTCACTGCGCTTGCAGCCGCCACGGCCGGGCTGGCAAGGTAAATCTCGGAATCCGTATGTCCCATTCTGCCTACAAAATTCCGGTTTGTCGTCGAAATGCAGCGTTCATTTTCTGCAAGAATGCCCATGTAGCCGCCCAGACAAGGCCCGCAAGTCGGCGTGCTGACAATCGCTCCCGCTTCAATAAAGATTTTCAAAAGCCCCTGTTCCATTGCATCCAAATAAATTTTCTGCGTTGCCGGAATCACAATGACGCGGACGCCTTTTGCCACTTTTTTTCCTTTTAAAATCTCTGCGGCAACCTTTAGATCTCCCAACCGCCCATTCGTACAGGAACCAATGACAACCTGATCAATTTTCACGTCGCCCACGCAGTCGATCGTCTTCGTGTTTTCCGGCAAATGCGGAAAAGCGACCGTTGGCATTAACGCCGATAAATCAATCGTGTATTCTTCGTCATATTGCGCGTCCGCATCGGCTTCATAAATTTGATATGGGCGGGCAGAATGTGCGTTTAAATAGTCTTTGCAAATCTCGTCTACCGGGAAAATCCCGTTTTTGCCGCCTCCTTCGATTGCCATATTTGCAATCGTAAAACGATCGTCCATAGACAAATGCGCAATGCCGTCGCCTGTAAATTCCATAGATTTGTATAAAGCTCCGTCTACGCCGATTTTGCCGATAATATGAAGTATAATGTCTTTTCCGCTTACCCATTTTGCCGGTTTTCCCGTTAGATTGAATTTAATTGCGGAAGGGACTTTAAACCATGCCTTTCCGGTCGCCATGCCTGCCGCCATGTCCGTACTTCCAACTCCGGTCGAAAATGCGCCCAACGCGCCATATGTGCAGGTATGGGAATCGGCTCCGATAATCACGTCTCCGGCAACCGTTAAGCCCTTTTCCGGCAAAAGCGCATGTTCAATCCCCATTTCCCCTACGTCAAAATAATTTGTAATTTCATGTTTGCATGCAAATTCGCGGACGCACTTACAGTGCTGCGCAGACTTTATGTCTTTGTTTGGCGCAAAGTGGTCAAGGACAAGCGCGATTTTATCTTTATGGAATACGCCCTCTGTGTTCATTTTTTCCAGTTCATGAATCGCCACCGGAGAAGTAATGTCGTTTCCAAGCACAAGATCCAAATCCGCCTCAATTAACTGGCCTGCCTGTACCGTCTCTAAGCCTGCGCGCGCCGCAAGAATTTTCTGGGTCATTGTCATTCCCATGCAGCATACCTCCTATTGTTTCATTTTGTGTGAGTGTTTGTAACAATGGTTATTTTATCACATTGCAGGGCAGATGAGAAATACTTATTCTCTATATTTACTATAACCAAAAGTTATGGTATGATATGTCTATTATAATTTCAGGAAAGAAGGGGACGCGATGCAGCAATCTCTGACGGCGTACCGTATTTTTTACGCAACGGCAAACGCCGGAAACATTTCAAAAGCCGCAAAAGAGCTGTTTATCAGCCAGCCTGCAATTAGCAAGGCAGTCCAAAAATTAGAAGATGCGTTAGGATGCAAGCTGTTTACACGCAGTTCACGCGGCGTTACGCTGACAGAAGAAGGGAAATTGCTCTACGCGCATGTAAAACAGGCGTTTGAAACGCTCTCGCTCGGAGAAGAAAAACTCCAGCGTTCGAAAGAGCTTGGCGCCGGACATTTGAAAATCGGGGCAAGTTCAGCGCTTTGCAAATACCTTTTATTGCCTTATTTAAAAGAGTTTATTAAAAACTTCCCAAATATGAATATTTCGATTGTATGCCAGTCAAGCAATAAAACAATACGTCTATTGGAAGAACAAAAAATTGACGTCGGGCTTGTCGGAAAGCCTAAGAGCCATAAACAAATGACATTTGAATTTTTTGAAAAAATCGAAGATATATTTGTCATTTCGCCAGAATGCCTAAAATATCCAAAGTTACAGGAAATCGGCAATAAACAGCTATTGGAAAACGCCACGCTTATGCTGTTAGATAAGCAGAATATGACAAGACAATACATTGACGATTACTTACAGCTCAACCGGATAGCCGTCCAAGAATCCATTGATGTGTCAGACATGGAGCTTTTAATTGAATTTGCTAAAATCGGGCTTGGCGCGGCTTGCGTGATTCGGGGATTTGTGTGGGAAGAATTAAAAAATGGAAGTTTAATTGAACTTCCATTAGAAACGCCAATCCCAAAACGGGAAGTGGGATTTATATATCCGATAAACGAAAGCCGGACGAAATCAGCGGAGCTGTTCGCGCGGTTTTTATGCGAAAAAAGACGCGCATAATGCCGCCTGACGTTTCATTGCCCCATGCCCGTTTCTTCTGGAAAATGATCCTCTGCAATCTTGTTCAACTGCGCTTTAATTTCTGAAAACGGCCGGTTTAAATCGAGTGTTTTTACGCTGATTTGGTTCCCGCGCATTTGATAAACGGCATCCGGCTGTATTTCTTCGTCGGTTTTTGCATAAAGCAGCATGCCCGACATTTGATGCGGCGCGTTGCCAAAACTATAATGCCGCTGTTTCACATAGGTGAAAATCTGATAGAGGTTGGCGGAATGTATTGTATGTATCCCATAGTTTTCCTGCGTCGTTTTCGCATAATATTTGGCGTCAATAATCAGTACGGCATTTCCTTTTTGCAAGTGAATGTCAGTTTTTAAAACCGGAAGCATATCGCTTTCCCCTTTGTCTAACGACCATGATAAATGCTTTTTGCCGGGGGATAGTCCGGGATAATGCCGTTTATAATATTCTAAAATAAATTTTTCATACAGACGATACATACGCTGTTCATCGAAAAAAGATGCAAGCCTATACGAACCCTGTTCCGTTGTAAGCAACATGCCCTCAAACAACAGACGGCAGACGCCAAGCAGCATTCTGTATGTCTGGTTATTTCTGTGAAAACGAACCCGCGTCCATTTTATGCCCGCGGGATCTAGGGAATCGATGCCGGAAAAATACAGCAGTTCCTTTTTCAGGCTGTCTTTATATACCGCTTTCACTTTTCCGGATGCAAGCAAATAGAGCGCAGCCGTTTTCAAAATCTGGTTATAGAGATTATTTTCTGTCAGCAAGTCAAACTGACAGGATAATGCTTTCTTCTGCGCCAGACGGTTGCGGATTGTATCCGGCATATGGATTTTCCCACGCATCACAGGCAGGTCTTCCTGACAGCTTCTGTAATCGCGATAAAGCCCCTGCTTTAACTGTACGCCGATTCCTTTTGAAAGAATTGCCGCAAACATATCATACATCTCGTCAAATTCTTCCATTGCCAAATCCTCATAGACGGATTGATTTAATATCCGATACACATAAGAAAGCATATAGTAAATATTTTTAATTAGAATATGTTTTTTTCCACTCATTGAAATACACCCTGCAAACGGTTCTCCCACTGTTTCTGCGCCGTTTCATCGTCAAACCAATATTCACGGATCAAAGGCAGGATATCAAACTCCACTACGTCCCTTAACCATTCTTCGGTGCATGTGGAAGCATTGCAAAAATAACTGTGCCCAATGCAAAAACCTTTTCCAAGCGACTTATCTTCTGCAATCTGACCGTTCAATTCTTTTATCTGCCCGATTAACTGATCGAACTGCCCGTTTTCAACTTTGCTTTGGTATGCGAGAAATCCGTCGGTATCAAATCCCGGTTCCATTTCAAAAAAACTGAAACGGCGGCGAAGGGCGTAATCCATCATTGCAAGGCTTTTGTCTGCCGTATTCATCAGCCCAATGATATACAGGTTTTTTGGGACAGCAAACAGTTCCCCGTTATAAGCAAGCTCGACCGGCTCGTTCCGGTAATCGTTTTCGATTAGCATAAGCAATTCCCCAAAAATCCTGCTTAAATTTCCACGGTTAATTTCATCTATTATAAAAAAATAATCTTGCTCAGGATAGTTAGCGGCTTTTTTGCAGAAGCGGTAAAATATGCCATATTTTAACTCAAACCCATCTTTTACAGGCTTATACCCCATCATAAAATCTTCATAGGAATAATTTTGATGGAACTGGACAAATGCAATGCGGCTGTCGTCTCTTTTGCCCATAATGGAATAGGCAAGCCGTTTAGCGGCAAACGTTTTTCCTACGCCGGGCGCGCCTTGAAGGATAAGATTCTTTTTCCTAAGAAGAACGGACGCCAGACGATTGTATTTTGCTTCCGTCATATAGACTTCTTCTAAAAAGTCTTCCTTCGTATAGTTTGAAAATGCCACAGGCAGGGCAGGCTTTGGATTTTCTTCACGGATCATATCAAGGATAATGTCATATTCCTCTTTCGTAAGCTTAAATAAAGTGCCTTGGAAATTTTTGAAAAATTCCATATGCTTTAACTTCGGGTGAGATTTTAACGCGGCAAAATCTATTGGAACGGACAATTCTTCCGTTTTTTCAAAATAAATCTGCTCTTTGTCTTGTTCCAAAACTACTTGAGCCAGCCCTGTAATTTGTTTTCTCGGCGTTGACTCATAACCTATTACAAGATCTCCTGTTCTCGCATCTAAAAAATTTTGAAAAATGCGGCGTTTGTTTCCATTGTCATTATATAATGTATACCCTACCACTTTCCCAACTAACATATCCGAAAAACTCCAGATTTGCGGTTTTGAATTTAAAAACCAATAGCGGCGGCTTTCCTGTTCCCTATCGCCTGCGTAAAGATCGATCTTGGATAAATCCGTCTGCCGTAATGCTTCTTTTAACTCCTCTCTGATTTTATAGACAAAACTTCCCTCCTCTTTGCCGTCTGCCGGTTTCCCTAAATAAAGAACCGGCCAATAACGGACGTCTCCTTTTTCCATATACAAGGGACAGCCCGTTTCTTTTGCCACGCGTTTTGCCAGAGTAACGGAAGCAACGTTATAAAAATTTATTGTTTCTCCGTATTTTTCCGAAAGCTGCTTACAAGTGGCCTGTCCGCCAAAATCCTGTATGCGTTTCATAATTTCTAAACTGTTTTTCGTGAATATTTCATCGTTTTGCAAAAGAACCGCCCAGTCGCCCGCCGTCAGGTTTGGCGTATACTCCGCCGGAAGCCAAGTCTTTGAATCCGTCCCACGTATGCCGTCAACTCGGTTTCCCCAAAAACGGCTGATATAAAAGCAGACGTCCATTGTCAGCGTATGCAGGCACGGATCACTATAGTCAGATTCCGTAAGATTTGCCGTAAGCAAATCCCTCAGTTCAGAATCCTGTTTCAGCGCTTCGCATATCTCGTCATATAACGACATAAAGTTTTGGAAGTTTTTAACATATGCGCCTTTTTTAAATTGATAGCCGCTTTCTAATAGTTTAGAAACGGTGTTTATTTCACTAAATTTATAGATATAATATTTATCCGGATAGCGAAGCCACAAGTAAGTGGAAATCGCATTTTCATACTGATAATGCTTTTGGACGCCATTGCCAAAACGTTCCAATAATCCATCTGATTTTTGTTTAAAGTTTGCAATGCGGGCATAGAGATCCTGCGTTTCGTCAAACAGCGTTATGTACATGGAGCGCACTTCTTCCGGCGCCTCTTTTGCAAACCGGATTATCATTTCTGCCGGAAAATTATGGGCAGACACTAAAAGATTCTCCGTCTGTGATAAAGAATCTGTAAGCATTTGCAAAAAATCCTTTGCTTTGATATTCCAATGCGTTTGAAAGCAGTGAACCGCTTTCCATTTGTACTTTTCTTCCTGCCACCGTTTTTGCGTAAAGTCTTTTTTGTATGCATCCACCGCTTCTTTTAACCGGGATTGATTCAGCATAAATTCACCTCTTTCTTTTTCACTTGTGGAAAGTTCCTGTTGTCCCCTTCCGCCTTCCTTCTCTTGGTTTTCCCTATTGGATTGTATCATACCCTTTGCAGACGTCCACCCATTCTTTGTATCCGGAATATTCCTCTAATTCCGAAACTGTAAGTTCGATCGCGCTGTTTGAACTGCCACAAGCCGGATACACGGTATCAAAACGTTTTAAGGATACATCAAGATAGACCTCTGTCCCCTCCTTTATGGCAAATGGGCAGACTCCGCCTACCGCATGTCCGACTAACGTTTCCACTTCACTTGGTGAAAGCATTTTTGCCTTCGCCCCGAACTGCGCTTTATATTTCGGATTGTCGATTTTTGTATCCCCTGCCGCCACCACTAATACTGCATGTCCGTCCACGAGAAAGGACAGCGTCTTTGCAATCCTCTGCGGCTCACAATGCAACGCGGCGGCCGCTAACTCTACTGTCGCGCTGGATACGTCAAATTCCTGTATCCGCCCTTCCATTCCATAAGTTTGAAAAAATGATTTTACCCGTTCTATAGACATTTCCATTTCCTCCTGTGTTTCTTCTATTCCGGATTCCTCGTCTTTCTGCTGTTTTCAATATTTCATTTCCTATTCAGACGGCAAATGCTTTTTCCAATCTCTGCTGGTTTTATTATGTCATTTCCTATTCAAAAAAAATGCTTTTATGTTCAAAATTAGCAAGAATTTTTGCAAACTTTCTAATATAAAATGACCCAGTTCCGTTTACGCCATTTTGCCAGACAGTATATCTTTTCTCACATATTCTTTTAAATTCCCATTCTTTCCATGATCCAATCCTGCAACGATCTCTTTGTTATTTTAGTATAGCATGGCTGCGCTTTTACCACAACAAAAAAATAAAACACCGTTATTCCAATCATAGAATAACGGTGTTTCATTTTTTAGTGTTTACCCTTATTAGTTATTCAAAAGAATTACATCATTCCGCCCATTCCCGGAGCGCCTGCCGGCATTGCTGGAGTTTCTTCTTTAATGTTTGCAACAGCAGATTCCGTTGTGAGTAAGGTAGAAGCGACTGAGGTTGCATTCTGCAATGCGCTTCTTGTCACTTTAACCGGATCTAAGATTCCGCTTTCTACCATATCTGTATACTGCTCTGTCACTGCATCAAATCCTATGCCGGCTTCCGCCTCTTTTACCTTATTGATAATCACGGCGCCTTCTAATCCTGCATTCGCGGCAATATAATAAAGCGGGGATTCTAATGCTTTTAAAATTACTTTTGCGCCAGTCTTTTCATCGCCGTCTAACGTTTCTGAAAATTCCGCTACTTTCTTTGCCGCATGGATATAAGCGGAGCCGCCGCCTGCAATAATTCCTTCTTCTACTGCTGCACGGGTTGCGTTTAATGCGTCTTCCATACGCAGTTTCGCTTCTTTCATTTCCGTTTCCGTTGCTGCGCCAACACGGATTACCGCTACGCCGCCTGCCAGTTTTGCAAGGCGTTCCTGTAATTTTTCTTTGTCAAACTCAGAAGTCGTTTCTTCAATCTGCGCGCGGATCTGGCTAATTCTTGCCTGAATTGCTTCCTTATCGCCTTCTCCGTCTACGATGACCGTATTCTCTTTCTGCACTTTTACGGATTTCGCGCGGCCAAGCTGTTCCATTGTCGTATCCTTTAATTCTAAGCCAAGTTCGTCAGAGATCACCTGTCCGCCTGTCAAAATTGCAATATCTTCTAACATCGCTTTTCTTCTGTCGCCATATCCCGGAGCTTTTACAGCCACCACGTTAAATGTGCCGCGCAGTTTGTTGACAATAAGCGTCGTTAATGCTTCGCCTTCAACATCTTCCGCAATCACTAAAAGCCTTGCGCCGCTCTGCACTACCTGCTCTAACAATGGAAGGATTTCCTGAATATTTGCAATTTTCTTATCTGTAATCAAGATATACGGATCGTCTAAGGCCGCTTCCATTTTGTCCATATCCGTACACATATAAGCGGAAATATAGCCGCGGTCAAACTGCATTCCTTCTACTAAGTCTAATTCCGTCTGCATTGTTTTCGATTCTTCAATCGTAATTACGCCGTCGTTTGTCACTTTTTCCATTGCATCTGAAACAAGTTTTCCGACTTCTTCATCGCCTGCGGAAATCGCTGCGACTTTTGCAATCTGGTCTTTGCCTTTTACTTTCTGGCTCATGGATTTTAACGCTTCCACTGCAACGTCCGTCGCCTTCTTCATTCCTCTGCGCAGGATAATCGGATTTGCGCCCGCTTCTAAGTTTTTCATGCCTTCATGCACCATCGCCTGCGTCAAAACAGTTGCTGTCGTCGTTCCGTCTCCGGCTACGTCATTCGTCTTTGTCGCAACTTCTTTGACAAGCTGCGCGCCCATGTTCTCAAATGCATCTTCCAGCTCAATTTCTTTTGCAATCGTAACGCCATCGTTTGTAATCAGCGGCGCGCCGAAAGATTTGTCAAGCACAACGTTCCTTCCTTTCGGCCCTAACGTTACGCTGACTGTATCTGCTAATTTATCCACGCCGGCGCCTAATGCTGTTCTTGCTTCTGAACCATATTTAATTTCCTTTGCCATTTCTTTTCCCTCACTTTTTCTATTTTTATTCTACAACTGCTAAAATATCATTCTGTTTTACGATAATGTATTCTTCGTCTTCTAATTTCACTTCTGTTCCTGCATATTTAGAATAAATTACTTTCTGTCCGACAGAAACCTGCATGGTAACTTCTTTGCCGTCTACGATTCCGCCCGGGCCTACTGCGATAACTTCCGCTTCCTGCGGCTTCTCCTGTGATTTGCTTGCAAGAATAATTCCCGATTTGGTCGTTTCTTCCGCTTCTAACTGTTTCAACACAACTCTGTCTGCTAAAGGTACTAACTTCATTTGAAATGCCTCCTTATTCGTTCTGCTTTGATTGTTTTGTTTGTTATTAGCACTCTAATCTTATGAGCGCTAACCGATAATCCTATAATAGTTTTTGGTTCTTGTTTCTGCAACTGGACTTAATTCAACACTACTGATATTATGCCCATTTTTTCTCTTATATGCTCTCATTTTCTCGCTTTTTCATATTTTTACCGTTTTTTTGCAATTTAATATTTTTTTTAGAAAATTTATTTTCTCTTTTTGATTACTGAATCTTTAATGGTTTTCTGGCTTTCTTCAAGCAAAAGCTTTAACGCGCGTTTAATGATTTCCTGATTTTCACGTTCCATTGCGCTGCTGAGTTTAAACAGCTCTACGAACTTTTTCCACTTCATATGCGCTAAATCATCAATCGTGCGGATGCCGCCTTCCTCTAAAATTGTAAACAGCGCATCGACAAAATCTTCCCGCTGTTTAGCGTCCATTTTGTCCACCCATGCTTTTAAAGTTTTGTCAAGGAGTTCACTGCGCTTTGTAATAGACTCACTGCGGATCAAAGAAGCGCCCAAAACTTCCCATGTCATCACGTCATGCTGCATAGGGCCGTTTGCCTCGCTTTTAATGACTTCATAGTCTTCTTCCCGCTCAAGCAAAAGCCCTACAATAGAGGATTCCGGTATAAAAGTATGAATTTTTGAAAGCATTGAGCGGTACTCATCTTTATCCATCATTGCGCCCATAAAACCCGGCCCATCGTTGCTGTAGACGGCTAATATCCTGTTTTGAATGGATTCTTTGCAATAGATGCAGGCATAAACCGCCAAATTGCCGCCTTTTGAATGCCCGCCAATGCGGATTTTTTTCTGTCTGGGAGAAATCGTCTGATTAAGATATTCGACGGCTTTTAACTGCCCTGGAGTTTCGGTCAGAAAACTCATGTTGAAATTTTCCCTCCAGCCTATCATCGTGCTGTCGGTTCCGCTGTATGCGACAAAAACACTGCCGTCGTCAAGCTTTATCGTCATTGCGCAGAACTGTGACTGTTCCTTTGGATCAACCTCATCTACATAACTGCCAAGACGCGCCTCGCTAAAACGTCTGGTTTTCGCCATTTCACGCATGAGAAATGCAGATACTTTCGTACTCGAGACTTTTGCCTGTATTTCTTCGTCTGTATGGCGTTCAAAAAAAAGTCTGGACGCTTCTTTTAACGAAATAGTTTCTTTTGATTGGACAGACGGCGCAATGTCACGGAAATCGACATAGACCAATTCTGAAAAAATCAAATTATCCACTTCATTAAACCCCGCTTCCGCAAACAGCAAATCGCCACGCCAAAGCAGATAATCATTGATATTTGACATCGTTCACCACTTCCTTTAAATCAGGGAAAAATGCTTTAACCCTTCCATAATTCCGTCATCCCAAATATCTTTTGTAATAAAATCCGCCGCTTCTTTGGCTGCTTTGGCGCCGTTGCCCATCGCAATTCCATACTTGACGTAAGATAGCATTTCAAGATCGTTTGGGCCGTCTCCAAACGCATAGGTGTTTTCATGGGGAATGTTTAAATGTTCGCAAATACGCTTAATCCCGCTGGCTTTAGAGAAGCCTTTCGGCACAAGCTCAAACACGTTTGGGGTATGGACAATCATATCGTAATGAACCGTTAATTCCGATTTCATTTTTTCAAAATCGCCTTGTTTAAAATATCCCGTCACTTTATTGGCAATATGCCGCCCCGGCTCCGCGGCTAACGGCAAAAACCCCTCTCCAAGGGATTTTTTTAAATTGCAGATATAGACATTGTCGCTGAAATCTTCCATATCCGCATAAAGGCAGTTTTTGCCCTCCACCACGATCGGAACATGGTAAACGTCTGCGATATGAAATATTTCTTCTAATTCTTCAGCCGTCAGCAGACGTTCATAGATTAATTCTCCCTGATACTCAATATGCGCGCCGCAGCTTGCTAAAATTCCGTCAAAGCCAATGCCAGAAAGAAGCTCTTTTGCCTGAATCGCTGCGCGGCTCCTGCCACTGCATATAAAGGCGTAAATTCCGTTTTTCCTTAGCTGACGGACAGCGGAAACAGCGCTGTTTGGCATTTGCATCTGATTGTCCCAGAGTGTGCCGTCAATGTCAAAAAATACTGCTTTTTTCATAGTTTACTCCTATCTTTAAAAAAGACGCGAATATCCCACAAAAACCAATGGCAAGATTATAAACATGTTTGAAACACTGGTTTTGTGAAACTGTCCGCGTCCATGGCGTGTCTTGAAACATATCCCGCCGCGCTTATTCATCACGGCTGTCATAAATATGATTGCTGGCAATATAGCCAATGCACCAGATAAATCCTGCAACTGTCATAGATGATATACATTTAATGATTGTCACGATAAACTGGGACAGCGAAAGCGTCCCTAAGGTATATGCCGCAATCACAGAACGGAGCGGCTTTAAGAGCATAAGCCAGCCGCCAACATAAATGGAAACGGCGAATCCAATCAAATAAACGGCAGATGCCGCCAGTATCCTAAAATTCCGATTCATTTGTATAACTCCTCTTTTTGTGTATTGTTCCGTTATTATAATATGAAAAGGAAGATGTTTCAAGATGTTTTTTACGCCAAGCGTATATACTTTTTTCATTGTCTTTACAAAAATTTGTACGGGTTTAATACGTCACTCCTCGCGGGTGAATTTCCGCATCCGAAAATGGTTTATCATGCAAGCGGTGATAAAGGGGCTTAGGAAATAGCATACGCCTTTTATTTTCTCCTTTTTAGGGATTGGCGCCCGCAGGGAAGTCAGGGCATGTCTGCGGCAGACTTTTTTTATCTGCCTGTATAAGCCAAGATGTCCCCTTACAGCGTGGCATCCAATTATCATGTTCAGACAGTCGCAGTGGGTATGCCAGTTTGCATACCTACAGGCAAACCGCATCCGATCTGTTTTCTCGACCAAATCCGAGTAGATCTGCTTTTGCGCTTGGATGCTGCTTTTTATAATCCCTAAGCTAAACTTTGTCATCCCGCTATCGGCGTTATCCACTCGATAATAATACACTTCCCTTGATCCGACCGCGACCCGCTCCGCCCTCTGAAAACAGTCCATTGAAAAACAGAACCCCTCCCCGCCAAACAGCCGCTCATGGAAGCTTAGGCTTCCCATTTCAATTAGGCTCCGGCTTATCATTTTGTTCCACGGGGCAATGACAACGTTGTAGAACAGCATCTGCTCAGCCGCCTTGGCGCCACTCCAGACCTCGGCTCCGCTTAAATCCCTTCGCTCCAGTCCACGGCGGCATTCCCCTGTGAACTTCCCAGCCGTCCTCGTCATTGCAATTTCCGCTCCATTCTCCAGCGCCATGTGATAAAAATATTCCACGTAATCCTGTGCAATGCAGTCGTCCTGATCCACGATGCAGACATATTCCCCCTTCGCGGCGCAAAGCCCCCGGTTTCTCGCCGCGCTGACCCCTTTGTTCTCCTGATGGATCGGGACGACCCTTTCGTCCCGTTTTGCATAAGCATCCACGATCTGCGGCGATGCATCCGTGGAGCCGTCGTCCACAACGATGACTTCAAGGTTCCCATAGCTTTGATCCAAAACGGAGTCCAGACACTCCCCTAAATATCGCTGCCCATTGTAAACCCCCACGATCACGCTGATTAGCGCTTTCCCATTTCCCATTTCGTCTCCTCCGCAATTTCCCTCAAAAACACATCCGTCCGCTCCCTTTCCGCCCGCAGGATTTCCCCGACCCGCAGGAAGTCCACGGGGCGGTCAAGCATGCCAAAGTCCCCGCCATGCCGCGCATGCCTGCCCTCCGACTCCACGAGCCTTAAAAACTCGGAGATCCGCCCGGAGTACGCATCCGGGTAAATGCAGACGGGCTCCGTCCCAAGGTTCATGGAAAACGCCGTCGCGTGGAACGAGTCCGTCAGGACGAGCCTTGCATGGTCGATTAGGGTCACAAACTCAAAAACCTCCGGCATGACAATGCTTTTCCCATTCTTTAGGATCTGGTCAAGGCGTGTGCAGAGGCGGTATAGCGGCAATCCCGTCCGCTTGGACAGCCCCTCGGCGTAGACATCAAATGCGCGGCTGCGCTTTAAGTTATAGATTAAAATATAATCCCCCTTTATCTTAGGCTCCGGCGCAAGAGCCCGCCAAAAGGACGGCCCCATCGCCAAAGTCGGGTCAAGGATACGGACGGCGCCTTCATAGCTATACCGCTCCCTTAACACCCCCACGCCGCTCTCCTCGCGGACGGATATTTTCCGGAAACGGTCTATATACGGCTTGGATGCCGCAACCTCCGCTTCGGAAAAGGACTCCTTCCCAAAACTCGCCGCGTACGCATACCTCGGTTTCCCCTCCGGGGCGAAGCTTAGGTAAAACGGAGCGATCACGCCCTTGTTCCACCCGGTGTTCCAGACTTGGTCACTCCCGACGAAGTACGCGTCCGCGCAGTCGCGAAAGCCCGCAAAGTCCTTCTCGCTTCGATACGTCTCCGCCGTCAGGTTCAAACGCTCCTTCTGGAACCCTCCAAACAGGCGCCTCCAATACGCAAGCGTCGGCAATGCCGCAAGCGCCTTAAAAGGGTTCCCCTTCGCAAACGTCCCTAGGAGCCCCCTCCCGTAGCTGTCCGGCCTCCGGTAGTCAATAAACGCGACCTCATCAAAATACTCCTTCAGCTTTTCCTGCGTCGCATACGCCTGCAGCTGCGTCCCGTAATTGGACACGCTGTGCAGCGTGATGACCGCTGCCTTCATTCCAATTCCCCCTTCCCAGTTTCCCCATGCCCAGAGAACAGCCCCCTGTGCCTCCATACAAAATAAAGCCGCATCCCGAAAAACAAAGCCTCCGTCGCCGAACGGGCGGCCGCGACGTTCCCAAGCGTGAACCTGCCCGCCAAATCCAAGGCGCACAGCATCGCCGCCTGAAACAGCATCGCCGCCACGGTCGACGCGGTCGCCTCCTTCGCCTTGCCGATGGCTCCAAGCGCGGGCCAGCCAAACAGCACGCCCGGAAAGCCGAAAAACAGGACTGGCGTTAAACGGCGGAAAACAGGCGCCGCGGCCAGATACTCCTCCCCGCCCAGAATGTACATCCCAACATCCGCAAAAAAATAGGCGGCGGCGCATCCAATGGCGACAAGCGGCAGAAACAGACGCAGCGTCTTTAAGATCAACCCAAAATCCCTGCTCTTTACCATCTCCGGGTAGATCCCGTCTGAAATCGGGATATAACAAGACTGTATCGCGGTCGCCGCCTGCATACAGACGCTCCAGAGCGCCACCTCCCCGGCGCCCAGACGCGCGCCTATGATTAAGATGCTAAGCGCGTTAAAGGAATTCGTCGCGACATTGGACAGAAAATAGACGAAAGACTCCCGTATGGAGCGCCACGCCTTCCCCAGCCCGGAAACGCGCGGTGACAGATCAAGCTTTCTGAGCTCGTAAAACACCAGCAGGACGGCGGCCAAGGAGCCTAAAACGTCAAGGATTGGAATCCAAAACAAATCGCCGTCATTTTTCACCATGACAAACGTCAGGGCGGTCGATATGCCCTTCATTAAAATAAAACGGACCGTTATCACATGCATCCGCTCCAAGCCCCTAAACAGGAAATCCATTAAAAAGATGGACGCAAACACGGGGACGTAGGACAGCGCCGTGTAAAGCAGGCTCCCCCGCAGGATCGGGAGCGACGCGGCCGCAAGCATTAAAACCCCAAACCCAAAAACTCCAAGGAGCGCCTTCCCCAAAAGCGCATCCCCAATGACGCGTTCCAGCCTCCCCTTGTCCCCCTCCACCATGACGACGTCCTTCGTCGCGGACAGGGAAAACCCGAAGTCCACGAGGATCTGCATGTAGCCCATCACCGCCTTCACATAGGCGGCCGTCCCATACGCCTCCGCCGTGAGCGCCCTCGTCAGGTATGGGAGCGTCACAAGCGGGAACGCCATCTTCGCAAGGTTCATCAAAAAAAGCATGGAGGAGTTCTTCACCACGTTCGCATGTTTTATTTTCTT
This sequence comes from uncultured Lachnospiraceae bacterium, assembly GCA_910589105.1. GTDB lineage: Bacteria > Bacillota > Clostridia > Lachnospirales > Lachnospiraceae > Roseburia_B. The sequence goes on from CAJUST010000004.1 coordinate 113,774, forward strand.
CATGCAGTCTCCTTTCCCCTCACCAGCCCAGCCTGCAAATGCAGAACAGCGCAAACTTCCTTTTCCCGTCCAGCGCCTTCCCACGCATCAGCAGCCTGTAGTCCCCCTTTAGCTCTTTTTTCCAGCGCCGCACCGTGCCCGCCGGCATGTCGTCCGAAACCCCGTAGAGCTTTGCTTTTATGTACAGGCTGAAAACCGCCCGCTTACGGTTAAAGACCGCCGCCTCATAATATCCGCCGCCCTTTTCCCGTTCCACGATCCTGTCCCAGATCCGGAACTGGGAGCTGTCCCTTGGGGAAACCCTGCTGTGCGTGATCGTCTCCCGGCCTGTAAAATAGAAGTATTTCTGCAAGTTTGAAAATATGATTTTTCCCGCTTTCCCATAAATCTCATAGGTAAAGTAAACGTCCTCGTTGATTTCCCCTTCCAGAAAGGTAACCCCTTCCAAAACCTCCCTTTTATACAGGCGGTTCCAGACGGAAAAGAAGCTTTTCCCACCGTCCATGCGGTAAAATAGGCGATCAAGCCCCTCCCCCTGCCTTACCGTAAGCGACTCTTTCCTCCTGTCCGGCCGGCAGGGGCGCCCCGTCCTTTTATAGTCGCAGACGGAGACGTCCGCATGGAAAGTTTGAATCAGACGAAGCAGGTACGCGTACATGTCTTTTGCAATCCAGTCGTCGGAATCCACAAAACCGACATATTCCCCTCCTGCCACCGCCAGCCCCGCGTTTCTGGCGCTTGACAAACCTCCATTTTTTTGATGCAGGACGCGGATTCTCCCATCTTTTTTCGCATACTCCTCACATATGGCGCCCGAGGAATCCGTGGAGCCGTCGTCAACTAAAATCACTTCAAGACTGACCCCCTCTTGGGCCAGAACCGAATCCAGACATCTCCTTATGTACTTCTCCACGTTATAGACCGGAATGATGACGCTGATTAAGTCTTCCAAACGAACCCCCATCCTTTCCATCTTTCTTTTCAAACAATTTATTGGTCAATACTCTGTAATGTCCCTGAAACATATGGCACAAACTGATGCGTAATATTTGAATCATAATACAAAATGATAAATATACTTAAAAACATAACAACTACAAAACAAATCTGAAAAAATGCCCTGCCTTTTTTTCCAATGCACATAAATGCATCCGCTAATATCAGTAAGCAGTAGATGGAAAAATGCAAAACCACCCTGATAATGGAATCCCCTAAAAAATTCATGCAAATATAGGTTATAAACATAAACCAGACACATTTTATCCTTAAATCATTGATCCGGTTTACATTTAACATTTGTTTTCTAAATAAGAATGCAACAAACAAAATGATTGCCGAAATTAAAATATTGGTATATGAAACCCTTGACTGCACAAAATGACTGTTTTTTTCAAAAAAACTTTGGTATTTTGTAAATCTTGACAAGAAACGGATAATAGCCGTTTGATTATAAAACAAAAGAAAACCTATAAATAAAGTGACATAATAATAGTTCCTTCCCGGCAATACTTTTATTAACACAAGTATCGGCAGCCAAATCAGGACGCTTGTATGGAACAGACAAGCCGCAAGGATAAAACACAAGAATTTTTTAATCTGTCCATGCTCCAAATATGTAATACCCGAAAAAACAACTGCCATTGCCATATACTGCCGAAAAATATTCATTGCATAAAAGTAATAGCCCAAACCCATAAACGCGGCAATGCAGATTACAAGAGAATTTCGGTTATCATAAAACCCCTTCAAATATCCAGCAATAATAATGAAGGAAGACAGTAAAAACATCCATTGCGCATTATCTGTAAACAAGGCAATTAGATAATCAAATATTTTAAAACCCAATTCAATATTTTCATAACCATGAAAGACGTCTTTTTCAGAAGCTATATATTCAAAAATCCGTCTGTATTCATGGAAATCCGTCCCTATCCCATACCGCATCCCCATTACCAGCCAAAGAGGAAGAACCAGTAAAAGCAAAAGTGTAAACTGCTTTACATAGATCTTTAACTTACCGCTGGAATATACAATAATTTGATCGTTTTTTCTCAGCCTTTTTTCTAAAAATAGAGCGATTAAAATCTCATACCAAAATAAAATGATATATATTTCCATATAATCTCCAACATAAAATATATTTTACCCAAATCACTTTTAGAGGGGATAAAACAAACGCCTAAGGCATGGATATTTTTTCATAAAAAAAACCGTCAGATAACTAAACAGAGCCGCCGCCGTAAATTCAGCCAAAACAAACACCGGAAAACTCTGGCATCCCAATCGGTTTAAAACCATCTTGACCAGAATTGTAAAATACGCATGAAGGACATACGGCGCCATTGAATAAGCTCCCATTTGCTCCAAAAACCCCGCCGGCTTATTTTCGGTCTGTATCATCAACATTATTGCCATTTCACAAAGAGAAACCGCAATGAAAAAATCAGCCACATATCCAAACCCGCGTCCATACTTTAACACGCCTGCCACAGCCAGTATCCCGGCTATTATTTCAGGATTTTCAAAACGCCCTTTTTTCCACCTGCGTCCAAGCTGAAAATACAAACCGTTTTTAAATGCCCTTGCTAAAAATGACGCGGGCATATAATTTCCAGCCAAAAACAAGAAAATCCAGACAGCCACCCTGATTTTGGAGCTTTTCATTCCCTTTATCATAAAAAAATCCAGCCATTTTATCACAAGAAGCGCTAGCAAATACCATCCCGGAATCCACGCGCTGTAATCAAAAGGCAGACGCAAAGCATCCTGCGCCGTTACGGGTTCATTGCCCTGATACAAAAAATACTTTACCGCCCAAAACAAATATCCGAAAAACAAATAAGTAACGTACAGATTTACCGTACACTTTTCCAAATACCGGACACATTCTTTTTTCCCTTTGATTTGTTTGATCCGTTCTTCGTCTGAAACTGCCCCGCTCACTGCAAAAATCAGCGGCATATGAAAAGCGTATAGGATTTGTCTGATAATATTTTCATTACCCCCCCCTATTCCGGCTTCAAGCCCTCCAATAATATGCCCTAATATCACCAGAAGAATTGCGAGCCCTCTGGATCTGTCAATCCATTTTATCCTTTCCATACGTTCCTCCCGTTTCCCCGCCTCAAACCAGCCCATTCACTAACTCAATTATAGTCCGATAAGATGTTTTCCTGTCAAATTTCGTTTCCGCAAGCTTCCTTGCCGCAATCCCTTCCTCTATGCATCTGCGCATATCCCCCGCATAGCTTAGAATGACGCCAAAAAGTTCCTGCGCGCATTCCGCCTCTATATTGGCGCCAAACCCATATTCCTTTACCAGCCCCATAAATTCACGGCTTGCCAGTGTGTTTATCATAGGCTTTCCTGCGGCAAGGTAATCTCCAACTTTATTTACAATGCTCTGTGACGCCCCTTTGACAAAAGAGTTAATCAAAAGATCCGATTTACCCAGATAAGCCGCCATTTTCTTATATTCCACATACCCGCAAAATTCCACATTGACACAGCCTAACGACTTTGCCAAAGCTTCCAGTTCCTCTTTTAACGGGCCTGTCCCAAGGATTTTAATTTTTATATTGGATTGTCCCGCCTGATGCAGTTTTGCCGCCGCAAGCACTAACGTGCGAATGTCATAGCTGGCTCCGATGCTTCCGGCATACGTCACCCAAAATTCCTTGTCCTGCTTAAAAATTGCTCCCGCAAATTCTGCCACACCGCTGTCAAAAATCTCCAAATCGCATCCCACATATACAGTCGCAGACGGAATATTCCGCTCCCTATGTAAAAATGCCCGGTTTGTAAACTCATCTGAAGTGCCGATTACGGCATCCGCGTTCTGGTACGTTTTTTTTGCATCTTTTTTAAAATAAGAAAATAACAGATTTTTAACGAGCGGGACATGAAAAACCATTTCCATCGCTTCCGGCCATAAGTCCTCAATATCCACAACAAAAGGTATCCCTTTTTCTTTACAGTAAGCCCCTACTTTTGCCGAAATATTGTTTGCCGGAATGGAACAGTATATCAGGTCATACTCGCGCCCTCTCAGATAACGCATTAAGCGGACCGCCGCAATTTTGTTGCCCAATGCCCTGCGGACGTCTATATTTTTTTTATATGGCAAAACGTCAATAAATGTATTTAAGAACGGGTAGCCCTGTTTTCTAATCTTTTCCTTATCCCTTGGCCTTTTTTCAAAATGCTGAAACCCGCTTCCAATTAATTCCACATCAAACCCATGCTCCGCAAACATTTTTGCAATATAATAAAACCGGGATGGCCCCGGCTCACACGGCAGCCATGCGTATCCTAACGATACAATCCCTATTTTTTTCTTCATGCCCTTCTCCTTCTTACTGCCGAAGTTTCTGTAACAGAACATTCTTTGACTCTTGAATTTCCTGTTTCATTTCCCTGCTGTCCGCTTCTAAAAAACCTTCTGCGCTTTCTGATTTAAACACTGTCCGAAGCGTCAGAACAAGTATTTTAAAATCCAGATAGAAGGACTGATTCTCTATGTACATCAAATCATACCTGAGCTTATCATACGCCGACGTGTTATATTTCCCCCACACCTGCGCATATCCCGTTAAGCCGCCGTTGACGCGGAACCGATAGGCAAATTCCGGCATTTCCTTTGTATATTTTTCTACATGCTCAACCCGTTCCGGCCTTGGGCCCACGAAGCTCATATCATTTTTTAGTATATTGATTATTTGCGGAAGTTCATCAATTCTGGTTGCCCGTATTGCTTTTCCTACTTTCGTAATGCGCGCATCATGCTTGGCGCAGGGCTTCGCCCCGTCTTTTTCTGCATTCACGACCATGCTGCGGAACTTTAAAATTTCAAATACCCTTCCATGTTTCGTGCATCGTTCCTGCCTGTAAAATACAGGCCCGCCGTCTTCCAGCTTTATGCACAATGCCGTAATCAAAAACACGGGAAACAAAACAAGCAGAAAAACCGCGGACAAAAACAAATCAAATGCGCGTTTTCCGAAATAACCCGATTTCATTTCATAGACATACTTATACTTTAACAGCGGCGTATCTGTTAAATTTTTTTCCTCGGAACCCTGACAGAAAATATCCTCTATGCGGGGCGTAAAATAAAACCCTTTCCGCCGCTCCGTACATGCCTTCATAAACTCTCCCCGCAAGCCGTGGGAAATTTCATAGAGCATAACGGAATCACACCCATCTAACAAAGAAAGAAACTCCTCTTTTGGCATCCCTTCCTGCTTTACATGGATAAATTCAAAGATATATGGGTATTTCCTCTCTAAAAGACGGCAGAACCGTCCCGCCGCCTCCCGCTCAATGTCCCGGCCATAGACCAAAAGCATTTTCTGGGGCGAAAGGCGTTTTACAAAATATGCCTTCACGCCAATGACGCAAAGGGAAGAACCTGCAATTTGCAAAGCCGCCACAAAAAGCCAAGGAAAAGCATTTAAAAACCCATGGCAGCTAATACAGCCCTCCAGATATAAGATAAACCCGGAAACGCCAACTGCCACTAACTGGCCGAATACGGAATCCGAAACCGACGAGGAAGCAAGCCGGAACACATGGTACGTGTTGCAAAACCAGCTATATGCCGCCACATAGGCGATACAGGACGCAATTCCGCCCAAAAGCCAGTGGGCGTCATATGTCCGCGGATTATAATACCCAAACCAGACAGCCGTAAACAAACCGATATTCCATATCCGTATCAGCCATTTTGCCGTATTTGTAATTTTTTTATCCTCCATACGAATCCATGTCCCCTTCAAAACCGATTCTGCTAAGAAGCTCTCTGCGTTCTTCGCTTAAAGTATGTTTCTTGTACTGTTCCCGCTGTCTGCCAACCCATCTCGCCAACAACTTTCCGTCTTCCGTCGTATAAGCGGCGGGCGCCTTTAAGCTGCCGTTCGCCCTGTAATAAAGTTCCGCAAAATGGTAACGCTTACGCCACTGCCTTTCATTGTCCCATTCCATGCCAATGTCATTTAGCCTTTTTATTTGTTCCTGTGACAGCGGCGCGGCTTTCGGATTCTTCCCCGCATAGATTGCCCGCTGGTTTTCAATCCAAACGCCGAGCAAAACGCCGTCTTCCGTTATATACCGATGCGAAACCTCAAGATTCCCATGATCCGAATAATATTTTTTTGCGGCATTAAAATTACGATCCCACTGATACGCCGCTTTGTCCCATATCATGCCAAGATCTTCTAACAGCCTTTTCTGCTCCTTTGTCAAAGGCCTTCCTGACGCCCCTTTATATTTCCTGCGGATATTCCCGACCCATCTGCCTAACGGATACCCCTCTTTTGTAACATAAGAAGCTTTTACGTCTACATTGCCATATTCTCTATGGTATTCCTGTAACGCCCGGTACCCTTTCTCAAAACTCCGTGTTGAATGACTGTCCCATTCCATGCCAATCGATTCCAAACGCCGTTTTTGCGTATCCGTTAAAGTTCCATTTATTTTTCCGGCATAGACACGCTTCTGCGTCAAAATCCACGCCCCAAGAGAAAGCCCATCTTCCGTTTGATACGACTTCGGAACCCTTAAGTTTCCATTTTCTTCATAATAAGAACTGGCCCGTTCAAAATAAAGCTCCCAGCCTGCCAGTAGGTTCTTCTTCAGTTTCCCAAAAATTTCCCTACAGCCGCAAAGCTTATCAATGATCTGAAAAGATTCTTTAAAACGGCTTGCTTCCCCTTGTCCGCTGTTTCTCATAAGAAACGCTTCCTTCACTTCTAAACGGATGCTGTCTATTGTGTATAGGCTTTCAAAATTATCCACAATGTCAAAAATTACAGGCCTTGACTTTTTCCCTGCCGCCAATGCCCTTCCAATCTGCTGTAAATAGAGGATCGGGGAAACAGTTGGCCGGAGTAAAATCACTCCGTCTACATCTTTTACATGGATTCCCTCATTTAACATATCCACTGAAAAAAGAAGCTTTAAATGCGGGCTGTTATCTTCCAGAAACTGTGTATAATTTTTTGCAGACGCAGGATCTCCATACAAAACGCTGTACAAATGCGGCGATCTGTCTAAACGGGAAAACCAGTCCGGCGCTTTTTGCATCATTTCCTCCATGTGCCCTTTGCCGGAGCAAAATACCAGATACTTCCCATAACGGTTTGGCATATGTTTGGCAAACGTCTGCTCAAGCCCTTCTGACTGCTCAAGCGCCCGTTTTAGTTTTTCCAGAAGTTTTTCATTTTCTTCCTGTATTTTAAGGCTGCCCGATGCCTGTATCTGGTTTTTTAATTTTGTTAGCTGCTTGCCATACGCATACATGGAAATTATATAAACAGGGGCAGGCAGGATATTTCTGGCAATCGCATCCCCAAGGGTAATCTCTGATGCAATATGCCCATCAAACAATTCTTCCGCCATATCACGCTGGTGATCCAAATAACGGACATTTGTCGCTGACAAACCCAAAACTCCCGCGTCCGGATACATTGCCAGCAATTTGCGGACGCTATTCCCCCATTTTTGGCTCCCGGCTCTGTGAAATTCGTCACAGATAATCCAGTCACAACGCAATGAACACATCTCGTCCTCATTCGACATAAGTTTTGCATACGTCAAAAATGTGACATTCGAAAGCATCTCCTCTGAAAATTCCGGCATAGCTTCCGCAAGGCTTTGTTTCTGTGTCTGGTAAATATAGGAACTGGGGGACAGCCAGCAGATCCTGTCCTTGGAATGAGCTAATGCAAGCCAAAACGCAATCATAGATTTTCCCGTTCCAGTCGGATGTATCACTGCCGCCTTACCATACTTTGCAATCATATCCATAGCCGCGTCATATGCAGTTTGGTTATGCGGAAATAATTCAAGCCCCATACATCCCACCACCCATTCATTCCGCAGACTGTCACAACAATTTCGTGGATTCTTGTAATCTGCGAAAATATAAATAAACGCATATAAATTCAATGAAACATGAATTATTTGACCCAAACTTTGACCCCAAATAGAATTTTTACAGCAAAAACAAAGCTGCCAAACGTATCGTTACTGAACGTTTGGCAACCTTACAGACTGACCCATCTCGTGACCCTTTATAGAAGAAAATTCCCTAAAAATATACAAGCTTTTCCGCTTTTTTTGTCCCAAATTGCAGGAAAACCCACTGGATATTCCTGCCACTTTAGCAAAACAGATTGACAAACCGGTTCCATAACCCTATAATGAATATGATTTTAATTGAATTTTTAAAGAAAAATTTTTCGCAGATTACAAGAATCTACGATTTTTTGTTTTTTGTTGAAGATATTTTTGTAGATTGCAAAAATCTACAATTTTTTGTTTTTTATAGATATAATCTTGTTACTTAATAAAATTTTCTAATTTTCTGTTCAATTTTATCTTGCCCATTTCGACTTTCTAATTTTCTGTTCAATTTTATCTTGCTGATTTCGACTTTCTAATTCTCTGTTCAATTTTATCTTGCTGATTACTAGAATCTATGATATTTTTGTAAAATTTGACCTCGCTGATTACAACAGCAAACGACAAACATTTTCTAATTTAAAAAACGGCATACCGCCAAAATGACAAACCATTCTGGCAGTATGCCGTTTTTTCATCTATTTCTTTCTCACACGTCCATATAATTCCGTGTATTTTCGCGTTTTTCTCGCCAACTGCGGCGTAATGTCTTCTTTCCTAGCTCTCCATTTCCAGTTATTCCCAAGCGTGGACGGCGTATTCATACGCGCCGCGCTGCCAAGCCCAAGGATATCCTGCATTGTCACTATTGCAAGATCGCTGACGCTCGCCCATGCGCCGCGCATCATGCCCCAATGGTATCCTTCTTCTTTTGACAGATTCAAATAATTCTTTGCATAAGCCACGCTCTCTTTCGGCGCTGTCTTCATCCAGCCCAAAATCGTGTCATTGTCATGCGTTCCCGTATATACGACACAATGATGCCCATATGAATGTGGGATATAGTCACTTTCCTCCCTAGAATCAAATGCAAACTGAAGCACCTTCATTCCCGGAAAACCGGAATCCTGAACCATTTGTATCACGGAAGGAGTTAAAAATCCCAAATCCTCTACAATAATATTTAACTTCCCAAGCGTCTCCTCCAGCCTCCGAAACAGTTCCATGCCCGGCCCTTCTCTCCAAACGCCGTTTTTTGCCGTATCTGCATTTGCCGGAATCGCATAATAAGAATCAAAACCGCGGAAATGATCAATTCGGACTACGTCATAGAGAGCCGCCATCGCCCGAATGCGGTTTGTCCACCAACGGTAGCCGTCCTGCTTCATCACATCCCAACGGAAAAGCGGATTTCCCCAAAGCTGGCCGTCCTCGGAAAATGCATCCGGCGGACATCCTGCCACTTCAACCGGAACAAGATTTTCGTCCAGATAAAACTGCCCCGGATCAGCCCAAACGTCAGCGCTGTCATAAGCGACATAAATCGGAACGTCCCCAATAATCTGTATCCCTTTTTCATTTGCATATTCCTTTAAACTGCTCCACTGTTGAAAGAACAAATACTGAAGCATTTTATAGAAATAAATCTCTGTTGCAAACGTCGTCCGCACTGTCTCTAACGCATCTGGCTCACGAAAACGGTACTCCCGCTTCCATTTGTCCCATGAATCTCCTCCATGGGCGTCTTTTAAGGCCATAAACATTGCATAATCCTCTAGCCACTGCGCTTCTTTTTCACAAAACTCTGAAAAGTTATCCGGTTCTTTTTTGCTAAAACGGGTGTAGGCTTTTTTTAGCAAATCGTAACGGTTTTTGTAGAGGACGCCAAAATCCGCTTCCACTGCGCTTGCGCCCCAGTCATAAGAATCGCATTCTTTTTTTGTCAATAATCCTTCTTTACAAAGTGTCTTTAAGTCAATAAAATAGGGATTGCCCGCAAAACTTGAAAATGACTGATATGGAGAATCTCCATAGCTTGTCGGGCATATCGGAAGAATCTGCCAAAAGGACTGCCCCGCCTTTTCCAAAAAATCGACAAATCTACGGGCTTCCCTGCCGAAAGTCCCAATTCCGTATTCTGACGGCAGGGACGAAATGTGCATTAAAATGCCGCTTGCTCTCATCTTTTTTCCCTCCTAGTCTTAAAAGTATAATGAACAGCTTCCACCCAGCTATAATTTTACTGAATGGAAGCTGTTTTTATCCCTTATTTTACCACAACATTTAAAATCTTATTTGGCACATAGATTTCACGGACAATGGTTCCTGTCAGTTTTTTGCCCAATGCTTCTTTGCCTTTCGCAAGAGCTTCCTCTTTTGCGCAATCCTTTGGCAGTGTAACGGTTACTTTTGTTTTCCCGTTTATTTGAACGGCAATTTCCACTTCGTCATCTTCCATGTCCTTTTTATTATAAGTTGGCCAACCATGATGGAATACAGAACCTTCCTGCCCTAATCCGCTCCAGAGTTCTTCGCCAATATGCGGGGCAAACGGAGCAAGCAGGCGGACGAACGTTAATAATGTTTCTTTGTCAACGCCGCCTTTTTTGGAAAGTTCAATCAGTTTATTGTTATATTCCATAAAGCCCGACACAACTGTATTTAAACTGAAACTTTCTAACCTGTTTGTAATGTCATAGACAAGCTTGTTCCGGATTTTCTTTAGCTCTTTTGTCTCTTTGGCGTCTTTGTCCTTATTTTCCATGACAAGATTATAAAATCTTGCCATAAAACGGTAAACGCCGTCAATTCCCCTGTCGTCCCATTCGGAATCCAATTCCGGCGGGCCTACAAAAAGCTCGTATAAACGCAAAGAATCACATCCATAATCCCGAACTAAGTCATCTGGCGATACGACGTTTCCTTTGGATTTGCTCATTTTAATGCCGTTTTTTCCGGTAATCATGCCTTGATTAAAGAGTTTGGTAAACGGCTCGTCAAAGTCTACGGCTCCTATATCGTTTAAAAATTTCGTATAGAATCTTGAATAGAGCAAATGCAAAACGGCATGTTCCACGCCGCCAATATACATATCCACAGGCAGATATTTGTTTGCTTTTTCTTTGCTGACAAGTTCTTTGTCATTCTTGCTATCCACATAACGCAAGAAATACCATGAAGAACCCGCCCACTGCGGCATGGTGTTTGTCTCACGTTTGGCAGGTTTGCCGCAGTTTGGGCAAGTTGTGTTGACCCAGCTTTCTATATCTGCAAGAGGAGATTCCCCTGTGCCTGTCGGCTGGTAGGATTCTACGTCCGGCAACAGAAGTGGAAGGTCTTGTTCCGGCACGGCAACCGGCCCGCATTCCGGGCAGTGGATAACCGGAATCGGTTCCCCCCAATAACGCTGGCGGGAAAATACCCAGTCACGCAGTTTGTAATTCGTCGTCTTTTTGCCAAATCCTTTTTGTTCAATTAGTTCCGGAGCTTTTAATTTCAGCTCTGCAGATTCCATTCCGTTCCAATCGCCCGAATTTATCATTGTGCCTGCCGCTTCCGTGTAGGCTTCCGTCATGTTTTCGATTTCTTTGCCGTCTTTTGCAATAACCTGAATAACCGGAAGGCCGAATTTTTTTGCAAACTCAAAATCACGGTCATCATGCGCAGGCACGCACATAATTGCGCCTGTCCCATAATCCGCCAACACATAATCAGAAAGCCAAATCGGGACTTTTGCGCCGTTTAATGGGTTGATGGCATAACTTCCGGTAAAAACGCCCGTCTTTTCTTTGTCCTGTAAACGGTCGACTGAGGATTTCAGGGAAGCCTGATAGATATATTCTTCAACTGCCGCGCGCTGCGCTTCTGTCGCTAAGTCCTTCGCAAGCGCGTGTTCCGGCGCAAGCGCCATAAATGTCGCGCCATATAAGGTATCGGGACGCGTCGTATAGACTGTGATGTGGTCTTCTTTTCCATCTATTTTAAAATCCACTGCCGCGCCGTGGCTTTTTCCGATCCAGTCCGCCTGCATTTTTTTAACTTTTTCAGGCCAGTCTAGCTTGTCTAAATCAGCTAACAGGCGATCGGCGTAAGCTGTAATTTTTAGCATCCATTGTTTTAAATTTTTCTTTGTCACGTCTGCGCCACAGCGTTCGCATTTGCCGTTTACAACTTCCTCGTTGGCAAGCCCTGTCTTACAAGACGGGCACCAGTTAATCGGCATTTCTTTTTCATACGCAAGGCCGCGTTCAAACATTTTGACGAAAATCCATTGCGTCCATTTATAAAATTCCGGATCTGTCGTATTGACTTCCATGTCCCAGTCATAAATTGCGGCAATTTCCTGAATCTGTTCTTTTATTTTAGAAACATTGTCCGCGGTGGATTTTGACGGGTGGATTCCCATTTTAATTGCATAATTTTCCGCCGGAAGCCCAAATGCATCCCAGCCCATTGGGTGGATCACATAGTAATTTTGCATCAGTTTGTAACGGCTCCAGACGTCGGAGATCACATATCCCCTCCAATGCCCGACATGCAGCCCATTTCCGGACGGATAGGGGAACATATCCAGACAATAGTATTTTTCTTTCTTTCCATCGTTGGTATTTATTGGGTTTTCTTCCCAGTGTTTCCGCCATTTTTCTTCAATGGCCCTGTGATTATAAGGCGCTGCCATATTGCTCCCTCCCTGTCATTTATTTTAATATCTTGTATCCATATAAAAAACCCGACGGTATGAATTGAAATATTTCCTGTCGGGTTTTTAACATACTCTATAAAATTTTATCATAAGAGAGGAATTTGTCAAGGTTTGACATTCTATATATCGCCTCTTTACTCCATATATATATGCGATTGACCGCGATTGTCTTTTGTATTTCATTGATATTTGGCGCAGCGGCATTTCCTTTACAATTTAAACCTCATCTTATAATCTTATACAATAGCAATAAATTCTTTTTTCAGACTGATTTTATAAAACAGCTTTTTCTGTCTCCTGTCAATATCATTTTACAAATTTAACGTATAAAAATTTGCTCAAGTTAGGGTATAAAAAATATCTTTATTATAAATTATAAGCGTTTTACAGTTACATTTTTACTGTTAGACCATTCTGAATCGTACTTATTTCCGTTTACTGTCTGGTATGTCCGAATCCTGACATAATATTTTTTTCCTGCTTTTAATTTTCCAATGCTAAGTTTTGTATTTGAGGATTTCTTCACTGTCTTTGTCTTGGTTGTTTTCTTCGTGAACTTTTTGCTGGTCGAGTATTGAAGCTGGTAGCCTTTTGTCTGGCTTGTCTGCTTTTTCCATTTTACCTGAATGCCTTTGTTTTGGGCTTTGACATTGGTAATACGCGTTGCCTGTGGAATTATGTCAAAGTTTCTTACAAGCGCTCCTGAGTAGTTTCCTTTAAATGTAATGACTGCGGACGCTGTTCCGACAGATTCATTGTTTTGATAGGACACGGTATAATTTTTAGAATCAATTTTCTTTCCGGCAGAATCCAAAACTGTAATTGCGGGCTGTTTTTTCTTTCCGTCATAGGTGTATTTTTTCTGGCTGACGGAAGCGGACAAAATCCGGTTGATGGCTGTATTGCTTTGGACGAAGCCGCAGAGCTTACATTTCTTTTGTATGCCGCCATTTTTGGAATCCGTTGCTTTTGTAACAAATATTTGAATGTTATGGTTTGTTTTTGCCAGCGCGCTTCCTGTTTCAATTTGTTTCAGGCAGTCTTTACACCATTTGTCGCCGGAATAGCCTGCCGCCTGACAGGTCGGTTTTTTCTGCCTTCTTAATTCTGTATGCGTATGGCGGCAATCTGGCATATTTGGCTGATCTCCCTCTGCCAGAGACCAAAGATCAGAGAACAGATTAATATGCAAAGCTGGCGCAACTGAGAGCATTACATCACAATCAATAAGAACTTCGGAGCCATCTTGATTAACCACTCCATCAGAATTAACGTCCATAGCATCATAATTGCTCATGCCGGGTGAGCGCAGCCACCACCAACAGTATTCATATCCTTCGACGTTCCAGTCTCTATCGGCTCCTCTTGCATGCGCATAATCACTTGTTTCAAAACGACGGCTTACAGACCATACATTAATATCTTCGCAGAATCCATTATTTTTTTCTGCAATTTCTCCGCCAGACAATAAGTAGACTTTATCCTCGGTATTATTTCCACCTGCTGTTCCATACTTCGGATTATCTTCATTTACTACCGTCTGCCTAATAACTGCATCTTGTTCCTTTTCACTGAATGCCATATTGTAAAAATCATTGTTCAGCCAGTTTCGGAGTGTAGAGTTTTCCCATGTAACAGGCTCAAGAAAATCATTATAATCTTTACAGTCTATTCCTTTGTCCGCTATGACGAACAATGTAGAACCGTTATTTTGCAATACACGCCATTTTATGCTCTCCCATTTAAAGTACCGGTATTCACTGTCTCCAAAATCTCCATCATAATTCATATCACTTTTACTGATTCTCCGGTATTTTACGCCATTCACCCATGCATCTTTATTTGCATCATAAGATGCCCCTGTAATGGCAGAAGTCAGGGCGCTTCCGGTCACTTCCGCCTGCGGATAACTGCCAAAATACACATAGCTCCAGTCAGTCATATCCGTACCGTCATCTTTTTTCGTGCAGTGGTGCGCCGGATTTTTCGGCAGTTCCCTCTCTGTCATCTGCCTCTCCGCTGTCTCTGCCCTCACTAAACTCTCTGGCATTGCCACAAGCATTGCCGACATCAGTAGAAGCATTAGAAATTTCTGCGCTTTTCTTTTCCGTTTCTCTTTCATCTTGCTCTCCTTCCTTTTCTGACTGAATTTTCTCTTTTTCTTTATTGAATACAAAATCATAGCGCCAAGCTCAAAAATATTATACCATTTCAAAAACCCTCCTATATAAAACCATTACAAATTCATCTCCATAAACCAACACAATTTCTATATACTCTAACGCTGTTATTTAAATTGATATAATTATTTACATCAACTGCATAACCCTAGCTTCAAGTTCCCTTAATTCATCTAATGATAATAAAGGAACACATAGGGCTATTTCATCAAGTGATAATTTTCCCATTTTTATTATTCTTTCCGCTGTTTCTCTATTTGCGTTATACCTTTCGCTTTTGATAAACAATTTCATAATTAATCTGTTATTCATAAAACAATCTCATCGGAATCGTAACAACTACCTTTTCTCTCTCAAGCAAATATTCTCTTAAAACATTTCTGTCCTTGCATATGCGGATTGTTTCCGTAACAGCCTCCTCGTCATTCCATGCTGTTTTGTCTGCTCGTAAAAAACTTTGCAGAAAATAAATGTACTTATTAATGGTGTCGTCTTTATCACTTTGCTTCTGTTTTATATCGTCCTGCGCTATAACGCTTCAATTTCTAAAAATCCATACTTATAGAATTGCTAATGTTCCATAAGATGCAGCAAAAGGTATGATATAACTTTCTCTTAACACACTTCAATTATACAAAAAAAAGCCTGTCTTTACAATAAATTTCTTTCTCTGTCCATTTCGCTTTATTCTATTGTTGGTTCTTGCCATTACAGTTAATAACTTCCGCATTTGCGTTCCCTCACTTGTCCAGATATATCTGCCGTCCCGGCACTCCCATTTTAAGCAGCGCCGCTCTCTGCCGTTCCTCGTTTTGTTCTTTTGTAGATACCCGCATGTATCCATATATCTTTTGTGATTCCATTCTAAACCCCCTATGTCAAAATTTGTTATGCAAAAAACCGCCGCGCAGTTTCTATCCCTGCGCGACGGTCGGATTCTTTTCCATATGAAATTTTAATGCTGCGCAAAAATCGAATTGACTGACACCGCGAGCACTTTATCAATCGGCGCAACGCTTTTTCCCTTGCCGTCTGTGCCTTCCAGATATTTTTCTCCTGCCGACTCAAACAAAACATAAATCTGTCCGTCACATAGTTCAATTTCTTCCGAACACGGCGGCATTTCAATTTTAATCATCGGCTGGTTTGGCTTTTGATCCATTTTGTCCGCCGATTCATATACTTTCAGATAAGAAGATTTTGTCCTGCCATAAGATGCGCTGAGGTAAACAACGCCTTCTTTATCAAAGGCGATTCCCTGCACTTTATCTGGAATCCGGTAGCTGTTTTCCTGCCGAAGTCCGTTTTCATCTACGGTATAGGCAGTGACTTTTGATGTGAAAATTTTCGTATGGGTGGCGACCCATAATTTCCCATCATGGTATGCGATACAAGACGGTGGATTTGCCACCTGATATTCTTTGAATTTTCCGGAACAGTCCACGACGGACTGCGGGCGTTTTTGAACCATTTCTTTTATAAATCGGCTGGGAATACATTCCAACGTATTGTTGTCAGAATTGCAGACCCAGACATTCGTTCCGTCGTAAGCCACTCCCCCCAGATGGCTTTCCTTTGTCATTCCAAGTGTGACAAGATATACGCCTGTTTCACGTTCAAACACATGTAGACAGCCCAAGCTGTCCCCGCTGCCGCTATGGGAACTGACGAGCAGATAGTCTTCTGTCATGCAGATTCCCTGCGGGCACTGGCTGGTATCGGTAATCCGGTTTTTTCGCATATCGTCTTCCCTTGTCGAAGGCATGCCCGGAATTTTTACCTGCGTCAAGAAGGAATACGCGCAGTTTTTTAGTTTTTTACTGACTGCGCGGTATGCCGTCTGGTTTTGGTACGGATACATCTGGATATTGTAATCGCCGTCAATGCGTTTCGTCCATTTCGCGTAAAGCGTATAACTTCCCGCCTGTCCCTGTGTAATCCGGCTGATTTTCTTTGTAAAGCTGCTGTCGAGATACCAGCCTGAAAAATTATAGCCTTCCCTGCTTGGGGAATACAGGCTGACCGGCAAATCCTCTTTCTTGTATTTGAGAGGATTTGCGCCAGACTGTACGCCGCCATTCAGAAAATATTGAATTTCATATTCATCGAACGATTCACTGCTTCGATCCGAAACCTGCCGTCTTGCCGCCATATGCCGGTACGCCTGTCTGCTGCCATACAATTCTCCGTCAAACAAATACACGCTAAAGCTCCCAAAACTTTCGGCCACACGGTCAGACGCCAGATTAAAAAACGTCGGCTTTTGAATCATCAAAACTATTATCAGCAGCGCAGAAAAACATTTCTTCATACTCATACCCCTTTTCCAAAAAATGATTTCCGGTCTGTTTGTATAATAGTTTGCTGCCTCTTACTTTTTCTATTCTTTGTATCCTTTGGGCAAACTTACAATTTTTAACAGCGAATTTACCCAAAGCCTCTTTTTCATAATTTTCTTTTTAATTTATTCTGCCCCGTCTAATTTATTTGCCCTCGCCTGCACTTCTTTTTCCTGAATATCGGACGGCGCCTGTTCATATCTTGCAAATTCATAGGAAAAATCGCCTGCTCCGCCCGTCATGGAACGAAGATCCGTATTATAGCCAAACAGTTCCATGCTCGGAACATCCGCTACGATTTCCTGTTTGCCGCCGTCGATTGGGTTCATTCCAAGCACTCTTCCGCGCCGTTTGTTTAAATCTCCCATAATATCTCCGGTAAACGTATCCGGAGCGACGACTTTTAAGGAGACAATCGGCTCTAAGAGTACCGGAGACGCTTCTAAAAAGCCTTTTTTAAACGCCTGCCTTGACGCTGTTTTAAATGCCATTTCGGAGGAATCGACCGGATGGTAAGAGCCGTCATACAGCACTGCTTTTACGCCAACTACTGGATATGCGGCAAGCGGCCCTCTTAAAACTGCTTCCTGAACGCCTTTTTCCACTGCCGGAAAATAGTTTTTCGGCACTGCGCCGCCTACGACGATCTGGTCAAATTCATAAGCTTCTTCTAAATTTCCGGAAGGCTCAAACGTCATTTTTACATGGCCGTACTGTCCATGTCCGCCGGACTGTTTCTTATATTTCGACTCTACATCTGATTTTTTACGGATTGTTTCCCGGAATGCAACTTTTGGCCTTGAAAGTTCAATCTCAATTTTATATTTATTCAATAATTTACTGACAACTATTTCTAAGTGCTGTTCTCCGATTCCATATAATAACGTCTGGCCGTTTTCGCTGTCATTGACATTTTTCAAGGTCAAATCTTCCATTGTCAGTTTTTGCAGCGCCTGAGAAATTTTGTCCTCGTCTCCTTTATTTTTTGCCCGATAGCGCATATATGTATACGGCGTCGGCATACTTGTACGGATATATAGGATTGGATTGGCTTTTGTGGAAAGCGAATCTGTCGTTTCTGTATTCGACAGTTTTGCCAGCGCGCCAATATCCCCCGCATGGAGCTCTTTGACTTCCTCGGCCTTGTTTCCTCTTAAAACATAGAGTTTTCCAATTTTTTCTTCTACGCCTTTGTGGTAATTGTAAAGGACGTCGTCTGTTTTTAACACGCCGGAGTTGACTTTTATCAAAGAGTATTTTCCGATAAACGGATCGACGATTGTTTTAAACACATAGGCTGATTTTGGCTTTGCAAAGTTGTAATCCGCCTGATACACTTCATTTGTCTTAGCGTTAATGCCCGCGCATGTTTTCTTGTCCGGGCCGGGGAGATATTTCACAATGTCAACTAAGAGCGTATAGACGCCCCTTGCCATTATATTCGATCCCATCAGCACTGGAATAATGCTGCCGTCCGCCACATTTACACGCAGCGCCTGACGGATTTCGTCTTCGGAAAATTCTTCGCCGCCAAAATACCTGTCCATAAATTCTTCGCTTGTCTCTGCTACGGCTTCCATTAAGGCTTCGCGGCAGATGTCTAAGTTTTCTTTGGAATAATCCGGCACGTCGGATTTTTCTATGCCGCCTTTGTCCGTCCAGCGTTTTGCCCGCTGCTGCAGTACGTTGACATATCCCACAAATACGCCGTTTTCCCGGATAGGCAAATGAAACGGCGCAATTTTCTTGCCATATAATTCCTGAAGGTCTTCTACCACCTGACGGTAGCTGGCCTCGTCAATATCCATATCTGTCACAAATACCATTCTCGGAAGTTTATATTTTTCACAAATCTCCCACGCTCTTTTCGTTCCCACTTCAATGCCCGCTTTGCCGGATACGACAATAATCGCCGCGTCCGCCACTGCCGCTATTTCTTCCACTTCGCCGGCAAAATCAAAATATCCGGGCGTATCTAAAATATTAATTTTCGTATCTTCCCATAAAATCGGGACAACGGAAGCGTTAATCGAAAACTGGCGCTTCGTTTCTTCCTTATCGTAATCACTAATCGTATTGCCGTCGGCAACCTTCCCCATACGGGTCGTAAGCCCGGATAAATATGCCATCGCCTCTACAAGGCTGGTCTTTCCGCATCCCCCATGCCCGAACAGCGCTACGTTACGAATCTTGTCAGTTGTGTAAACATTCATAGCAAATCCTCCAATCTGGTTAGTAACAGAATTTTCTGTCCTTATACCGTTATATTTTACTAAATTTTCAGTTATATTACAACTATTTTATGCAAAATTACAATAAAAAGAAAACGCTATTATCAACTTGAATTACGACTGTAAACCTGATATACTACATAAGAAGCCAATACTGTAAAATGATTGCAGTATTGGTAAAATATACAAATTCAGGAGGAAAAGTTATGAAAAGAAAAGTTGTTAAAATGGGTTTGGCGCTCGTAATGTCAGCGGCTTTGCTGGCCGGATGCGGCGGCAGTTCTGAAGCAGAGAATTTTAAAAATGACTTAAAAGCATTTGCTGCGCTTGAGGGAGTAGACAACACAGATTTTGAAGCTATGTCAAAGGCTGTTGAGGAATTAAACCTCAATACTGATGAGGGAAAAACAATTAAAGACGATTTGCAGGAAGTAGTGGAATATACGAAAAAAGCAATGGAAGCCACAACTTCAGGGGAAGCCATGGACGCGGAGGCTATTACAAAACTGCAGGAAGACGTTCAGGCAATGACAGAGAAGACACAGAAGGATTTAGAATCCTTTATCAAAGCAGCAGCAGATTCCGGAATAGAGGAATCCGACTTAGAAGGGTTAGCAGGCGATCTTGGTCTGTAAAAACCATTTTTCAACTGCATAAATAAGCAATCAAAACAAAGGAATTGTCTGCGGACAGTTCCTTTATTTTTGAAACCAGACAAAAAAGAGAGTACGCGCCTTTTGCGCGGTACTCTCTTTTTAAAATTACTTACTTAATTTTTGGTTTTTTCATTCCGGCTTTTTTGAATTTGTTTAATAATTTCTTCTTTTGCTTTTTCGAAAATCCTTTTGCCTGAATTTGGATACCGGATTTTGTCTTTTTAAACGCTCCTGATTGAATCGTTTTTAATGCCTTTCCTTTTATTATAACTTTCTTTAATTTTTTGCAGTTTAAAAAGGCATTTTTAGCGATTTTCTTGACATTTTTACTAACAGTCAATGTAGTTAATTTTTTACAGTTTTTAAATGCTCCCTTTCCAATGCCTACGACGGTACATTCTACGCCTTTTACTTTTACTTTTTCCGGTATCTTAACTTTTTTCGCTTTCTTACTGTCCGCTTTTTTGATAATCACTGTCCGTTTTGCCGCGTCTTCCACTTCATATTCCACATATCCGATTTTTTCCGTTGCGCCTTTCGTAATAGCAGGCTGCGCAGTCAGTTTTTCCCATTTTGCATATAACGCGCAGTTTTTATAAATCTTTTCTTTGTTAAATGAGAACAGCGTTTTTCCCTGCGCATCTTTGTACCAGTCAATAAATTTATATCCTGCCCTTGTCGGGTTTGCCGGACGTTTTACATAAGATCCATATGCAACCTTCTGGGAAGTCACTTTTGAACCGTAGTTAAGATGAAATTGCACTGTAAATTCTATTGCTTTCCACTTTGCATACAGCGTAATGTTGCCTGTCACAGGACTGCCAAACTTATATGCTTTTGTTCCGGCTCTGTCTGTATACCAGCCAATAAATGTATAGCCCGTTCTTGTCGGATTCGGTTTATGCTGTTTGAACCCTTCTGCGCTTACTGTCTGAGAGCCAGGGCCTCCCTTTCCTTTGTTCGCATCGTAGGTTACTTTATAATTGACGCTGCCAGGTGTACCTTTCGTATCAACCTTGACGGCAGCTTTCGCTTCTATTCCGGAACCGTCTGCCGCTTCTGCTATGACTGTTGTCTCTCCGTCTGCTACTGACGTTACGGTTCCTTCCTTTGATACTTTTGCGATAGTTTCATCTTCTGATTTCCATACAACATTTGGATTCGACGCATTTGACGGTTCTACTTTTGCCGTTATCGTCTTTTCATCGCCAATAGTGTCAAATGTTAGAGAATCCGGTTCTAAAATAATACGTTCTACATTTACTGCCGGAGCTTCATCCGGGTCATTGACTGTCACTTTCGCGGTTTCTTCCACGCCGGAACCATCGGCGGCGGTGGCTGTAATTGTTGCCGTTCCGTTTGCTTTCGCCGTCACTTCGCCTGTCTGTGACACTGTCGCAACGGATTTGTTGTCTGAACTCCATGTGAGATTTTTGTTTGCCGCATTTTCTGGCATAACTTCCGCTGTTATCGTCTCTTTTTTGCCGATTTTATTGATTGTCAGCGTTTTCGGATTTAATGTAATACTTGTCACTTGCACTGCCGGCTCTGCATCTGGATCGTCTACTTCCACTTCCGCGGTTTCTTCCACGCCGGAACCATCGGCAGCGGTCGCTTTGATTGTCGCCGTTCCGTTTGCTTTCGCCGTTACCTCGCCTGTCTGTGACACCGTCGCAATAGCCTCATTGTCCGAACTCCATGTAAGTCTTTTGTTTGCTGCATTTGCCGGAAGGACGGTCGGTGTGATTGTTTGTTTCGTATTTAATTTATTAAATGTAAGGGCAGCCGGATCTAACGTAATGCTTTCCACTTTGACCGGATTTTCTACATTCGAATCATCTACCGTTACGTTTACTGTTTTTGAAACGCCGGAACCATCTGCGGCTAAAGCAGTAATAGTAGCTGTTCCATTGCTGATTGCCATAACTGCGCCTTTATTAGATACCGCTGCAATCTCCGGATGATCGGATTTCCACAATACCGCCGGATCGGACGCCGCAGACGGCGTGACTGCCGCTTTTAATTTCTTTACGGAGCCTATTTTATCTATGGAAAGTTCTGTCGGCGTAACCGTAATGTTTGTGACCGGAGTGTGATCTGACTCCAGGCCTTTCATTACCAAAAGGCCTTTCATTTTCTTTAATTGATATAAGGCTTCAAAACATTCTGCCTGTGTGTTAGCGGTTAAAGCGGCTTTTGCCTGGTCAAGAGCCTCTTTCATTCTGTTGTATGAAACTTCCGTATATTTGGATTTTTCCGACTCTGCCGGAGCGCTGTTGATTTCCGCCCGAAGCTCCTCTACAATTTTCGGGACTGCCTGTTCGTCAAAGATGGAAAGTTTAAATTTCGCTTGTTTTATCCAGCACATATCATTGTATACGTTATAATTCGGAAGGCTCTCCGAATATTCTTTATCCCAATGCCCATAGGAATCCATAATAAACGTGCCGTCCGGCTGTACGACAATGCCTGTATATCCGGTATCGCCTGATTTTGCGTTTGCCGCCCAGTCTTCACAGAGTAAAATCCGGTACATGCCGTCTTCTAAATTCATAAGCTGGTCATACGTTCCTACCCATGCGAGCCAGTCGCCTGCAAGCCAGTCGCTGCCGCCGTCAAACTGGTTGTTGTTGTTTTGGTCATATTTGATTTCCCGGAAAGTTACAATCATTCTTTGTCCAGTCGGATCGGTCGGGTCATACATTGCCTTATGGCGCTCTCCCGCTAAAGATCCCGGCAGATCTATCGGCTGGCTCCATGTCTCGCCTTCGTCGTCAGAATAAAACATCGTCGCCGGATGATTATGGCTCTGGCTTCTTGCTAAAGCGACAATCCTCTTTTCGTCTGGTGAACGGAACATGCCTACTTCACATATCTGATGGCTCTGCTCAATCGACCTGTATTCGCTCAAATATGGTACAGGATCCGTCCACTGCTGATTCCCCTCCTCATCAAATGTCAGGTAGGTTTTATAATTGATAAAGGAACCGCCGTTATGGTATACTCCCATCCACTTATCTATATAATTTCCATTGTCATCTTTTAACTGCACAAGGCTCGCCATTGCCACAACTGTGTTATTTGCGTCTGTAAATTCCCCTTCGTAAATCGTTTCAAACTCCGACCATGTCTCTCCTCCGTCGTTGGAAATTGATGTGTCCCATCCTCCGGTCGGCGCGCCGAAACTTTGCGGCCGTCCTGATATGACAATCAGTTTTGTCGTGCCGTCCGTCATGTTCAGTTTGTAAATCGTCGGCGTTTCAAAGGAATCCAGCCAGCTTTGGGGAACTTCCCTTTCCACCCATGTCTCCCCTGCGTCATAACTGAGTTTTAAGACAATCGATCCTCTGCCATGGCCGACTGGGAATACGGTAACTAAGGTCTGGTTATCATCTAACATAACCATATCCGGCTGTCCAAGATAATGGCGTTCATGCGAGCCGTCCGGCGCCTTTTCCACATCGCTTAAATATTCTTCCGGCAGTTTATAGTCGGTCAGCGTATTTTTAATCGTCAGTGTTTTTGCCGTTACGCGGATTGTCATTGTTGCCGTATATCCCGCCGCTTTTAATGTAATTTCTGTATTTCCAAGTCCCCTTGCCGTTACGTTTCCGGCTGCGTCCACAGTTGCAATGGAAGGATTTTGGGATTGGTATGTAATTGTTTTGTCTGCCTGATCTGTAACTAATTTCACCGGAATGTTATATCTGCCTCCGATTTTCATTTCTTTTTCGTCCGTCAAAAGATGAAGCCCCGGCTCCGTCACCGATGTATACTGAATATATTCGTCCGTAATTCTGTTTAATCCCGTCTTAAACGCAGCCATTTCCTGAACAAGCGCCGTTTTTTCTGCGGCTGTCATATAACTTCTGCTCGTGCCTGCCGTCGTTGTAATGCCGTTATATAAATCCTGAATTTCATTTGCAAGCGAAGGCATTTCCTGTTCTAAGTACATCAGCTTATTGACGTCCCGAATTCCTTCTGCCATACGCTCTAAACGCACAGAGCTTTTGCTCACCGGATTTGCGGCGTCCTTTTCGTCTGGATAAATCAAAAAGCAGTCGCCCGGCTCAAATGCGTTGTGGGTTGTGTCGTTTAATGGATCTTCCACCCATGCGTCGTATGCCCAGCGTAAGAATCCTGCCGTGCCCATTTTTGCCGCGTTCACCATTCCCCAATAACTTTCCACAGGGGCGCTCAAAGAGAAGTTGCCCGGTTTATGTTCCGTACAGGAATATAAGGTCGTGCGCAGCCCCGCCGCTTTTCTGTCTTCTAAGATTGTTGCAAAATCATCCGCATGAGCCGCCGCCGCGTTGTCTCCCACATTCAAATCATCTACGCGGAGGGCAAGGTCTTTTTGATTGACAAATCCGTCCATGGCGCCCGCTGTCTTTAATGGCTCGCCGTCGCTGTTATGAATGGAGTCAACTAAGTCAAATGCCGCCGCGGAAAATCCTCTTTCATCAATTCCGATATAAGATTTGTCAAACCAACCGTTTTCTTCCAGATGGGCAATTAAATCCTCCAAAAAGTCTCCCCATACTTTATTATACCGCTCGCTTCCAGCCGTAAAGCGTTCGTATTTCAGCTCATTGCCTTCCCAGTAAGTAAAGGAGTTATGCCATGGGGCTATACTGTAAAGCACAATTTTATCGCCGATTCCCATGTCTTCACAAAAATTCACCCACGCGTCAAAATCTGTGTAATCATAGGTAAAACTGTCGCCGTTTTTCGTCCATTTTACCATGGAAGGATAATGCACGTCGTTCTTGCTGTATGTCTGGCCGTTCCATGCTTCTTCTACAATCGAAGTCGTAATGGCATGGCCGCCGATTGATTTGTAGAGTTCCATAGAGGATTCCATAATTTTCAAATGTTCCTCTGAAAACGGCTCTACCTCATAATATTCTGCGCTGCTGTATGGATACTGCCATAATTCAATGTCAAAAGTATCTTTAAACTGGCTTACGTCCGGCAAAGTGACGTCTTTTACCTTTACCGTATAGGTAAATGTCAGCGGAGTTTCAATGCCGTCCGCCGTCGCCGTCAATGTTCCAGTATACGTTCCGGCTTTTGCGTCTTTTGGAATGTTAATTTCCACCCAGACCGGAAGAAGGGAATCATATTCCATACTCACCGCTCCGCCCTGCCAGCGTAAAATATCGGAAGATTCACTCCGGTTTGCCGTTGTCGCCTCCGGAACGGGGCGGTTTTTGTCGCCATATCCCAAATAGCTGCCGTTGTATGCTTTTACCGGACTGATAAACGTCGTTTTTATCTGCTCTGCGGCGATAGTGTCGCTGCCGCTTCTGAAATCGCCTGCCGTAACGGTCACGCCGTCTAACGAACAGCTTTTGGAATATAAAATAATTTCGCTTGTCGCTTTATCGTTTTTCCATGCCGAAAGCTCTGCCGTCGTTTTAGTTGACGCGGCTACTTCCGCATAACGGTCCTGCGTATACTGCGTATCGGTATCACCGATCATTCCTCCCAAATCCGGCGCGCCGCCAATATAAGGCTGGTGCGTCACTTCTGCATAAGACACCTGATTGACGATTTTTGAACCGCTTTTCTCAGTTAAGGTCACTGCTTTTAAAACATGATCTCCTTCTTCTAATCCTTGTACTTCATATACAGAAGCCGGATTTTGCTTTGATGCATTGTATAAATCCACAGTCTGCTCATGCGCGCCGTCCACGGTAAATTTTATTTTGCCATGCGCCGGCTGTTTGACTGCAAACACCGCTATCCCGCTGCCTTCAAAATGGATTTCATAGAAACATTCTTCCGCCCTGTTATCTGTCGCGCCGAGATCAATATAAGCCTCTGCTTCAAATACGCTCCAGCTTTTTCCGCTATATGCCGAATAACTAAAATAATTTTTCTTGTTACTGTCTCTCACGTTTGGTTTTAATCCGGTTACAATGTTTTCTGCCGGCATGCGTTCTAGTCCTGCAATGGCTGCTTCAATCTGAGCAACTGCCTCAAATTTATCTGCCACATCTGCGTTTTCTCCCAAAGCTTCTGCGTCCTGCCATGCTTGTTTCAATGCGGCATAGGTTTCCGCCGTATAATTTTTCTCCTGATACCGTTTTGCCGCCGCAATTTTCTTTGCAAGCAAATCTGTAATATACTGTCCTTTATCGACTGTTTCTGTTTCTTTCTTTGCGCAGCGGCCGCAGGTACGCTCTTTTTTGCCGTCTACATCTGCGGTCGGCTCTGTTGTCATCGTCCATGCGCCGTATGTATGGCCTAAAGGTTCCCCCTGCGTCGTTCCCCGTTCGATTAGCTGGTTGCAGTTTGTACAATAAGTGTCTCCGCTATAAGCCGCATTTTCACACCCCGCTTCTACGGCGTTTTTGATTTCATGCGCAAATCCCTCGTGCGTACATTCCTGAATGCTTACTTCATAGGCGTCCCCGTCTACTGTAATGTTCGTTTTTTGCCCATTCGTCCCTACGGCTGTCACTAGAACGCCTGGTATCGTTACCGTCCGGCAGAGTTTTGACTGATTTGTAATTCCACTTCTCGGATATAAAACAATAATTACATCGCCAAATTCGTCGTCATGATAATACTCTGTAATCAGGTAAGATTGGCCTGATTTAATCTCTCTGGCACGCTGATACCCAGGAATCGGGTCTAAATTGGAAATACTGTCTTTCTTTTCCAGAAATTCAAATGCAAAATCTCCTTTATTTATAAAATTGTCAGTTTTTTCACTTACAGCGTCAAACGCCATTTTGTCCCTAAAAAAATATACATATCTGTCATTGTAGTTGTCATTGCTGACGCGGCGGATTTCAAATGAGTAGGTTCCATCTGTATTTTCCACCCGGCTTAATGAGTGGGTAGCTGCAGTTTCGCCAAAATAACTGTCTGCTCCCGTATTCGTCAAATATTGGTTTTCCGACTGATTGTATATCGTATAATTGCCGTCTGAACTCTCCACTTTAAATTCCGCAACCGACATGTCGATGTCCCAGTTCGGGACAGTGGAATAGCCGGCCAAAGAATTGTTTGCCTCCCGTTCACAGTTAAACAGCGCTTTCTGCTGCCGTTCTCCCGCTTCTACGGTGATAATGCCAGAATCGTCGCTGGAAGAATTGTCGATATCCGCATTGTCAAAGAAACGCGTCCCGCCTTTCGCAAGTTCAAACTTACTGTCTGGTTTTTGGCGGCAGGTAAAATGATAGGTAATGTCATTTGCAACGATTGTCGCTTCCCCGACTGCATTGGCGGTAACCGTAAGCGTTTTCACCGCCTGTTTGCGGACAGTCCTTTTGCCGCTCACCAGACGCACAGGAGCATGGCTTCCGACTTTTGGATACAGCAAAATAACCCCACCGTCTGAAAATCCTTCTGCCGCCTCATATTTGCGGCATGCAATTAAATATTTTCTGCCGGGAGTAATCTGGTTTACCGCCCGATAGCCTTCGATCCATTCTTCCTCACCGGCCTTTGTTCCACCGCCTGTTTCTTCCTGAGGAATCTTCTCTAAAAATGTAAATTCCGCTGTATACTGAGCGGTCTCTGAAAGATCCGTCCAGTCACCATACGCATTTATTGTAAATGTATGTTTGTCAAATACAAGCAGTCTTTGAGCCGTGGCGGAAAGATCGTTTGGCAGTTGGCAGATATTTAGCGTAGAAGCATCAGCGTTTGCTTCCCTATGATGGTGTATCTCCATATAATTTTGGAAATTTGACGTAAACAGCCCGCTACTCAGATTCGTATTGGTCAAATATACGTTGTACGCTTCATTATAAACGGAATATGCCGTCCTTTGGTTCTGCGGCTGCATAATGGTAAATTCTGCTTTTGTAATATCTGCGTCCATATCTGCATCCGTATTAAAATAAGTTGCATACTGCTGGGAAGTCCCGCTGGTTTTGCGCGTATGCAGGCTTGGAATTTCCACTTCTTCCGGCTCGCCGGCGTCAAATGTATGGGTTATGATTGTTTCATCGCTTGGCGCCTGTGTCACGCCGTTTAGATGTTCTTCTCCTATGACTGTGTATTCCCTTGTATAAGTTTCACCCACATTTAACTGTACATTGATTTCGACGTTTGGAATATATCCTTCTTTTACAATTTCTGTGATGTTATAGCTGTCATAACGTATCCCTCCGTTGGTGTTTTCCCATAACAGCCCCGCCTGATTGCCGTTATTTAATAAATTTAAACAGGAATTGCCAAAAAAGGACGAACTTCTTGGCACGTCATACTCTTCTGAGCGCGACATGCTTTTTTTCTCGTCGTCTGTTCCAAGAAACGTATAGATTTTTCCATCGACGCGTCCCATCGCGCCCGGAGCTGCAGCTAAAATGGCGTTTCTTCCATTAATTGTCTTGTTGTATGTAACAGCCGTCACATTTGCTGTGTTATGCCCGTTTGCCCCGGTGGAAACTGGTTCCGAAAATTCAAAAATATCCTGCGCGTTGCGGACTGCGTCTGCATAGCACACAAGCCCCGTATTGTTCCGAAAGAGCATACGCAGATAGCCGTTGCTGATTTCCACAATTTCGCCTTCTGAAGACGACGTGATTTCTCCTGTTGCCTGCACATTTCCTGAACGTTTCCAGTTTCCTTCCGTATCCAGCCAGATAATGCCTGCCGCGTCTTCTTGGGCGCTGTTTCTGCTGTATACCGGAACTACCATTCTTCCGGCAGAAGTCAAAAGTCCTTTTCCTGATGCAATGAGAAGCGCCTGTTCATTGTCCTCTTTTACATAAGGGTTTAAAAATTCCGGTTCGCTCCAGTTTTTTCCATCTTCTGACGTGACGTACATAATATAACTGGTATTATACACATGAAGCTCTGATCCGGCATAAAATACATTTTGCTGTACTTGCGCAGAGCCTGCCGTAATTCCGTCTGCCGTCGCCTGACGCTGTGTCAGAGCCGTATAGGCGTTATTTTCTTTTTTGTACAGATTATACCATTTATCCACATAATAAACAGTTTCCGTATCATCTGCCCGATTTAAAACAGGGGCGTACTCATCTGTTCCCCAATCGCCCACATAATAAGTATAATACTGACCCTCGTTCGCGCCATCCGCCGGATTCCTGTCCGTGTGTGAATATGTATCGGTCAATGCAAGGCGTTTTTTGGCGTTTTCACCCTCGCCGACTGTAATGTAGCCCGTTCCTGCCTTTGGCATTTTAAATCCGTCCGCCTCAGACGCCATTGCCGAAATTCCGGTCGGGTTGACATTTGCCAGACAATAAATCTGCCCGTCTTCTGCTTCCACTAAAACCGGATTGTTGATTGTCGTGGCATATTCCCGCGCGTTTAGGCTGCTGTCCATAAACCGCATTGGATAACTGTATGTCCAGTTTGCCCCTCCGTCTTCCGATACCGACGCTACAATGTCCACTCCGCCTGCTTTCCTCGTTGTATCGTATTTTGCGTCTGCCGCCGCTACAAGGGCGCCGGCATTCTGCCCGTGTTCCTTTACCAGAAACGCCGGAGCGCTAAAGTAGTCCCGCTCCCCCGTTACGCCTGAAACAAACGGCTGTTTTTGTGTTACGGTCTCTGCCGTCCCGCTTATGCTGCCGGCTTTTAGAAGCGGCGTTTCCTCAGCTTTTGCCAATAAATCTGCTGACGGCAGCATCGTAACTGCCATTGCAAATGACAATGCCACACAGAAACTGCGTTTTACGGCCTGTTTTTTTGTGTCCCATTTCATTTTCATATTCTCCTTTCTTGCCCATTACGCTTTTAAATTTCATTTCACACTTACTCCCTGAAAACTTTCCCACCACTTCCTTTTCACTATTTATCCCATAAACAACAGTATGGCGCTCATACGGTTGTCTCTCAAACAAACACACGGCTTTTTTATATATTTAGTATAAATCCTACCCCCCCCCCTTGTCAATTTCTTTATTTTTTATTTCTAATATTTTTACAAGGCAGCCGGCTTTTTTTGTACATTTTTGTCATATCCGCAAAGTCCATATCCACTATGGCGCTTTAAAGCATTGACTTTCCTTCCAAAAAAGAATATGATGGAGGGAAGAATACAAAGAATAAACGGAGGTCTTTCATGTCAGTGAAAACGTTGGGATTTATTGGATTGGGCCTGATCGGCGGTTCTATCGTCAAAACAGTCAAACGGATTTATCCGGATATCCGTATCATTGCGCGTTCCGGACGTCAGACGACCATTACGCAGGCGTTTGAGGAGCGCCTCATTGAAAATAAAGAAAATGCCCTTATCACGGATTTTGCCGACTGCGACGTGATTTTTCTGTGCACTCCGGTACAGCAGAATCTTTCTTATCTTTGCCAATTAAAGACGGTAATCAAACCCTCTTGTATTTTAACTGACGTTGGAAGCGTCAAAGGGGATATCCACCGCGCGGTTACCATGCAGGGGCTGGATTCCTATTTTATCGGA
This sequence comes from uncultured Lachnospiraceae bacterium, assembly GCA_910589105.1. Lineage (GTDB taxonomy): Bacteria > Bacillota > Clostridia > Lachnospirales > Lachnospiraceae > Roseburia_B. The sequence goes on from CAJUST010000004.1 coordinate 144,192, forward strand.
GGGCATCCTATGGCGGGTTCGGAAAAGACGGGGCTTTCCTATGCCACTGCGCATTTACTGGAAAACGCATATTATATCCTTACGCCAACCCCGCTTGTAAATAAATATAAGGTTTTAGAATTTACAGAGTTTATCCGCTCTCTTGGGGCGATTCCCCTGATTTTTGAAAGCGGCGCGCACGATACGGCGACGGCTGCAATCAGCCATCTTCCACATGTGATTGCAGCCGCGCTTGTTAATTTTGTCCGGCAGTCGGACGACGACGCGCAAAATATGAAGACGATTGCGGCCGGAGGGTTTAAGGACATTACCAGAATTGCCGCGTCTTCCCCTGTTATGTGGGAAGAAATCTGCCTGTCGAACCGCGAAAAACTGCTTTTTGCTTTAGACGATTACCAAAACTGCTTATCGCAGATACGCGCCGATATTGCCGCTTCTAACGCGGCGGGCATCAGGAGTTTTTTCCAGTCGGCTAAAAATTATCGGGATTCTCTCGCCGTCTCCCCAGCCCATGGAGCAAGGACTGTGTTTGAATTGTACTGTGACTTAATGGATAAAACAGGTGAAATCGCCACTGTGGCGGCAATTTTAGCAAAGGAATGTATTAACATCAAAAATATCGGCATTATACACAATCGGGAATTTGAAGAAGGCGTGCTAAAAATTGAACTTTACGACCAGAAGGCGTATGACAGCGCGATTACGCTTTTGCAGAAATACAGTTATACCGTTTATGAACGATAAGAAAGGAATTTCTATGGAATTAAGACATGCGAAACGATTAAGAGGAACCCTGTCTGTACCGGGAGATAAGTCTATCTCCCACCGCGCCGTGATGTTTGGCGCAATTTCAAAGGGGAAAACGGAAATTACAAATTTTTTGCAAGGAGCCGACTGTCTTTCGACGATTTCTTGTTTCCGCAAAATGGGAATTGAAATTGAGAATAAGAAGGAGTCTGTCCTTGTCTATGGAAAGGGGCTGCATGGGCTGTCTGCGCCCACGTCTGAATTAGACGCCGGGAACAGCGGGACGACGACGCGGCTTATATCGGGAATCCTCGCTGGGCAGAACTTTTCTTCCCGCTTAAGCGGCGACGATTCGATTCAAAAACGCCCTATGGAACGCATACTCTCCCCGCTTGCCGCTATGGGCGCCAATGTGACAAGCTGCGCCGGAAACGGCTGCGCCCCGCTTTTGTTTTGCCCTTCAAAACTGCATGGAATCGACTGGGTTTCCCCCGTTGCTTCCGCGCAGGTGAAGTCTTGTATTTTGCTTGCCGGACTTTATGCCGACGGCGTGACTTCTGTTTTAGAACCGGCGCTCTCAAGAAACCATACGGAACGTATGCTTTTCGCTTTTGGAGCTAAAGTTTCTACGGAGGGCTTTCGTGTTTCGGTTCTGCCAAGCCCGGATTTAATGGGACAAAAAGTAGACGTTGCCGGAGATATTTCTTCCGCCGCTTATTTTATTGCCGCCGGACTGCTTGTTCCTGATTCTGAACTTTTGATTGAAAATGTCGGCATAAATCCTACTCGGGACGGTATGATAAAAACCGTCCTTGCAATGGGCGGAAATTTAAAAAAACTAAATGAACGGATTGTCTCGGGGGAGCCTGTCTGTGACCTGCTTGTTTCATCAAGCCGGTTAAGCGGAACGGAAATCGGGGGTGATTTGATTCCAACGCTGATTGATGAGATTCCAATCCTTGCCATACTTGCGGCGTTTGCAGATGGGACGACTGTGATAAAAGACGCGGCGGAATTGAAAGTAAAGGAATCGAACCGCATTGAAACGATTGCCGAAAACTTACGCCGTATGGGGGTTTTTGTGGAACAGACGGACGACGGCATGAGAATTGAAGGGAATCCCGACGGCTTACACGCCGCTGATTTTGACAGCTTCCACGACCATCGGATTGCCATGTCTTTTGCTGTCGCCGCTCTCGCCCTGCCGGACGGCTGCGCGATGAAACACGCAGACTGCGTCAATATTTCCTATCCGGATTTTTATAGCAGTTTATATGGGCTGATTGATGGGTGATGGAATGTTAAAGTAAAAAAGTGTGGACCCGTTTTAGTTTTTCCAAGGTTCACACTTTTTTATATTGAATTATTTTATTCTTTAATATAATCGAGTTCTGTCAGGTTTACTCCCGCAACTGCTAACAATGCTTTTAATGATTTATAATCTTCTTTTAAATCGGCATATGTTTTTTCTGCATTTTCTTCTTTTGCTAACTTCATACGTCTTTGGACTTTAGCGAAATCGTCAATAGCCCTCTGTGTAATTTCAAGACCGTTTGGCATACAATCACCCGCTTTCTATGATAAACCGTTTATAGAATACTCTTATTATACCAATCATTGATTCACATGTAAAGTTTTTACTGAGTTCTTATTTTGAAGCAAGTTCATTTTGTCTCATTTTCTCCCTGCTCTGCCGAAACTCTCTGGATATGCATCGCTAGGTAGCCAATTTCCACATCATCAAGCGTTTTCTTTAGATATGCGCCCAAATGGCCGCACACGGTCGCCGCCATGCGAAATTCATCTGGAAATTTGACCGACATATAGTCGTTCATGTCTAATTTCAGCTTTTCGCCTTTGAGCGCCCTTGCCACCATATACCGCACATGGTTCATCAAACGGTTATAAGACAAAGACATCACGTCAATCGTTGTTTTCGTCTCTTGTTCGACCAGCTCGATACATTCCCGCACAGTTCCTGCAATCTGCATGGAAAGCGCCACGTTTTCATCTACAATGGCGGAATGGATATGCAGCGCTACATAGCCAATTTCATGCTCGTCGATTTCTGCCAAAAGCCGCTCCCGTAAAATCGGGCGAAGACACTCTGCCGTTTTATATTCCATATGAAATAACGCCTGAATGTCGCTTGTCAGCGGATTACTAATCTGTTCGTTGTTTTGTATCCGCTTAACTGCAAATGCGATATGATCCGCCATGGGAAAGAGTATGCTCCAGTCAATTTTTCCAAAAATGCGTTCCGCTTCTTTTAACACCTGCTGCGCAATCTCTAAATACACGGGGTCAATCTCTTTTACGATCTCCATTGCCGTTCCGCGGTCTGTTTGTTCGCGGAGGGAATACACTGTGCAGTCTTCCTGCGGTTTGATCCGCTCGCTGACTTTTTTCCCAAAGCCGACTCCTTTTCCAAGTAAAAGATATTCCTGGTTGTCTTCTAATCCGATTGCAATTACTGTGTTATGGTTCAACGCTTTTTTTACTCTGTACATACCGCTCTCCCCTGTCAATCCCTGACGTTTATTTTTCGTATGTGTCTACTGCAAACAACGCTTCTCCCGCTTTGATTGTTCCGGTTTTTAACAGGCGGATTTTCTGATTGTCAGACAGCTCTGTACATAACACCGGAGACGCCAGCGAAGGCGCATGGGTTTTGATATATTCTAAATCCAGTTTCAACAGCAAATCTCCTTTTTTTACCTGATCGCCGTTTTTTACAAACGCTTCAAAACCTTTTCCATTCAAATTCACCGTATCAATGCCCATATGGATTAATAGCGCAAGTTTTGACGACGTTTCAAAGCCGACAGCGTGTTTGGTGTCAAAGACAAAGCACACTTCCCCGTCTTCCGGAGCCCGCACTTCGCCGTCCGACGGAATGACCATTGCGCCGTCGCCCATCATTCTTCCTGCAAACGCTTCGTCCGGAACTTCTGACAAATCCGCCGCCTCTCCGTTGACCGGACTGTAAATAATTGTTGTCGATACTGCTTTGCCTGACGTTTTGCTTTCTTTTTTGCCGGATTCTTTTGCAGCCTTATCCGCAGATGGCGTATATTCTTCTTCTGGAGCGTGTTCCAGATAATCTTCCAGATTCGACTTAATCACCGTCACACGCGGCCCATAAATGACCTGAACGCCGTTTCCTTTATGCACTACGCCGGACGCGCCTGTGGATTTTAAAAGGCCGTCGTCTACCAGTTCTGATTTATGCACTGTACAGCGCAGCCTTGTCGCGCAGCAGTCGACGTCTGAAATGTTCTTTTTGCCGCCAAGCCCCCTGCAGATGGCTATGGATAACGCATCTTCTTCTGATGTTTCTCCTTTTGCCCCGTTTTTCCTTGCATCCACATCGCTTCTGCGGTACAGCTTCACCTCTTCACTGTCGTCGCGTCCCGGTGTTTTTAAATTCATTTTCTGTATTAAAAAGGAAAACAGGAAATAATAAACGACAAAGTAAACAAGACCAACCGGAAGAATCATAAGCCAGTTTGTTTTTTCATTTCCCTGAAGCGCGCCAAACAGGAACATGTCAATTAATCCGCCGGAAAATGTCATGCCGACCCCTACGTTTAAGATGTGCATAAGCATATATGCAAATCCGGCAAATATACAGTGCACTGCGTATAAAAGCGGCGCAACAAATAAGAATGTAAATTCCAGCGGCTCTGTAATTCCGGTAATCATGGAAGTAAGCGCGGCAGATGCCAAAAGCCCTGCGACGGCTTCTTTTTTCTCTGGTTTTGCCACTTTATACATTGCAAGCGCCGCTCCTGGCAGCCCAAAAATCATCAATGGGAATTTACCGGACATAAAACGCGTCGCTGACACTGCAAAATGGGAAATGGACGGTTCCGCAAGCTGGGCAAAGAATATATTCTGGGCGCCTTCGATGACCTGCCCGCCCACTTCCATTGTTCCGCCAAGCGCCGTCTGCCAAAATGGAAGATAAAACACATGATGAAGTCCAAACGGAATTAACGCGCGCTCCATCAGGCCATACACCCATGTTCCGGCATAACCGGATTCTAACACTACGCCGCCGACAGAGTAAATTCCCTGCTGAATCACCGGCCAGATAAAAAACATTAAAATCCCGACTAACGTAAACGTAAGCCCGCAGACAATCGGCACAAACCGCGTGCCTCCAAAGAATGACAAGACCTGAGGCAGTTCAATTTTATAGAACTTATTATGTAAAGCCGATACGCCAAGCCCTACAATAATGCCGCCAAACACGCCCATCTGCAAAGACGTAATGCCCACGACGGAAGCCGTCGCGCCGTCTAACATCGCTTCTGCGCCCCCATGATTTGTAATCATAGCCCCGATAGACGCATGCATAATGAAGAATGCAATCGCTGCCGAAATCGCCGCAACTTCCTTCTCCTTTTTTGCCATGCCAATCGCAACGCCCATCGCGAATATAATCGGCAGATTCCCAAACACAATGTCGCCCGCCGCGCTCATCACCTGCAAAATGGCATTTAACGCTGTGCCCGGTCCCATAATGCCCATCAAACCATACGTTTCTAACATTGTCTCATTTGTAAATGAACCGCCGACCCCAAGTAACAAACCTGCCACCGGCAGAATTGCGATTGGAAGCATAAACGACCTTCCAACCCGCTGCAATACACCAAAAATTTTGTCTTTCACGACAATCCCTCCTAAAATTTTTTTGGAAATCTTTTGTATATTGCCGCCTTTTTCTGTTCGCAGCCTGCAGTCTTATCATTCCCAAAAAACACGGTTTCAAGTCGGCCGTTATTTCGATTTGGAATAATTTTCTGCATAAAAAAGGCATTAATATACATAAACATCCTTTTGTTTTATGTATAGTTAATGCCTGCCTGCCAGTAACATACTATATCATATAAAAAAATTAACATGGTTTTTTGATTTTGTCAAGATTTTTTTCAATTCACCTTTTGCCTCTCCTTCGCATACCATAATTGAAATCCCCCATCTTTAGGAGCCAGTTCCATGACCCCATATCACTACGACTACGCAGTCATCGGCGGCGACCTGCGTCAGACATATCTCGCCTTAGAACTTACAAAATCAAAAAGCGCCGTCTGCAGCTTTGCCCTTTGCCAGCCGGCGCAGACGAATGCCGTCAAAACATTTTCTTCTTTAGAAGCGGCTGTTTCAAATTCTTCTTGTATTGTCTGTCCGGTTCCCTTTACCAAAGACGGTATATTTTTAAACCAAAACGCCATAAAAGGGAATCTTGCGCTCAGGCAGTTTCCTATGATGGTAAAGCCTGACCAGACTTTCTTTGCCGGGGCAATCCCAAAAGAAATTCAAAAAGCGTTTTCGCAAACAGGCGTCCCTGTCTTTGATTTTCTAAAAGACGACACGCTTGCCTGCTTTAACACAGTTGCAACCGCAGAAGGCGTAATCTGCGAAGCCATACAGCACAGCCCCATCAATCTTTCAAAAAGCAAATGCGCCGTACTTGGATATGGCAAATGCGGACGTGTCATTACGGCAAAATTAAAAGCGATGCCCTGTCATGTTACAGCCGTTTCCGCTTCTCCAAAAGAAACCGCCCAAGCGGCAGTGTTTGCTGACGAAGCGCTGTCCCTAGATCAATTTTTTTCCAAAATAGACGCTTACGACTTTATCTTTAATACAATACCTGCCGTTATCCTTACGAATGACGTCCTTGCCAGAACAAATCCCGCCGTCACGATTTTAGACATTGCCTCAGAGCCTGGAGGAGTCGATTTTGCCGCCGCCAAGGAACTGTCCCGTTCTGCCAGAAAATGCCCCAGCCTGCCCGGAAAATACGCGCCGCTTTCTTCTGCGAGAGCGCTATACAATTCCATAAAAACATTTGAAAGGAGATTGCCATGTCTTTAAAAGGAAAGCACATCGGAGTCGCATTTACCGGCTCCTTTTGCACGTATGAAAAAGTCTTTGAAGAATTGAAAAAACTGACCGATGAAGGCGCGGTTGTGCAAACCATTTTTTCAAACGCCGCGCAGACACTTGACAGCCGCTTTGGGAAAGCGGAGGATTTTTTAAAAAAAGCCGAAGAACTGACTGGGATTGCCCCCATTTTAACAATTCCTCAGGCAGAGCCCATCGGGCCAAAAGGGTTTCTGGACATTTTGACACTATTCCCCTGTACCGGAAACACGATTGCAAAACTTGCCAACGGCATCACCGACACGCCCGTTTTGATGGCGGCAAAAGCGCATCTGCGGAATAATAAGCCGCTGTTAATTTCTATTTCCACAAACGACGCTTTGGGCATGAATATGAAAAACATCGGAATGCTGTTAAACGCAAAACACATTTATTTCATTCCCTTCGGTCAGGATAACCCTGAAAAGAAGCCAAATTCCATGATTGCGCATACAAATCTTTTCATTCCGTCCATCGAAGCCGCCCTTTCGGGCAAACAATACCAGCCGATTATAAAATCCTACGAATAAAATTGAAAGGAGTTTTCTATGTGTGGAATCGCCGGATTTTTTCACCCAGAGCAAAATTATGAAAACGAACGCGCAAAATGGATTTCTGTCTTAGAGCGTATGAACAAAGCGCAAACCCACCGGGGGCCGGACGGCAGTGGGACGTTTCTATGCCCTTCCTGCGGATTTGCCCATGTAAGGCTAAAAATTATTGACCTTCTGACCGGAGAACAGCCAATCGTCAAACGAAAAGACGGATTTGAGTTTGCCATTGTCTTTAACGGTGAAATTTACAATATGAACGCATTAAAAGAATCCCTGCTAAAAAAAGGGGCTGTTTTTGAAACGGCAAGCGACACTGAGGTAATCCTCAACGGCTATTTATATGAAGGAATTGAATTTGTCAAAAAATTAAACGGCATTTTTGCCGCCGCCATCTGGGATTCGCATGCCGCAAAACTGCATTTGTTCCGTGACAGGCTTGGCGTAAAGCCTTTATTTTATACCAAACATGAGGATACGTTTATTTTTTCTTCGGAAATAAAAGGACTGTTCGCGTATCCGGGCGTTTCCCCTGTCCTTGACAAACATGGATTATGCGAAATTTTTGCATTAGGCCCGGCAAAATCATATGGAAAGGGCGTATTCCAAAATGTTTTTGAAGTCCTGCCCGGCCATATTATTACGCTGGATTCTTATTCTTACACAGATCACGCTTATTGGAAATTAGAAAGCCGCCCGCATGAGGATTCTTTTGAAGACACGGTGGAAAAAACGGCATGGCTCTTAGAAGACGCCATTCGAATGCAGATGCTTTCCGATATTCCAATCAGCGCGTTTCTTTCCGGCGGCATTGACTCAAGCCTTGTGACTGCCATCTGCGCAAAAGAATTAAAAAAACAGGGAAAACAGCTTAATACGTTTTCGTTTGATTTTACAAATAATCAAAAATATTTTAAATCCAACGCATTCCAGCCAAGCCAAGACCGGCCTTTTGTCGAGCAGATGGTTTCCTTTGCGGACACAAACCATTATTTTCTGGAATGCGGCAATGCCGATATGCTTGACTGCCTCTATAAAGCCGTAGATGCAAGAGACCTTCCCTGTATGGCGGACGTGGAATCTTCCATGCTTTATTTCTGTTCTAAAGTGACGCCGTACAATAAAGTCACATTGACCGGAGAATGCGCCGATGAAATTTTTGGCGGATATCCATGGTTTCACAGCGAAAAAGCCTTCCAAACGGATGCGTTCCCATGGTCTGACAATATGGCGCCAAGGCAGACGCTCCTCTCCGATTCACTGATTCATGAGCTTGATATGGAAACATACGCCCATGCCGCCTATGAAAGAACGATCCATGAAACGCCAATCCTTCCGGAAGATTCACCAGAAGAAAAACGAAGACGTGAAATTGCCTATCTGAATTTACGCTGGTTTATGGTTACGCTTTTAGACCGCATGGACCGGACCAGTATGTACAACGGCTTAGAAGCAAGGGTTCCGTTTGCCGACCACCGCATTGTGGAATATGTGTTTAATGTCCCATGGAGCATGAAATGCCCCGACGGCATCGTAAAAGGGCTGCTCCGCCACGCAGGGGCAAACCACCTCCCAAAAGAAATCCTTTGGAGGAAAAAAAGCCCTTATCCAAAAACCTATGACCCTGCGTATGAAAAACTGCTTGGCAGGCGTTTACGGGAAGTGTTGTCCTCGCCTTCGGCGCCGATCCGGAAACTTTTAGACCTAAGAAAAGTAAAGTCATTTTTAAACAGCCCGTCGGACTATGGAAAACCATGGTACGGGCAGCTTATGGCAGGCCCGCAGATGATTGCCTATATGCTTCAGGTCAACTACTGGCTGGAAGCCTACCATATCCAAATCGTTTAAACGGAATGTTGTCACTCATGTTCTCATCTTCATAACAACAAATTAGAGCATATAGATTTCAGTTTCTATATGCTCTAACGCTGTTGCTATATATAATTTTGATTGATATAATTGAATTACGCTAACTGTATAACTTCCACTTCGATTTCTTTTATGTCACTTTCCAATAATTCGGGAAAATACCCGCTGCCTTCATCAATATTTATTTTCCCTTCCTGCCACACTTCAATTATACAAAAAAATGCCTGTCTTTACAATAAAACTCACCTTAAATTCCTTCCGCCCTCCGTTTCACTCCTCCTTGTTGCCTATTATGCTGTCGGCTCTCGTGGATTGTCAACACTTTTTTAGTTTTCCCAGATCCCTTTCCATAAAAATCACTCGTTTCTGTCTGCAATAGAAGGATAGATTTTTGCTCGTTAGAAATATCCAAAATCCCATTTCCTTTTTTTGAAATTTAGATCTGATTTTATAATATTATATTGATTTTTTAAATTTGTGTAGCCCTTGACTGTGGGCTTAATGATATTGTGGAAATACAGAAAGAAGTTTGTTCAAAATGAAAAATAAAGCGAAAAAACTGCTTTTAGAATGCAACTCAAAGATTTTGCTAAAACTCTAACATGCTTTATTGCTAAAGATGATGAGTGGACAATACGCGGTTTCATTGAAATTTTCAAAAACATATATATTATTTCGTCTGACACTAAAATAGTTTCAAAAGCGCTTGAACTTCATTTGTTCCCGCATTTTCTTTCTTTTGCTGAAAGGATTGGATATAATATTGAGCTTGCAACATTTCAAAATTGGTTCCACTTATAAAACAAAGTGTTGATATGGATAAAAAATTCCGTTTGGATTGAGCCTTTTATGGATTCTGGCATTGTAGGTTTTAATGTTGAACCACACTACGCAATGTACACGCTTTAATCAAGAACATAATCCACTTGACTTTCTGTTCCTGAATCGATCCTGCTTTAATGGAATGATTAGATTCAATAAAAACTATCATTTTAATGTTCCATATGGGCATAAACCAAAACGATTTGCTTCAAAAATATGATTGGAGTTTTAAATGAGTATATTGCTTTAGTGTGGGGCGATTGTAAAAGATTACGCAAAAACATTTTTATCATGTTGGAGCAAAAGAAAAAAACAGGAATCCAGTTATTGAAGCGCTTGTAACAAATTACACTGTTTGATATGGTATCCGCTTTATAGCTTTGCGCGGGTTGCAACCACCACAAGAGCGACATATAATCCGCGCGCCGCCTGTTATCTTTCAGTAACGTATCGCAAATTAAAATGGCAAACAAAAACAAGGTATACTATCCCCCACAACAACATATACTTCCCATACGAGGTAATGTATATGGATAAATTAAAACGCGATACAATCATTGGTCTGCTCTTTGTCCTGATTACTGGGACTTTGGCTCACTTTCTATATGGCTGGACTGGAAAAAATATAGTGGCCGGACTGTTTACCCCGGTAAACGAATCGGTATGGGAACATATGAAATTAATCTTTTTTCCTATGCTCCTTTTTTCCTCTGTAGCAATTTTTCTGTTAAAAAACCAGTATCCCTGCATTTCTTCCGCATTCTATATTGGAATCCTGATAGGAACAGCTCTGATTCCAATTTTATTTTATGCCTATACCGCTATTTTAAACACAAATTATTTATTTCTGGATATTGCTGTCTTTTTTATCAGCGCCGCGCTTGCTTTTTTTGTCTCTTACAAACTTACGCTTTCTTGTAAAGGAAAGCCTTATACGCTTTTGTCCCTTCTTCTTGTTGGCGTTCTTTTTGCCTGCTTTCTTATTTTTACTTACCAGCCGCCCAACGTTCCCCTATTTTTAGAATAAAAAAGACGCTGCCTGTTCCCAGACAAAACGCCTTTTTCTTCCTAATTTAATAACAAACTTTACACGGCCGGCTCTGGCTTTGTCTCCGTTTTCTGCCCTTCTTTTGCCACAGCGGAATCGCTTTTGGTTTCGGAAGGCTGATTTGCCACGCTCTTTTGGACTTTCTCCGCTTCAGTAACCTGAGCTGTTAATTTTTCATTTTGCTTTTTTAGCTTCTTGTTATCTTTTTCTAAACTGGAATAGTCTTGTTGCAATTTCTCATACTTTTTCTGATTATTTTCAAAAGACTCCAGTTCTGTCTTTTTTTCTGAAAGTTCATTTTCATATTGTTCCTTCTCTGAAGATAACGTATCAATTTCATTTTCTAATTCCGTCTGATTCTCTTTTAGTTCCTGATTCTTCTCTGACAAAACGGAAACCTGTTTGGACAAAGTTTCCGCCTCCTCTCTGGCTTGCCCAGAAGAACCAGACACGGACAACAGCGAAATTACAAGCCCTGCAATTACAACATTTTTTATCATGCCTGATTTCGGCTGGTTTTGTGACTTCAATGCTTTTGCTAAAAATGCGCTCAACTTTTTCATGTGTATTCCCCTTTTTTATTAAAACAGACTAATCCGCCATCTTCCCACCGCGGCTTAGCCTGCTAAACTCTTTTGGAAGTTACATTATTTTCCCGTTATGCCTGTTTTTCGACAATTTCATTTTTATTCTTATAGATGGAATTTGCCGGAACAGTTCCTCGTACCATGGATAATGGATAAATATTGGTATGCCTGCCAATCACGCTTCCCGGATTTAACACGGAGTTACAGCCGACTTCTACATAATCCCCCAACATCGCGCCAAATTTTTTTAATCCGGTTTCAATCTGCCCTTTTGCATCTTTGACAACGACAAGCGTTTTATCCGCTTTCACATTTGAAGTAATGGAACCTGCGCCCATATGGGATTTAAAACCTAAAATAGAATCTCCGACATAATTGTAATGCGGAACCTGAACCAAATTAAAAAGAATGACGTTTTTTAACTCTGTGGAATTGCCGACAACACAGCCTTTGCCGACAACCGCGCTCCCGCGGATAAATGCGCAGTGGCGGACTTCCGCTTCTTCATCAATAATTAACGGCCCGTTTAAAAAAGCGCTTTTGGCTATGTTTGCGCTTTTCGCCACCCAGATATTTTCTCCTCTTTGCTCAAACCGGTCCGGATCTAAAGATGGCCCAAGGCTCCGGATAAAATCACTGATTCCTTTTAAGGCTTCCCATGGATATTCCACTCCTTCCAAAAGCCCGGCTGCAATCGTCTCGTTTAGATCATACATATGTTTCACTTTGCATTGTTCCATAATAAAATCTCCTTTTTATAAAGCCGCCATGCGGCTATGATTTGGCATAGTATTTCGCGGACTGTTCAAAAGCGCTTTTTAGATAATATTGGTTATTTAGATTTAACACGCCGCTTGTGCGGCTTTCAATAAATTTTGTCAGCTTTTCCATATATTCTTCTTCCGTTATACTGCCTTCCGCTACATATGTCAAGCCTTTTTCCCAGCTTGCAGTAAGCTCTGGGTTTAATAAGGATTTGATGGAGGCATTGACAACATCGTAAATCATTTCCCCCATAAATGTCGGCGTAATGACCTGTGTTTTTTTGTTAAGGGAAAGATTTTTGTTTGCAACTAATTTTTTCAGGATTTCCGCCCTTGTCGCGCTGGTTCCGATTCCGCTGCCCTTGATTTGGGAACGGAGTTCCTCATCTTCGATTAGCTGGCCGGCATTTTCCATTGCCAATATCATAGAGCCTGAATTGTAACGTTTCGGCGGCGATGTTTCGCCTTCTTTGATTTCATATCCTTCTAACGCCAGTTCGTCTTTCTTTTTTAGGGACACTATATATTCCATTAATTTTTCATCTCCCGATGCGTCTTCTTTTTCGGAAGTTTTCTTTTTCTGGAATGAGTAATGCATCAATTTTAAATAGCCTTCTTCCACTAACACTTTAAAACTTGCAAAAAACTGTTCCGTCCCGGCTGTCTGTGCAATCAGGCTGACTTTTTGATAAATTGCCGGAGGATAAAAAATTGCCAGAAAACGCCGCGCAATAATCTCATAAACGTTTACGGAACGTTCCGGCAGGGATTTTAATGCGGCTATGCCCTGCCCTGTCGGGATTATGGCATAGTGATCTGTAATCTGCTTATCATTGACGTATCTCGTTTTCCCGATTGTCTGATAGGAGCCTTTTTCCAAAATTTCTTCCGCAAATGGGCGCATACCGGCAATTTGCTTGATCCCATTGATATTTTTGCTGATTTCTTTCGCCACTGCCGCCGATAATACCCTTGCATCTGTACGCGGATAGGTGACTAATTTTTTTTCATAGAGTTCCTGTACGATGGCAAGCGTTTCGTCCGGGCTGACTTTGAAAAATTTAGAACAGTCGTTTTGAAGTTCGGCAAGGTTATAGAGCAGCGGCGGGTTTTTTGTCTCTTTCTTTTTACTTGTTTTTTCCACGAAAAGCGGTTCGCCTGTCACAAAATCAATGAATTCTTTTGCCGTTTCTTCTTTTAAGAAGCCATTTTCTTTGTAGAGTTCTGGCGACTGGAAATAACGGGATTTGGGATTTACTCTCCATTCCGCATCAACTGGGCTGCCGCTTAAATTAAGTTTGGCTATCACACGGTAAAAAGGAGTTTTTACGAAATTACGGATTTCCCTCTCTCTGCGCACCACCATTCCCAAAACGCACGTCATAACCCTCCCGACGGAAATAACGGCGTATCTTTCGTTGAGGAAAGATGCAACTGCATTGCCGTATTTTAAAGTTAAAAGCCTAGAAAAGTTAATGCCCATTAAATAATCTTCCTTAGCCCTTAAGTACGCGCTTTTGGCAATATTGTCGTATTCTGACAGGTCTTTCGCTTCACGGATTCCGCGTAAAATTTCTTCTTCCGTCTGGGAATCAATCCAGACGCGTTTTCTGGCTTTGCCTTTCACGCCCGCCATTTGCTCCACTAAACGGTAGATATACTCTCCTTCTCTACCGGAGTCCGTACAGACGTAAATGGTATCAATATCTTCACGGTTTAAAAGCTGCTCTACGATTTTATATTGGTTTGCGGCGCTGCCTATAATTTCATATTGGAAAGTCTCCGGTATAAAAGGAAGGGTCGCCAAGCTCCATTTTTTGTATTTCATATCGTATGCTTCCGGGTAACTCATTGTGATAAGATGGCCGACGCACCATGTAATCACTGCGTCCGCGCCTTCACGATATCCATTATAGCTTCGCATTTCCATTTTAAGCGCTTTTGCAAATTCCTGCGCAACGCTGGGTTTTTCGGCTATAAACAGTGCTTTAGACATATCTGGAAATCCTCTTTCGAATGTGTTTTTTCTTTTTATTTTACTGGGTATTGTACCACAATGCAGAGAGAGCGTCAAATCACTATGCCGCCTGTTTGATCCTAATTCCCTTCCAAAAGAACTGCAAACATACATTCATATTTATTTTCTGCAAAAAGCATTGACGATTCCAATCATTTTCCAGTATAATTAAATTCGTATAGATATGCGAACTACGAAAAAGAAAAGGAGAGGCGGCAGTATGAAACAGTTTTTTGGAATGAGCCAAAACGGGAATCTTTCGGAAGCTGTAAACGGGCTTAAAAATCCGCAGTTTATTATGTTGTTTTCCAACAACTCCCAGTTTGAAACTCATGTAAAAGCTCTGGAAAAACTATATCCGAACGTACCGAGCATAGGCTGCATTGGAATGAGCTATGACACCAGAATTGTAGAAAAGGGGGTTGGCGTCATCGCTTTTTCGGACGGAGTGCTTGCAGCGGCAAATGCGCTTGAACAGGTATCTGTCATGCCGGTAAAATACATTCACCGTCTGGAAGAAGATATACATAGAGTAAACGGCTCGCAAAAAGATACGGTTTGCATTGATTTCTGCACAGGAAACGATGCCTGCGCGCTGACTACGATTGACACAGCATTAAAGAGAAACGGCATATCCCTCGTCGGCGGCACAGGCGATGCAGGAAAAGTGTCCGCCAACGGTAAAATCTATGAGGACGCAACCGCCTATGCGATTGTGAAAAACAAAAACGGACGCGTCAAAACATACAAGGAGAATATTTACCACCAGCTTGGGAATTACCGCTTTATCGCTTCCAATACCGATCGGGCAAATTATATCATTGGATCTTTAAACGGCAAACCTGCAAAACAGGTCTACCAAAGCATTCTTCATGTCACTGACAGGGAAATCCTCACACAGACATTTAAAAACCCTTTTGGAAAAATCAATGGAGACGACACCTGCATTATTTCCATTAAGGAAGTTGCCGGAAACTCTCTTGCATGTTTCCGTCAAGTCAATGATTCCGACGTATTGATTTTATTGGAACTGGGTGATTTTCAGGCTACTGTAAAAGAAACGATACAAACTATCTGCCGGGAATTTCCAAAACGTTCCGCCGTTTTCAGCGTCAACTGCTTATTCCGTTACAAACTATTTTCTGAGCGGAATTATATGCACACCTATCTCCAAGAAATGGCGGCTCTTGGAAGCCACGCTGGGCTTGTCGGATACGGCGAACACTACAACAACCGTTTCGTCAACCAGTCCATGACATGTGTAGTATTTGAATAAAGGAGGAAAAATATGTTATTTTCAAAGAAAAACCGGCAAAAACCGCAGAAGCCGGGTCAGGGGAATCATAACGCAAACAGCCTTTATCCGGTACTGTATGTGACAGAACATTTAAAAGATTACAAAGACGACCTGATTCAAAAAGAAGTGGATTCCCTTTTTGAACTAAGCCTAGTCAACAATTCTTTTTCCGGCGTTTTAAAGAAAGCGGACGATTTCCAAACACAGCTTTTAGACTTTGGGGAATCCTTTACAAATATCAACCAGACAGCGGAACAATTTTCCGAAGTCAAAGAATCAATTGCAAACACGGTTTCTGAAACACAGGAAAAAGTTGAAGACTTAAAACATACGTCCATGGTTATCGAACAGGCGTATACCGAGATGGAGCAGACGTTTGACCAGCTTCAGGAATCCGTCAAAGGCATAAGACAATGCATCAATAAAATCGTTTCCATTGCAGACGAGACAAATATCCTTGCCATCAACGCATCGATTGAAGCATCGAGAGCCGGACAGGACGGCAAAGGCTTTGCCGTCGTCGCCTCGAAAGTCAAAGAACTTGCCGAAGAAATCAAATCGCTTGCCAATGACGCAGATTCCGGCATCCACAACGTAGAATCCGGCGCAACCGAACTCAATGACAGCATTTTATCTTCTGCGCAAAAACTAGGAGAAGGAACCGATATTGTCAACAGCGCCTACGACTCATTCCATGAAATTACACAGGCGGCGGAAGGCGCTTCCCAAGTGCAGACAGAAATTTCAAATGTAATTGAAGATTCCCAAAAGAAAATGCAGACGCTCTGCCAGTTTTTTGATGAGATTAAACTTCAATATCAGGAAGTTGTCAAACATATCAAACGCGCAAGCAGCCTTGGCACGACAAAAAGCGCAATGTTTGAAGACATTGACAACATGCTCTCCCAGATTCCTCCAATTATTAAAGACCCGAATCCACAACAATAAACGAAAAATTTTTGTCATTCCCATAAAAGGGGCTGTCGCTTTAACGAATGAAAATTCGTGAAGCGGCAGCTTCATTTTA
>CAJUST010000005.1 GCA_910589105.1 uncultured Lachnospiraceae bacterium
CGTTGATTACGCTATCAGGTTTTTTGTGGGAAAGCATTACAACCGTCTCCACATGCCCAGTTCCCCCAAACATATCCACGCACCGAATCCTCTCCACATCATACCCAAATGCCTGCAATTCCGCCAAATCCCGCGCAAGGCTTGTAGGTTTGCACGAAATATAGACCATTTCCCTTGCCCTGTCAAACGCTCCGATTTTCTTTAATGCTTTCGGGTGAATCCCCTCTCTGGGCGGGTCTAATATAATGAAATCGGGTTCTTCTGAAATCTCATCTATGGCTTTCAACACATCTCCCGCAATAAATTCACAATTTGTGATCCCATTCCTTTTCACATTTTCCCGCGCCGCTTCCACTGCTTCTTCTACAATCTCCACGCCAATCACTTTCCCTGCCGAAACAGATAGAATCTGCGCAATCGTTCCCGTGCCGCTGTATAAATCAAATACGACTGAGCTTTTCCCCGCAGATGCGGAAATTGAATCTCCAATAAATTCCCGCACTGTCTCATATAGTGTTTCCGCTCCCAGAGAATTTGTCTGGAAAAAAGAAAATGGCGTAATTTTGAATTTTAATCCAAGCAATTCTTCATAAAAAAAGTCCTGCCCGTATAAAATGTCTGTATCATCGTCTTGTATTACGTCTGCCAAACTGTCATTTTTCGTATGTAATATCCCAACAACTTGTCCGTCAAACGAAATCTTCAAAATCCCTTCTTTCATCTCGTCGAGCAGCTCTTTTTCCACGAAATTCCCAATCTGGGAACTTGTTACCAAATCAATCAGAATTTCTCCTGTTTTTGCCGCTTTTCGCACTAATAAATGGCGAAGATACCCTTCATGCCGCAATTTATGGTAAAAAGAAACCCCTTTTCCTGCAAAAAAATCCCTGACATACACCAGAATCTTGCGAAAATCTTCGTCAACAATCCGGCACCCCTCTACGTTCGTAATATCGTAAAAACTTCCCCGCTTGTGCATTCCAAGCATAAGCGGCCCGTCTTTTTGCGTATCGCCAAATGAAAATTCCATTTTATTCCGGTATTCAAACTGTTTTGCGCCTATCCGTATGCCCTCGAATACCTCATCAAACTGTTTTCCGGCTGACAATAACACGGGCGCCAGCAAGTCTCGGACCTGATCTTCTTTTAATTTTAATTGATTTTCTAAACTAAGATTCTGGTACGCGCACCCTCCGCAGATCCCGAAATGCTGACAATAGGGCTTTGGAAGCTCCAACGGCGATTTTTCTAACACTTCCAATAACCTGCCCTCACATTTTCCTTTGCGTATCTTTGTGACTGAAAATGAAATACGCTGTCCGGTTATAGTGTTTTTCACGATAGCTTCCCGTCCATTTTCCAGACTGACAACTCCCTTATTGGGAAACAAAACCTTTTCTACAACCCCTTCAAATATCTGTCCCTTTTTCATCTATTGCAAAACCCTTTCTATTATTTTTCCACATAGAAAAGAGCCGCAGCGCTGCGGCTCTAATGCTTCTGGCGTTTGAATTATTTATCGCTTTCTTCCTCGTCGTCATCGTCGAAAAAGTCATCTTCAAATTCGTCTTCAAAATCATCTTCGAAGTCGTCTAAATAATCCGGTTTAAAGAAACGGTAAATTCCATATGCCGCTGCAATCAGGGCGACAATGATTCCTACGATTGCAAAAATCCATACGACGTTAGACGCTTTCTTTTCTTCGTCATCTTTTTTCTTGAGTAAATCGTTTAATTTTGTCATGGTTAAAAAATCATCTACTTTATTCATGATATCCACTCCTTCTAATATTCTTTTGGAAAATCCTTGGATTTTCCAGATTGTGTATGACACGATAAATATATTATAACATATCTTTTCCTATTCACAATTAAAAAATTACATTTTCTTAAATTTTTTTCAATTTTGCAAAAATAGCAAACATTTTCCGGGTTCCCGCTGTGTCAAAATCTACGGTCACTTCGTAATCCCTGCCGCCTTCCACAATCTGAGTGACTGTGCCTTCCCCAAATTTCATATGCGCCACTCTGTCCCCAACGGCATAATCCAATGGCATTTTTTCTGCCGCCCCAAAGTTTTTCGGGGCGTAGCTGCCTGCTGCCATTGGTTTTGCCCGAAAGGTTTCTTTTACTTTTCGGAAGTTTTCTTTTGGGCGGGGCATTTCTTCTATTTTAGGCTTCTGCACTGTTTCTTGCAGTAAATTCGCCGGGATTTCCTGAACAAAACGGGATACACGGTTAAACTGCGTTTCTCCCCTAACCATTCGCTTTCTTGCGCTTGTAATGGAAAGGCTCTCTTTTGCCCTCGTAATTCCAACATACGCAAGGCGGCGTTCTTCCTCAAGATCTTCAATCGGCGTTTCAGACATAATGGACATATAACTTGGGAACAAACCGTCCTCCATTCCTGCAAGATATACATTCGAAAACTCAAGCCCTTTTGCGCTATGCATCGTCATCAATACGACATAATTACTGCTTTCATCTAAGCTGTCGATGTCCGCCACAAGCGCAACTTCTTCTAAAAATCCGCCAAGCGTCGGCTCATCATCTGATTCTTCGTATGCGGCAATTTTACTGATAAGTTCATCAATATTTTCAATACGGTTGTTTGCTTCTTCCGTTCCTTCCGCCTTTAATTCTTCGACATAACCCGTCGTTTCTATGATTTCATCAAACAATTCTTTTAAGCTGATGATGCCAAGTTTACTGCGCATAGACTGGATAAAAAGCACAAACGGGCGGATTTTTGCGCTTGCTTTTCCAATCGACGGAATATCCTCTGCCATTTTTAAGGCGTCGTAGAAACTCAGGTCATTTTGGATTGCGTACTCCTGCACACGGTTAAGCGTAGTCGCGCCAATGCCCCGTTTCGGCACATTAATAATCCGGCGGACAGCTAAATCATCGCTCGCATTGTCTATCGTTTTCAAATAACATAACAAGTCCTTTATTTCTTTTCTGGCATAAAAATTAATTCCGCCGACAATTTTATAAGGAATATTTGACACAATAAATTTTTCTTCAAACAGCCGAGACTGGGCGTTTGTGCGGTACAATATGGCGCAGTCCTGATAGCTGTACCCCTGCTGATAGACTTTTTCCATAATATCTTTTGCAATAAAATCCACTTCATCGTAACCGCTTTCAAACTGATGAAATGCAATTTTTCCGCCTTCTCCATTTGCCGTCCAAAGAGTTTTCTCTTTCCGGCTGCGGTTATTTGCAATGACATGATTTGCGGCGTCTAAAATATTTTGTGTAGATCTGTAGTTTTGCTCTAGTTTTATAACAACCGCTTCCGGAAAATACGATTCAAAATTTAAGATATTGTAAATATTGGCTCCCCGGAATTTATAGATTGACTGATCATCGTCCCCAACCACACAGAGATTCTTGTATTTTTTTGCCAATAAATGAATCAACTCAAACTGGGCTGTATTCGTATCCTGATATTCGTCTACCATAATATAGCGAAAACGATCCTGATAGTAATCTAAAACAGCAGAATCCGTTCTCAGCAATTCTACGGTATAAAAGATTAAATCATCAAAATCAAAGGCATTGTTTTTTTTCAATGCCTTCTGGTATTCCCGATAGACAAGCGCCTGCTGTTTTTTTACATAGTCTTCCCCCGCATCTTGGGCAAATTCTTCACAGCCTGTCATCTCGTCTTTAGCCGATGAAATCACATTCAAAAACATCTTTTCCTTCAAACGCTTTGTGTCAATCTCTAAACGTTTGCAAACATCTTTCATCAGTGTTTTCTGATCATCTGCGTCATATATGGTAAAATTTGTTTCAAAACCAATCCGGTCAGCAAACCGCCTTAAAATCCGCACACAGGCAGAATGAAAAGTCGTCACCCAAATCCCGTCTGCGTCATATTCCAACATTTGGCGGATACGGTCCCGCATTTCTTTTGCCGCTTTATTTGTAAACGTAATCGCTAAAATTTGATAAGGAAGGACAGCTTTTTCTTCTATTAAATATGCTGTCCTGTATGTAAGCGCGCGCGTCTTTCCGCTTCCTGCGCCAGCAAGGATTAAAACAGGCCCTTCCGTTTGAAACACTGCTTTTTTCTGCGGTTCATTTAATGTATCATATTTTCCCATTGTAACTCCTTTTTGGTTTTCTTTTGATGATTTCATTATAAATGGAAATAGGCTTGTCCGTCAAGGAAAGTTCTAGCTCTATATACAGCAAACATATGTATCAATAAACCGGCAACGCCGTTGATAATAATATAAACTTTTAACTGATTCTGTGACGCTTTAGTGGATTTTCTATCATTGCAAACTGATTTTTGAACTTCCCCAATGCCTTGACAACAAATAACAGCTTGCTTAAAACATTTACGTTTCTCACCGAAACATCTATGATTTTTTGTATGGATATGCTATACTTGAGGAACAAAGGCAATATAAGAAATACGACAACAAAGGAAAGGGGCAGGACACTATGCACATTACGATTACAGGAAAAAATATTGATTTAACCGATGGCTTAAAAAGCGCCGTGGAAGAAAAATTAGGAAAATTGGAAAAATATTTTACAGAGGACACAGCTATTCTCGTAACCTTAAGCGTTGAAAAAGAACGCCAGAAAATAGAAGTCACCATACCTGTAAAGGGAAACATCATACGTTCCGAACAAGTGAGCAACGATATGTATGTCTCCATTGATCTTGTAGAAGAAGTAATTGAACGCCAGTTAAAAAAATACAAAAAGAAAATTATCAGCAAGCATCAGAACGCCGCAAACTTTAAAAAAGAATTTATCGAAAAAGAAACTGATTTAGACGATGAAATCCACATTATCCGTTCCAAAAAATTTGACATGAAACCCATGTATCCGGAAGACGCTTGCGTGCAAATGGAATTATTAGGGCATGATTTCTTTGTATTCTGCAATGCCGAAACTGAAAAAGTAAATGTCGTTTACAAGAGAAAAGGCGGCACTTACGGTTTAATCGAACCGGAACTGTAAGCGGTTCCAGCTATAAAAACGCATAAAGGTACAAAGAGAATGCCAAAACCCATGACGGCATTCTCTTTTTTTACCGCAAAAACCCCTGTCACTCATGGAAAACGCATAAGCGGGCAAATTCAAACTTTATTCCTTCATACGTTTGACGCGTATCTCACGTTCCTTGTCTTGCCATATAAAATAAAATGGGATACAATAGAGAAAACAGAAATAAGATGGAAAAGGAACAGATTAGACAGGAGAACAGTATGGATATTGTAGTATTAGCGGGAGGTTTAAGCGCAGAGCGCGACGTATCCTTCCAGACAGGAAATATGGTCACACAAGGATTGCGTAAGAACGGGCACAGAGTCGTATTATTAGATGTGTTTATGGGGTATCAGAAGCAGGAAACAGACGTTTCAGATATTTTTCTTCACAGCATAGAAGCAAGCATTAGCGTTTCTAAAATCACGGAAACCGCGCCGGATTTATCCAAAATAAAAGCCGCGCGCGCCGACAAATCCGCCTGCTTTTTTGGACCAAACGTGATAGCCATCTGCCAAATGGCGGACATCGTTTTTCTCGCCCTCCATGGAGAAGATGGGGAAAACGGCAAAATCCAAGCCGCTTTTGACCTTTTTGGCATCCGCTATACGGGAAGCGGCCATTTAAGCAGCGCGCTTGCCATGAATAAAGAAATCAGTAAAATTTTTTTCACTAAAGCCGATATTCCAACGCCAAACGGCAGAAAAATGAGCAAACCAGAGAAAAACAAAGACGCGGCAGATGCGCGCGTTTCTTTTCCTTGCATCGTAAAACCCTGCTGTGGCGGTTCAAGCATTGGCGTAACGATTGCCCATTCACAGGAAGAATATGAAATAGCTCTTGACGAAGCATTTTCATGGGAAGATGAAATTTTAATAGAGGAATACATCGAAGGACGGGAATTTGCCGTAGGCGTGATCGGGCAAAAAGCCCTTCCGGTCATAGAAATGGCTCCAATCAACGGCTTTTATGATTACAAAAATAAATATCAGTCCGGCGCCACTGTAGAAACCTGCCCAGCCGACATTCCGCCGGAAACCACAAAAAAAATGCAGGCATATGCCGAAGCCGCCGCCAAAGCCCTCGGACTCTCCACTTACGCAAGAATGGATTTTTTATTGCGTGAATCCGGTGAAATATACTGCTTAGAAGCAAATACGCTGCCCGGCATGACGGCAACCAGCCTTCTGCCCCAAGAAGCGCAGGCGGCGGGCATTGGCTTTGCAGAGCTTTGCGAAACAATCATTCAGATCTCACTAAAAAAATATGAGGAATGACAATATGGAACATATGACATTAGAACTGATTGCAGCGTGTTGCAATGGAACCTATTTTGGCGAAGAAACCAAAAAAAACATAGAAGTTTCCAATATCGCTATCGACAGCAGAAAAATAATGCCGGGCGGTTTATTTATTCCGATTTGCGGGGAACGCGTGGACGGCCATGACTTTATCCCAAACGTAATTCAGGCGGGCGCGCTTGCCTGCCTTTCCGAAAAACCACTTGAAAACCCGCCCTATCCCTACATTCTCGTAAAGTCCACCCGAACGGCCCTGCAAAACATTGCGGCATACTACCGAAAGTCCCTTGATATAAAAGTCATAGGGATTACGGGAAGCGTCGGTAAAACAAGCACAAAAGAAATGATTGCCGCTGTGTTAAGCGAAAAGTACAATGTCCATAAAACGGCCGGAAACTTCAATAACGAAATCGGACTGCCCCTTACAATATTCGGCATACAAAAAGAGCACGAAATCGCTGCGCTTGAAATGGGAATATCGGATTTTGGGGAAATGCACAGGCTTGCAGAAACCGCAAACCCAGATATTTGTGTGATTACCAATATCGGCCAGTGCCATTTAGAAAATCTTGGCTCACTGGACGGCGTTTTAAAAGCAAAGACAGAAGCATTCGCGCATCTGAGGGAAAATGGCGTGGCCATTTTAAATCAAGACGATGAAAAACTTGCTAACATCACGCAAGTAAATGGAAACCCTCCCATCTGGTACGGAAAAAAACAAGGCGACGCATACGCTTCAGAAATAGAATCCCTTGGCATAGAAGGCATCCGCATACGTCTGCATCTCATGGAAGAAAGCCAAACAGTGACAATCCCAATCGCAGGGGAACACAATATCTATAACGCATTAGCCGCCGCTTGCGCCGGCAAGGCCTGTGGCATGACATTAGCGGAAATCTGCCGCGGGATAGAACGCGTCAAGACGATAGGCGGCAGAAGCAATATTATCAAAAGAAACGGCATAACCATTATGGACGACTGTTACAATGCCAATCCCATGTCTATGCGGGCAAGTCTGGACGTTTTAAGCGGCGCATCTGGAAGAAAAATTGCAATTCTGGGCGATATGGGGGAATTAGGCGAAAAAGAACGGGCGCTCCATGCAGAAATCGGCGCATATGCCGCCAAGAAACAGATCGATTATCTGTTCTGCGTCGGAGAATTGTCCAAAGAAATGGTCGCGGCGGCGGCAGCAGTCAAAGGCAGCGGCGTCTATACGGCTCATTTTGACACAAAAGAAGACCTTCTTGCTTATCTTCCCATGGCAATAAAAAAAGGAGACACTTTACTGGTGAAAGCGTCTCACTTTATGCAGTTTTCTAAGATTGTAGAAGCTTTTGCTGAGTAATCATATCGAGAATGATCCTCTGCGTATAATTCCCCAAACGCTTCTGTTCTTCCTTGGACAATTCTTTGGGGTAAATCGGTTTGCCATACTGCAAGGTAACGCGCGCCGAATGAATCCACGGCAGATGGTTTTCAAAAATATCGGCAGTTCCGGTGAGCGCCATTGGAATAATGGGGCAGCCGGTCTTTTCTGCCATTTTCAAACTCCCCTCTTTAAAAGGAAGCATATCCGCTTCATCTATGCCGGTTCCCCTTGTCCCCTCCGGAAAAATACACATCGAAATCCCGTTCTTAATCTGTTCGATTCCGGTTAAAATCGTCTTTAACCCTTCTTTTACATCGTCACGGTTTAAAAACAAACAGTACAGCCTTTTCATCCAAAGCGAAAGAAGCGGCACATGCTTCATGGAATCTTTCGCTATATACCCAGTCAGCCTCGGACACCGCGCATATGTAATCACAATGTCAAAAAAACTGCGATGGTTCCCAATATAAAGCACAGCCTGATCTTTGGGCACATGCTCCTCCCCTATGACAGTCAAATGCGTCCCACTCAGCCAAAGGACAACTTTAAACGCCCATTGGACAACATGCAGTCTTGCAATGTCCGCCGCATAACGGTTCCTCCTTGCAATCAAGCGTTCAACGCCAAGAAACGGCAAACTTAAAACCAAATAAACTACCAGAAATGTCACAATTAAAAATAATCGAATCATACCGTCTAAATGAAAATCCATTCCTTTCTAATGATTTTTATTAAAAAGTATACCCCTAAAGCGTTTTATTATAACACACTTTAGCAAGTCAGTCTATCAAAATATCTCTTTTGGTAAATAACCTAAAAACCACAAATTCATGCGTTTCTCACACTCCCTCTGAATGTATATTTGAACAGCCGCCTCCAATCATTCACCGGACGAGACATTTAAAATATAAAACAGTCTTTTAAAGTATACTTTTTATAAGTTGGAATTACAAGATTAATTTTTGAATAAACTGATAAAAACAGAAAGCAGGGAAAACATGAAACATCTGTTATCAAACAATAAGCAGACTGGGCTGCGCGTCCTGTTATTTTCCGCGGCTGTTGCTCTCATCGCGGCGCTTACGCTGTTAAATGGCTGTGGCATCGAAAAAACAGACAACAGGAAAATAAGCGACTTAAATTATGAACTGGTGGAAGAAGAAAATACGCCGGAAGAATTAAAGAAAAAAATTGAAGAAAAGAAAGCTGCCGATTTCAAGCTGACGTATGAAAGCGACAATTACCTCTATATTGTCCGTGGGTATGGCGAGCAGGAAACCGGAGGATACAGCATACAAATCCTCGACTTTTATTTGACGCAAAATTCTGTTGTATTCCATACAAACTTAATCGGCCCGTCCAAAGATGACATAAAAAACACCGCTCCCAGTTACCCTTATCTAATTGTGCGTCTGGAAAATCCGGACAAAAATGTGATATTTCAGTAAATCTTTTTAAAGCGTGTCTGAAAATAAAACCGCAATTTTCAGACACGCCAAGGGAGGCTTTAAACTTGAAATGCCCCGACGCTGCCCCTCATCTGCGCAGACAGCGCATCTAACTCACCCGTTTTCTCAGAAAGAACATGGATTTCACCATACGCGCTTTCAAGAGCCGCCTGAACTTCCTGAATCGTTGCCGCATTTTCCTCTGACAACGCCGCGGAGTTTTGCGCTGCAGCCACGATTTCAGTCCGGACGCTCTCCATTTCAGCCGATTTTTGCTTTAAAATGTCCATATAACCCGAAGATTCCTGTATTCCTGCGCGGACTTGCCCAAAAACCTGTCCCGTCCGTTCTATTGTCTGTTTTTGTTTCGTGATAAATTCTTTCACTTCTTCCATTCGCAGCATTGTATGGTTCGAATTTTGCGTTAAACTATCCGTCATTGACCGGATATCCTCCACTGCTTCATTTGCCTGAACTGACAGCTTTTGGATTTCGGACGCAACTACGCCAAATCCTCTGCCAAGCTCTCCCGCCCTTGCCGCTTCAATCGAAGCGTTTAATGAAAGAAGGCTTGTCTGGGAAGCGACAGCCGCTATCAATTCGGTCGCGCTGCTGATTTTATCAGCCGATTCCTTCGTCAGTTTTGTCTGATCCCCAAGATATTGTATTGATGTATTGACCTGATTCATTTCTTCATTTAATGCAAAAAATTCCTCCATTGTCTGTTCTGACACCATATGGATCTGCGTTGAAATCTCATACATTTTTCGGATTTCCAAATTACTTTGTCCTATCATTTCCCCCATATCCATAACGTTGCCGCCAACTGTAGCGGCGTCTTGCGCCTGATTCGCGCAGCTCTCTGACATCTCTTGCGCAGAAGAATCCAATCCTTTCATCACAGATAGAATATTTCCAGACTGCTGCTTTAAACTTTTTGCCTCCAAGTTCAACAGCGCGCTTTCTTCATGCAGAGCGTTTACAATATCCAAAAGTTCCTTACGCAATCGTTCAATTCCTCGTCCTATCAGCCCAATTTCATCTGCCCGTTTCAACAAAACCGCATCTGCCTGCACAGTCAAATCGCCTTTCGAAATCTTCTGAAGCAAATCCATGCTCTTTGACAACGCATACATAATACGTCCCACCAGCCTCGTGACAACAACCCCCGTTACCAACAAAACAACTAAAACAGCAATCAGCATTTGCAGACGGACTCCATTGATAATCTTAGATACGCCTGCGCGCGGTTTCCCCAGAAACACCATTCCAACAGGCTCCCCCGTCTCCCCGCCGTCCTGAAAAAACGGCGCATAACATACGATATACTCTCTCCCTAAAATCTCTACATTCCGGTCCATATAATATTCGCCATCTTCTAAAACCTTTTGCGTCACAGCTTTAGGGGCCGTCGTCTGCGTCTGCCGTTCGCCGTTCTCATTTTCTATGGACGTTAAAATTCGGGTGTCGCCCCAAAAAACCGTTACGTCCATACCGGTTGTTTCTTTAATATGGTCAACAATCTCTACCGACTGTGTGATATTTAACGCCTCGCCCTTCCAAAGATCCCCATTTTCATCTAAATGATACTTCCCCTTATTGCCTACTTCAAAAATATCCCTGACAGCAAGAGCCGCCGCCTGCATTCCTCCATAAGCTTCCTGATAAATCCCGTCTGCAATCCGGTCAGCCGCCAAAATCAATATGCCGATCCCCAAAACAAAAACAGGCAGCAGCGAAATCATCATCATTTTCGTCCGTAATTTCATAAACTTTACTCCCTCTAATTTTTTCTGCGTCATTCCTGATAGCCAATCCCGCTGGCAGCAGAAAATCCAGCGGAACGTATTGCAGGTACGTTTCAAAAATCCGCCGGATTCCGCCGCTGCGCAGCCCAAAAATGGTAACAGTAAAATGCCGTTGTTATTATACCAGATAATAACAACGGCATGTCGTATCCATTCTTCACATAACCCGCCTGTTTTTTCACAGAAAACGAATTAAAATCCTTACAATAAACATCTGCCCTTCCATAAGGCAGTCAAATTCAGCATGATATTTTTCGACAAAATTTTGTACGCTTTTCATGCCGTACCCATGTCCCAGCCCAAGCTCCGAACAGGGAAGCCCCGTTTTTTTGGAAAATAGCACTTTATCACGGCAGGGGTTTTTTATTTCAAAAAAGAAAGACTCCATCTCCCTGCTTTTCACTGTAAGCGTTACCACACGTTCCTTTTGCTCCAATTTTTCCACCGCCTGCAACGCGTTTTCAATCAGGTTCGCAGACAACATTGCCAAATCATACTCACCGACATTTGTTTCTTTCGGCACAGCGCATGACATATGTAACTTAATCCCCATATGATGCGCCCGCTTCGCCATTCCAGCTAGAATACTGTTTATAATTGTATTCTCACAATATGCGCAAACCTGTTTCCGGTCAATAATCGCAACATCTTTTTTTAAAATCTGTTCCGCTTCAGTATACTTTCTCTCCTGTAAAAGTTCAATTAAAAGCGAATCTTTATGCCGTATATCATGGCGTATCACACGAAATTCCTGAATTGCATTCTCGGCCGCATCCGCTTGAATTTTCACGCCGCTGATATAAGCGGAAAGCGTGGTGTTTTTCCATTGCAGCCCTTTTTCCGCAGATTTCGTATCGGAATAATGAATCAAAAACACATACAAGGCGACTATCGTCGCTAACAGGGATAACGCGGCAAGAATATTTTCCGGCCGTTGCTCAAACGACACCGGATAATATAAAATGAAGTAAAAGGTGACATAACCCATAGCCGGAAGCGCGCACATCCAGATAGAGATTTCTTTACTAAGCGTATTCCGGCAGATTGCCCGAATCATAACGGCCATAAAACAAAAAACAACCGTATTCCCTAATGTGCATACTGCCATTGCGGCAGGCAGACAGTAAGAAGCCACAAAAACGCCGCAAGATAAAATATTCCCCGCCAGCACAAAATTTGCAGAGCTAAACCCGATAAACAACGCATACGCGTTCTTCTTTTCCGAAAGAAGCAAAGCCGTACCCTGCAAAATAATAATATTCATACAAGTCGTGATTAATTTCGGAATCGGGGCGTCAAACACAAAATAAATCCGTATTATTTCAAACACCATTGAAATGGCCGTAGCCGCCACACACAGGCAGATGGATTTTTTTATTGAATATTTCAGCAAAAGAAATGTCATAAAGTAAAGCATCATAAAAACACAAGAATGAAACACCAGCCACAACTGAAAAATCTTCATCAAAATTCCCTCTCAATATTGTTCCGAAATATATTTTAAATAAAAGCGTTTTACTGCCGCCTGACGGCTTTTGCTTATTGGAATCTGTTTTTCAGAACGCATTGTAATCTGGTTCATATCGTATATTTTTACATGGTCTAAGTTTACAACAAATGACTTATGCACTTGAATAAAGTTTTCATGCCCCAATAGTTCAGAAACATCGCTTTCAAATGAATTTCGTAAAAACCTGCTGGTAATTTCTTTCCCGCCGGAAGTAAAAATATGCAGCGTCCGCGCAGAATTTTCCACATATTCGATTTCACGGCATAAAACGCCAAATATCCCATCTGCTGTATTCACATAGAACATTTTCCCCAATTTTCGCACACTCGCCACGGCAAAGTCAAACGCCTCAAAAATCTCTGCGCGTTTCAGGGGTTTCAATAAATATCTCTGCGCATATATTCCATACGCCTGATATGCGAAATCTTTTGTAGAAGT
The DNA here is from genome assembly GCA_910589105.1 of uncultured Lachnospiraceae bacterium. Lineage (GTDB taxonomy): Bacteria > Bacillota > Clostridia > Lachnospirales > Lachnospiraceae > Roseburia_B. Next base: position 12,893 of record CAJUST010000005.1, read on the forward strand.
CATACAGATAATTACTGCCTGCTGATCGCGTTTACGGATTTCTTTTCCAATTTCAATTCCATTCATCTTTGGCATTAGCATGTCTAAAATATAAATTTGATAACGTTTTCCGTTTTGCATTTCCTCTTCTAAAGCAAGCGCATCGCTAAAACGATCTACTGAGAAGTCTATGCCTTTTTCAGCGCCATAAGAGACGGCTTCTTTTGTTATGCAGTCGAGCGCATATTGTTCGTCATCACATATTGCTATTTCTATCATCTGTTATACTGACCCCGCTTTATGTATCATATCGGTTTATCATATATGATTTGCGGCAGATGTGTCAATGGGATATGAGTTAAAATATTTGTCTTTGGTGGGAGCCGGCAGAACGAAAACTATATTCCATTCAGACACGCTTTCGCTCATAGAAGCTCGTAGCGGTTCTAAGTTCGAAAATACCTCACTAAGAACCGACGGCTTCTAAAGGTCTTCATTGGAATATAGTTTTCGTTCTGCCTGTTCTACATATTGAGAGACATATATTTTAAGTTTTGTGTTGGTTTGATGAATAAGAATTTATTTTCGAAATATGTTTTTTAGCAATGAGATTTTTACTTTTGTAATGCTTTTAGTTGTTTGCTTCATTTAATTTTTTATTTCATTTACTTTTTTCATCTGTTTTTTTCTGAATTAATTATTGTTTCATTTGTTTTTGGTTCTATTAACTTTTGTTTCATTGTCTTTTCACTTATTATTTTACTTGTTATTTGCTCCATTTATTTTTTTCATTTTTTTGTTCCAATTAACTTTTGTTTCTTTTATTTTTGGTTCAATTAACTCCTGTTTCATTGTTTTTTTCATTTATTTTTTTCACTTGTTATTTGCTTCATTTATTTTTTGTTTCATTTGTTTATTTGCTCCATTTATTTTTGTTTCGTCTCTTGGTTGCTCCTTTTATTTCTTGTTTTATTTATTTGTTTTGTTATATGGAAATTTATCCTTAGATCTGGCTAAATGGGAAGGGATCTATTTTAGTCTATTAGGAAGATAGCTGTTTGAATTATATTATGAGATGAAATGAATGGATTTTGATTCATTTACTTTAGTTTATCTTTATTGAGTGTTGTGTAATGGGTGGTTTGATGTGATTTTGCGTGGGGTTTTTATAGTGGAAGGAGGATGTATGGAATACTTTTTTGCTGGCTGTTTTGTAAGTAGATCCTTTTTTAAACCTTTGACAAAATTTTAGCGCTATGCTATACTAGTGTAGTTATATTTTATGTTACCAGACAACTCAACGGCAGCCACAGAATAGGGAGGAACAATATGCAGCAAGAAGATATCAGTAAAGTACGCGCATCGGTACACCAGCAGTGTGGAAGCAGGGTAATGATTCAACTGGATCGCGGGAGAAATAAAATAGACATTCAGGAGGGTGTAATACAGAACGCATATCCAAGTGTATTTACTATTCTGGTTAAAGATACGAATACGGACAATCCGCCGCAGTTACTGTCTTTCAGTTATACGGACATTATTACTAGAGAAATACGGATGAAACTCTGTTAGATAGAAGGTATAAATATCCTTCGTTTTGAATAAGTATAGTACAAAGTTACAATACAATATTCAGAACGGAGGATTTTTTGTGGAGTTAGAGAGACAGATTTTGCATAAGAACAAAGATGTCGGGCGGGCGTTTAGTCAGATTACGCTTGATGATGATTATAATCTGCCGGATTTTAAGCCGGATTTGACGAAAGTGGTTCGGGAACGGGGGGAAATCCATTTTGAAGAAATTCATGTCAATAATGGGCATGTCTGGTTCAAAGGGATGCTTTCGTTTGATATTTTGTACCGCACGGATTTGGACAGTAAGAAAATTAATTGCTTGAAAGGGGATATTCCGTTTCAGGAGAGTTTGAGCATTGACGGAGCTGAGGAACTTGATCCGGTTAAGGTTGATGGACGCATTGAAGATATTTCTGTCAGTGTGATTAATTCCAGAAAATTGAGCATTCGTTCTTTGGTGGAATTTCGCGCCGCTGTGGAAAAGCCGGAGGAAGCGGCGGTTTTGACGGGACTGAAGGAGGAAGATGACTGTGAAATTGAAAAAGAGCAGTTGGAAGTCTTGGAATTGATTACGGACAAAAAAGATACGCTTCGGATTCGCAAGGAGCTGTCTTTATCCTCGAATAAACCTAATATGGATGAAATTCTTTGGGGAAGCGTGGAGCTTCGGGGAATTAGCAGCCATTTAAGGAATGGGGAAATTGAAGTTACAGGGGAAGCCCTGATTTATATTTTGTATTCGGGAGCGGAGGAAGAAGACCGTCTGCAATGGTTTGAAACGACGGTTCCGGTTCAGGGAAGCGTGGAATGCAATACTTGTGAAGAAGCTTTGATTCACCGGATTACGGCGCAGTTGGCGCAGGCAAATTTGGAAATACAGCCGGACGAAGACGGGGAAGAACGGAATATTATGCTGGAAATGGTTGTGAATCTTTCCATTTGTCTCTGGAAGGAAGACACGGTTGAAATGATTTCGGATATTTATGCATTAAACCGGCAGGTGACGCCAAGGTTTACGACTTCTTATTTTGAAAAACTTCTGATTAAAAATGAAGCGAAATGCAGGGTGGCGGATAAGATTGAGCTGGAAGCGTCGGAGGAGGATATTCTTCAAATCTGCGTGAATGAGGAATCTTTGCAGATTGAACAAACGACAATTACGGAAGACGGCGTGCTTGCAGAAGGAATTTTGACTGTGGATATTCTTTATATGACAAATGATGAGGCGATGCCGGTTAGCGCGAAACGGGCGTTTCTTCCTTTTTCTCAGATGATTGAGATGCCTAAAGCTGAAAATCCGGTGAAAATACAGTTAGATGGCGGCATTGACCAAGTGACGACGGCGCTTGCTGACAGCCGCACGATTGACGTTAAGTTTGTGATTAGTTTAAACCTTCTGGTTTTTGAAGAACAACAGCGCCAGACGATTACGGAAATAGAAGAAACGGAACTTGACCTTGCCGCATTACAGCAGAGCGCCGGAATCGTCGGCTATATTGTCAGGGAAGGCGACCGCTTATTTGGGATTGCAAAGGAACACCATACAACGATGGATAACTTGATTGAAACGAACCATTTAAACGGAGGAAATGTGAAGGCCGGGGAGAAGTTATTAATTATAAAAACTGTGGGATAACAAAAATTTGGGAAAGAGACGCGGCAAATCAGCCTGTGTCTCTTTTCCTGCGTCTCCCTTTATTAAGATAAAAAGCCGCTTAACCATGGCATAAAATAATTGTTATGGACCAGATACTTGTAGAATTAAAAACGCAATGTTATAATGGTACGGGAGAGCCTTAAAATTAAGGAGGTTAATGTGTATAAGAAAAGAAGAAAACAGGCATTAGCAGTGGCGCTTGCGGCTGTATTTGCCTGTTCACAGTTACAAACTGTAGATGCAAGCAGTGTAAATAAAGCCAAAAACGCAAAGAAAAAGGCGGAAGAAGATTTAAACGAAACGAACAGACAGATTGAAGCGATTGAAAAACAACAGTCTGCCCTGCAAAGTGAAATTAATGAAAAAGACGCCGAATTAGTGAACCTGCTTGTCAACATTGATATTTTAAAAGATGAACTGGAAGAAAAAAACACACAGCTTACGCAGGTGACCGAAGATCTTGCCACAGCCCAAGAAACAGAAAAAAGCCAGTATGCGGCGATGAAAAAAAGGATTCAGTTTATGTATGAACGCGGGGACACTGCAATGATTGAATCACTGCTCGGTTCAGCGGATATGACGGATTTTTTGAATCGGGTGGAATACGTTTCCGACGTTTATGAATATGACAGGAATCTTTTGACACAGTACCAAATTACGGTACAGCAAGTGGCGGATTTAAAAGTCAGCGTAGAAACGGAAAAAGCAGAGCTTGAGGCCATGCAGGAAGAATATGGACAACAGCAGGCTTCCTTAGAAACCATATTAGCGCAGAAACGCTCACAGATGGGAAGTTATGACAACCAGCTTGCCACGGCTCAGGCGGCGGCAGATGAATTTAAACAGACGATTGCGGCGCAAAACCAGATTATCAAAGAAGAAGAACGAAAACAGCGGGAAGCTGAAAAAGCTGCCGAAGCCGCCGCAAAGGCGGCTGCCGCGGCAGCAAAAGCAAACAAAAATTCCAACAGCAGCGGCAGTCAAAACGGAAGCCAGTCAGGTTCATCTTCTTCCAATACGGGAACTACAGACAATGGCGGAACTGCAAACAGCGGCGGAACGGACAACAGCGGAACGAACAGCGGCGGCGGGACAAACCCTTCGTATTCTACAAATATCAGCGGAAGCTCTGTCGTGTCTTATGCCTGCCAATTTGTCGGCAACCCGTATGTCTGGGGTGGGACAAGCTTAACAAACGGCGCAGACTGTTCCGGTTTTGTAATGAGCGTATTCGCGCATTTTGGAATCAGCCTGCCGCATAGCTCGGCTGCGCTCCAAGGCTGTGGGAAGTCTGTCAGCTATGCCAACGCCAAGCCGGGCGATTTAATCTGCTATTCCGGCCATGTCGGAATTTATATGGGCGGCGGCATGATTGTCCACGCGCAAAGCTCGGCAGTCGGCATTACGACGAGTTCAGCTACATACCGGACGATTGTTGCAGTAAGGAGAGTGCTGTAAATGTCACAAAAAAAGCAAAACCTGCTGTTTTTGGCAATCGTGGCCGCATTATTTGTGGCGCTTTGCATATCTTTATGGTTTCGCGCGAAAAGACTGGGGAAAATTTCTTATTTAGAACATTTAGATGAAACCGCAGTGACGATAGACGGCGCGGACTACCCGTTTCGGGACTTAGCCGTTTATCTTGCCAAGCAGGAACGGACGGTAGAGGAGCAGGCAAACGCTTACGATTTGGAAAATTCCAATGCGTATTGGAATTTACATACAAATGGATCTTTTATCCGGATTGAAGCGAGAGACGCCGCCATGGATCAGGCGGTGCATGACATTATTTTCTCTCAATCAGCGGCAAAAGAAGGCATACAGCTTACAAAAGAAGAAACGGTCTTTTTGGAAAACCAAAAGCAGGATTTTTGGAACGATTTAGAAGAAAATGGCCAAGAACGGCTGGGAGTGTCTGAACAGGAAGTCACTCAGGCATTTTCCCGTATAGCCCTTGCGCAAAAATACCAGCAGATGCTTGCCGCCTTAAAGGGGGTTGACAACGTGGAATATAATGTAAATGGAGCAAATTATCAGGAACTTCTAGGAGAGCATGACGTTTCCATTCACGAAAAACTCTGGGAACGCCTGAATTTTGGAAATATTACAATACATTAAAACTGAGAGGAACATTATGGCAGTCAAATTAGGGAGAAATGATAAGTGCTGGTGCAACAGCGGGAAAAAATACAAATCCTGCCATCAGGCATTTGACGAAAAAATTATACGGTTTAAAGACGCCGGCCATATCGTGCCGGATCACGATATGATAAAAACGCCGGACCAAATTGCCGGAATCAAAGAAAGCGCCAAGATTAACATTGCTGTGCTTGATTATATCGGCGAACAGATCAAAGAAGGAATGAGCACAGAAGACATTGACCGGATTGTGCTGGAAAAAACAACGCGTATGGGAGGATTTCCGGCTCCTCTGGGTTATCAGGGCTTTCCAAAACATTCCTGCACTTCCATTAATAATCAGGTTTGCCATGGGATTCCCTCTGAAAAAGCCATTCTAAAAGAAGGGGACATTATCAACGTCGACATTTCCACGCGTCTGAACGGATACTACTCGGATTCTTCCAGAATGTTTTGCATTGGAAAGGTCAGTCCGGAAAAAGAACGTCTGGTGCGGGTTGCCAAAGAATGCGTCGACGCTGGATTAAAAGAAGTCAAACCATGGAATTTCTTAGGGGATATGGGACAGGCGGTGCATGACCACGCATTCTCAAACGGATATACAATCGTGCGGGAAATTGGCGGACACGGCATTGGGCTTGAGTTCCACGAAGATCCATGGGTCAGCTACAACAGCCTGCGGGGGACGGAAATGCTGATGGTTCCCGGAATGGTGTTTACGATAGAGCCTATGGTAAATATGGGAAAAGTCGAGATTTTTATTGACGAAGCAAACGGCTGGACAGCCTATACCGAAGACGGCAAACCTTCCGCCCAATGGGAAGTCCAAGTGCTTGTAACAGAAGACGGATATGAAATTATTTCCTATTAATCCTATGAAAGTTAATCTTATGAAAGGAGGCGCAGACAATGAAAAAAATAGAAGAATATGTGCGCAATATACCGGATTTTCCGGAAAAAGGGATTATTTTCCGCGATGTGACGACAGTTCTGCAAGATGCGCAAGGCTTAAAACTTGCCATTGATTCCATGATTGATTTATTAAAAGATGTGGATTTTGACGTTGTCGCTGGGACAGAGTCGAGAGGGTTTATATTCGGCGTGCCGATTGCCTACACACTCGGCAAACCATTTGTCCCAATCCGCAAAAAGGGAAAACTTCCTTGTGAAACAGTTTCCGCCAAATATGATTTAGAATACGGAAGCGCAGAAATTGAAATGCACAGAGATTCCATTCAGACAGGACAGAAAGTCGTTCTGATCGATGATTTAATCGCTACCGGAGGCACGATTGAAGCCTGCGCGCAGTTAATTGAAGAACTGGGCGGAAAAGTGGCAAAAATTGTCTTTTTAATGGAGCTTGCCGGATTAAAAGGCAGAGAGAAACTTACAAAATACGATGTTTCCTCTGTAATTACATACGACGGCAAATAAAGAATCAGGAGAGTAAACTATGTTAGAGAAATTATTTAAAATCAATGAAAACCACACAACCGTCAAAACAGAGGTCGTCGCAGGCATCACAACGTTTATGACGATGGCGTATATTCTGGCAGTCAACCCAAGTCTTTTGGGCAATGAATTTGGCTCGAATATGGATGCAACCGCCGTATTGATTGCGACCTGTCTGGCTTCCTTTGTCGGTACGATTGCTATGGCGCTTCTTGCCAATTATCCGTTTGCGCTGGCTCCCGGAATGGGCTTAAACGCATATTTTTCTTTTACCGTCTGCGGCGCAATGGGGTATTCATGGCAGGTAGCGTTAATGGCAGTTTTCGTGGAAGGCTTGATTTTCATTGTACTGTCGCTTACCAATGTCAGAGAAGCCATTTTTGATGCAATTCCCTCTACCCTAAAAAAAGGCGTAAGCGCGGGCATCGGCTTGTTTATCGCATTTATCGGGCTTCAGGGCGCGCATATTGTCGTTGCAAACGATTCCACTCTTGTGTCATATGTAGACTTCGCAGGCAACTGGAATACGCAGGGCATTTGCGCAGTGTTAGCGTTAATCGGGCTGATGGTGACGACGGTATTGTATATAAAAGGCGTAAAAGGTTCTATCTTAATTGGAATTGTCGTTACATGGATTTTGGGAATTTTAATGGAAGTCATCGGGGTTTACTCCATCGATGTGGAAAACGGTTTCTACTCCCTAATCCCAACTATGGGCATGACGGATTTTTCTGCAATAGGAAAAACCTTTGGGCAGTGCTTTTCGGCTGATTTTTCCAATGTCGGGATTTTTAACTTTATCGTAGTGTTGCTTTCCTTCTTATTTGTCGATATGTTTGACACGATTGGCACTTTAATCGGCGTTTCCTCAAAAGCAGGCATGCTTGATAAAAATGAAAAGCTTCCAAGAATCAAACCCGCCCTCCTTGCCGACGCGATAGCAACGTCAGTCGGCGCAGTGTTTGGCACGTCAACGACAACGACTTTCGTTGAAAGCTCCGCAGGCGTGGGCGAAGGCGCGCGGACAGGGCTTGCATCCATTGTAACCGGATTTTTGTTCCTTCTGGCCATCTTCTTTGCTCCGATTTTTACGGCAATTCCGGGCTTTGCAACGGCTCCGGCCTTGATTTTTGTTGGTTTCCTAATGGTTTCCTCTATTTTACAGGTAAACTTTGACGACGTGGCGGAAGCAGTTCCCGCATATCTGTGTATGGCAGCTATGCCGCTTGTTTACAGCATTTCAGAAGGAATTGCAATTGGCGTAATCTCTTATGTGATTATTCACGTTGTATGCGGAAAATCCAAAAAAATCACGCCGTTGATGTATGTCCTGGCGTTATTATTTATTTGTAAATATATCTTTCTTTAATAATCCGCTTTACTTGCCTAAATCATGTATGGGCAAATGCGGTTATTCATCTTAATCATCTGCCTTACCCAAAATGACAGTTTTCAGAGCGATCTGTAAACTGTCATTTTTTATGCCGTTTTCTAGCGCCGTTCCTTTTTTTTCGCATATGCTAGAAAAAAAGAAAGGCGTAAAAATGATCTATTTTATATGGATACTCTGCTGTTTTTGCTGCCTGTTGGCAATATGCCTGATCCGGCGGCGGGAACGTTGCAAAAGAAAAGTGCGGCAAATGCCACAAAACATCAAAACGCTTCTTCTAAATGAACTGATCGAGCCATATGGGTTTCTCTATGAGCCGGATCAGGATATTTTTGTCAGCCAGATTGACGCATGGCAACGGAAAGAAGGCTACGAAGCGCTATTTGACAATCTTGCCGTAAATTTTAATATGGTGATGGATCTTTGTCCCGTCTACTTTGATTACCGTGGCAAAACATGGCTGATTGAATTTTGGAAAGGGCAATACGGGATTAACACAGGCGCAGAAGTCGGCGTTTACCATACAAACCGCCTGATTCCCAAAAAACAAAGGAGAAAGGTACACTATAATGCCGTTTCCGACGAGGAAATGCCACAAATCGGAATGCGCCTAGAGCGGCGGGGAGAAAAATTTTTCTGCCTGAAAAAATTCCACTGGTGGCTTGCGGCATTTTGTATGGGGACATTCAGCCAGCCAAAAGAACTTGTCCTCTATGTATCAATTACATTTTCCGACTGTGAAGCGGCTCAGGCATTTGGAGAAGGATTGCAGGAAGCCGGATTCCTGCCCTGCCAATACAAAACGCGCGGCAGGCGCGTGACGGTCGTATTTGACGCCCCTACAGGCCAAAAGCTTTCAAAATGCGCAATAATACATCGGAAACTCGTTCAGAAATGTAATCAATTTTACTGTTGGCTATACCGCTTTGCCACACGGCCATTTTGTACAACTGTGGACAGAATGCTGTTTTTATATGAACAGCTTCCATGGTGTTTCCGGCGTATGTTACGGCTTCACTCTTTTGGAAGAAAAGCGCGGGTGAAGAAATGAGTTCAGAAAAACGAATTGACAAAGCCATTAAAAACGGCATTGTCCTGCCGCTTTGCAAATGCAGCCGCTATGTCGCCTTTTCAGACTGCCATAGGGGAACCGGAAATATGTCGGATAATTTCCTGCGGAACCAGCACTTATACTTTGCCGCATTAGAGCATTATTATTCAGAAGGATTTTTCTATCTGGAACTTGGAGACGGAGAAGAACTCTGGGAAAACCGCTGTTTCGGACAAATTCAGGAGTGCCACAACAACGTCTACCGGAAATTCGAATGTTTCCGCCAGCGTGGCAGGTTCTGCAAACTGTTTGGGAATCATGATATGGAGCTGAAAAAAGAATTGCCGGAGAGCATTATTTTGAAAAACCAAGAAGGCGGAAGGGATATTTGCATGATACACGGCCATCAGGCAGATTTTTTTAATTCCGTCTGCTGGAGACTTTCCCGTTTTCTTGTGCGTTATCTCTGGAAACCGTTAGAGCAATTTGGCGTAAATGACCCGACAAGCGCGGCCCGCAACTATAAAAAAGTCCAAAAGTATGAACTGGCAATGGTCGAAGCGGCAGAGAAAAAAAATATCTATCTGTTTGCCGGACATTCCCACCGTCCACATCTCGTAAACGGGGCATTATATGTCAATACGGGAAGCTGTGTGCACCCATGGGGCATTACGGCAATCGAGATAGAACATATGAAGATGAATTTAGTGAAATGGTTTATGGGGACAAAAAAAGACGGAACGCTCTATGTCCAGCGGGAAGTATTAGAAGAAGGAGCGCCAATTCTTTAAAATACCTCTTTACGCAGAAGGAATCCTGTACTATAATAAGAAAGAGCCGACAAAACAGACCATCTTCCATGCAGACTTACCCACGCTCTTAAAAGCTTACGGCAGTCTCTATTGGAAGATGGTTCTGCTTATGCCTTGGAACATTATGCCATAGAGTTTGCCTGTTTGTACTTATAGATCATTTCAGCATGTTCCTGTTCTTCCGTCTGGATATGGTTTAAAAGCTTACGCACTTCGCTGTTGCCAAACTGAAATACATTCGTGTTGTAGTCAGAAGACACCATTTTTTCATTCCCGATGCTGTCAGAGCAAAGAAGGGCGTCATGTTGTTTATCCTTCTGGTCTGCGCCTGCGCCATAAGCCGCTTTAGGCTGGTAACTGCTTGCTTTGGAAGCCGCTGAATCCGCAGATTTGTAGGAAGGCATATCCCCGTCAATCAACTGTCCCAAAAAGTGATAATGATCCTGTTCATCTTTGGCAATCTGTGTAAATAAGTCTTTCAGACAGCCGTCTTTCGCAGCGCTTGCGCACAAATTATAGTGTTCCATGCAGACTTTTTCCTGTGTTTGCAAATCTTTTAAAATCGTGTTCTCTTTTTCTGATAAAATCATAGCAATCTCCTTTTATAAAACCATATTTTTTGGATTCGCTAACAGTATCTGTTTTTTTTACATGAAATATTCACACGTTGGAGGATTATGTTGGATAAACATCAAATTTTAAAAAAATACTTTGGATACGATTCCTTTCGGGAAGGGCAAGAAGGCATTATCGATGCGCTGATTGCCGGACGCGACGCCTTTGGCATTATGCCGACAGGCGCCGGAAAATCTCTCTGCTACCAGATTCCCGCACTAATTATGGAAGGAATCACGATTGTCGTTTCCCCGCTGATTTCCCTGATGAAAGATCAGGTCGGAACCTTAAACCAAGCCGGAGTCCACGCCGCATTTTTTAACAGCTCCCTAAGCCATGCCCAGTACAAAAAAGCGCTGGAACTTGCCAAAAGCGGGAGATACAAAATTATCTACGTCGCGCCGGAACGTTTGCTTTTAGAAGAATTTACAGAATTTGCGTTACAAGCAGATATATCTATGGTAACTGTAGACGAAGCGCACTGCGTTTCCCAATGGGGACAGGATTTCCGCCCCAGTTATCTAAAAATAACTGAATTTATCAGCCTGCTGCCCCGCCGCCCCGTTGTCAGCGCATTTACCGCAACTGCGACTAACGAGGTGAAAGAAGACATCTTGGCCGCCCTTGATTTAAAGCAGCCGGAAATGATTACGACCGGATTTGACCGGAAAAACCTCTTTTACAAAGTCAATGCAAACAAAGATAAATTCGCCGAAGTCATGGAGTATCTGACCGAACACCCTACCGAAAGCGGAATTATCTACTGTTCCACTAGAAAAACCGTGGAAGAAGTCTGCCGAAAACTGCAAAACCGCGGCATCCCCGCGACTCGGTACCATGCCGGCTTATCCGATCTGGAACGGCAAAAAAACCAAGACGACTTCCTGTACGACGCAGCCCCTGTCATGGTAGCGACAAATGCGTTCGGCATGGGAATCGACAAATCAAATGTCCGGTTCGTGATTCATTACAATATGCCCAAAAACATTGAAAGCTACTATCAGGAAGCCGGAAGGGCGGGACGGGACGGGGAAGAAGCGAACTGCATCTTACTTTACGCCCCGCAAGATGTGGCGCTCAACCAATTTCTAATTGATCAGGAAGTGGAAAATGAAGCTCTGACCGCAGAAGATATGCAGTTTGTAAAAGAGCGGGATCGCGAACGCCTAAAACAAATGACATTTTACTGCACGACAAACGAATGCCTCAGAGATTTCGTACTACGCTACTTTGGGGAATATACCAGCAATTATTGCGGAAAGTGCTCCAACTGCCTGACAGAATTTGTCGATATTGACGTAACGGCAATTACGCAGGCAATTCTCGCCTGTGTGAAATCCAGCGGCCAGCGGTTTGGCATGACTGTTATCACAGACACATTGCGCGGCAGCCAATCCATGAAGCTCAAACAAAACCGAATGTCCGAAAACCCCTGTTTTGGCAAGCTATCCGATACGCCCGTTTTCCGCATCCGGCAAGTAATGCAGTTTTTACAGTTAGAAGGCTATATCCTAGTCACTGACGACCAATACCCCGTCGTAAAACTAACGGAAAAATCCAAAGAAGCATTTGAAAACACCCCCATACGAATGAAAGCCGCAAAAGAGAAGGAACATAAAAAAAGCTCCTTGGGGCAGGATAAAAAACAGAAGAAAGACGGAATTACGCTTCTTGAAACGGATTATCCGCTGTTCGAAAAACTCCGGAAACTTCGTATGGAAATCGCAAAAGCGGAGCATGTGCCGCCATATATCGTGTTTAGCGATAAATCTTTAAAAGATATGTCGGCAAAAAAACCGAAAAACAAAAAAGAATTTTTAGAAGTTAATGGAGTAGGAGAAAATAAATGTGAAAAATATGGTGAAAAATTCCTAACAGTTATTTTAGAAGAATAACGGGCAGGATAAAAAACGTGGAACACACACAGGAAAAATCCCTGTAACACGTCTATCTGCTACAGGGAAAAGGAGAAAAGTATGAAATACAAATTTATGAAAACCCTTTCGGGATTGCTTTTTGTTGGAGCCGACCAAACCCCGCAGGACTTTACAACTCCTTTTGTTTATAAATACAGTATACTTGGTAAATGTGTTCTTAGTTTGAATAAATTTGGAAATTTTCTTTAATATTCTAAATAAAATATGAAATCTTAAACGATGAGAAGGAGGAAATTAACATGTATCAGGCAAATGAAAACAGATATTCACAAATGCAGTACCGACGGTGTGGAAAAAGTGGATTAAAACTTCCCGCAGTGTCTATGGGGCTATGGCATAATTTTGGCTCTAACGCTGATTTCGACAGTATGAAAGATCTTTGCGTCACTGCATTTGATTCCGGAATTACGCACTTTGACCTTGCCAATAACTACGGCCCCATAAATGGAGCGGCAGAGGAAAATTTCGGGCGGATTTTAGACTGGGGGCTTCGCCGCTATCGGGACGAGCTTCTTATTTCTACAAAAGCGGGACATGAAATGTGGCCGGGTCCTTACGGGGACTGGGGTTCCAAAAAATATCTGGTCGCAAGCTTAAACCAAAGCTTAAAACGTATGGGGCTGGAATATGTCGATATTTTTTATCATCACAGGCCAGATCCAAATACGCCTTTAGAAGAAACGTTACTGGCGCTGGACGGCATTGTCAAAAGCGGAAAGGCGCTTTATGTCGGGCTTTCCAAATACAATAAAGAACAGACAGCCGCCGCCATGGAAATCTTTCGGGAACTGAAAACGCCTTTTATTATCCATCAAAGCCGTTATTCCCTGTTTGAACGGAGTATAGAAGAAAACGGCCTAAAACAGTTTGCCGCTGAAAATGGATGCGGCATCATCGCATTTTGCCCGTTAGCCCAAGGGCTTTTAACAGACAAGTATCTGCATGGGATACCGGAAGAAAGCCGCATGAAAAAAGATGGGAGATTTTTAAAAGAAAGCGCCCTTACTAAAGAAAAATTACATCAGATACGGGCGCTAAATGAACTTGCCGCACAGCGGGGACAGACGCTTGCGCAGATGGCGCTTTCATGGATTCTCCGAGATGGGGAAGTCACTTCCGTCCTCGCTGGCGCTTCAAAGCCAAAACAGCTTTTAGACAATGTAAAAATTGCTGGATGCACAGAATTTTCAGATGAAGAACTGAAAAAAATTGATTCCATTACTTTGGAGACACACGTTTCGTAAAGAAATCTTTCCATGCCGACGGGTGGAATAAAATTAAAAGCGGAAACAGCTCAAGCCGCCCAGCCAGCATATCAAACATCAGCACATATTTAGAAAATATGCTGAAATGCCCGAAATTCTGCGTCGGCCCTGCGAGTTCCAATCCGGGGCCGATGTTGTTTAGGGTGGCAATGACAGCCGTAAAATTCGTCACTAAATCCTTGTCTTCAAAAGAAACTGCCAAAACGGATATTGTGAAAATAATCATAAAGGTAATAAAGTATACATTCGTGGAACGCATAATATCATGTTCCACAGGCTTTCCGTCCATCTTTATTTTTTTAACGATTTTAGGGTGGATATAAGAATTTAGCTCTTTAAACAGTGTCTTAAACAAAATGATAAGACGGGAAACTTTTATCCCGCCGCCGGTGCTTCCAGCGCAAGCGCCGATAAACATTAAAAGAACCAGTATTGTCTTGCTGGCTTGCGGCCAGAGGTTGAAGTCCACTGAAGAAAATCCGGTCGTAGTCATAATCGAAATAACCTGAAACGAAGAATGGGTCAGTGTTTCAAAAATGCTCCCACAAGTCCCTAAAACATTGAAAAAAATAACGCCAACCGCCGCAATGATGATCCCGATATAAACCCGCACTTCTTCAATGGAGAGCGCTTTTTTAATTGTGCCAAATAAAATCAAATAGTAAGCATTGAAGTTAATCCCGAATAACATCATGAAAATTGTAACAACCCACTGCAAATATGGGGAATAACTTACAAAACTGTCATTTTTTATGCCAAATCCTCCCGTGCCTGCCGTTCCGAAACTGGTCGTTAAGGCGTCAAAAAGCGGCATTCCGCCAATCAGCAATAGGATACATTCCAAAACTGTCATCACAAAATAAATCAAATAGAGGATTTGGGCGGTATAACGGATTTTCGGCACCAATTTTCCAACTGACGGGCCGGGGCTTTCCGCGCGCATCAGATTGATATGGGAACCGCCGCTTAACGGGATAACGGCAAGCAAAAACACTAAAACCCCCATGCCGCCGATCCAGTGCGTAAAGCTCCTCCAAAACAGCGCGCAATAGGAAAGACCTTCCACATCGCTTAATATCGTAGCGCCTGTTGTTGTAAAACCGGAAATCGTTTCAAACATCGCATCCGTAAAGGAAGGGATTTCCCCACTTAAATAAAACGGCAGGCAGCCAAAAAAACTTAATAAAATCCAGCTTAAAGAAGTAGCAATGCAGCCTTCTTTTAAATAAAACACTTGGCTTTTCGGCGTTTTTTTTGTCATAATAAAACCAAGCAACAGGCTGACACTGGCAACGCCCACAAAATAAAATCCTTCATGTTCCTGATAAATCCCTGAAACTATCGCGGGCAAAAACAAAAACAGGCCTTCAATTTTTAGTACATGGCCTAAGATAAACCGGATAATCGCTGTATTCATGTTCTCCTCCCATTAAGCCAAAATATCAAGTATGTCCTGAAAACCGGTATGCGTCGTTACAATCATTACACTGTCCCCCACCTGAATAGAATCCTGACCGCTGGGAATAATAATAGAGCCGTTCCGGTTAATGCAGGAAATCAAAAGGTTCTTTTTGAGCGGAAGCGACATCAGAGGAATATCAGTCACTTTCGAAGCCTCATAAACTTTAAATTCAATGGCTTCCACACGATGGTCGAATAGATGGTAAAGCGTCTCAATATTACTGTTCATGGAATTTTTTTTGGCGCGGACGTAGGCGATAATAGCTTCTGAGGTTATGTAACGCGGATAAATCACGCTCCCTAAATCCAGCCCGCTTATCACGTCTTTAAAGGCAAGACGGTTAATCTTCGTTATAATTTTAGCTTTGGAAACCTGCCTTGCATGAAGCGTTAAAAGAATGTTTTCTTCATCAATGCCCGTTAAGGCAATAAAGGATTCCACATATTCTACGCCTTCTTCCGAAAGAAGATCCGGATCTGTGCCATCTCCGTTAATAATCACGGCTTTTGGAAGCAGGACGCTTAATTCCTCACAGCGCCGTTTATCCTGCTCAATAATTTTTACGGAAATCCCCATATGGATTAACTGCTTCGCCAGATAGTAAGATGCTTTCCCACCGCCGATAATCATTGTATTTTTCACTTGATGTGTCTTAAAGCCAATGTCCTCCAAGAAATGTTTCCCACATTTCCTTGTCGCGACAAAGGAAATCACATCCCCCGCTTCCATTTGAAAATTTCCGGAAGGGATATAAACTTCCTTATTCCGCTCAACGGCGCAGATCAGAATGTCAGATGCAATATTTTTTCCAAGGTACGCGATGCTCATGCCGCTTAAGACATTTCCTTTTGGAATTTTAAATTTTACCATTTCAGCATTCCCATGGGCAAACGAATTGACTTCCAGAGCGGTCGGAAGATAAAGAATGCGGGCCGCCTCTTTTGAAGCTTCTAACTCCGGGTTTATAATCATGGCAAGGCCAAGCGTTTCACGCAGATAACTCGCCTCACTGCTGTAATCCGGCGTGCGGACGCGCGCAATGGCGGCGCAGTTGCCGACTTGCTTGGCTACCGTGCAGCAAAGCAGGTTTAATTCATCGGAATTTGTAACGGCAATGATTAAATCCGCCTCTGCAATGCCGGCTTCCATCTGGACATTGTAGCTTGCGCCATTTCCCGCCAAGCCCATAATATCGTAATAGTTTGCTATTTCATTGACTTTTTTGGCATTCTGGTCGATGATTGTGATGTCATGGCCTTCTTTGCGAAGCTGTTCAATCAGGGTGGCTCCCACTTTTCCACAGCCTACAATGATAATATTTAATCCTGTATGGACAGGTTTCCTAACTTTAAACATAACGGCATGATTCCTCCTAGCGCTAACAAAATACCATATAACCATATTATTATACCACGCCATTTTGGAAAATAAAGAGGTTTTCTCAGATATTAATAAGATAATAGAAATGAGGTTGAAAATTACTATGAAAATTATGTTACGCGAACTTTTAGAAAAACAAAATATCTCACAGAACCAGCTTGCAAAAGAGACGGGAATCTCCACCGCAACCCTCCGGAACATCAGCCATAACCGGACAACGAGGATTAGTTTTGACGTAGTGGAAAAACTCTGTTCCTACTTAAACTGCGGCATAGAGGATTTATTCCGGCTTGAAACAGCTTCAGCCGAATAGCTTAACAAAAGGAGCCTGTAACGTGTTTTCGGTTACAGGCTCTCCGATGTTTATTTTATTCATTTACCAATTCTTTCACGGACGCCACCCGTATAGTTTTCATAATTGCGTCTGTGCCAAGGATCATACAAGCAGGCGCTAATAAAAGGCTTAAGGCTGCGCCTGTTGGAGAAAATGAAAACGGAAATTTTGTCAGACCTGCCAGTTTAGCATATGGCGACAATATATATGGAAGGAAAAACGTTCCTGTCAAGGTTCCAATAATACAGCCCATTGCTGAAGCCAGACAATTTCTATACAAATAGATCTTTAACGTCTGCCATGACGTCAATCCTATCGCTTTTAATAGTCCAATTTGGCTCTGCTCCCTTTTCACAAGTAAATAAGTCAGATTCATTGTGATTAAAATAATCACGGCCATTAACACAGTGAAAATCATTCCGGCTGCGGGCGTTAAAACCCCTGTGAAATTTTCTCCATTTGTTTTTGAAGCAATAAATGCAAACTTTCCATCATACCTTTCAGTAAGTTCTTCTGCATATTCCCATTTATCAATCCCTTTCCGCAACACTAACATATAATCCCCAAAACTGTCATTTGGCTCTACAAAACGATCCAAATCATCTGTAACCATTCGAAAAACATTTCCGTAATTTGAAAGCGTCTGAAATATCTCTGTAATTTCATAATTTCCCTTTTTTCCATTTACAAACAATTCAATAGTATCTCCCACTTTAAATCCATACTCCGTTGCAAGCCCAAGCCCTGCCCCAATTTCATTATTCTGGACAGGGCGCGTTCCATAGAGCGATCTGTCTTTTATCTTTTCATTCCAAGGGATCTCATAAAGCTCTGTCATAATGCTTTTATATGCATCCTGCCCAGAAGGCTTGTAGGTGACATATACCTTGTTTACCCCATATGTATAGTCAACTTCCGGTTCTCTTTCCAAATCATGTATCACCCCGCTTACCGGAATATCTTCCACGGAAGTGACATAAATATCAGATTTTATAAATCCCCATACTTCAGGCTCCTGATCAATCGCGCTGACTGCATTTAGACAGCCTACGCATAAAACCGTCAGACTGCTAAAAATCAAAGAGACTGCCGCTATATACCCATACCTCAGTTTTTTATTTTTTATCCCTCTAAGCGCATAAAAAAACGTAAAAGACAGCCTGCCGGAATAATAATTTCTTCCTTCTTTCCTTCTGAATTTAGAAGTCTGCCATACACCTTTCCTGATTGCATAAGATGCATGTAACTTCCAGATTTTCAAAACGGAAAGCCAGCAAACCAAAAGCATTGCTGATAACACAATGAAACATACAAATAACTGATAGAGTGTGATTCCTGCAAATGATACAGTTTTTATTCCTAAATCGCTAAGAATCCCTGTAATTGCTTTTTTACAAAGCCAGCCGCCGATCACGCATCCAAAAACCGCTCCGGCAAAACCTACCAAACCATAACAAAAAAGATAACTATTTATTATTTCTATCCCTTTCATTCCGAGTGATTTTAAAATTCCAATATTACGGGCATCTTCATCCATATCGCTTTTTAATAAAAATAACGTTAATGCAACTACAGTTAGCGCCAAAACCATGCTGACAAAACAAAACGCCGCTCCTACCATTTGATAAATTGAAGTATACCCACTTTTAATTTTATCATATGTATAAAGGGCATTCCCCAAAGGCATCTTAAAAAATTCTTCCGTATCATGTATAAATTTCTGTTCTGTCAAATAACTGTAATCCTCAAACTTAATTTCCAGATAGCTGACTGCATTATTATCTGAACGCGGAAAATATGAAAGCCCGCCGTAGCCACACCACATTCTATATATATTTGTGCCACTGCTTCCAAAAACGGGATCTGTCACAATTTTTGCAGCCGTTACTTGAACGGCTTGATCTGCTAATTGCAAAGAAATTTTATCTCCTTCTTTCAACTTCAGAATGTTCGCAAGTTTTGACGTGACCCATATCTCCCCCGTTTTTGGCATAACTGGTTTTAGAGAATCCTGTAATTTAGGTGACAGCATATCTTTTCCAATGCTTTCCGGCAGCTCTAATAAAATACCATTGCTTAACTTCATCCCATTTTTTTCTATATAATCGATCGTCTTTGTATGTTCCGTAATCTGATACTCAAATTTCTCCTGTGATTGCTCTAAATAATTTCTGATATAATCCGGTGAAAACATTTCATTACTCCACAGACAGCAAAGATGCGCGCCTTCCATGCTTTTGTAAGATCGATCAAACACTGCATTTAATTCTTTTATAAATACAATGGCATATACCAACAATGCAGCCATAATTGCGATACATATCCCAAGAAATAGATTTGGTATTTTTTTCTTTTTAAGCTTTGCCACACCGTAAATCAAGCTTGCCTTCATAATACTCCTCCAATCACCGGACTACCATCCTCTTTTTTTCAAAAATTTAATAAGCTCATCTTCCCGGATACGTTCTATTTCTGATTGAGAAAGATTATCCTGATTTGATTCTGGAAACTTGAACTCACCGATTATACTGCCATCTTTGATATACACTACCCGCGTCCCCTTAACAGCTACTTTTATATCATGTGTGACAAGAATGATTGTCTGTCCTTGTTTATTTAAGACATGCAGTAATTTCATTACAATATCCGTATGCGCGGAGTTTAAACTTCCGGTCGGTTCATCGCACAGCAAAAGCGGAGGTTTGTTGATAATTGCGCGTAAGATGGCTGTCCTTTGCTGTTGTCCGCCCGAAAGCTGAAATGGATATTTCGTAACATGGTTTTCCAAACCAAATTGTCTGCACAGTTTTAAAATGACCTCTTTTCTGACTTTTTCCGCATTTTTGCCGTTCTTTCTTTTGTTCAGCATCATAGGAAACATAATATTTTCATATACCGTAAGATCCGGAATTAAGCATTTTTGTTGAAACACAATCCCTATGTCACTTCTCCGAAATAATGCTTTTTCTTTTTCTTTCATCTTCCCCAAATCTTCATTTTTGTAATATATATTGCCTGCATCAAAATTATCTATGCCGGCAATTAAATGAAGGAGACTTGTTTTTCCTGAACCGGACGCTCCCATTATCATCACAAACTCTTTTTCATTCACAGTCAGATTGACGGCATTCACTACTTTGCTTTCTGTGGCGCCTTCACAATATTTTTTAGTCAGATTTTTTACTTCTAATAATTTCCCCATTCTTTTCTCCATTCAAATTTAACAAGCTTTCTACCATCATGTTTTTCTATTACATCTTCATGGATAATTTTAAATCCTAAAAATTCCAACCATTTATGCGAAGTTAGATTATTATAATAAGTGAAATTATATAAAACATCATAATCTTTTTTAAACGCATCTATAATTTCTCTTGTGATTTTAAAAAAATCATTTGTTACTGATTTTGGTATATCCACTGATAAAAACCATGGCATTCCTATTCTTTCATTTATGTTTTTTATTCCATAAATTGACATAATCTCACTATCATTATATAAAAGATACTTCACATGGGATTTCTCAAATGCGTTTTTAATAACATCTTTAATGTAATTCTCATCTTGATAAATAGCGCCTATTTCAATTTTATCTTGTAACCTTAACTTCTGAGACCACTTGTCTACAAATTCTAGATCCTGTAATTCTTTAAAATATAACATTCAATTATCGCCTTCTTTTTTAATCTTATCGACTATGGAATAAAAATCTTTCTTGTATTGACAATATGAAACATTACTTTTTTTATAACTTTCATATTTATTCCATACATAGACAGCGCCCAAACATATATGATAACATTTATTTTTATCGTCACATGAACCACAATCAAAGCTTTTCTCTGACATTTCTCTTAATTCGTTTAAAAGCATTGATTCTTCCCAAATATCTTTGAATTTTTCTTTTTTTACATTTCCTATAACTATAGGAAAATTTGGGCATGGATATACATCGCCATTACACTTTATATGTAAGAGATGATTTTTTTACAACTCCCATGTTTTCTTTCTTAAAAACTGGTTTTTTAAATTTCTTTTATATGTCTTTATACCTCCTTCTTAGTAAGATTTTATGGTAATGATCCTCGTTTTTAACAAGAACTCGATCCATCTGTTTTTTATTAAAAAACTGTTTAATTATAAAACAAATAATTTTTATATTCATCTCTTATTCTTAAAATACCACATTCTATATTCCACTTCCATTTTCATGTCGTAAACTGCATAATTTTTTCGTAAAAAAATCTACCGCATATTGCGGCAGACTTCTTATTCGGCTTCAAAATAAATTTCTAAAATTAATTTCCCATCTTTATAAAAATACTCAATTTCCCCTTTATTCTTTCTAATTGCCCTTTGAATATTTTCAATGCCAAATCCGTGGTTTATCCTGTCCTCTTTCAATGTGCTTTTCTTTTTTAACGCTTCATACATAGCGGGCGTCGCCGGATTTATAAATTGAAAAAATACTGTATTTCGATGCATTAAAATAAATATCTTGATAACATTCTTTTCCATTTCCATTATTTCACACGCTTCTATGCTATTGTCCAGAATATTAGAAAACAACATACATAAATCATATGTGTCCATAAAATCCGGTCTGTCTATTTTTCCCTCAACTTCGATTCGTATGCCCTTTTTTTCTGCCTCCTGCGCTTTCTGATTTATTATAACATCTAATATCTCATTGCCTGTATGAAATTTTACCATCTCTAATTCCGAAAAATGGCTCCCAATTTCTTGTAAATGCTCTATCGCATAGTTTGTTTTCCCTTCTTTTAACAACTCTTTCAGACAATTTAACTGGGAGGATATGTCATGGCGGAATTTTCTCATTTCATTGTCATTGTCATATATGTTTTGAAAATACATCTGCTGTATATGTATAATTTCTTCTTTTATCTGATTTTGCTTTAAATAGTAATCTTTATAATATACATTGAAAACTAAAAACCCTACTCCTATAAACGCCATTGTCATAAACAAGATGGTTAAAACAAATAACATTTCCCCTGTTTTTTTATTTTCTATGTAATTTTGCAATACTGTAATAATTCCCAACAGTAAAATCCCACTCCATACTATCATAAAAATCACTAAATATTGCAGCCAGTTTAAAGCCCTAAAATAAAAAACAAAATTTTGAAAAGATTTCCTAGTTACAATATATAAAATAATCCCTGTTATCGCTGCCGCAAAAAATAAACTCACTTCACCCGATCCGGCAAAGCTCAATTCCAAATTGTTGGACGCTGGCTGCAATAATGCCACCCATATGCCAAATATCATGGTTTCTGCCATATTTGTCAATAAATACACTCCTCCAAAATGCAGGATATGTGAAGCCGCGCTTCCTTCAAACAGCGCAACAAACATGATTAGATTTAAAGCCATAATGATAAAAAAAGGGTTATCCACAAGTAAAACTGCAGGAGCCATAATGGGTAAATAAATTCCCGCCATTGTAAAATATTTCTTTTTCTCCTTCACCTTATTATGAAATATCCCATCTCTAACCAAAAACAATTCCACCCCATAGAAAATATAATAAATAATTTTTAAAACTTGATCCGCCACTTATACCCCTTTTGCCTTTCTCCGTAAAAACGCCTTATATTTCTCCATAATTTCTTTTTTCCTCAGCCTGCTAATTTTAATGATTTTACTATCACTGAGCAAAATTTCTTCCCCCTTTTTCTCAAAATACTCTAAATGAACGAGATACGACTTATGGATACGCGCAAAATCCTCCCTAGGAAGTATATCCTCCCAAAATTTCATAGTCCTTCGAAACAGGTAGTTTCCTGTTTCTAATACCGCTAAAGTATATTTATCCTGAGCTTCAATATATTTAATCTGTTTTACCGGCAATAAAAAAATCTCACCATTTTCTTCCACTTCTAAAATTAAACCTCTTAGATCCAGCAGTGTTTTATCCATAACTTCCCTAAAAGTATCCATATGGAGCGGCTTCAAAAGAAAACTAACCACATTTTTTCCAAAAGCTTCTAACATCCGTTCCTTATGGCTTGTTAGAAAAATAATTCTCGTCTGTTTCCGCTTCCTTTCAAAATAATTTTTTACGCTAATGCCATCTTGTTCCGGCATTTCAATATCCAGTAAAAGAATATCGAACTCATTATCAGATTCTATCAGATCTTTTCCAGATGAATATACCTGAATATCCAGTTTTTCTATCAAAAAGCCCTCATTCTTTTTTTCCCTAAAAAATGTCTTGCACATTCTTTCTATATCTTTCCTACAATCCGCTTCATCATCACACATAGCCACTGTTATCCTAACGCCCATATTCCTGATTTACCTTTCATAATTTTTTTCAAATTCCTTTCCCTATACAGAATATATAATAATATTAATTCATAATTAAAGAGAATTCCATAGGTGATTCATAAAAAAACGCCATCGGGCTTTTCTTTTGCCCGCGGCGTTTTTTGCATTTTCACTATTTTAATTTGGCATCTGCCTTAGCTTGAAATTTTTCTGCCTGAACCACGAAACGTTCATGCGTCCCTTCTCCGATTTTCTGGACTTCATCTTCCACTTCTACCTCAAACACAAGCCGCCTGCCGTCTACCGTAAGCAGTTTCGTTCTGCAAACGGCTTTCATTCCAACCGGAGTAGCCGCTAAATGTTTAACATTTAAACTGGTTCCAACGGTTACGCATCCATTTTCTAATTCGCCCGCTACGCTTTTCCACGCCGTTTCCTCAATTAACTCTATCATGGCAGGCGTTGCAAACACCTGTAATGTCCCGCTCTTTCTCTGCTCTGCCGTAAGCTCTTTCGTCACTGACCGCTCGCCATACCCCGTCATTCCTGCCGCTAACATACTATTCCTCCCGTTTTGGTGTGATCTCCTGTCAAGGTAAATCAGAAAATCACTGCATTTTCTTCCTAAATTCGAATAAATCAGAAAATCACCACATTTTCTTCCTTTATTCAAATACAAGTAACTTCACAAAAATCTATCAGCCAGCGTTACCGCTTATAATCTATTGATAATTCAGCCGTTCTTTCGTTAAATGGCGC
Source organism: uncultured Lachnospiraceae bacterium (assembly GCA_910589105.1). Taxonomy (GTDB): domain Bacteria; phylum Bacillota; class Clostridia; order Lachnospirales; family Lachnospiraceae; genus Roseburia_B. Next base: position 36,994 of record CAJUST010000005.1, read on the forward strand.
AAAACTTCCTCGTAGAATCTGTCCGCCAGATAATTTGCCATCGGAAGATTCATATCCAGATAATTCCCACAATCTTTCGCGCGCGCCCCCGGCACTTCGTCGCGGTAATCACGCATAAAGACAAACAGCTCCTTTAATAATGAAATAATATCCTCTGATTTATAATCGCCTGCTAAAATCAGGTAAAAACCTGTCCGGCATCCCATCGGGCCAAAGTACACGATTTTATCTTTATATTCTTTGTGGTTCCTTAAAAACGTTGCTCCAAGATGCTCAATCGTATGTACTTCCGCCGTATTCATAACCGGTTCAAAATTCGGCCGCGTCATGCGGATATCAAATGTCGTCACAACCTCCGCCCCGATATGGTCTTTGCGTGATACATAAACCCCCGGAAGCAATTTCAAATGATCTACTGTAAAACTCGCTATTTTTTCCATTATAACCTACCTGCCATTTCTACAATTAACCGAACAGAATGTTCAATCGCCTTTGCTTCAAATTCCGGATAATCCATTTGCGCGCTGTCGTCCGCTTTGTCGGAAATTGCCCGTACAATTAAAAACGGTTTGCCGTTTAAATATGCGGTATGCGCAATCGCCGCGCCCTCCATTTCCGTACAACAGCCGTCAAATGTCTCTACCAGCCATGCTTTCTTTTCTTTGCTGGAAATAAACTGATCGCCCGTTACGACTTTCCCTTCGTACACATGGATATCCGGATTGACTGCCTCGCAGCTTTCCCTTGCAACCCGCCTTAAGCGTTCATCTGCCATAAAACAGGACTCCGGCAAATCCGGTATCACCCCCGGGGCATAGCCAAGCGCCGCCACATCCATATCGTGTTCCACAGCGCCTGTCGCCAGCACAACGTCTCCAATATCAATTTTCGCCTGCAGGGAGCCCGCTATCCCCGTATTAATCACACAGCTTACCGGAAACCGGTCTATTAACGCCTGCGTGCAACATGCCGCGTTTACCTTTCCAACCCCTGCGCGCGCCACAACAACATCTGCGCCATTTAATTTGCCTGCGTAAAATTCCATTGATGCTGCATTCGTAATCGTTACGTCCGTCATAAGTTCTTTCAATTTTGCCACTTCGGCATCCATAGCCCCGATAATCCCTAACATAATGTTTCCCCTTCTTAAAATTAGATTTAGTCCTTCGTAATTTTTAATAACGTTAAAACAGGCTCGCCATCTTTATTTTTCAGAACCAGCATATCATCTGTGGCTTCATACAGATAGTTTGCGCTGCCTGCATGGTCGATTAGCGTCATCTGCGTCTTATCGGCAAAATAACGTTCTGTAATCTGCATAGCGATGCTTCCGTCTTTTTGGAAAATATACTGATAGCTGTCCCCGTCATGCCCGATTTGGTATGTGCCGTCAAAGTTGGAATTTTCCAAAAGCCCATGCTCTCCATTCAGAAGATACAGTTCCATCGGTTTGGATTCTAAGTCAAATTCTTCCGTCGACAACGTCAATAGCACTGCCCCTTTTTCTTCCGTTACTAAATATTCCGTAAAATTATAATCCTCCGGCAGCTCCCGTTTCGTATCGTCCAGGCAAATCCTGACAATGGGTTTCCCATCTTCATTTTCCCCCAGTTCATAAATGCCTGTATGCCAGACATATAAGCTGCTGTCTTTTGTAAAATGAAATTCCATGTTTTCTGCGCCTTTTAAGCGGTAAGCATCCTGAAAAATCACTTCAGACACAGGATTTTTTGCCCCGCCGCATCCGGCTAAAAACAATGTCATGGTTAATACTGCAAGGCTCGCCAACCTGAGCATTCCGCCACCTCATTTATAAGATTTTTTTTATCATAGCATATTCTTTCAGAAAACACAAACCCCATTCCATATCGTCAAAAATCAAACTGCGCAACACGCTTCCGTTAATTTTGGTACCGGATTTGCTCTTTTTGGATTACCGGATAACTGATTGGCCCATTTCCCTCTAAGTTTTCCCTGAACAGACGCACCGCTGAAATTTGATGGTTTTGATATGTGGTATAATAATAAATTCCCTGGGTCGCATTATAGCAGGAAGTGTAAATGGTCGTTTCGTAAGCGCCATCTTCCGTAATACAGCATCCCTTTTGCTGTTCAACAGATCCTAATATATGGAAAAATTGGCTCACGCTCTCTAATTCGGAATCGCCGCAGACCGAGTTCATTTTCACAAACGCCGCCCGGATAAAACGGGATTGGGAAGATAAATCCCCCGGAAGGCCGATTCCCCCCATCCCCCTGCAGTAAGTGGAAAGTTTCAATTTATTTGAAAATAAATTTTCAGGCGGTTTCGGGGAGATGTGCATATAATTGTTTAACTGGAACGCCTGTTCTTGAAAGGGCGGGTTATTGGTAAGCACGCCCGCCACATTGTCGTAAATGTGAAGGCCTGTTTTAACGGATTCCACTGTAATAGCTTCTGTTTCGTCCGCTATAATCCAGTGAAGCTGCGCAACTGGAAGCTCTGGAAGGAGCGTCTGGTTCGTTAGATTAATTGTTTTTAACAGTTCCTTTGCTTCATTAACGGAAGCGGACTGGGATAAAATCCATGGAATAAACTCATAAACAGCAATATTGTCTTTCTCGGGCGCGATTTGATTATAATGCGCATTGCCTACAAAATTTAAGCCTGCCATGCCTACGCCCATTTCATTAACTGCATCGTAAAACAACGGAACGCCCTGTTCAAAATGCGCTGTTCCGATTATGGCATAATGCCGCTTTATGGCGTCTAAATTGCGAAACGGAATACAGTAATTGCGGGGAAGAACCGTGATCTTTTCCCCATAAGAATCGTCATTATCTAATGTCCTGCCAAAATAAAAATCTTTCGTTTTATAAACTGCCGCTGTACACATTCTAAAACCTCCATTTTTTGATTTCTGTTCTTATTATAACCGAAACCGGCCTATTTCATCTTATGAATTATTCTTTGTCTACACGATAAAAACATGCGGTTTCAGGAAAATTTATTTTCCGTTGAAACCGCATGGCAATCGGGGATTATCTTTTGTATACTACATTATAAAGTTACATATATGGGTTCTCTTGCTTTGTATAGTTCTTCAAAGCTCCCATATCCTCTGTACTCCTCTGTCACGTCGAGAATTGATTCAGCCTGCCGCCTGAATTTCACGGCCGTCCTATGATTCCCAACGGCAGCCATGCATCGCGCTTTTATACAAAGCAAATGCGGCAGTATGGCATATTTGCCCGTAATATGGCAAATTTGTATGCCATTTTCACATTGCCTGACTGCCTCTTGGAATCGTCCTGCCTTTTCTAAAAGCCACGCCAGATTGCCAAAAATCATTGGAGCGGTTTTCATTGCTTCTATTGTCTCTAATCCCTGTTTTTCCATGTGGCGTTTTAAGAAATAAAAAATAGAAAAAGCCGCATCCGCGTCCTGATGTTTTGCATAGGCAATCGCCATATTGATAAAGATATAAATTTCATCATAAGTCAGCATAATGGATTTTTTCGCGCCGCTTAACCGTTCCTTATAATCAGGTAGCGTTAGCGAGAGCGCCTGTTTGAGCATTGGCAGCGTATATTCCTCATCTTCTTTTGCAATCGCATGATATATTGCTGTCGTATACCCTTCGAACTGCCTGCAAAAGATATTTTTATCGTTCTTTACAATCCGGTATTGATCTATTGCCGCCTTTGCCTCACGCAGCCTGTGAAACTCCAATTCATGCAGAATCTGTTTACAAAGCCTTGAACGCAGCATTTCCACTTTTGTATCGCAGGCAACCCATACGTGATGAAGCCCCGGCATTCTGCTGCACAATGCTTCAAACACCTGCTTAGACACAACTGCGCGTCCATTTTCTATTCTAGACAATGTTCCTGCTGTACAAATTCCATAAGACAATTCCTCTTGTGTGCATCCAAGCCGGTTGCGCATTTCCCGTATTGCATCCCCCATGCCATATGTCGGCATATTTTCTCCTCCTTTAACTGTCCCCGATAATATAAATATAAACAATATTTATTACTAATTCAATCGGCGTATTGGTAAAAAATTTTCAATTTGCATATTCTAATTTCTACCAAATATGCGAGGGGATGCTTAAAAAACGCAGTTCTGCCACTTTCCATGACAGAACTGCGTTTAACTGTTCCATATGATATTTTTATCTTCTCAAAATAGTCCTATTTCCCTATTTAAATAGGGTTTATCCAATTAATAGGGTCTATCCGGCATAATCACTGCCGCAACAATATAAAACAGCAGCCCGCTTCCCCAGCCGCAGATAAGCAGCAGGCACAACAGCCTTATCACAGTCGGATCGATATTAAAATATTCTCCAATTCCCCCGCAAACGCCGCAGATCACTCTGTTTTCCCTAGATTTATATAATTTTTTATCCATGCCTAATCCTCCTTCGTCGTTACATTCAGTTCCCCTAATCCGCAGTCTAAACGGATTTCGGCGCCATTATTATTTCCAATTTTTTGCTTCGTCCCCATGGAAGAAAATTCCTGCTCATTGAGGCATATACTGCCAAGCCCACAGGACAATTCAAAATCATATGCGGATTTTGGCTGATCCAAATTTAATTCAACACTCCCCATTCCACAGGAAATGTCCGCTTCATCTGTCACAGTCCCGGAAAGCGCAGCTTCGCCCATTCCGCATTCTACATCGAGAGAAGCCGCCAAAAACTGCCCCACTTGCAGACTGCCTGCTCCAATGTCCGCTTTGATTTCACCATCTGATGTAAGAAGCGCCGCATTGATTTCCCCTGCGTCTACGTTCAGGCTAATTTCATTTGCCGTAAGAGAATGTGAAATTTCCGCCGAGCCCGCGTCCGTCTTAATCTCTACTTCATCAAACGCTTTCCCTTCCGGTATAGAAACAGTCACCTTTATTTTAGAGTGAATCAAGGAACCTAACTTCCTTATGCCAATAGACGATTTATCTTTTAAAATGATTTCACCATCTTCATTTTCACAGGTATAGGCGTTCCGTTTCGTGGCGTCGATATTGATTTTAATCTGATCCGTATCCCCTGTTACAAGATATACCTCTCCATACTTAATGTCAATATCCAGACCATTCACTTCCTCTGCCGGAAACGTTTTATCTAACATTCCTTTTTCTACTTCTATATCCCCGTAGTCTTCCTCATCTCCATAATATACGCTCCACTTTCCGATATGCCAATTTCCAAGATGAATGCCTTCGTTTTCCACATATTTCATGGCTTCCCTTGCGCCGCTGCCAAGCGCCACTCCTGCGCACAGGCAAATCCCTCCGACGCATCCCAATGCAAGGCAGATAATCAAACATACTTTTGCAAAACTTCTCAAATCGATGCACCCCTTTTCTGAAATGGTCTTTTACAGATTCTCACGATTGCCCTTATAATCCACGGCAATGTCCTTCCAACGACATAGACGGCCAGAACCATTCCCAGTATGGAAACTGCAAGGGCGAGCAATCCTATTCCAAGTAAAATCAGCCCGATTGCCGGCAGCCCTCCAAGAATCTGCGCTATGCCGACGCCGGAAAAAATAATTCCTGTCAGCATAAGCGCGCCGACTAGGGCAACTACGCAAACTGCAAGCGCAAAAATACAGCAAATCCCTGCCATAAGAATCCCAAAAGCGGCAGCGGCAAATCCTACCCACACCGGAAACGTAAAGATCAAAAGAAGTATAATCCACAGATTCCACCGTGTCTTGCTTCCGGTTTCCTGTTTCACAAATGTATATCTTTCATAATCTTCTCCAAATAAATTCTTTTTTATGCTTGCCGCAACTTCTTCCGGAGAACCTAATTCCTCTATAATGGAAGCTTCTTTCTCCGGCCCGGCATCTTCAAAGTAATTCCGGTAATATTCTAAGGCTTCCCATCGTTCGCCTTCCGGAATGTCAGAAAGCAGCCTTTCTAACTGCCTAAGAAATTCTTCTCTGTTCATGCCTGCTCCTCTCCCAATAATAACTCCGATATTTTAGATGAATACCCTGTCCATTCTATCTTATATTCTTCCAGCTTCACCGCTCCGGCTTTCGTCAGTTTATAATACCTGCGGTTCCTGCCGCCGCATTCTACGTCATAGACAATTAAATATTCATTTTTTTGCAGCCGCCGTAAAACCGGATATAGTGTGGACTCAGATATTTCAATGGCTCTGCGGACGTCTTGGGTAATCCGGTAACCATAAGTTCCTTCTGTTTCTTTTGAGACAACTGCCAGAACGATTGCATCCAGTAACGCTGCCCCTACGCCAAATGCCATTTCACCACTCCTTTTTGTATAATATTATTTTATGATTAATACTATACATCATATAATATTATTTTGTCAATAGATCCAGAAAAAAGTTTTCATTGTGAAATCCCACTAAAAATGCTATAATAACGTGTCTTTACTATCGGGTAAACATAAAAAAGGAGGAAACTATGAGTGGAACTACATTAGGGATATTCATCGTCATTATTGCCTATATTACCGGCATGGTAGCCATTGGAGTTTGGTTTTCCAAAAAAAATAATGATGTAAGTGATTTTTATTTAGGCGGAAGGAAATTAGGGCCTCTTGTGACGGCTATGAGCGCGGAAGCTTCCGACATGAGCAGTTGGCTCTTAATGGGTCTGCCGGGGCTTGCGTACCTTTCCGGCATTGCAGATCCTGGCTGGACTGCGATTGGGCTTGCCGTCGGAACGTACTTTAACTGGCTGATTGTCGCAAAACGCCTTCGCCGTTATTCCGCCGTGGCAGGGAACGCAATCACGATACCAGATTTTTTTTCAAACCGCTATCGGGACAAAAGCCATACGCTTCTTGGGATTTCCGCTTTGATTATCGTGATTTTCTTTATTCCATACACAGCTTCCGGCTTTGCCGCATGTGGCAAGCTGTTTTCTAACCTGTTTGGAGTATCCTATATTCCCGCTATGTTAATCAGCGCCGTCGTTATCGTCGGATATACGGCTTTAGGCGGTTTTTTGGCGGCAAGCGCGACAGACTTTATCCAAAGCATCGTAATGACTTTAGCATTAATTATTGTTGTCTGCTTTGGCGTTTCGACAGCGGGAGGGCTTGACGCCGTAATGGAAAACGCAAAGGGCCTTTCCGGATACCTTTCTATGACAAGCGTACATGACGCCGCTTCGAACACCGCGGGAAATTATGGGATTATCAGCATTGTGTCAACATTTGCATGGGGTCTCGGATATTTTGGGATGCCGCATATCCTGCTGCGGTTTATGGCGATTGAAGATGAAAATAAACTAAAGCTTTCAAGACGCGTCGCAAGTATATGGGTTGTGATTTCCATGGCTGTCGCTATTTTTATTGGAATTGTCGGGTACAGCATGTCCGTTTCCGGCGCATTGGATACATTAAGCGGAACGGATTCGGAGACGCTGATTATTAAAATTGCCCAGCTTTTAAGCAGTCATGGCGCGCTTTCGGTTATTTTTGCGGGGATAATCCTTGCCGGAATCCTCGCATGTACGATGTCGACGGCAGATTCACAGCTTTTGGCGGCTTCCTCAAGCATTTCACAAAACATATTAAAAGACGTGCTGCATTTAAAGCTTTCAGAAAAGATGACAATGCTGACTGCCAGATTGACAGTCGTCATAATTGCAGTGATTGCTGTTTTTATTGCAAAAGATCCGGATAGCTCTGTATTTGGAATCGTATCGTTTGCATGGGCGGGATTTGGAGGAGCCTTCGGTCCGGTTATGCTGTTTTCCTTATTTTGGCGAAGGACGACCAGAAACGGGGCTCTTGCAGGCATGATATGCGGAGGGGCGATGGTGTTTATCTGGAAATACCTCGTAAGGCCGATTGGCGGCGCATGGGACGTCTATGAACTGCTTCCGGCGTTTCTAGCGGCAAGTTTGTGCATTATTGTAGTAAGCCTTATGTCCAGAATGCCGGAACGTGAAATTTTAGATGAATTTGATTCTATATAATTTTCTATGAAAAAATACCCTGAAAGCAAATTTCTTCTGCTTTCAGGGTATTTATTTTTCATTTTTTTCTTACGGGCATTCTGCTTCGAATCCTAACCCCAAACGTTACCTTCACAGTTAACTCAGTTCAGGCGCCCTTACGGCACACAAGAGTGTTTACTTAGGGCTGCTCCATTCCTGACCTGACCCGGTTCATAAATTCCTGTTGCGTAAGACCCAAACGTCACCGCCACTTATGAAGGGCAGCTTCACAATTAGAAACCCTCGGCAGAATATCACCCCAGCTATAGCGGATTGCTGGTACAAGGTACCGCTGCCACCCCGGCTGCCCGTAGGTTTTAGTATAACGATTTTTATTTGGATTGTCAATCATAAATCGTTTTCGGCAGGAGTTTTCCTACAGATTTTCCTTCCATATTTTAGAATTTTTATTGTGCATATTTTATAGATATGATATGATAATATGCAAATTAAACAGACAATCTTCGCAATTTAGAGGCGTGATGAAAGAATGCCTCAATCTCAGGTTTGTCTAAACGATTATTATATTTCATGGAGGAAAACGAATGGAAAAAGAGAAATTTTTCAAAATGCGTATGCGGCATATCTTTCCTATTCTTATGCTGCTGTTTCTATTTACGTTTTTGGGGATTATGCCCGAAACCAAAGTACAGGCCAGCCCTGTTCCACGATCTGATTTGAATAATTTATCCTACACTTTTCCCTCTACAAATGGGGAACTTGTTTCTACCACAGCAAATCCCGGTGAAACAACTGTACTGGTTTTTGGCCATACAGACTGCGGATTTACAAGATCCACGTTAAACAGCCTTTCTTCATGTGAATGGATAAAACGTCCTGATATACGGGTGGTTTTTGTGGACGTTAAAGGACATGACTTAGAAACTGTTTCAAGCTATGCGGACGGATACCAATGCCCGGATCTTATCTTCTGCCATGATGAAATGTATGAAAATTTTGAAGCGATGTTCGCTTATGCGCAGCTTTTTGGCTTAAATAGCACAAAATATCCATTTATAGTTCTAATTGATAAAAATAATAAAGTTAAAAATTATATGCAGGGAGCCAAGAAAGCGGAAGAAATTTTAAACGAAATTAAGAAATTTGAAAATATTGAAGACAGCGGGAGCCTGACCCCTCCTTCGGGTTCGGATTCCGGCATTGAAAATTTTGCATATGGACTAAAAACGATTGATGGCGCAACTGTTTCCACTAAGGCTACGCCAGACCAGACGACTGTTTTGCTTTTTGGCTATACGACTTGTGGTTTGACGAAAGGGACTTTAAAAGAGATTGACGGAAGCGATTGGATTAGCCGTTCCGATATCCGCGTAATTTTCGCAGATACAAAAGGCGCGTCTTTGGAAGAAACAAAGGCGTTTGCCCAAGATTATACAAGCGGGAAAATTATTTTCTGCCACGATGCATCCTGCCTTAATTTTAACTTTTCATTGACCTACCTTAAACTGGTTGACAAAACAGGCGGGACGTTCCCTTATATTGTCCTGATTGATAAGTATAACAAGATACAGCTTATTACATTAGGCCCGAAAACAGCGGCTGAAATTATTACGGAAATCGAAAAAATTGCAAACAAAGATACGAACGCAGGCGGATCTTCAACAGGCGGTTCCTCTACAGGCGGGAATGACCAAAATACAGGCAACAATCAAAATCCGCCAACTCCTGCTGCATCCGTTTCAAATGTATCCGGACTGAAAGCAAAATCCACATCTAAGAATGTTAAACTGACATGGGATTCCGTTTCGAATGCATCCGGATATGTGGTTTATCAATATAATACGCCAAAAAAAGAATGGGAAGAAAAAGCGTCTCTTGGCGCAGACACTACATCATATACTATAAAGAAACTGTCGCCAAGCATGGAATACCGTTTCGCAGTCAGAGCTTTTATCCAGCTTTCAAATGGGGAATCCGCCTTTAGCGCGTCTTATTCCTCTCTCGATACGGCAACCGCTCCTAATGCAGTAAAATTTAAAGTGAAGCCGGGCAAGAAAAAAGCAACGGTAAACTGGACGAAAGTAAAAGGCGCCGACGGATATATCGTGTACTATAAAACAAAGGCAAAAGGCTCTTGGAAAAAGTTAAAAAGCACAAAATCCACTAGCTACACGAAAAAGAAACTGAAATCCGGAAAAACATATTATTTTACCGTAAAGGCAATTAAGAAATATAATAAAGAAACTTACGCCAGCAGTTTCACTTCAAAAAAAGTGAAAATTAAATAAGATCTTTACATCAAAAAACGTATCGTCCGTTTTGTTTTTTCAGGACGATACGTTTTAAATTACAAAAATCCCAATTATTTCAGAATCATTTCAAGATGGAAAGAATACTTCTTCCTAAATCCCTTGCAATTCCTGTTTTTATAAATTTCCTTTACATTCTTTCCAAACAATCTATTTTAAGTTAAGAATACTGCCGAACAGATCCAATGCCGCATGAACCTCTTTTTGTTTTGTTTCTGTATACCGCTCCATATATTCCCAGTCCGGCGTGTTTTTATTAATGGCAGGCAATCGAATAAATTCATTTAACATTTTTGTTTTAGTTGCTGCATCACCCCATGAATACTTTTTTTCGTATGTCGCCCTTATCACCGTAACTAAGAATAAATATTGATTTTTTGTTACATGTTTCTCTTTTGCCATCAACACAAAATTATGGCTGTCATTCGAAACAAAATCTTTTGCCTGATAGGTAATTGTAAATGTTTTTCCACCAACAAGTATACAATTTTTATGAATTTTTTATAATCTTTTGCATCAATATGCCCTGCTACGCCATTATTGACGCCGCTGGCTGTCACATATGGAGTTTCCCCGCTTCCATCTTCTACATCTCTAGCCAAAACATTCCCTGTATTTTCTGCCGTAAATAAAGAATCGATCTGAAATTTCTCCCAATTATCCGTATTTAGTTTCTTCATTTTTCTGCCTTTTTTCTATTCTAATAGTTATCTTTTGTTCTTCTTCGGTTATTTTACTGTCATAAAGAACGGAATCCAGAAATTTTTCTATAAATTCTTTTGAATCAATGTTCCTTTCAAATAACGTATACTCTAATACTGTTTTCGTAAAATCTTTTTCCAAAAGCCCAACCGTTTGATCCGGCATTTGATAAGATAAAGCGTTCTTTGGATCTATGATTTGACGGGTATGATATAGATAATCATTTCCATCATGTATTGCTTTCAACCAATAATCCTCTTTGCTTTGCCATTTATTGCGGATATCCTGCCTGCCTTTATTTTTTACAGTCTCTAACCCGTCATCTTCCACATAATACCCAATGATATTTTGTCCATTTTGTGGTTTTCCTGTTTCAAAAATAAAAATTGAAGTCGTGATTCCCACTCCAAAAAACAGATTCTCAGGCATCTTTATAATTGTTTTTAATGTATGATATTTCAACAAATTTTTTCCACCTGATTTTTCGAGTTTTTTATCTGGGAGGAGAAACGCGCATTTTGTTCCTTTAGGCACACTGTCCATCACGTTTTTTACAATCTTCATACAGCCTTATTTTCTTTCATATGGAGGATTCATCAATACTTTTGTTATGTTTTTTTCTTTTATCCATTCACAAGCTTCTTCTTTTCTCGTATCTAATTGTGTAAGATTCGTTTTCCCATCTTTATGAATTATCATATTTGCGCATGCAAGAGCAAATATTTTCTGAAACATTTCTATCCCAAAAAGCTGATCCAATTTTATCTCTGCCGCCTTTTTGGTTTTCACGCCACCCGCTTCTTTTATCATATTACACATTGCTTTTACCAAAAAAGCTCCTGAGCCGCAAGCAGCATCAAGCACTCTGTCATTCATATCCACATCAATTAAACGATACATAAATAACGTGACATGATCCGGCGTAAATACCTGCCCTGCATTGGACTTTCCCCTATATCTGTTAAACTCGTTGAAAAAAATAGCCATGACGTCCTCGCCATTCCAATAATCCGAATGAACCAACTCAGAGATTTCACATACGTCATCTATAAAATAATTAATTGCTTCTTGGTTTTCTATCGAAATTTTAATTACAGAATATGTGTCTAATAAAACTTCTAATTTATCATTTTGCCTTTTATCTACAACAATCGCTTTCGATAATGAATCAAATATCCAGTTTTTAGAGGTATTATATCCCATTGATTTTAAGTTTTTCAGGCCGGGAATGGGAAAATATCTTTGAGCCACTAACGCGCAGGCTGTAATTATCATGCGATCTTGCAGATCAGTCATTCCAAAATTAAAATGAAGATTATTGTTTATCCTTTGCGTAACTTCATAAATATGTTGTTTGTCTATTTTATTACTTGTAATTTGTCCGGTTCCCTGCCGGACGCCTGTTTCATTCTCATCGAATCCCAATATTCCCTTTCCGGCATCTCGCACTTGATCTTCTGTAAGTGTCTTTGCCATTTATGTTATCCTCCTGCTGAATACCTGTTATGAAATATATTCCGCTTTCCTTCTCCGTTCTTCCACAAAACATAAAACGCCTGTAAAACCACTTAATATAAAGGAGATCTATATATCTTTCCTCCGCATTCCCACCACACATTCCGTATGTGTCTAGGCTACTATGTAAACACAATTTTTCTGCCCCGTCACTCGTATAGGAACACAATTCTGTGTCATTTGGGCACAGAGAAAAAGGTTTCTTCTTATTTTAATTGAGAGCCTGTGCGACATACAAATTTAGTAATTCAATTTCGAAAAACGAATATCAGAACCTCTATCTCTAAAAATAAATTTTTTTATATTAACTTATTTCTATTTCCCCTATCTTGCACATTCCTTCTTCTTCCACCACATCATCTGGATGGATAACAAAACATATCTCTGAAATATTAGCAAGCGCCTCACTTCTCATCTCATCCAAAGTTATACAAAATTTATTTTCACCATATCCAAGAAAAAATTTAAATGTTTCCAAAATACTATTGTTGTCAGAATACTTAAATTCTACAAAAATCCTTTTCAAAGAATTAGTAAAATTAATAACCGTAAATCGGAATTCAGCTTTATCATTAAAGTCTAAATAGCGACATATATCAAGTTTATCTACATACCGCAAGGCCATACTAATAAAATTTGGATACTTAACATCTTTTTTCTCGTATGGATTCATATTAAAGTTAAACACTACCATATCTTCTGAAATACTCGTACTAGCAATATCTTCCCGTTGTTTAAAATCAATACTATCGTCAAAATAAGCTCCAATTTTCGCCATCTGTAAAATATTCTGCCGTTTTAGAAAAATTTGATCTAAGTCAAAGATAAAAGAATGCAATTTACGGTTAATTCCAGTTCCAATTTTCATTCCTCTATCAGCTGACAAATATTCTAAAAAACTATGGACATCTTTTTCATTACTTAAATCTCCGGTCTGTATATTCGCTATTGGCGTTCCAGACAATGCCTGCCCTTTTTGTACTGGATAAAGAGCAAAAGGAAATATATAATCCTCACCCTTTTTATTCTTCTGACTATATAAATATGAGTATGCAACGCCTAACTCAATCATACAAAATTTACTTTTGTAGTATTCTTTACTTATTATCGGTATAAACAAATCACTGTTACTTAATTCACTAAAAATTATTTCAATGAAATTTTTTCCAATCTTGATGCTTCCACTTTCCGATGAACAAAAAACTTCAATATTGCTACTAACTGCTTCTAAAAACTCCGCAAATTTTAATACTACTTCACGATTTTTCGTTGCATGGCTAATAAAAATTCTCATAGACTGCTTCTCCTTTTCTTTATATTATCACATAATTCTTATCATCAAAACATACCCTTTTTGAACCTGTCAGAATTTCCGACAAGTCAATATTTCATCTATTCTCACACATTATAAATTATTTTTCTGTTCCTCATCTAACCATTCTTTCAATTTTTTTCTGTAACAACTTTTTATCTGGCAGAAATAGTTTATATTCTTTTGCATAAATGTTAGCATTCTCTGGAAGTATCAAATTCACAAGAGCCTCATCACTCTGCTTGCATAGTAAATACCAATCGTTGGATTTTCATCTTCAACCCTTTCATAACGATCAAAATAATTCACATACATCTTCATCTGTCCTAAATCCTGATGTGTAAGTTCATCAATTTTAAAATCTATAAAAACATAGCATCTGAATGGCGTATGTAAAATATCTTACGGTTTTTGTGGAACAGCTCCTTCATTTGCCAGCCGCATCACATCATTTTTATCTCTGCTTAATGCAAGCCTTTCATACAAGCTAGAATGACATTGTCTTTTTAAAGTATTTACATTCCTATTCGAGCGTATCGCCTCGTTCTCATAAAAATCTCTTTCATCCCTGTTTTCTATACGCCTAAGCGCCTGATAATGCGTCCAACTGAGTTTAACAAGGTAAATTGTTATATGCCATTTCCAATCGTCCAATTCCCGATTGGATAATTTCATCTTCCCTGTCTTTATATGCCATATAAAGAATCTACTATTTTAGCTCCATATTTTACCCTTTCAGAGCCTTATTGTTCCTGTTCAAAATATATCTCCCCAGCAAATAACTTGTTAGTACCGTAATTGCATTTGCCATTTGTCCCATATTGTTTCTGGCACTATCAATCAACTTCTTTGATTTATCATATAAAGTCTGAAATTCTTTATTATCTATCATTTTCTTTTTTTCATTCTTCACTCTTGCACCTCCAAATAGTATCTTAACTATACATAGTTAGTATTATATGATTGCTTTAGATAAGCAACATAAGTATTGAAATTATATATCTCCTTTTCGGTAAGCATTCCAAATATCATTCAGTTGTTCGGAAATTCCGAACAACTGATTTGTCCTCTCATGTTTTCTTAATTAAACAAATTCCTTTGTATCCCCACACCCCACATCAACCACCGCCGAAACCTCGAAATACTTCTCAATCCTCTTATTCCGATTCCCCACTTCATCTTCCACAAACACAAAATGCTTATAAAACTGCCGAAAACAAAGCACTTCTAGATATGTTTCCTTTGTATCCACACCACGCATTCTGTGTGTACTGTCTGTCCAAACTGATCCACAGCCCGCATCCGCTCAATTCCATAACCCCCATCACAAAGTTCCCTCAAATCTCTTGCCAGCGTCGCTGGATCACAACTGACATAAATAATTTTCTCAGGCTTCATAGCAAGGATCGTTTCTAAACAGCGTTTGTCGCACCCTTTCCGCGGCGGATCGACCACCACTACATCTGCGTGAGACATAGCCGCTTCCTGTTTCGCCAATACTTCTTCGACTTTCCCAACTATAAATTCCACATTTGAAATTCCATTCAATTCCGCATTTTTTCTTGCATCTGCAACCGCTTCCGGCACCGCTTCTATCCCATAGACCCGCTTTGCCTTTCCCGCCAAAAAGAGGGAAATCGTCCCAATTCCACAATATAAATCCCAGACCGTCTCCTCTCCGGTCAGTCCCGCATATGCAAGCGCAAGCGAATATAATTTTTCTGTTTGAAGCGGATTCACCTGATAAAAAGATTTAAGCGAAATCTGATACATCGTTTTTCCGCCAACCCTTAAAAACCAATCCGTATCCCGCAGATATAACGCATCGCTAATGACAGCATCCCCCCAAAGAACTCTGGTTTCCTCTCCAAGTATCACATTCGTATTTTCCTGATTCACATTCAAAAGAATGCTCTTTACCCCACTAATCCGGCAAAGCCGTTTCGTAAGTTCCTTTTCCATAGGAAGTTTCCTTCCATTTACCACAAGACATACCATTACTTCCCCAGAATGAAATCCCGACCGTATAAACACATGCCGCATCAGCCCCCTGCCAGAGCTCTCGTCATAAGCCGGCGCATGAAATTCTTTCATATACGCCAAAACAGCCTCTAACACCGTCTTGTTTACCGGAACGCCAAGCGCGCAATCTGTATTTGCAACAATTCTATGCGATCTACCCGCATAAAAACCCGCAACAGGCTCCCCGTCCGTATTTGTCCCAATAGGAAACTGCGCTTTGTTCCGATACCCATATGGCTGTTCCATTCCAACAATCGGTTCCATCTTACTTTCCAAAAACTCTCTGTCAAATCCGCCAATCCGCTCCAGACTATCCAGAACTTTCCGCTCTTTAAATGCAAGCTGCTCCTTATAATCCGTATGTTGTAACTGGCATCCGCCGCAGGCGCCGGCAAACATACAACGGGGCTTCACCCGAAACGGGGAAGCCTCCTTAATTTCCATTAAACGCGCAAATCCATACGTTTTCTTCAGTTTCATTATTTTGGCAACAATCCTATCGCCAATCACGGCGTCCCGCACGAAAAAAGCCATGCCCTCATACTTTCCAATTCCTGAGCCGTCTGTGCCAATATCTTCTATTTTCAACTCGATTAAATCATTTTTCTGCATCATAACCCTACTTACTCGTCTTACGGATATTTGACTCTAAAAGCCTGTTATACCCCAGCCATTCCGTGTTTCCTTCCGGCACATTCGCAAACGCTTCCGTTAAAGTTTCCATCTTTGCATCGATGTTGTCCGCAAAATGCAGCGCGACCGCTTCCACTAAAGCCGGTTTCTTTGGAGAACCAAATTCCAGCTCCCCATGATGCGCTAAAATACAGTGTTTTAACTCATTTCCAAGCTTTTTCGGAAATCCCGGAATGGAACGTATCACGCTTCCTATCCATTCCGTCCCAATCATAATATGCCCTAGAAGCTGCCCTTCGTCCGTATAATCATTTGCCGGAAAATCAGATAACTCCTCTATTTTTCCAATATCATGGAACATGGCCGCCGTCAAAAGGAGCGGACGGTTTAATATTGGATACTGCCCACAGAACATATCACAAAGTTTCGTTACGGAAAGCGTATGCTCCAAAAGCCCTCCCATAAATCCATGATGCACGCTTTTCGCGGCGGAATGCATCTGGAAACGCTTAGCAAAATCCGCATCTTCCAAGAAAAACGCCCCTAACAGCTTTTGCAAATATGTGTTTTCAATCGTCTTAATATATCCCGTCAGCTCCTCATACATCTTTCCAATATCTTTACCGCTGACCGGAAGATAATTCTTAGGATCGTATTCTTGCGGATTAGCCTTACGGACGCGTTTTACATTTAACTGCAATGCCCCCTGAAAACTCGTTACATCTCCCATAACATTGATATAATCCATTGATTCAAAAGAATCAATCCCTTGAGAATCCGGCTCCCAAATTTTTGCATCTAATGTGCCTGTCTTATCCTGTAAAATTAAATTTTCATATGGCCTTCCATTTTTCGTGAGCGCAGACTGCTTGCTTTTGCAAAGCAGGATTTCATTAATCCGCTCACCTTCCCGAAACTCATCAATAAATTTCATACTCATTCGCCGCTTACACGGCCTCTCCTCCTTTTCCCTCTCTTACCAGAGCCTTCCTGCCATTACCTTTAAACGGAGATGTTCGTCCATTCCCTGACGGCTGACGACTATCTCAATCGGCTCCTCTGGCTCCAGCTCCAATACTTTTGATTCATAGGTAGGAACCGTATAAATTTCTTCTCCACCCATCTTTACAATTACGTCCCCACTTTGCAGTCCTGCTTCAAATGCCGGAGATTCTAACATTACTTCCTTAATGTAAATGCCCTGCGCAAGATCGTTTTCCTTTGCAATTTCCTCCGTAACCGCCAATACCTTTAGACCGAGATATGGAATGTCCCTGCCATTTGAAAGCATTTCGATTATTTTCTTAAGCTCAGAAATAGAAATTGCTGTCAGAGTATTGTTATCTAAATTTTCGTTGTAGTCCTGCATAACTAAGCCTACAATTTCTCCATTCAGATTTAAAAGCGCGCCGCTGCTATTGCTGTTTCCTGCAATATCCGTTGTAAAGACAGTATAGGTAGCATCTGCTGTCTGAATTACATTTCCGACAGAAGTGATGTTTCCGGTTCCGATTGAATAGTTTGTCCCCAACGGGCTTCCGATTGCGATTGCGATATTTCCCTGTTCAACGGTAAGGGAATTTCCCAATTTCGCATAATCAATCCTGTTTTTCGTATCTTCCCCTATTGATTGTAAAGGAACGGAAAGAATTGCAATCCCCGTGTTTCCATCATATTTTTTTAATGCTGCGTTGACTGTAATTTCATCAATAAACGTCACTTGAATCTGCGTTGCCGCCATTACTAATTTATGTTCCGTCAGAACTAAAAGTTCACTGCCATTGTCCCCGATAATAATTCCTGACGCCTGCCCGTTACTTTCATACAGATTATTATACCAATCCGTATCGCTGACAACGCCAGTCACTGTCACAACGGAACAATTCGCTTCTTTCCCAATCGCATAAATTTTATTTTGTAAACTCTGGTAATCCGCCAGTTCCAATTCTTTCACAACTACAGGCGGCAGTTCCGCTTCAGGCGGATCTAATACAGCCTCTTTTTCCTCCGTGGAAATATCCTCCGTCCCAAACAGTTCTTCCGTCCCCATCTCATCTTCCGGAATTGAAATAAACGGGTCTTGCCGCGGATGCAGCCATTCTTCTACGACTGGATACAAAAGGACAAACACAAAACATGACACGGCTCCAAATAAAACCGCAAATCCCACCGTATACATTCCCTGCCGGAATAAACGTTTCTTATTTACCGGCTTTTGTTTGATTTTTTCTTTAATAAATGCAAAATCTTCCTTTTCTTGCTTATCCCATTCAGCCATACCGTTCCTTCTCCTAAAACATTGTCTTTCAGATATGAACAAGGTGCCTTTCTTTTTATTATACGAGTATTAGAAACGGTATGCAAGATTTTATTTTGTTCTTAAAGCGTGTAATAGAAAGTATTCATGTTTTTTCTTGTTTTAAGGTTAAAAAGACATTTATGTTTTTTTTAGCCTAAGAAATACTCATGGGATTCTTTTTTCTCCAAAAGGGATATCCTGTTTTCTTTTTTGGCGCAAAAAACATTCATGGGGGTTTTTTTGCCCAATAAGATATTCATGGGGTCCTTTTTTCGCTCAAAAAATATTCATTTTTTTCTTTTTTAACCCAAAAAGAATCCAATTTGTTATTTTCATATTATTTAAAATTATATGTGTTTTTCTTTTGTATGGATTACATGGATATAGAAAAACATAGAATTTTTCTTTCATTTGAGTTTTAAAAAAGATATAGGTTTTTAATTTCATTTTATGAGATTTAGAAAGATTTGTATAATTTTATTTTCTCCTTTTAAACCTTCCAAAGATAAGGTATAATAATACTCAAACAAAAATCGATGATAAATCAACCTGAAAACATTTCAGAAAAATTCGCAGATATATCATGAATCAAAAACATGACATTCAGGTTTCGCATATCTATTACTAAACAAAGAACTTTTCACATAGGATTCATAGATTTAACATGAACAAAAAACTTTTCACTCAGGTTTTATAGTCATAACGTGAATCAAAAAACATGACACTCAGATTTCGAGAATATCATGTAAACCCAACAGCATGACACATATATTTTGAGGATATAGTCATAAACCATAATCCTCACAGATTTCAAAGATACAACATGAACCAAACAGTCACTCAGGTTTCGCGGATTTATTATGAACCAATAAGCATTTCACATAGGATTCGTGGATATAACATGAACCAAAAATTATTTCATACGGGGTTCAAAGATATTACATGAACCAAAAATTATTTCATACAGGGTTCAAAGATATTACATGAACCAAAAATTATTTCATACAGGATTCAAAGATATTACATGAACAAAAAATTATTTCACACAAGATTCAAAGATATTACATGAACCAAACAGTTATTCTGGTTTCGTGTATAATATAAACCCAAAAGCATGACACAAGAATTTGAGGATATAATTATGAACCAAAAAGTTTTACACACATTAGAATATGATAAAATTATCGAAACCCTGACCGGATTTGCATTTAGCCATGCGGCAAAGGAACTATGTAAAAACCTGCTCCCGATGACGGATCTCTTTGCAATCCAAACAGCCCAGACACAGACAGGCGACGCTTTATCACGCATTTTCCGAAATGGCAGCCTTTCCTTTTCCGGAATCCACCCGGTAGGGGCATCGATCAAGCGTTTAGAAGTCGGCGGCGTTTTAAGCATTCCGGAATTTCTACAAATCAGTTCTTTATTAGAAGCCGCGAAACGCGCCAAAAATTTCAGCCGGAACGAACGGGACGGAATTGTAACAGATTCTTTAACGGAATTGTTTGACACAATAGAGCCCCTAACGCCCTTAAACGATGAAATCAAACGCTGTATTCTTTCCGAAGATGAAATCAGCGACGATGCCAGCCCGGCTCTAAAATCTATACGCCGCTCCATCGGCGGCATGAATGAGCGTATACGCAGCCAGATCAATAAAATTATGGCCAAGGCAAACAGCAGCGGCTATTTACAGGACGCAGTCATTACCATGCGCGGCGACAGATACTGCATTCCGGTCAAAGCGGAAGCCAGACACCAAGTGCCCGGAATCGCGCATGACCAGTCTTCCAGTGGCTCTACCCTGTTTATCGAGCCTTCTGCCATTGTCAATTTAAACAACGAGCTGAAAGAGCTTTATTTTAAAGAGGCGAAAGAAATCGAAACGGTTCTGTCTGAGTTAAGTGGACGCGTCTTTGAATATGCCGCCTTTCTCCATGATAATTATGAAGCTTTAACGAAACTTGATTTTATTTTTGCGAAAGCGCAGTTAGCGAAACTGCATAACGGCTCTGCGCCTGTATTTAACACGGAAAGACGGATACACATCCGCAAAGGGCGCCACCCTCTGTTAAATCCGGACACAGTCGTGCCGATAGACGTGACATTAGGCGATGCATTTGATCTGTTAATTGTCACCGGCCCGAATACCGGAGGAAAAACTGTTTCGCTGAAAACGGTTGGGCTTTTTACCCTGATGGGTCAGGCAGGTCTGCATATTCCCGCAAATGACCGTTCAGAACTTTCCATTTTTGAAGACGTATTTGCCGACATCGGAGACGAACAAAGCATTGAGCAAAATTTAAGCACATTTTCTTCCCATATGACAAATATCGTCTCTATTCTGGCAAACGCAAATGAAAAATCCCTTACGCTTTTCGATGAATTATGCGCTGGCACAGATCCGACGGAAGGCGCGGCGCTGGCAATTTCTATCTTGTCGCATCTGCATAATCACGGAATACGCACAATGGCGACGACGCATTACAGTGAAATAAAAGTATTTGCATTGACGACGGAAGGCGTAGAAAACGCATGTTGTGAATTTTCCGTTGAAACGTTAAGCCCGACTTACCGATTGCTAATCGGCATTCCGGGAAAAAGCAATGCGTTTGCGATTTCCGCAAAAATAGGACTGGACGAAACGCTGATTGCAGATGCCCGCGGACGCATTACGGAAGCGGAAACCAGTTTTGAAGACTTAATCTCCGACCTTGAAGCCAGCCGAAGCGTAATTGAACGCGAACGCGAAGAAATCAACGTCTATAAAACTGAAATTACCGCCTTAAAACAAAAACTGGAACAAAAAGAAGAACGCCTCGGAGAAAGACGCGATAAAATCATAAGCGAAGCCAATGAAAAGGCTCTTTCCATTTTAAGAGAAGCCAAAGAATTTGCAGACGCCAGCATTAAAAATTTCCATAAATTTGGTGAAATTCACGCTTCTGCAAGTGAGATGGAAAAAGAACGCGCCAAACTGCGTAAAAAAATGTCGGATACGCAAGATTCCCTTACCAAAAAACAGGCCAGCCAACAACAAAACAACAAGGCGCCAAAAAACCTGCGAATCGGCGACTCTGTCAAAGTTATCTCGATGAACTTAAAAGGGACTGTCCACTCTCTGCCAAATGCCAAAGGCAATTTACAAGTGCAAATGGGCATTCTGCGTTCTGTCGTCAATATCAATGATTTGATTTTGTTAGATGAGGAAGATTCCCCTTCCAGCAAAAAATACAAAAACACGGGAGCCGGAAAAATTAAAATGAGCAAATCCGCTTCCATTTCCCCGGAAATCAATTTAATTGGCAAAACAGCGGACGAAGCAATTACCTTATTAGATAAATATTTAGACGATGCGTATATTGCCCACCTGTCTTCCGTCCGAATTGTCCATGGCAAAGGCGCGGGAATCTTACGTCAGGCTGTCCAAAAACACCTAAAACGCCAGAAATACATTAAGTCTTTCCGGCTAGGCGAATTTGGCGAAGGCGACTCCGGCGTTACGATTGCCGTATTTAAAGATGAATAATGCGAAGGAGGCTCTATGGCTGCAAAACAGAAAATTTTAATTGTAGATGACGATGTCAATATCGCAGATTTAATTTCACTCTACCTGACGAAAGAATGTTTTGACACGAAAACCGTTAATGATGGAGAAGAAGCGTTGACTGCATTCGAAGAATATACGCCAAATCTGATTTTGCTGGATTTAATGCTGCCCGGAATTGATGGATATCAGGTCTGTCGGGAAGTCCGCGCAAAATCTGATGTGCCGATTATTATGCTTTCGGCAAAAGGTGAAATTTTCGACAAAGTATTAGGGCTTGAACTTGGGGCTGATGACTACATTCTGAAACCTTTTGATTCTAAAGAACTTGTAGCCCGCGTAAAAGCCGTCTTACGGCGTTATCAGGCTCCCGCAAAAGCCCAGCCGTCCTCTACAGGGCAAAAATGCGTAGAATACCCAAATTTAACGGTCAATCTCTCTAATTATTCCGTTCTCTACAAAGGAAAGCCGATTGACATGCCGCCCAAAGAATTAGAACTCCTCTATTTTCTAGCCGCTTCCCCAAATCAGGTATTCACGAGAGAACAGCTCCTAGACCATATCTGGGGCTATGAATACATTGGCGACACACGCACTGTCGACGTCCATGTCAAACGGCTACGGGAAAAAATCAAGGATTGCAATGCGTGGAGCATTGCGACTGTGTGGGGCATTGGATATAAATTTGAAACAACTGGGTGATCCTCAATGAAACGGACGATTTTTCCTAAACTTTTAGGCGGATACCTGCTATTTGGCATTTTAGGTTTTTTTGTAGTATCCACTATGACTTCTTACTTTTCTTTCCAGTACATTAAAAAAAATGAAGTTTCAAATCTCTATAAAGAAGCCAATTTAATTTCTTCAGATTATGCCGTAAGCTACTACAGCGACACGATAACTCTGGAAGATTTTAAACAAAGGCTGAAAGCGCTAAATGTCTATCTTGCCGCCCAAATCTGGGTGATAGATATGAACGGGAATATTCTTGTCAATTCCGCCTCATCACTAGATAATACGGGTTCCGAAGTAATCAGCGACTTTAATATCAATGAATTTAAGAACCGTTATTATCAAAGCGGCTATTTTTACGGATACTTTAAGGAAGAGCATTTAAGCGTCTACGCGCCAATTTCCGTTAATTATAAAGTAAAAGGCTATATTATCATACATAAGCCTCTCGATAGCCTGATTACCCAAAACAATGGTTTTTTAATGATTGCCTATATCACGCTTGCCGTACTGTTTATCTGTGCATTCCTTCTTCTGGCTTTCTTTACATTTACAATTATTCTGCCAATCAAAAAAATAACGAAAGCCGCAAACGAATACGCCTTAGGCAAATTTGAACATCCGGTTGACGTACAGTCTAATGATGAAATTGGCTATCTTGCCGCCTCCCTGACCTATATGGCTGCGGAATTAAATACTTTGGAAGAAGATCAGCGGAAATTTGTTTCCAATGTCTCACATGATTTCCGTTCCCCTTTAACTTCCATCAAAGGATATGTGGAAGCCATGTTGGACGGCACAATTCCAATGGAATTTCAGGAAAAATATTTAAACATTATTCTTTTTGAAACGGAACGCTTAAATAAATTAACGACAAGCCTTTTAGAATTAAACAAATACGGCAAACGAGGAATTATGCTGGACATCACGAAATTTGACGTGAACCATACAATAAAAATGACAGCGCAGACATTTGAGGGCGTATGTAAAGAAAAGAGACTCTCATTTGAACTGATTCTGACCGGACAAACCTTATACGCATTTGCGGATATGGATAAAATCCAGCGCGTTATCTATAATCTAATTGATAATGCAATTAAATTTTCTCCAGCGGATTCCGTGATTACAGTTGAAACTACAGTCAAAAATGAAAAAATATTTATATCCGTAAAAGACAGGGGCATTGGAATCCCAAAAGAAAGCATTGGAAAAATCTGGGAGCGTTTTTACAAATCCGATGCTTCCCGTGGAAAAGACAAAAAAGGCACCGGACTTGGACTTGCGATTGTAAAAGAAATTATACAGGCGCATAAAGAAAATATCAATGTCATCAGCACAGAAGATGTAGGCACAGAATTTATCTTTTCACTGCCTCTATACCAAACGGAAGATGAATAAAAATTGTATATCGAAACAGAAATAAACACAGGCGCTCATAAACACGGATACTTATAAACACAAATTGTAAAAACTAGGCGGCAAAAAGGCAATGACGTATTAGAAGTTTTGCAGATTGCAGAAAAAAATGAGAGAATTTATCCTAGAGTGAAGATCATAACATGCTATGCATCATTCATTTAGAGTAAATTCTCATTATTTTATCTAAATTTTTTATTATTTAAAAACTAATTTTTACCGAAATAATAATTCTTCTCTTTTCCTTAGCCGGTAAATCATCATGACAACTCCAATCCCCAGCGTAAATATGGAAATAAATTGTGAAGTCGAAAACATGCCAACGCTTCCCCGATTCAAATCACCACGGAAGTATTCTAAAATAAAACGCCCGATGCTATAAGTGATGATATAGGCCGCCCCTGTCGTACCGGATTTTCTGGTTGTTTTTTTCCACAAAACCTTTAAAAACAAAAAGTTAAGCAGATTTAACCCCGCGGAAACAAGCTGGATCGGAAACAGCTTCACATCTGTAGGCGAATAAAGCGAATTATGAAAGACAATTCCGAATACGCTTTCCGTTGGCAATCCATAACAGCATCCGGCAAGAAAACACCCAATCCTTCCTATGCACTGCGCTAAAGCGACAAGCGGGGCGACAAGATCGAATATTTTCCAAAAATCCACTCTTTTATACCTGCAATAAAAATACCCTGTCAAAACGCCGCCGATTAACCCGCCAAACACGACATAGCCTCCGGAAAAGTCAAGCATTTTGGCGGGATTTTCTATTAATTCCGGCAATATCGTAATCCAGAATAACAATTTGGAACAGGCGTATCCCCCTATGACGCAGGCTATGCCCATGCCAATTAAAAATCCCTCCTCTGCAATCTTCGTCTTTTTCAGATAATACTCTCCCAACAAGACTGCCGAAAATATGCCAAGCGCAGTCATTAGACCATAGCTGTACACTGTAAACGACCCAACCGAAAATAATTCTGGGAACATACGACCTCCTAAAAATATCTGACAAAAAACTCCGGTGATTAACCGGAGTTTCAGTACCTATACAAGCTCTAATAAAACTTCTAATGCGCCGTCGCCTTTCCGCTGTCCGATTTTTACAATTCGTGTATATCCGCCGTTGCGGTCTACATACTTAGGCGCAATTTCATCAAATAACTTTGCAACAAGATCCACCTGTTTCGTGTTTTTCTTTCTTCCCGGAATCTCTTTCGGAACTTCTTTCACCGGATAAAGCACTTTTAAGATTTCTCTCCTTGCATGAAGACGAGATGGAAGATCTTTTTTGATGGTTTTATCGACTTCATCATAAATCGTCACTCTTTTTCCATCAATAACTTCTTTTACACGCTTTCCATCTTTATCTTTACGCGGCGTTTTTGCCTTAATAGTCACTTCTTCAAAATTGTCTTTTTCCCTGATTGCCCTTGCAATCACGCTTTCTGCAATTTTACGAACTTCCTTTGCCCTTGCTTCAGTCGTAACGATTCTTCCATTGTGTATCAAAGCTGTTACCTGACTTCTCAATAAAGCTTTTCTCTGGGATGAAGTTCTGCTTAATTTTCTACGTCTTGACATTGTTAAATCCTCCGTTTTTGTGGAACGTACAGTATGCTCATCGGGCTTACTAGCTGTACTCTTATGCCTTATTACATTTCTTCACTCTGGTTTAACTGAAGTCCCAGCTCTTTTAATTTCGCTAACACTTCTTCTAATGACTTGCGGCCAAGGTTACGCACCTTCATCATATCTTCCGGCGTCCGGTTCGTTAATTCTTCCACCGTATTGATGCCAGCTCTCTTTAGACAGTTATAGGAGCGCACAGACAATTCCAGCTCGTCAATATTCATTTCCAGAACTTTACCTTTGGCATCGTCTTCTTTCTCTACCATTACTTCTGCGGACATTGCCGTTTCAGAAAGATTAACAAAGAGGCATAAATGCTCGCTCAATACTTTTGCGGCAAGGCTGACTGCTTCGTCCGGCTCTAACGCGCCATTGGTGTATACGTCTAAGGTTAATTTATCATAATCAGTAATCTGGCCAACGCGGGTATTCTCAACAGTTAAATTCACACGCTCCACCGGCGTGTAAATGGAATCTATTGCAATTACGCCGATTGGCACATCTTCTGATTTATTCTTTTCTGAGCTGACATAACCTCTGCCAGTTGTAATGGTAAGCTCCATATACAGCTTGCAGTCAGCTCCTCCATTTAAGTTCGCAATCACTAAATCCGGATTTAAAATCTGAATATCAGGGTCTGCCTGAATATCCGAAGCCGTAACAACCCCTTCGCCCTCAAATTCAATGTAAGCTACTTTCGGCTCATCTGTCGGACATGTATTCTTAAGTGCAAGATTCTTGACGTTCATAATAATCTCAGTTACATCTTCTTTTACACCGGGAATCGAACTAAATTCATGCAAAACACCGTCGATTTTCACTTGGCTGACCGCTGCGCCCGGTAAGGAAGAAAGCATAATCCTTCTGAGAGAATTTCCTAATGTGGTTCCATAACCTCTTTCTAAAGGCTCTATGACAAATCTTCCATACTTTTTGTCTTCTGAAATTTCTGCAATTTCAATTTTCGGTTTCTCAAAATCAAACACTAAAAGCCCTCCTTATTACTGCCGCAAATTGCGGCATGAGTGTGCCCCTTGGCGCCTCTTTTACCGGATTCGGATTACTTACTATATAACTCGACAATTAACATCTCATTCACAGGTACATCAATTTGATCTCTGGAAGGTAATTCTTTTACAGTTCCTTTCAAATTCTCTGTATCCACATCAAGCCACTCAGGAACTAATCTTCCGCCCGTCACTTCCAAAATATCTTTAAATCTCTGGATTCCTTTGCTCTTTTCTCTTATTTCGATTTCATCGCCGGCTTTTACGCGGTAAGACGGGATATTAACGCATTTTCCATTTACAGTAACGAACTTGTGTCCCACTACCTGCCTTGATTCCCTTCTGGTTCTTGCAAGACCCATACGGAAAATAACGTTATCAAGCCTGCTCTCTAACATGATCATCAGGTTTTCACCTGTCATGCCTTTCATACGGTCAGCCTTTTCATAGTAATTATGGAATGGTTTTTCTAATACTCCATAAATAAATTTTGCTTTTTGTTTCTCTCTCAACTGAAGGCCATACTCAGAAATTTTTCTGCTGCCTCTTTTTAATTCTCTTTTAGATTTTTTATCTATTCCTAAATAAACCGGATCTAATCCAAGCGATCTGCATCTTTTAAGAATAGGAACTCGATTAACTGCCATTTAGACTTTCCCTCCTGTTCAATTAACTAAACTCTCCTGCGTTTTGGCGGACGGCATCCATTGTGCGGTACCGGCGTTACGTCTCTGATGCTTGTCACTTCCAAACCACAGGCAGAAAGTGCGCGGATTGCCGCTTCCCTTCCTGAACCCGGACCTTTTACCATAACATCTACTGATTTTAAGCCATGAACTAATGCTGCTTTTGTCGCTGTCTCAGCCGCCATCTGCGCAGCATATGGAGTAGATTTCCTTGAACCTCTAAAACCTAGACCGCCGGCGCTTGCCCATGAAAGAGCGTTTCCTTCAGCATCTGTAATCGTTACGATTGTATTATTAAAAGATGACTGAATATGCGCCTGTCCGCGTTCAACGTTTTTCTTTACACGCTTTTTTGTCACTTTTTTTGTAACTTTAGCCATAATAAAACTAACCTACTTTCTTCTTTAATTGATTTCTCAAATTTACTTGTTATTTTTTCTTGTTCGCAACTGTTCTTTTCGGGCCTTTTCTGGTTCTTGCGTTTGTCTTTGTCTTCTGGCCGCGGACCGGAAGCCCTTTTCTATGACGGATGCCGCGGTAGCAGCCAATCTCCTGAAGCCGTTTAATATTAAGGGCGATCTCTCTCCTTAAATCACCTTCCACAGTCTGAGTTGCGTCAATTACTTCACTTATTCTTTTTACTTCTTCGTCTGTCAAATCACGACAACGCGTATCCGGATTTACGTTCGCTTCTTTCAAAATACGGTTAGAACTTGTTCTGCCGATTCCGTAAATGTAAGTCAAACCAATCTCAACACGCTTTTCTCTTGGTAAATCTACACCTGCGATACGAGCCATTCGTCGTTGCACCTCCATATTATTGCCCTTGCTAAGTGGCACATGTTATGCCATGCGGGCGCTCCATAAATTTTGCCGCTTCGGCCGTTTCCTTCCGAAGCTGTTTTCCTATTCGCAGCAAACCTATGCAGCTCCGGTTCCCCGGCCTGAAATGTTGTGCATACATTTCCTGCTTTCTCATAACTTAAAATCAAAAGACGTCTGCCAAGATTCCGGTATGTTAAATCTATTTGCAGACTTATTGTGAACAGCGAACTAAATAATCCGCTGCAGCCGCACTTCATTCATTTGAGCCAGATCTAGCCCTGTCTCTGTTTGTGTTTTGGATTTTCACAGATAATCCGGATGCTTCCTTTTCTCCTAATAACCTTGCATTTTTCACACATCGGTTTTACAGATGATCTTACTTTCACAGCAAATCCTCCTTTTCTTTTGCCTGTGCAACGCGGCGTCTGCCGCGTCCATAGACGCTCCTTTTCTTTGTCCGCAAAATACGGATATGTCCCGCCGCGGATATTTTCTTTGCCAAAACAGGGATATATCTCCTGTTTTACAGGCATTTTCTATGCTTTAGGCAACAAATTTCCAACAAAAACTGAAAAAGCCTAAAGCATACATATGCTATTCTATCATACAAGAGAAATTACGTCAACAATTATTTATCTCGCCATATAATTCTGCCTTTTGTTAAATCATATGGCGACATTTCTATCGTCACTTTATCTCCCGGTAAAATACGGATAAAGTTCATTCTTAACTTTCCGCTGATATGCGCAAGTATCTTATGCCCATTCTCAAGCTCTACCTGAAACATGGCATTCGGTAATTTCTCCACTACAGTTCCTTCTACTTCAATGACGTCTGCTTTTGACATTTTATTGCCTCCTACTTATTGATTGATCATATGCTTTGACTGCCCGATAAATCATCGCATCGGTCAGCGTTTCTTCTTTACTAAGTGGTTCCAAAATAAATCCGGGTATCTGCTTCACAATTTGATAATGTTTCTCATTTTTCTTTTTGGGTTTTTCCAAAGTGTGCGTTTTACCGTCCACAAGATATGCGAACCGTTCTTCTTTTTTCCAAATATAATAAATTCGGTTCTTATCATGCCCGGACAGGGATTTTGCAAATTCTATACTCATGCCATTCCTCCCACGTTCCAGATGCCTTCTGCGATTTCGTCCTCTGTAATAGACAAAATCTCTGGCTTGCCCTTTGTAATCAAAATTGTGTTTTCATAATGAGCAGACAATTTATGGTCTGCCGTTACTACTGTCCAGTTATTTTCCAGCCACTTTACGTCCCCGGTTCCTTCATTAATCATTGGCTCCACGGCAAGCGTCATGCCTGGACGCAGGCGGATTCCTCTGGTTCTTTTATAGAAATTCGGCACCTCCGGCTCTTCATGGAGATGGGAGCCAATGCCATGCCCTACCAAATCCCTCACTACGCCATATCCACACCGGTCTGCATGGGCGTTCACTGCCGCAGATATTTGATGCAGATGACAGCCTGCGCAGGCATATCGGATTCCCTCAAAAAAACTCTCTCTCGTCCGTCTAATCAGGTTAGCGGCCGCCTTTGAAATTTCCCCAATGCCATGTGTCCTCGCCGCGTCAGAATGATAGCCTTTATAAATCACTCCCATATCCAGACTTACGATATCGCCCTCTTGAATCACACGTTTTTTGTCCGGGATTCCATGCACAACTTCGTCATTTACGGATACGCAAACGGAAGCCGGAAAACCCTGATAATTCTTAAAAGATGGAATACAGCCATAACTGCGGATCATTTCTTCCCCTAAGCGGTCAATCTCTAATGTAGTCATTCCCGGCTTTAATTCTTTGCCCAAATCCTGATGCGCTTTGCCAAGAATTTTACCGGCTGCCCTCATAAGTTCAATTTCTCTGGCAGATTTTATCGTTACCGGCATATATTATGCTCCTAAAATGCGTTCGATCGCTTTAAATACATCGGCCATCGGAAGGGTTCCGTCCACAGATTTTAAAATACCCTGTTTTTTATAATACTCGATCAAAGGCTGTGTCTGTGTATGGTACACGCTTAAGCGTTTCTGCACTGTCTCTGGTTTATCGTCGTCCCTTAAAATCGTTTCGCTCCCGCATTTGTCACAGATTCCTTCCACTTTCGTCGGAACGTTGACAATATGGTATGTCGCTCCACAGTTGACACACGCCCTTCTTCCGCCCATTCTGTTCACAATGTTTTCATCTGGAACGTCTACGTCAATGGCGTAATCCATTTTTTCTCCCATTTTTGCTAAAGTTTCATCTAAAACTTCCGCCTGAGGAATCGACCTTGGGAACCCGTCTAATACAAATCCTCTCTTGCAGTCGTCTTTTGCAATCCGATCTACGACAAGCTGTACTGTCAGCTCATCTGGCACTAACTCGCCTTTATCCATAAATGCCTTTGCTTTTGTCCCAAGTTCCGTACCTTCTTTAATGTTTGCGCGGAAAATATCTCCGGTCGAAATATGCGGGATCTGAAATTTATCCGCAATCTGCTTCGCCTGTGTGCCTTTTCCGGCTCCCGGCGCCCCTAACATAATAATTTTCATCGAACATGCCTCCATGTAATACACGTTTGGAGATACGGCATATGCCAGTATCTCCAATGTATATAATTAATCTACTCGTTTAAAAAGCCTTTATAGTAACGCACTAACATCTGTGATTCCATCTGTTTTATCGTTTCTATTACAACTCCAACGATAATGATAATGGACGTTCCTCCAAATGATACATTCGCTTTAAATACGCCGCTAAAGAAAATCGGCATAAATGCAACGATAGCCAGCCCAACAGCGCCTATAAATACAATATATGTCAACATCTGGTTTAAATAATCACTTGTTGGCTTGCCGGGACGTATCCCCGGAATAATTCCGCCCTGTTTTTTCATGTTATTTGCAATTTCCAACGGGTTAAAGGTAATGGAAGTATAAAAATATGCGAATGCAATAATCAATGCAATATATACGACAAGGCCAATCGAGTAAATTGGCTCGCTTGGATTGCACCAATTAGACTGTGAAAGCCCTTTTAAAATTTTACTTCCAACTCCAGTCCCGTTTCCTTTTCCCAACAGCGATGCTACAATCACAGGCGTCTGCATCAGTGACTGCGCAAAAATAACCGGAATTACGCCGCCCGTATTCACCTTTAACGGGATATGGGACAACTGTCCGCCCACTTGCTTCTTGCCCTGTATTTTTCTGGAATACTGAACCGGAATCTGCCTTTCTGCATCCTGTAAGATAATGACAAATACCACCATTGCCACAACCACAGCAAGAATAACCACTCCTGCAAGCACAGCTCTTGCCGGAACGCTCTGCCCCGCAATAAACTGCTGGTACAATACGCTGAAATCTTCCGGTAAGCGGGAAAGGATATTAATGACAAGAACGATTGAAATGCCGTTCCCGATTCCTTTTTCCGTAATCTGCTCGCCAAGCCACATCAAAACCGCTGAACCTGCCGTCAGCGTAGTGACAACGACAATTACATTCAAAGCATTGTATTCTGCAAGGTAATTGCTTCTTCCAAATCCGATAGCCATTGCTATTGATTCGATTAAAGCAAGACCGATTGTGAGATAACGTGTAATTTCGGCAATTTTCTTTCTGCCTTCTTCTCCGTCTTTTTGCATTTCTTCTAACTTTGGAATTGCAATCGTTAAAAGCTGCATAATAATAGAACTTGTAATATACGGGGTGATGTTCAATGCAAATATGGACATTTGTTCAAAAGAACCGCCCGTAATCGCATCGAAAAAACTAAATGCATCCCCGCCCTGTCCTGCGAACCAGTTTGCAAATACGTCGCGATCGACTCCGGGAACTGGAAGCTGGCTTCCGATCCGGATAATAATCAGCATAAAAAACGTAAATATAATTCGATTCCGTATATCTTTAATCTTAAATGCATTACGGAGTGTCTTTAACATTAGATCACCTCTGCTTTTCCACCAAGAGCCTCAATTTTCTCTTTTGCGCTTGCGCTAAAAGCATTCACCTGAACGGTAAGCTTCTTGGTAAGTTCTCCTCCGCCAAGAATCTTCACACCATCTTTTGGCTTTTTAATGATTCCTGCTTCGATTAATTTATCAATAGTAATCACAGCATCATTATCAAACACTTCTAATGCTGACAGATTGAATGAAACAATCTCTTTTGAATTTCTGCAGGTAAATCCTCTTTTCGGAATCCTCCTGTATAATGGCATCTGTCCGCCTTCAAAACCCGGTCTTGTCGCTCCCGAACGGGCTTTCTGCCCTTTATGCCCTTTTCCGGCGGTTTTTCCATTTCCTGAGGCGTGTCCGCGCCCTCTTCTGAAATTATCATGCGTAGAACCCTTTGCAGGTTTTAAATTTGATAAATCCATACCGGCACCTCCTTATCTTTATGATTCGATTTCTTCTACTTTCACTAAATGCCTTACATTCTGGATCATTCCGCGTACAGAAGCGTTGTCCGGCATTTCCACTGTCTTACCGATTTTCCGCAATCCTAACGCCACTACTGTCTTTTTATTTTTTGGAACTGCGCCGATTGTAGACTTCACCAATGTAATCTTTAATTTCTTTGCCATTTTGTAACCCCCTTAACCCAGTATTTCTTCTACGGATTTTCCGCGGAGCCTTGCAACTTCTTCTGGAGATTTTAACTGGCTTAAAGCATTAATTGTTGCAAGCACAACATTTTGCTTGTTATTGGAGCCCAAAGATTTTGTACGGATATTGCTGATGCCAGCAAGCTCACATACGCTTCGCGCCGGACCTCCGGCGATAACTCCGGTACCTTCCGGGGCTCTCTTTAATAATACGGATGCGCCAGTATGTTTTCCCGTAGTATCATGTGTGATACTCTTGTTGTCGTCCAACTTAACTTCAATTAATTTTTTCATTGCATCTTCTTTTCCTTTGCGGATAGCTTCCGGAATTTCAGATGCTTTTCCTAAACCTGCGCCAACATGGCCATTGCCATCGCCAACAACCACCAACGCTGTAAAACGGAAGTTACGTCCACCTTTAACAACTTTTGTTACACGCTTGATTGATACCACTTTTTCTTCTAATTCCAATTGACTAGCATCAATTATTGTACGTTTCATGTTTTCGCGCCCTCCTTCTAAAACTCTAACCCGGCTTCGCGGGCCGCGTCGGCTAAAGCTTTTATTTTACCTTGATAAATGAATCCGCCACGGTCAAAGACAACTTTCGTAATTCCTTTGTCTAAAGCGCGTTTTGCGATTACAGTCCCAAGATATCCTGCCGCTGCTACGTCGTTGGTTTTTTTAAGCTCTGACTTTACTTCTTTTTCTAAAGTAGAAGCAGACACAAGCGTATTTCCAACTGTATCATCAATTACCTGAGCGTACATATGATTGTTGCTTCTAAAAACTGCCAGACGCGGTCTGTCGGCTGTTCCGGCAATATGATTCCGAAGCCTTCTATGCTTTTTTGCACGAACTTCTGCTCTTGATTTTTTGCTTATCATTCTTTGTCCACTCCTTTACTTATTTTTTACCTGTCTTACCAACTTTACGGCGGATCACTTCATCAGCATATTTGATGCCCTTGCCTTTGTATGGCTCTGGCCTTCTCTTATCTCTGATTTCCGCAGCATACTGGCCTACTTTTTCTTTATCAATGCCTGTAATGGTAATTTTGTTTCCATCTACGGCAGATTCCAATCCTTCCGGATCTGTCATTTCAACCGGATGGGAATATCCTAAGTTTAATGTTAATTTCTTTCCTGCTTTTGCAGCCCTGTAACCTACGCCGTTAATTTCCAATACTTTAGAATAACCGTCTGTTACGCCGACTACCATATTATTAATTAATGTTCTGGTTAAACCATGTAAAGATTTCATCTTCTTTACGTCATTTGGCCTTGTTACCGTAACTACTGAACCTTCTAATTTAATTTCCATCTCTGCTGGAAGGGTTCTTTCTAAAGTCCCTTTTGGCCCTTTTACAGTCACATGATTATTTTCTGCAATATCCACAGTAACGCCTGCCGGAACTGCGATTGGCATTCTTCCTATTCGTGACATGCCCGTACCTCCTATTTTTATTGTATTTATAATATTAGCCTTAAGCTGATTTCATTAAGCCGCTTACCACACAAAAGCAAGCACTTCGCCGCCAACCTGAAGCTTTCTTGCCTGTTTATCTGTAATGATTCCCTGATTCGTCGAAAGGATTGCAATTCCTAACCCGCCGAGCACATAAGGGATTTTTTCTTTTCCTGCGTATACGCGAAGTCCCGGTTTGGAAATCCTTTTTATGCCGGAAATGATTTTTTCATTTTTGTCGGCGCCATATTTTAAAGTAACGCGCATTGTATTAAAATTGTTTTCTTCGATGATATCATATTTCACGATATACCCTTCATCTACTAAGATGTCGGCGATTGCGATTTTCATCTTAGAAGCCGGAATATCTACTGTATCATGTTTTGCAGTGTTTGCATTACGGATTCTTGTAAGCATATCTGCAATTGGATCGCTCATTGTCATGATAAATTTCCTCCTTACCAGCTTGCTTTTTTTACGCCCGGAATCTGGCCTTTGTATGCCAGCTCACGGAAACATATTCTGCAGATACCGTATTTTCTCAAATAAGCGTGAGGACGGCCACAGATTCTGCAACGGTTATATTCTCTGGTAGAGAATTTCTGTTTCCGCTGCTGTTTTACTTTCATAGATGTTTTAGCCATTCCAATTCCCTCCTAATTATTTTGCAAATGGCATACCGAACTGCGCTAAAAGCTCACGTCCTTCTTCATCGGTATTTGCCGTAGTCACTATGATTATGTCCATGCCTCTGATTTTATCAATCTTATCGTATTCAATCTCCGGAAAAATTAACTGCTCTTTGATTCCTAAAGCGTAATTTCCCCTTCCATCAAAAGAATTTGGATTGATTCCACGGAAGTCACGCACACGCGGCAGCGCAAGGTTAACCAGACGGTCAAAAAACTCATACATTTTTTCTCCTCTTAATGTAACTTTGCAGCCGATTGCCATGCCTTCCCTGATTTTGAAGTTTGCGACAGACTTTTTCGCCTTTGTAACCACTGCTTTCTGGCCCGTGATTGTCTCCATATCTTTTACGGCGGCTTCTAAGATTTTTGCATTTTCTTTTGCTTCGCCAACGCCCATGTTAATTACGATTTTTTCCAGCTTTGGCGCCTGTAATTTATTTTTATATCCGAACTTTTTCATCAAAGCGTCTACGATTTTGTCCTGATATTGATCTTTGAGTCTACTCACCTGTTTTGTCCTCCTCTCCGATTAATCAATGATGTCACCAGTTGATTTGGCAAAACGAACTTTTTTATCTCCGTCCATCTTAAAGCCGATTCTGGTTGGCTTTCCTTTATGAAGATACATTACGTTCGATGCATCAATTGGCCCTTCCTGATGAACGATTCCGCCCTGCTGGTTTGCCATACTGGGCTTTGCATGTTTCGTAATCATGTTGATTCCTTCTACAAGAAGTTTATTTGTTTTGTGATTGACGGAAATTACTTTTCCTTCTTTATCTTTATCTTTCCCGGCAATTACTTTTACAGTATCGCCCTTTTTAATTTTACTTGTAGCCATAAAGCACCTTCCTCTCCTATAATACTTCTGGAGCCAGAGAAACGATTTTCATAAACTGTTTCTCACGAAGCTCTCTAGCTACTGGTCCAAAGATACGGGTTCCTCTTGGAGTTTTATCCTCTTTGATAATAACAGCAGCATTTTCATCAAATTTAATATAAGAACCATCTTTACGACGGGCGCCTTTTTTCGTGCGGACAACCACCGCTTTTACAACGTCGCCTTTTTTAACAACGCCGCCTGGTGTTGCATCTTTGACCGTAGCAGTGATAATATCACCGATATTTGCATATCTTCTGGTAGAGCCGCCCATGACACGGATACACAAAATTTCTTTTGCTCCGGTATTGTCAGCTACCTTCAGTCTGCTTTCCTGTTGTATCATAGCCAAGCCTCCTTATTTCGCTCTTTCAATAATCTCTACAAGTCTCCATCTCTTATCTTTTGACAGGGGCCTTGTTTCCATTACTTTGACTGTATCACCGATTTTACAATCGTTATTCTCATCGTGGGCTTTTAATTTATAAGTTTTCTTTACGATCTTTTTGTAAAGCGGATGTCTGACATTGTCGCGTACTGCTACGACGATTGTCTTATCCATTCTGTCACTTACAACAACGCCAATTCGTGTTTTTCTAAGATTTCTTTCTTCCACAGCCTTCGTTCTCCTTCCCGCCTTACTCTGCTATGCTTGCCTTTTCCGTAATAATGGTTTGGATTCTGGCAATATTCTTCCTGACTTCTTTAATTCTGCTGGTGTTTGTCAACTGATTGGTTGCATTCTGGAATCTCAAATTGAAAAGCTCTTTTTTTGCTTCCACCAACTGCGCATTCAAATCTGCGACAGACTGTGACCTTAATTCTTCTAAATATTGATTAGTTTTCATTTGATTCACCGCCTTCTAAGTCTGCACGCGAAACTATTTTACATTTACAGGGTAACTTGTGTGTCGCAAGACGCAATGCCTCTCTTGCCACTTCTTCCGGCACTCCGGCAATTTCAAACAAAACGCGTCCCGGTTTTACAACTGCAACCCAATACTCTAAAGTTCCTTTTCCAGAACCCATACGGGTTTCAGCAGGTTTTGTGGTAACCGGTTTGTCCGGGAAAATTTTAATCCAAACTTTACCTCCACGTTTTACATAACGGGTCATAGCGATACGGGCTGCTTCTATCTGGTTCGAACGAATCCAGCATGGCTCGGTTGCTACGATACCATATTCACCGTATACGATTTTATTTCCTCTCATCGCTTTTCCGCGCATATTTCCACGGAACTGTTTACGACGTTTTACTCTTTTTGGCATTAACATAATTACTGAGCGCCTCCTTCCTTATTTCCCTTTTTCGGAAGAACTTCTCCTTTATATACCCAGACTTTTACGCCAACTTTTCCGTAAGTGGTATCTGCTTCCGCAAATCCATAGTCAATGTCTGCGCGAAGCGTCTGAAGCGGAATCGTTCCATCACTGTAAAACTCAGTACGCGCCATATCTGCGCCGCCAAGACGGCCGGAACATGCCGCTTTGATTCCTTTTGCGCCAGCTTTCATGCAGCGGCCCATGCAGGATTTCATCGCCCTTCGGAAAGAAACGCGGTTCTCTAACTGCAATGCAATGTTTTCCGCTACTAACTGCGCATCTTTATCCGGACGTTTTACTTCTTTAATATCTACAACTAACTTTTTGTCTGTCAATTTCTGAACCTGCGCTTTTACCTTTTCGATTTCCGCGCCGCCTTTTCCAATGACTACACCCGGTTTTGCTGTATAAATGATAACTTTTACGCGGTCAGATGCGCGCTCGATTTCAATTCGGGAGACGCCTGCTGCGTACAATTTTTTCTTAAGAAACGTTCTGATCTTGTAATCTTCAATTAAGAGATCTGCAAATTCTCCTTCAGCATACCATTTCGAATCCCAGTCCTTGATAATGCCGACTCTTAAACCATGAGGATTTACTTTCTGTCCCATGTTCGCCCTCCTTATTATTGCCCATGAAATGTGGCATACGTTTTGCCCTCTGGGCGCTTCTTTTGACTGCCCACGCAATATAGCATACGCCATGCCCTCCGGGGTTCCTTATGACTGCCCAAAATGTCTGCTATGCGGGCATTCCATCTGATTGTCCCTGCTGCGGCATACGCGTTTGCCTTTGGGCGTTCCTTATGACTGCCCCTGTCGTGTGGCATACGTTTTGCCCTTTCGGTACTCCTATTTCTCATCCAGCACAATTGTGATATGGCTCATTCTCTTTTCAATTCTGTAAGCCCTGCCCTGCGCCCTTGGCTTGATTCTTTTCATTGTCGGTCCTTTATTTGCGTAACACTCTGCAATGTAAAGGTTCTCCGCTTTCATTCCATTGTTATTCTCTGCATTTGCGATTGCAGATTTTAAAAGCTTTACTAATAAGCTTGAAGCATACCTTGGATTATACGCTAAAATAGCAAGCGCTGTCGTGACGTCCTTTCCACGGATCGCATCTAACACAAAACAAGCCTTCTGAACGGATACTCTGGCATATGATAATTTTGCGGAAGGCCTTGTATCTTTATTGTTTTCATTTCTTTCTCTCTTTATCTGGGATCTATGTCCTTTTGCCATGGATAAAACCTCCTTTCAAATTATCTAACGCCTGATTTCTTTTCGTCTTTTCCATGTCCTCTGTAAGTTCTGGTCGCTACGAACTCACCGAGTTTATGTCCAACCATATCTTCAGTGATATATACAGGCACATGCTTTCTTCCATCATGCACAGCGATTGTATGCCCAACGAATGATGGGAAAATTGTGGAACGGCGGGACCATGTTTTAATAACAGTTTTGTCACCGGAAGCGTTCATTGCATCAATTTTCTTTAATAAGCTTTCATCTGCAAATGGTCCTTTCTTTAATGAACGAGCCATAATAACCCTCCTTATTATTTCATTGCCTTACCGTCTCGTCTTCTTACGATAAGCTTGTTAGATTGTTTGTGTTTCTTTCTCGTCTTTAAGCCAAGCGCCGGTTTACCCCATGGTGTGCATGGTCCGGAACGCCCTACCGGAGCCCTTCCTTCACCGCCTCCATGTGGATGGTCATTCGGGTTCATAACGGAACCGCGGACTGTCGGGCGGATACCCATATGTCTTTTACGTCCGGCTTTACCGATATTAATAAGGTTATGGTCGCCATTTCCAATCACGCCAATGGTAGCCCTGCATTTTATCGGAACCATACGCATTTCTCCTGATGGAAGCCTAAGCGTTGCGTATTTTCCTTCTTTTGCCATTAACTGCGCTGCTGTTCCTGCGGAACGGACTAACTGGCCGCCTTTTCCCGGAAGCAGTTCGATGTTGTGCACCTGCGTACCTACCGGAATGTTCTCAAGCGGGATACAGTTGCCAATTTTAACTTCCGCTTCCGGCCCGTTTACGACTTTCATGCCGTCCGTCAAGCCTTGCGGAGCAAGGATATAGGCTTTTTGACCATCTGCATAGCAGATTAACGCAATGTTTGCTGTACGGTTTGGATCGTATTCAATTCCGATTACAGTAGCCGGAATCCCGTCTTTATTTCTCTTAAAGTCAATGATTCTATATTTTCTTCTGTTTCCGCCGCCATGGTGCCTTACTGTGATTTTACCCTGATTGTTGCGGCCGGAGTGCTTCTTTAAAGAAACACATAAGGATTTTTCCGGTTTGCTTTTTGTAATCTCAGAAAAATCAGAACCTGTCATGTTTCTTCTGGAAGGTGTATATGGGTTATAGGTCTTAATTCCCATTGTCGTTCTCCTTTCAATGCTTTCTTATCACGCAAGCCTGCGTATAGTTTCGGTCGAAGAAATTTTAAAGTCCGCTGAAAATTTCTATGTCAGCGCTTTCTTCCGTAAGTTTTACAATCGCTTTTTTCGTTGCGGCCGTTCTTCCCACTACCATGCCGCGTCTTTTCTTCTTACCCGGAATATTTAAAGTGTTGACTTTTTCAACTTTTGCGCCTTCGAACATTTTTTCGACCGCTTCTTTAATCATCGTTTTGTTTGCTTCCGGATGGACGAAGAATGTGTATTTCTTATCAGCCATTAAGTTCATGCTTTTTTCTGTAACAACCGGCTTTAAGATAACGTCGTAATATTGAATATTTGCCATTATACATACACCTCCTCGATGTTTTCAACAGCGGATTTCGTAATAACCACTGTTTTGTACTTCAAAATGTCATATACATTAATTGTGCTCGTCAGCGTTGTCTTAACATTTGGAATGTTTTTCGCAGACTGAATGACATTTACGTCTTTCTCTTTCATAACAACTAATGCTTTGTCAACATTTAAGTTTTTCATTACCTGAACGAATTTCTTTGTTTTGATTTCATCTAATTTCAAATCGTCAAGCACGATAAATTTTTCTTCCTGAACTCTGGAAGTTAAGGCGGATTTTAATGCCGCTCTTTTTTCTTTCTTGTTCATTTTAAAGGAATAGTCCCTTGGTACGGGAGCGAATACAACGCCGCCGCCTTTCCACTGCGGAGCCCTGATGGAACCCTGTCTTGCATGTCCCGTCCCTTTCTGTCTCCATGGCTTCCTTCCGCCGCCGCGGACTTCAGAACGCGTCTTTGCTTTCTGTGTTCCCTGACGGTTGTTTGCAAGCTGCTGAACCACTGCTAAATGCACTAAATGCTCGTTGATTTTGGCGCCAAATATTGCATCGTTTAATTCCATGGTTCCAACTTCTTTGCCTTCCATATTTAAAACAGATACTGTTGCCATCTGTGTGTTCCTCCTTTCCTGTAAGCGCTTTTATTTTGCTGCTTTCACTGATTCTTTGATTGTTATTAATGATTTCTTTGGTCCCGGAACGGAGCCTTTGATTAAAAGCAAATTGTTCTCAGCATCCACACGGACGATTTCAAGGTTCTGAACCGTCACTTTTACATGACCCATGCGGCCCGGCATCCCTTTTCCTTTGAATACGCGGCTTGGAGAAGAACAAGCGCCGTTTGAACCTTGATGACGGTGGAATTTAGAACCGTGTGTCATTGGCCCTCTGTGCTGGCCATGTCTTTTAATCGCGCCCTGAAATCCTTTACCCTTTGAAATTGCAGTGGCGTCTATTTTATCGCCTGCAGCAAATACGTCAGCTTTAATTTCGTCTGCGAGTTTATAATCCTGCGCATTTTCAAACTTAAATTCTCTGACATATCTCTTACTGGAAACTCCGGCTTTTGCAAAATGGC
This sequence comes from uncultured Lachnospiraceae bacterium, assembly GCA_910589105.1. GTDB lineage: Bacteria > Bacillota > Clostridia > Lachnospirales > Lachnospiraceae > Roseburia_B. The sequence continues at coordinate 78,398 of CAJUST010000005.1, forward strand.
CCTTTTCAGCCTTTGTTGCGCCATGCCTGTTTCTGATTTCTTTTTTACCGTTTGCGTCTCTGCTGACAATTTTATCTTTCATGTCAACAAACCCTACCTGAACTGCGCTGTAGCCGTCATTTTCCACTGTCTTTATCTGTGTAACAAAGCATGGCCCTGCCTGTATTACTGTAACAGGGATTAACGCGCCATCTTCAGCAAAGATCTGAGTCATTCCGACTTTTGTGCCTAATATTGCTTTTTTCATGTTTTACCTCCTGTTTTCCTATCAGCGGAGCGTATCTGCATACGCTCATACTAGTGAGGATTATTTATTTTTCATTTTGATGTCGATGTGCACGCCCGCTGGCATCTCTAAACGGGATAACGCATCTACAGTTTTCTGGGTTGGCGTAATGATGTCAATCAGCCTTTTGTGTGTTCTCTGCTCAAACTGTTCTCTCGAATCTTTATACTTATGAACGGCTCTAATAATTGTAACCACTTCTTTTTTCGTCGGAAGTGGTACTGGACCGCTCACCTGTGCCCCATTCTTCTTTACAGTCTCAATGATTTTTTTTGCAGATGCATCCACAAGTTCGTGATCATATGCTTTTAATACGATTCTCATTACTTGACTTGCCATAAAAAAAGTCGCCTCCTTTTCGCACTTTCATTCAGTACGACAAGCGGTGACTGTACACTTTGCCGGGTGTGTCCTATCGACTTACCTGCAATCTCTACTTATCCTTGTAGACTTTTGTGATACAGTGACTTGTCGCCAGTTTCATAACTTGACATTCGCTCTGCGGAAAACCTGCCATTTTCGGGCAGCAACCTCGCGCTTCATTGCTATCATGTCACAGCGTAGTATAGTATACAGGAAGATAAATGAAAATGCAAGGGGTTTTATGAAATTTGTTTTGGATTTTTGTGGAGGTGGAAGAAGCAAATCTATATTCCATTCAGACACGCTCTCGCTCTTATAAGCCAGTAGCGGTTCTAAGTTCGAAAATACCTCACTAAGAACCGACAGGCTTATAACGGTCTTCATTGGAATATAGATTTGCTTCTTCCACATTTACGTTGTGTAAAACTAAATTTATAAAACGAAGGTAGGCGGCATTGATGGGAGGGAGGAGGGTATGGGAAGTGTATGAATGGGTTTTGGCGTTTCGGGGTTTTGGTTTTTTGAGTAATTGGTTTTAGGTGTTTTTATTGTTCTTTGTTTTGAAATATTTGATTCATTAACATTAATTTCCTAGATTATATTAGAAATTTATCAAATTTTATTTGGATTTTTTGTTTATTTTTTGTTGGTGAAAGGATAATGACTGTGGGGTTTTGGTTTTTATTGGTTTGTAGGTTTTTTATAGATTTTTCTTTTAGCTTCTATATTATATGGTTTTGTTTATATGGTTTTGTTTGGTTTTGTTTGATGGTTTGAGATGAGGCAAGAATTTTTGTGATACTTCTTTTTTGTTGGTCATTTTTCTTTTCGCTGTTGTCTGGAATTAGGATAGATTGAATATTTTCAATATAGATATATGTGTTTTGTTTTAATTTCTTTGTATGTTTTGATTTTAGGCTTTGAGATTATAATTGAAGAAGTTAGCTGGATTTTTGGATTGGAGTTGTTATGGAAAGAGATTTGGCTGGGGGTTTGGCTTTTTGATAATATCTAGAGAGTTGGAATTTTCGCTTTCAGGTTATATTATAGAAAGATAGCAGGCTTTTTTTTTTGGGTAATATTGATAGAGTTGAAGCTGGGGTTTTCACTTTTTGATAATTTTCTGTGGGTTTGTGTTTATTTTTTCGCTCTTATGATATTATACAGAATTTGTGGTTACAAAATTTTAGTTTTTGGTAATGTACAAAAGAGAAGTGAAACCTTCGCTTTTTGGATATAAGAAGGAATTTGATGCTAGGGTTATCGCTTTTGGGTAATATATAATGAATTAAAGCTGGAGTTTTACTTTTAAGCAATATTTAATAGGTTAAAGCTAAAGTTTCACTTTTAGGAAATATATAATGGGTTAAAGCTGGAACATCACTTTTGGGTAATGTACAAAAATTTTATTTTTTGGGGCGCGGATTCACTTGCTTTTCTTGCTTTTTTGTAATACGGCAGGACATGGAAACCATGAATTTTGTGTTCAGTAATTTGTAGATTCAGGGACTATGGTTTCTTTTTTTGGTAATTTGATGAAGTTTTTAGTTAGGTTTCTGGCTTTTTGTTTATTATGGAGAGGATTTTAGCTAGGTCTTTGGCTTTTAGCTGACCGGGGGCGGAAGGGGTTCCGATGGATGCAAATGTGATTGCGGAACCGAATGTTTCACCGCTTATCCTGCTGATTTCCCCTATTTTTGACATGGACATGGTGATAATTGGAACGTTTGCATAGAGGCGGTTCATTTCTTCGGTTGCGAGCAACAGGGTTAGGACGTCTTTTGGATCTTGGGGCATAACAGCTATTTTTATGAGATCTGCTCCTAGGTTCTGCATATGGCGCAGTCTGTCTATGATCTCTTTTTTGGACGGAGTTTGGTTGAAATTGTGGTAGGAAGCAATAACTTTTATGCCTTGTTTTTTTGCGGTCTGTATGAGTTTTGGTATATCGGTTCCTTGCTGGTATGCTTGTATGTCGATGAGATCTGGTTTTTTCGTGGAGAGGACGAAATCGTTTAGCGCTTCGTATTCTTTTGGGCTGATTGAAGCGCTGCCGCCTTCTTCTTTTGTCCGGCAGGTGAATAGAATTGGGGCGTTTTTTTGCTTTGTTTGCAGGAGTGTGAGGGTTTCATCAAGTTTTTCATTTTGCAGGACATTCAAAAAACAATCGGCGCGCCATTCAATCAGGTCGGCGTAAATGATGTCGGGGGAATCTATTTCTTTTAGGATTTCTTTTTCTGTGGCGCCTGTGATGGGAACGCAGATTTTAGGCCTGCCTTCTCCGATGGTTAGATTTTTTATGGTAAGTGGGTTCATGGCATTCTCCTATTAATCATATTTGATGTTTAGGACTTGTTTCATATGTTCGATCGGCATTTCTTTCCCTGTCCATAATTGGAAAGCTGCTGCGCCTTGGAATAAAAGCATTCCCATGCCGTTCATGGTTTTGCATCCGGCTGATTTTGCTAGTTGCAGCATTTTGGTTTCTTGGGGCGAATAGATGATGTCTGTTACGATCAGATCCGGACGGAAGAAAGATTTATCGGGAATGTAGGTCTGTCCTTCTCTTGGCTTCATGCCCATTCCTGTTGCATTTGTAAATAGATAGGAATCGTCGATTTCAGCTTTTAATTTTTCTAGATCTGCCAAATCGTATAGGCTGACTTTACAATCTGTCTGTTTTGTGATTTTTTCTATGGTGGCTTCTGCATTTTCCCAGAATTTATCTTTGATGTTGAATATGGATATTTCCGCTACGCCGTCTAGGGCGGCTTGGACTTGTATCGCTGTAGCTGCGCCTCCAGAACCTACAATGGTCATTTTTTTTCCGATTGCGTCTATTTGATTGTCTTTTAGGGCGCTCATATAACCGATTCCGTCAGTAATGTGTCCAGTCAGAACCCCATTTTCGTTTACAATGGTATTGACTGCTCCGCAAAGCTGCGCGGCAGGTGCCAGGCGATCTAAATATTTTATAACGGAGGTTTTGTTTGGCATGGATAGGTTTGCCCCCGCCATTTTTAATGCCCGTATTCCTTTTATGGCGTCTTCTAGCGTTTCGTTATCTACTTCAAATGCTAAATAGGCATAGTCTAAACCTAAATATGCGAATGCTTCGTTATGAATTGCGGGAGAGCTGGAATGCCGGATTGGATAAGCAAGCAGCCCTATCAGTTCTGTGTGGCCTGTAATTCGTTCTGCCATTTTGTTTGCCTTCTTTCTTTTTATTGGTTTATTTTTATTTTGATTTCTTCACAAATTTCTTGTATGCTTTTATGGTCTGTCACTATTATGTGATCTGCGGCTTGTTCGTATTTTGGCTGTCGATTGTCCATTAGTTCTTTGATATACGGGATTGTTTTATTTTGTTCGAGCAATGGACGGTCATGGCTGTCTTTTACACGCCCATAGATTGTTTCAGGCGATGCCGTCAACAGAATGGTTTTGCCACTCTTTTTCATTTCTTTTATGTTTTCTTCCCGCATTGGAGTTCCTCCTCCGCAGGAAATTACCATCGGCTCTTTTTCTTGTAATTCAATTAATAATTTCGTCTCCAAATTTCGGAAATGTTCTTCTCCATATGTGGAAAATATATCGGATATGCTCATGTCTTGCTGTTTTTCTATGGTCTGATCCATTTCTGCCAACTCTAAGCCCAACATACTGCTTAGACATTTTGCAACTGATGTTTTGCCGCTTCCCATGAAACCAATTAGAAAAATATGTTTCTGTTCCATTTTGATCCCGCTCCTTTTTCTTTGACGATCAAATTTTTCTGGTTATTCTTTTTTCAATTCTCTTGTGTTTGATTCTCTAAATTTTATTCTTTCGCGCTTACTTTTTAACGAATTATTATTTAATATAAAATATTTTGTATATTTCATAAATCATTTTTTATTTTTGATTCTTTGCCGCTTACTCTTTGACATTTGCTTTTCTGTTATTAAATTTTTCTTATCCTTTCTCGAAAAAGTGTCCCCATTGTATTAAACTTGAAAAATATTGCATATTCCAGCATACAATGAAAAATGGAATTTGCACTCGTTTATCATTCTCGCAAATGGAAATCCGCTACCTTGTCAGCTCCATTTCATTGTTCATTTTTATATATCTAATGTTTTAGCAGCAATTCCCCTTCTTCTATACGCAGGATTCGTGTACATATTCATTATATAAGCTTTTTTTCCGCTTGGATTGTGATAAGATGGCATTACTTGAAAAAAACTGACGCAACCAGCTCCAACAAAATACTTTCCGCCAAAAACTAAATATGCAATATGAAAACCATCACAAAGCGCCTTTTGGTAATAGTTGTAGGATTCTCTTTGCGCTTCGTTCATATCAATAACATCAGATAGTCGATTAGCCTTAATACCTCTATTCTTGTTTCTGTTAATACATTTATATCTTCAAGCGTTGCTCGTTTATATATTAAAGACATATTGTTTTTCCTCCTGCAAATACCGATTTATATATTTCTGTTATAAATTCTATCTTTCAACTATAATATATATTTATAAGCTCATTTTCAATAGGTAGACATCTAATACATATTCATAAGCGAATTTACAATAGGTACAAAATACCAAAAAGGAAAATTTTCTGTTTCATACTCAACGTTTGATTCTTTATCACTTTAAAGCGGCAACTTTATTATAACAACTTAATTATTAGATTGCAATAGTAATCTTTTTAGATAAATCTTTACTTAGAAATCTTTATTGAATACGCTACCTTATCTAAACTGGATACCTGCTGGCATTTTGAATTATATGCTTGTTGGTTTCTCTCGCTTTTCTTTTATACACTAGTAGGCACAGCATACTCTAGGCTCTGTCTGGTCTTTATTTACAATGGCTGTTACAGCATTATATAGGCTCTGTCTGGTCTTTATTTACAATGACTGTTACGACATAACATAAAATTTGTCTGGACTCTAGGCCGACTGCTTGATTTGCTTATGGCATTACGTTATATAATTTGATTCAATTTCTGGCGTTCACTTCACTATTATAAAAACCGCTGTACAGCGGTAAAACTGTACAGCGGTTTTCCTCCTTATTTACCAGAACACTTTTTACAATCTCTTTAATAATTCTTCTCTCTGCGCTTCATATCCCGGTTTTCCCAATAGAGCAAACATATTTTTCTTATAGCTTTCTACGCCCGGCTGATTAAATGGGTTGACGCCCAGCAAATATCCGCTGACTCCTACTGCAAATTCAAAAAAGTAGAATAATTCACCCAGATAAAACTCGTCCTGCTTTGGAATTTTAACCATTAAATTCGGTACGTTTCCATCTGTGTGCGCTAAGATTGTCCCATTCATTGCGCTTTTGTTGACGAAATCCATGTCTTTTCCTGCAAGATAATTCAATCCGTCTAAGTCTGTCGGTTCTTCTTCAATCACTACTGATCCTCTTGCTTCTTCGATGTTTAACACGGTTTCAAACATTATCCTTGCGCCGTCCTGAATAAACTGTCCCATGGAATGAAGATCCGTTGTAAGATCTACAGATGCTGGGAAAATTCCTTTCTGGTCTTTGCCTTCGCTTTCCCCATAGAGCTGTTTCCACCATTCTGCCACATAATGCAAAGAAGGCTCATAGTTTGCAAGCGCTTCCGTAGTCTTTCCTTTCCGAAGCAAAATATTGCGGATTGCTGCATATTTTAACGCGTCATTATCTTCAAATTTCTGCTCTAACGCAAGCCTTCTGCCTTCTGCCGCGCCAGCCATTAACTGATCTAAATCCGCTCCGCTGACTGCGATTGGGAGCAGTCCAACGGCTGTAAGTACGGAAAATCTGCCGCCTATATCGTCCGGCACCACGAATGTCTCATAGCCTTCTTCTGTTGCAAGATTTTTCAGAGCGCCCCTTTCTTTGTCTGTCGTCGCATAAATACGTTTTGCAGCTTCTTCTTTTCCGTATTTTTCTTCAAGTTTTTTCTTAAATACACGAAATGCGATTGCCGGTTCTGTCGTTGTGCCGGATTTGGAAATAATATTGACAGAAAAATCCCTGTCTCCAATTACATCTAAAAGCCCTTCTGTATAAGCTCCGCTGATGCTGTTTCCGGCATAATAGATTTCAGGCGTTTTTCTGATTTCTTTTGGTATATTGTTATAAAAGCCATGTCTTAAAAATTCGATTGCCGCTCTTGCGCCTAAATAAGAACCGCCGATTCCAATGACAACTAACACTTCTGAATCAGATTGGATTTTTTGAGCCGCTTTTTTAATACGCTCAAATTCTTCCTTATCGTAATCTACCGGAAGATCCACCCAGCCGACAAAATCATTTCCGGCGCCGCTTTTTGAAACAAGCCGGTTTTTCGCTTCTTCTGTCAGCCTGCTCATATAGCCAATTTCTTCTTCACTGATAAATCCTGCTGTTTTAGAATAATCTAATGTCACTTTACTCATAATAAACGCTCCTTTGTTAAACTTTTTTCAAATCTTATTTTAGCAAACACTTCTTATGAGTTCAAGACCTGTCCAACTAAAATACTTCTGAAATAACGTCCATCAAAAGTTTTGCATCTGCCGCTTTTTTCTCTAACTCCTGCTGCTTTTGCCAATCGTCTGCCGTCTGGTATACCGGAATTTCCCCCTCCGTTTTTACTTCTTGCGCAGGTTCCCCTTCCGGTTCTCCGTCAGATAAGATCACGTCAAAATATTTTCGGATTTTTTTGCAGATTTTATGTACCTCATACCTTGTCCTTGTCACTTGCGCAAATATCAAAAGTAAGAAAAATAAAACGACTAATCCCGCCGCTATGGCAGTGGTGATTGGATTTTCTCTTATGTAAGGAATGATTTGTTCCTGTAGCATAACAATGCCCCCTTTTCTTTTTTCCCTTTCATTATAAGGAAAAAAGCAGGACAAGGAAAGATGTCCATTCCATGTTTTCGCCGCAAGTTTTGACGGTTTTTTCTTTTTAAGCTTCGGAATCTGTCAGTCAATGTCTTCTTTTGGAATGATATATCCCGACAGACAGCAACCCCATCCTTCATCAATCGGGAGAAAGCGGTTGTTGGATGCAGAAAGGACAATATCGCTGATTACGCCGGCAGACGTAATATCATCTTTTACGCAAATCCAATAAACCCTGTCATTTTCTGCTGAAAACCGCAGCATCTGATAGTTCCAGTTTTCACCGCTTCCAGAATTTGGAATGCCAATTCCCCGAATCCTTGTCCTGACTTTCCAGAAACGCGCCATAATATCTGACCAGTACCGGTTCAGATTGACATTCCCAAGCATTAGCATACCGAATCTCGATTCTTCTCTGCTTCTTTTATGATGCTGCATATTGTCATAATCTTTTCCATAAACACAGCTAATCGTGCATGAACAGCAATTCTCTTTATTGCATCGCATCCAAACTTCACTCTGTTCACTTTTACAAAATTCCTTCTCAGTAAAGAAACTGTCAATTTCACTTGGATATGTAAACAGCGGGCCTTCAAACATTGCAATCGCCATTACCGAAGAACCGCCAAACTTTTTATAATATTCCTGAACAAGCCGTTTTGTCTGGCGGACATAATCTTCATTTATATTTTCCGAAATCTTATAGATATTTTCAATATTGCTAAAATAATTCTTTGCAAATTCTGACATCATTTGTATATTTGTTCCATACACACCAAAATAAAACAACCAGTCATTTTCCACAATATACCCCGCGCGCGCAACCGGAATTGAATATCCCTCCATTTCGCGGATCAGCAGAAGCGATTCTCTATCCGCAAGTTCAAAATGGTATCCCCATTCTAACTCCTCCGGCTTCCTGTCAATTATTTTTCCGTTTCCATATAAAAAATAAATATTTCCAATATCATATTCTTTCAAAAACTGATAGGGATCTTGTAAAAAACGCGTCACTTCTCTCGCCTTTACGCCACTTTCCTTATTTTCCTCCGTTAAAACAAGTCTTTGTATCGGCGCCAAATATGGTAGTACGACCGTCTCAATCCTATGGCCTCTTATAATTTCAATGAATTTATGAATATATTTCACCGTAAAGCCGCCCATAACTAAAAGGTCTATCCTTTCAGGCAGTGTATCGTTTTCATAAATTTGAACCGTTCGTTTTTGGAATGCGCCCCTGCAGTAACTTCCTACCATATAGATATAATTTGTAGCTCTCTGATGTTCTTTATCATAGACACTGCCAGTATGAAACAATCCTCCATCCAGATTTTCAAATAAATATCGAAAATATCTTCCACGCATATATCTGCGTCTCCTTCTAAACTTCACTATGAATCTATTTTAATGTATCTTTTCGTTTTTACAAGTCTTTTTCTTGACTTTTTACAAGCAGAGTATAATATAGTAAAAGTATACTTAGAAAGGTCACAGGTATTCTTTATGAAAAAAATTATTTTAACCGGCGGCGGCACTGCCGGACACGTTACGCCAAACATAGCTCTGCTCCCTTCTCTTTTACAAAACTCCTATGAGGTCAGCTATATCGGTTCTTATAATGGCATTGAAAAAGAACTAATCGAAGCGGCGGATATTCCATACTACGCCATATCTTCCGGCAAACTCCGGCGCTATCTGGATTTCAAAAATCTGTCCGATCCTTTTAAAGTCTTAAAAGGTTTGGGGCAGGCAATCCGCCTGATGCGGAAATTAAAACCGGATATTATATTTTCAAAAGGCGGCTTCGTCTCTGTGCCTGTAGTTTTCGCAGCAAAACTCTGCCATATTCCTGTAATTATACACGAATCTGACATTACTCCGGGGCTTGCGAATAAACTTGCCATACCTGCCGCAAAAAAAGTCTGCTGTAATTTTCCGGAGACTTTAAAGTATCTGCCAAAAGAAAAAGCCATTCTGACCGGCTCCCCAATACGTCAGGAACTTTTCAGTGGAAACGCAGAAAAAGCGCGCGCTTACTGCCATTTTGATGAAGAAAAGCCGACGCTTTTAGTCATTGGGGGAAGCACAGGCTCTAAAATCATAAACGATGCCATACGCGCAGAACTTCCATCTTTGTTAAATAAGTACCAAATTATCCACCTATGCGGAAAGGGAAATTTAGATAACCGCTTTCACCAGACAAAAGGGTACGCGCAATTCGAATATATCAGTAAAGAACTAAAAGATATGTTTGCATTAGCGGATATTGTTGTCTCACGGGCAGGAGCCAATGCAATCTGCGAACTGCTTGCGCTTCACAAACCTAATATCTTGATTCCTCTTTCTGCCGCTGCAAGCAGAGGAGATCAGATTTTAAATGCAAAATCATTTGAAAAACAAGGTTTTTCCTATGTGATTGAAGAAGAACATTTAACCGCCAAATCCCTGCTCGACGGAATTAATATCGTCTCAAAACAAAAAAAATCTTATATTTCTTCTATGGAAGAAAGCGGGCAAATGGACTCCATTCATACTATTATCGAATTAATTAATAAGGGGCTGCATTAATGCAGCCCCTTAGAAAGTTCTGAACATATTTCTTTTACTTCGTCTTCCGTAAAATTTTCATGATTCCACCGTAATATATCGTCATTTTTCATATTCCGGTAACGTGGAATCAAATGCAAATGAAAATGGAATACTGTCTGTCCCGCTATTTCCCCGTTGTTTTGCACCAGATTTAGTCCGTCACATTTTAATGCTCCAGTCATATGTGTGGCAAGTTTCTTTGCAAGCTTCATTACTTCACCCGCTGTATCCGTGTCAATTTCAAACAAGTCAGCATAGTGTTTTTTTGGAATAATTAACGCATGGCCTTTCGATGCCGGAGCCGCATCTAAAATCACGCGAAACAGAGAATCCTCGTAAATTGTATGAGAAGGGATTTCTCCTGATGCCAGCCGGCAAAAAATACATTTTTCTTCTTTCATGTTTTATTCTCCTTTACCTGTCGAATTTTGTACTATGGTTTTTATTGAAATACATTTTTGATAATGCTACACTTATTGAAAATTCCTAAAAAATGACGAAAGGGGAACATTAATATGACGAATGAAGAATACCAGAAAATATTCCATGAAATCAAAAACAACATTACGTTTATTAACAGTTCCCTGCAGTTAGTGGAAAAGGCTCATCCGGAAATAAAAGCATACCCTTACTGGAAAGATTCCATGCAGGAAGTGTCCGCATTAAAACGCCTTTTGGTTGAGCTGTCTTCTGCGCGTCTTTGCGATGATTTGACGTTAAAGAAAACATCACCCGATCGTTTTTTGCCAAAACTGGTAAATTCCTGCATCACATTATTTGATTCAGATGATTTCCATTGCGAAATAGAAATCGAACAATCTCTGCCTGAAATTTTCGTCGATTTTGACAGGATCAAACGGGCTTTTTTTAATCTGATGAAAAACTCTTACGAAGCCATGAATGGCTCTGGCATCGTCCGCATTCTATGCATCCAAAACGGCGCTTTTTTACAATTAGATTTAATTGACTATGGCGGAGGAATCTCACCGGAATACCTTCCAAAAATTTTTACGCCCCTTGAAACAACAAAACCGACTGGCACAGGACTTGGGCTTTTAATCAGCAAACAAATTATCGAAGCCCATGGCGGCCGCCTTACGGTAGAATCGCGTCCACACGAAGGTTCTACCTTTTCCATCTTTCTTCCGTTTTGTTAAGAAAAACTAAATAACGTATCAAGCATACGGAGAGTTTTAAAATTTCCTTTGGCTGTCATGCTTCCGGTCATAAATGCCCTTTGGAACGTAATTCTGCCATTTATTATATTATCCATCACATCAGAGCTGACTTTCGCATAAACGTCGATCGCATCTTCGTTTCCATAACGGACTGTCAATTCTTCTTCTTTTACATCAATCAAAAGCGGATGTTTTTTCCCTTCAATCATAAACAAATATGCAGCTGAAAATCCTTCTACCGGCATGAAATGGCTTTCAAACTCTTTAATATACATTTTGTCTTCCGGTTCGTTGTTTTTCCCCATCATATCTTTAAACAAGGATGCTAATTCCTCAATATCCTGTTTTTGTTTCTTAACATAAGTGTCATCTGAAACATATTTTGACAACTGTTCACTTTCCTGAGGCGTAAGATCCATAGACTGGGTGCGAAGAACAGTCTGTTTGACAGCCTGATTGCTGCTCGGAAGGCTTTTGATTTTCTGGGAAATGGAACGATAAAGGTCTTCCGCCTTCTTTTCAATAATTTTCGTATATTCTTTGTTCATTTCAAACGTCACTAAGTCTTCTACATATCCGCAAAATCCACTGCATGGCTGTCCACCAAGAATGACCCACGCATTTTCTAAAGTGACAACGCCTTCCCGCTCCCCGCATGTCGTCGACATAACGATTGGCTGCATATACATTGAACTCATACGCTCCTTATCGCCGTACAGCCAGCAGGAATCTAAAAACTGCTGCATATAGCCTCCAATCCCAAGCCATTCCACAGTCGTCGCCAATATAATGCCATCTGCCTCTTTAAACGTATGCGGCAGTGTAGAAATCTCATTCTTATGCTCAAAAATGTTATAACGCTCCACCGTTACGCGTAATTCTTTTAACACATCTTCCATTTTATCTAAAACATATAACGTCGGATCGTCTAATAACCCTCTGCCTCCATAATATATATTTATTTTCATAATTTCCTCCATTCTTTATTCTCTAGTATATTGATTTCTTTTTCGAAAATCAATTCTTTTTCTTAGAATGGTTAAAATACACCCCAAAAGAAAACCGCCTAGTATCCCGCCAATATGCCCCCAGTTATCTACTCCAGATGCAGAAAACCCAAAGTAAAGGCTAAGAGCCGCCATGCCAAATATCCCTTTTGCCGTCAGCCCCTCCACTTTCCCCTTATTTAAAAGGGCATAAGCCAATAAGCCGCCGATAATGCCAAACACAGCGCCCGATGCTCCGGCAGAAACCACTAGATCTGTCTCGTCTAAATCCATATAAAAAGACAACAAGCTGCCACACAGACCAGATAGCAGATACAAAAAACCAAAGCATACGCTCCCCAAAACAGATTCCAAACGATTACCAATTACCCCTAACAGAAGCATATTATTCATTAAATGCTCTGCTCCAAAATGAAGGAACATACAGGTAACTAATCTATAATATTCTTTGCCGTATGCAACTGCGGAAACGTAAACCGCCCCATGCTCTGCCAGAAAACCAGCGCTTTGGGTATCACCCAATAATTCCAATACTATCCAGATACAGACATTTATGACAATTAACGCCACAGTCACTATCGGTATTTTCTTTCGCGTTCCTGACTCCATAAAAGTCCCCGATTCTTTTTTCTTTTATTATAAGGCAAACTTATTTTTTTTCAAGCATTTTAAACAAAGCGGTACAGCTCTTTTGCAAATGCGATTCTATCATTTTTCTGTAATAACGTTTTTTCTTTATAATTTAAAAGTTCTCCGTTGCAGTATGTGCCATTGGTGGAATTCATATCCTCGATATAATAACTGTCCTCCTCTTTCGTTATTTTTGCGTGAATCCGGCTTACCGTGTCGTTCAAAATAACTCCGTCAGCTTCCTCTTTCTGGCTTCCTATTACAAAAACGGAAGATGTAATTTTTATATTTTGCTCCTCTCCCTCCCCTTCGTACTTAAGTTCCCCGATTGTCTGATTTGTCTCACTTCCAAGAAATACTGTAGGATTCGGCGAATCTTCCACAACCTCCTCCGGTTCAAAAGAATAGGCTTTCGTTTGTATCTGTTTTTTTCGTTTTAATTTGTGAAAGAAACTATCCAAAAATTTCTTGTCCCATGAGAATTTCTTGTCCCATCTCTTTTTAGGAGTTTCCAAAATCCGTTTATCCTCCGGCGTTTCATATGCCTGCCTTTGTCCAGACACAGAATCCCAAGTTGGATTTTCATAGAGTATTTGAAGTAATCCTTCTATGGAAACATGCCCTTTCTGGCATCTTTCGTATACGTCATAACAGCTTTTTACATTTTCTCGTTCGCTGTGTTCCATATGGGATAAATAGTATTCCATAAAACAGCGCAAACCGTCTTCAAATGAAATTTTTTCAAATGGACGATAACAAAATACTATCCCGTTTTCTTCTGAATCCAGAAAAATCTGTTCGGGCTCTAAAGAAATTCCATCTTCATCTAACAAATATTCCCCTGTCTGCTCTAACGCATTTGCCAATGCCGAAAAAAAATTTCTCAAAAAACTTTGTTTTGGCTTTTTTATCTTTACCAAGCCATCAAACGACTGCCTTCCGCTGATGTCATACCAAAATTGTATCTCGTTATCGCTGTTCATAATATGAACCGGTAAAAGACAAGATAGCCTATTCTCTGTTATCATTGGATATTCATACCCATTTACAGAGATTTCCTGTTTAATTACCATATAACTTTTCCCCTGCGCTCTTTTGTATTCCGTCATTTCAACTCCTCCAAAAATTTTCCTGCAAATTTAATCTCCCGTACACGCCCGTCCGCGTGAAAGTCCTTGTCCCATCCGCAAACAGAAGCTCTGGCTGTTTTTTCATACATTTGATACCCCATGTAAAGCGGCGTAAATAAAACGAATAGCAGAACTGGCAAAAGCAGTGACAATTCAACTGTATAAGATGCTTCCTGTTTTTTCATACGCTTACCTCAAAACAAGCATCAGGAAATATCCAAGAAATAGGAATGGCGCAAACGGTATCTTCTCATTCCGGCTTCTGTTTTTTATCACTACTTGGCAAAGCCCATACACGCCCGCCAGCGTAAAGGACAAAAGCATCAGCGTAATATTTTCCGGTAAACCCAGATATAACCCTGTCAACATTAAAAGAATGCCATCTCCCGCTCCAATCCCTCCATTTGTCAATCTGCCAAACAAAAGAATACACATGCCAGCCAATACCCCTGACAACATTTCATAAATACTTCTGTTCTGAAACCAAATATGAAGTAAAATTCCTATAATACCGGAAAACAATGTAATCATAACTGTGATTTTTTTCTGCCTAATATCTTCGATGCTGTGGATTCCCAATGTGCCCAGCAATACATACGCCTGAATCATATCATTTCCCCTTTCCACATTTACTGCATGCCGATCTGTCTTTCACACTTGAAAGACGGACTGCAAACGCATTTCTTTTAATTTCACTGCAATTCTTTTTACTGTGATACCTGTTTCCATATGCCGTAACATAAACCTCCATAGTATTAGGGTTTTTCTTTTTCATACACATGATACAAGGATAATATTTTCCCCCTCCTGCATTCCGAAGCGTATCAATGATACTTCCCTCTATTTTTTTGACAGAACGTTTGATATAACTACAGTCCTTTTGCCTGTGAAATACACTGCCATTTTTTGTAATATATACAATTTCTTCCTGTAAATTGTCTTTGCTTTTCCCTGTCCACTTCCTTAATTTCACAATTTGCGCGCCAGAAATTCCCTTCTTTCCAAACAAACCAAATGGAAAGCTTATTTGATAATCTGCCTGCAAAGTAATATAATTTGAAGAAAAATCAGACCGAATCATCGAAATGCCAATTCTTCCACCACGGACAAAATTCTCTGCCGCGCCGTCTTTCTTTAAATTCTTTATCATAAGAGCTTTCGCCGCCAATAAATCCATTTGTCCCGCCATTTCTGCGTGACAATCAATGACAGAAAGCTCCCTTCCCGTTGCCAACAAAGCATTGCCAATTTCCTGCTGCGCCGTAAGAATCTGAAAGAAAAACAAAAGCGCTGCGAAAAAACCTGTAAAAAACGGAAGCGCTATGGAAAACTCTGCCATATAAGATGCCTCCATACGGACACAAAACGGCGCCCCTTTGCAAATATTTAACACAGGTAGAGAGATTTTCTTTTTCTTATGATACACAGAGGCGCCTTTCTGTATCCGCATGTCAAACTTATTATTTTTTTCCATAAACATATTCCGCCTGTTCTATAAAACGCCAGCCTCCGAACGTATCTTTTCCGAGTATTCCAGAAAATAACGTATCCGTTTGAAATACGGCCTTAATCTGAATACCCGCTATCATACAGTCTAATACGCAATTCGAATATTTTTCTTCATTTTGCATATGCCACTCCATTAAATCCATACTCCGGTAAGCAATCTGCTTCACGGTCTTTTTGTAAAGCAGGGCATCCAGATAATTTTCATATGATAATCCCTTTGTTTCTTTTGAACTATCTAAATCCATACACGCCCCTAAATTCATCAACTGCGTCTTCCAATCTGCCGACTTTTTCATAAGCGGCGTTTTTCCTCCAGCAAGCAGGCATTTTACGTCCACGACGCTCTCTGCAAATGCCCAAGCCGCTAAAATTCCTTGTTTTATCACAGGAATAATCAGTGGATTTGCAGAAACACCCCCAATAGCCATTGCCGCCTGCATTGCTTCTGCCTTTTTTGCTTCGTCCGTCTGTAAATAGAGAAAATTCATGCCTTCCCGCATCCAAAGCAATTCCTTCACAGCTTTTTTTAGGTTTTCCTCATCACTCCCTTTTCCATACAGGATATATTCCATTCCATAAGAAAGCGCCCCGTCTTTATCTGGATCGACTGCATTTCCAGCATTCGTTTTCACAAATTCCTGCATTAAAATTCTTTCATACCAGCCGGGCTTTTCTTTTTGTTTAAAATTCCCTGCTGCAATCTTCCGTTTCATTAAGCAATTATCCACAGACACTTGCTTTTCTGAGACTGTTTTCCCCGAAGGAAACACCATTCCAAGTATTCCTTGTTTCTTAATTTCCTTAATTGTTTCCATTGGGTTTTCAGAAACAGCCTGCGGTTTTTGCGGCATCTGATCTGTCTGTTTTGCCACGTCAGCCGAAACCGCATCTTTCTCCTGTTCCTGCTGCCTGACAAGATCCTCTATCGCATTTTGGGCATCTGCAATATACACATCTGTATTGACTGTTTGCTCCTGTTTGTCTGTCAGATTTTGAATCCCCTTTAGAATCTTTTCTGCCGCCCGTTTTCCTAATTTTTGTTTCATGCTGTTTGCCGCCTGAACTTCAAACACCTTCCCATTTTCATCTGTAATCAGACGGTATCCCACACATTTTGCATCAAAACCATTCATTCGGTACAAGTTGACGCCACACACATTTTCATATCCATAGAAATTATCCGTAAAGAATGCCTCCAATTCTTCTTCAACCGATTCTATTTTTAACGCATTGCCCCCAAATCCCCCGTCATAAAGAAACAGTTGGCGCTCCTCTAACAGTCCCGCATGATAACCGGCAAAAAGCGATTCTGCCGCAAGATTTGCCCATTCTTTTGCATCTGACTTTAACCCATAAAACCGCGCAGACTCCAAAAGAGCCAAAATTAAAACCGCCAAAACCGGAAGCGCAATACAAAGCGGAACTGTAACAGAAGCTTCCATTTTATATGCGTCCCTCATTCCACTGCCTTAGCCTTCTTTTCCACTGAATCCAAAAGATCTTTAACTAAAGCCTGAAGCTGTTTCCGAAAAATGACAACCGCCCCAATTAAGACCACCAGTATTAAAATAACTTCCACAACCCCGTTTGCATCTTCTTCCATCAAAAATTCATTCCATTCCCTCATAAAATTTCCTCCATTTTTCTTCACACTACATTATTCCATTTCCAATGCTTCCTAAACTTCTCTTAAAATACGCGGATCGATAAAAATGCCGGAATAATCACAATCGCCATAACAATAAAAAGCATTAACATCATAGGAATCAGCATTTTTGTCCCAGCTTCCTCCCCAAATTTCCGCGCCGCATTTTTCCTCTCTAAGAACACTCTGTCCGCTTCTTCATTTAACTGTTCCATTAACTTACAGTTTCCCATTCTCTGCCCCGAAACCAACAGCGACACAAGTTTCCGGTATGGCTGCAAATCACATTTTTCTGAAAACCTTTGATATGCCCGTAATTCACCAATGCCATTCTCCAATTCACAAATCATCTGATTTAATTCCTCATATACTAATTCTTCTTTTCCTCCCGCTTGTTTTCTTCTTTGGTACATCTGATTCATTTTTCGCAGGCCGCCCGGTATCGTCATGCCTGCTCCAAGCAGTAAAGACAATTTACTGACAAACTCAGGATAAGAAAGCAACATATTTCTTTTTCGTTTTTGTAACTGTTTTTCTCTCTGCTCTTTTGCGGCATATGCCGACGCAAAAGCCGCCAATATGCCCAACAATAGAATTTCTATCGATTGATACGAAGAAACTTCCTGCCATGTCGCCTTCTGCCCGTCTATTTCATTTGGCAATTCCACATAGGGATTTGTCTCGTCCTGTAATCCTATCTGCTTTTTAATTTCACATAACACTGCTTCTTCCCTGCTTTTTGCCAAGGGCTGTATTTGAAATGAAAAACGGTAAATATCTTCACTTTCCCCACAGCTCAACGCTACAAACGCTTCTATTTCTTCTTTTTCCTGTCCCAATGCCTCTTGAAAAATCGTCCCTTCCGCTGAAATCACTTCTTCATCTGAAAACAGCCATTCCGCCAAGACCTCTCCGTTTTGATAAGAGCCGGATACATTTGGATTTGAAACAATCTCATTTAAAGATGCATTGCTTCCACAAAACGTATCCTGAATTTCATCTATCGCCGCTTGAATCCGTTCTAATTCTTCCGAAGGTTTATATTTTCTCTCCGGAATCAAAAGCGTCACCGGATATGTTATTTTTTCCTTTTCCAAACAAACGGATGCCTCTGTTTCCAATTCTCCTTCATTTGGAGGATTTCTTTTTACCAGCCCCGATGCAATTCCCTCAGAAGAAACTCCAGACAAAACTTCAGCTAAAATCCCAAACAAACCAAAGATAAATAAAATTCTACACGGACTACGGATATATTGCCAAAATGCCTGTTTTCGCAAAACTGCCATTCCCAATAGCAGAATCAAACAAACTCCTACACATAAAACCATCGTTACACTTCAACCTCCAAAATTTTCAATCCCAGATAAAACGATATGCCATAGAGCGCTACCGCTGCCGTCATAATGCAAATCCCAAACAAATTTCCATATAATTTTCCAATAAATTCAGGAGACGTCATACGGAAAAACAATAAAATTCCAAGCGGAACAACGCACATTACTTTCTGTTCCAACGCTTTTTCCGCCATCACTGTATGGATCTCCTCAGTGACTTCGATTTTGTCGCAGATCCTCCCAATCGATGTATTGATAATATGAATAAAATCCCCGCCTCCTCTTTTTGCATAGCCGAAAATCTCAACAAAATTTTCAATATCTTCACTCCCACTGCCTTTTGCAAAATCAAAAAGGATACGCTCCAAAGGCTCTGAAAGACTTAACCGTGATTCCAATTCACAAAGCCTTCCGGCTAAAATAGATTCCCCGCCATATAGTTGTCCAAAATTATGTAATCCTATCAAAAATGACCGCTCCACAGAATTTCCAGCGGCTAATGCTCCACTTACCGCATACATATAATCTTTAAATTCTAAATTAAGCTGTTTTAACTCCTTCTTTTGCCGTAATTGTCGCAAAAATCTGCCAGACAAAAAATATAGAAGCGGAAAATATCCCATACCCCAAAGCGAATTATAAAATAAAAATGCAATTAAAAGACTTCCCGCCAATGTAATCTCAAATTGAAACAAAAAGTTCCGGTATGCTAAAATCCGGCAGACTTCCACTTTTCCCTGTGCAATAATTCCCCCACTTTTTCCCATCTTCCACATACCTTTCCTCCCATTTCTCCAGATTCCACAAACTTAAACAACACATTCAACTTAATTTCCCCATCTTCAATTCCATCCAGCTCTGTAATCTCTAACACTTTACGGCTTTTATCCCGCATCCTCCCCAAATGAATCAATAAATCAATTCCAGATGCAATCTGTCCGCGTACCGCCAAAACAGGAAGCTCCATTCCCATTAAAACCATCGTTTCCAAACGGGAAATCATATCACGCGCGCTATTTGCATGACCCGTCCCAAGGCTTCCTGAATGGCCTGTATTATTTGCGCTTAATAAATCGACTGCTTCTGCGCCGCGGCATTCACCCACAATAATGCGGCTTGGACGCATCCGAAGGGCAGTTCGAATCAATTCACGGATTCCTATGGAAGAAACTCCTTCAAACCCAGCCGTCCTTGTTTCAAGCCGCACCAGATTTGAAATGCCATTTAACTTTAACTCCGCAGAATCTTCAATCGTAATTACACGTTCTTCTTTCGGGATAAAATCAGATAACGCATTTAGAAACGTCGTCTTACCGGAACCCGTTCCACCCGAGATAAATATGTTATATCCGGCAATGACTGTTTTTTCTAAGAAAAAGACAATTTCTTTTGATAAAGAGCCATAGGCTAACAGCTTTTCCATATTCATCGGCTCTTTCGAGAATTTACGGATAGAAATGGCAGAACCATCTAAAGAAATGGGATTTAATACAATATTCACTCTTGATCCGTCCAAAAGCCTTGTATCTACAATCGGAGAAGCTTCATTTACCATTCTGTTTCCGGCGGCGCAAATTGCCTGAATCAAATCCGCCAATTCCTCCTCTCCTGAAAACGTCTTGCCAAAGAGATGCAATCTTCCTTCCTTTTCATAAAAAATCTGCATAGGCCCATTCACTAAAATCTCAGTCACACCCTCATCTTCAATTAATTCCTGAAGCGCCCCAAATTTGCGGAAAGAAGCAAAAACTGCTTCCATACATAATTTCCTTTTCTGAAAAGAGAGAAGATGCGATTTATCTTTTTCCTGAAGTTTTTCCTCAATACAGTATCTTAATTCCCGATCCGAAAGCTCCCTGCTGCGTTCCATTTCCTGCAAAACTTCTTCTTTTACCGTCAAATAAAACTCTTTTTCAGTCAAATTCTACCCCTCCATACAATATGGAGCGGATATAATCTCCCATACTGCCATATAATCCATTGTCTAAAGGGTTTCCATCTTCCAAAAAGGACATACGTTCCGGCAAAATCAAGCGGTTCATGTTTGTTTTTGTGTGTTCACCCTCTTTTTCAAGATATTGAAGAAACTCCTCTAACCTGTAGTGATTAACCACTCCTTCTCGCCCTAAACAGTAAAAACTTCCAAAAACCTGTATCATTTCCGCAAAACCGAGGAACACCATGCCAAAATCAATAAGAATGGCATCATACCCACTTCGGTTTCTAAGCTCAAGCAGCAACTTTTCAAACAAAGTCTTAGAAATCTCCGATAAATGCTCCGGATTTACCACCGGAGGAATATAGTCAAAATCCCGATAAGTCTGCCGAACACGGTGCAATTCAGCGGCAAAATCATGCCCTTCCTGCATCATTCCATAAAGCAAATCCCCAATATCCTCCGAAGCTTTTGTATTTGTCAACCAATAAAACCCACTATGCTCCATTAAATTCAGATAAAGCACTTTCTGAGATTCCGCTAAAATTTGAGCCATTGTCATACTAAACACCATCTGACTTTCATGGCAGACTGGAGAATAAACGCCAATTAACTTCGCTATCTGCTCAGGATAAAACATATTCTCCTCCTCCTGCTGCCAAAGCATAGAAGAAATCTGGCAAAACAGCTTCTTAGCCGATTGATACTTAGGGACAAACAGACAATCCGCCAACGCATTTTTCCTCAGCCCTTCACTAAGAAGAATTTTTTTCGAACGAAACGGATAAGATTCCATCATCTCCCAAAACCCAGCCGTCAAAACAACTGCATCAAACATAACCCCCTCCCGTTCCTTCTCTGCAAATAAATCCACATTCGAAAACGTCCAAATTTTAAAAAACATTTCCTTTTTACGAACCAGATACCCTTTTAACCGTTCCAAATACGCTTCTTCTTCATCTAAAAAAGCAATTTTTAATTGAACCACCCACACACCTCCATCTTATCCGCTACCCACAAAACAACGCCGCCACTGCGCCAAACAAAACCGGAACAGCAAACGCAAAAGAAATTTGTTCTTCTTCATATGGCGGCTGATAAGGCTCAATCTTCCCACAAGAAAAAATCCCCGCCAAATACCAAAACGCATACTGCATCCTCTGCCACCGCCTTCGATCAACAATCAGACAAAAAGCAGATCCAGCTCCTGCCGCCAAAAAACCATAAACTATACATTTGCACAATTCCTGAATTGTAAGTATACTGCCCATCATGGAAAATAATTTGATATCGCCTGCCCCAAGGACACGCATTTGAAATAAAAGATAAAAAAGAATAATAGGAACCGATATGTTCCTAAGAAAAAAATATATGCCTTCAGCATGATGCTGTAACACTTGGAGACATCCTCCAAAAACCATGCCCAAAACAATCAGCCTGTTTGAAATCTTACCAGACCGAATATCCTGTCCCGCCGCTAAACTCAAAAAAGAAAACAGCAGAACCAACTTCACACTTCCAACCCACCACCCACCTTTCTGTTATTAACCATTATTATAAATAACTTTCCGAATTCTGTCTACCACTTTCCAATAAAATTATTAACTTTGTGAAATATTCACAACAAATTATAAAACAAAATCCCATAAATCAACGCAAGACCGCCTGTACCAAGGCTTCCGACCGCCAAAATATTAATCGGATTCAATCCCGCCGAAGCCTCAATTCCCGCTCTCGCCAACAACAAATTAATCATATAAATCGCCATAATCCCCAGAACCATGCGGACAACAAAATTCAAAAAAATCTCCGCCTTCCTCCTCAAAAACCCAATCGCCAACACCAAACAACAAATCCCCGCCAGCGCCAACGCCCCAATTTTAATATCCATAAAAAACTCCCCGTCCTATCTTGATACAATCTATGCTTATCCCCATGACAATATACCTGCAAAAGAGTTTTCCACAAAATTAAAAATAATCCACCCTTTCCAAATAATAACCAATCAATCTAACTCCAAATCATGCTCCCTCACTTAATCAAGTTCCAACTTACATTATTTTTATCACTATAAAACTCTATAAAACATATATATCTAATCTACGCAATCAAATTTTTACATAGTCCACCTTTTTCATATATAAACCGTTCAATTCTACTCCATACCATGATCCCTCACTTAATTTAATTCATAGATAAAATATTTTCATCACTATTAATCTCTTAAGAAACATACTTATCTAATCTAAATATTGAGTATTTTAAATAAACTCCTTTTCATAAAATAACCAAACAACTCTACTCCATACCATGATCCCTCACTTAATCAAATTCATACATAAAATATTTTATAACCATTAATTCCTCAATAAGCATATATCTAATTTAAACATTCAATACCCCTTTAATCAAAATAAGACTATTCCAACTAAGACTAAGTTTTTCAAATCCTATTAAAACTTTTCCATTCAAATAAAATTACCAAACATAAAACTTTTCAATCAATATCAAAGCTTTTCCATTCAAATAAATTACCAAACATAAAACTTTTCAATCAATATCAAAGCTTTTCCATTCCTATTAAAAACTTTTCCATTCAAATAAAATTACCAAACATAAAACTTTTCAATCAATATCAAAGCTTTTCAAATCTTATTTAACCCATTTCAATAAAAACAAAACTATTCCAATCAAAATAAAACTCTTTCAAACCAAAATACTTTTCAAACCAAAATAAAGCTTTTCAAATCTCAATAAAACTTTTCCATTCAAAATAGGATTACTCCAAACAAAACAAGTTTCTTCCATTCAAAACATACCTATTCCAGCCAAACCAAATCTCAGTGTCCCACTCCCAACAACATAGTGAGTGAGAGTTTGTATCCGAATAAGCTTTTGGTTGTTAGCTTGTGATTGGATTTAGAACATCTTAGCAGTCCCGCCCAAAAATCAGGAATCCGCGGACAGGACGTCCGCGGAAGTCCTAATACGCCATGGAAGGCGTTTTTAGGACGGTTCCGCCCGTCATTCAAAGAAAAAACGGGACTGCTTAGAAGTTCTTAATCCATGAACACCCTAACAAGCAAAAGCTTATTCGGATACAAACTCTCAGCCACCCCCAATTATTTCTAATTTCTCCCTCTTTTCCGTATACTATCCCCCTCAACTGACTATAATTAAAATATAAGTAAACAGGCTCATAAGAAAGTGGGGATTATTATGAAACGAATTTTCAAAGAAAACAAACAAAGCAACAAACGCTACGAACTGTTATTAGAAGATTTAGACCGCACAAAACACGATCTGGATTCCGCATACAAAAATCTTTCGAACGCAGTTGAGCCGGATTTAATCGACTGCTATATCTATGAAGTGCAGTCCGTTCAAATGCGTTATAAATTTCTGCTGGGCAGGGTAAAACAAATAGAGGATTCTTATGCAAAGAATCCCCTAGAATTTTCCGGTTCTTGAAACGTTTCCGTTAAATGATTCCGCCCGTAAGTAAATCCGGCGTATACCTGTTGCGTATTGCGCATCAATGGGTTCGAGTGATCCTGTTTAGCTACTTCTAAAAAAGCATCATACAGGTTCACAAGAACCTCATGCGCAGTCTCAATTTCTTTTACACTTCTTTTTAACAAAGCTTTTGCCAGAGACTCTTTGGCAAATATATAAAGCGGATATAAATTCTTTGAAATCTCATATTGAAAATTTAAAGACTGGATCAGTTCATCAATTCCGCCGGAAGCCTTCCGCAGCGCTTCTTTGAATCCTGTGTCATCTTCTGCGTTTAGACAAGCTTTCGCATCTTCCATATACGCAAATATAATATCATAAATGACTACAATCAGCTCACTGCGGTTGCTCTGGCTAATTCTTCTCGTAAAATCCTGCTTTTGCTCCTGTTTCATCGGCCTGCCCCTACTGCAACAACTGAAGCACCGTCTGAGGAATGTCATTTGCCTGCGCTAACGCTGATGTGCCAGCCTGCTGTAAAATCGTATATTTCGTATATTCCGTCATCTCTTTTGCCATATCAACGTCCCCAATACGCGAAATTGCCGCAGTCATATCTTCATTTGATGCATCCAAGCTTTCAACGGCATATTCCAAACGGTTCTGGTAAGCTCCTATAGAGGAACGGACTGTGCTTGTCGTTTCAATCGCTGCATCTAATGTCGTAATCGCTTTTCCGCCTCCTTCTACTTTCGTCACGTCCACTTCATCTAAGTAAAGCGTCTCAGTTGAAACTTTCGGTATCCGCACTTCCATTGTCTGATGCTCGTTTGCCCCAATCTGAAGGGTCATCGTGCCAATATCCGTCACTTCAATGTTTAAATCCCCTGTTTTTCCAGGCTCAACTTTAAAATTCATCTCAAAACCGTCAATATCCGATACTTTTATTTTATTCCCATCTGTCGTGACAGTTGCCTGCGCGCCAAAAGAAGACGGATCATTCTTGTCTAACGTAATCACTGCATCCGTTCCTGTAGACAATGGCTGATTTAAACCAAAGAATGCCTCCAAATCTTGATTTTCAAATTTGATGTCCACCGTCGAAAATACTCCATACTGGTTCGACACAAAAGCAAGGTTATCTCCAAATGCAAAATCTTTACCAGATGGAGAATATCCGCCTGTTTCCGGAAAATTTAAGAAATCCTGTGTCGTATTTGCCGGAATTACCAACTGCGCATCTCCCTTTTCCGCGCCAAATCTTACTTTTTCAAAAAACTCCTCTTTCGTCTCCTCACCAGTAAACTCAATTTCATATCCATTAATCGTCATTTTTCCTTTTGGAACCGGACCTGCGCCTGTCGTCCCTAAAGACGCCGCCTGTGTGGCAGCCTGCGCAATATTCATCGTATATTGCCCAACGGAAACGGAATCCGTAATCGCCATTCTTGAAACGCCGTCTGCATAAACGCGTGTGTCCGAAGTCCCGTCAATTAATTTCTTTGTATTGTATTCCGTATCCCTAGAAATTCTGTCCACTTCTTCTCTTAAGGAAGCGATTTCTTCCTGAATGGCTTCCCTGTCCTCTAGCTGGTTCGTATCCGTCGCCGCCTGTACGGATAATTCACGCATCCTCTGTAAAATACTAGTAATCTCTCCTAATGCCGTATCCGCAATCTGCAAAACGCTGATTCCGTTAGAAGCGTTTTCCGATGATTTCGCCAAACCGTCTATTTGCGCCTGCATTTTATTCGTAATCGCCATTCCCGCAGGATCGTCTTTTGCATGGTTGAGCTTAATGCCCGAAGAAAGCCTTTCCATAGATGCGGCCAGACTGTTCTCCGTCTTTAATAACTGGGCGTTTGTAATCGTTGCTGACATATTGTGGTTAATTTTCATATTCGATCCCTTCCTATTCTTTCGCGTCCATGCTGCTTATTCTTACGTCCCTGTATCTTATCTATATACTCTGTTTCTTATATCGGCCTAAAATTCAAGTTCCTTAACATTTTGAAGAAAGCTCTCGGCAATTTGATACAATCTTGTCGTCTGCACTTCATATTCTTCTGTCTGTGTGTCATTTTCCTGATTCTGTTTGGAAGAATGGCTCAAAAACCTTGAAAAATTCAATTTCGTTACAAACGTAACCTGTAAATCGCTCTGCTCTTCTCCAAGCGCTCCTGCAATCTCCTGAATATGCGATTCTAAAACTTGTTTCGTGTTTTTATTATCCACCGCAACATAACCGGAAATGCCTTTTTCTTTCGCCTCAATGCTCGCTGCGACCTTGCCTGCCTTTGCAGTTTCAAACATGATTTCCACCATGCCTTTTTTCTTTTCGCCGCGGACGATTTTCAACGATACATTTGTCACTTCATTTCCCACAAGGACAGGAATCGTGTATTCTTCATTTTCCACAAGCTTGCCGGCAATGGAAATCTGGGTATTTAAAAGTTTTAATTCCCTTATGTCCATGCTTGTAATATGTTCCTCGTCCGCAATCATGGTTTTCATTACATTTTCAGCCGTTTCCTGAAGGGCTTCCTGAGCCGCCGCCATCTCTTTTGGCGTTTTTAAGGCATTTGCAAAACGGTTGATAATTTCTTCCTGTATGGCTTTAAAGTCCACTTCTTCACCGGAAAATATTTCCTCACTGTTAAATACTTGGGAAAATACCTGATTCCTCTTATTGATAAAACGGTTTGCCGCTAATACATGGTCTACCGTATTTGGCAAATCAAACCGTTCTAGTAAACGGTAAACTTCGTCCTCCGAAGCCGCTGCCTGCTTTAATTCCTCTAACTGGCTCTTTGCATATGCATCTTTTAACGCTTCTTCCTCTTGCGTAAACTCAGCCGCGTATTCCGTCAGCGCCTGTTTTAACTGTTCCGGCGTATACATTTCCCAATCAGGGCTTTCTAACAGTTTTTGCATCGTCACAGGCGTAAGCGTCTCCATTACGTCTTTCATGCAGTCTGCCTGATATGCCGTCTCAATCTGATCAATAATGGATTTATTCCCCGTATCTGCCGCATCCACGCCGCCAAATTCGTCGTCCACTGTATAATCCATTCCGCTTTTTTTAGAGCTTCTTACGGCTGTTAATAAATTCCGCATCGTAAGGTCGGCTCCTTGGCTGACTAATGCGCCGATTGCCGCGCCGTCTGTTTTTTCAATTTGATGAATCAGACGGTACACGCCTATAAAAGTTTCCCTCTCTTTTTCGGATATATCATGGTTTTGCTCTAATTTCCAAAGGTATTCGCTGAAACGTTCCGAATCCGCTCCACTGGCATTTACACGGATTTCTTCCGCTTTCCGGTTCAATTCATCTAAATTCATATCTAACGGATTGCTGCCCTGTTTGATCAGCTCACGCACTGTCGCAGGCGTTAAATTCGCAAATGTCCTCTGCACCCGCTCGTCCGCCGCCTTCATCTGAAGTATGGAATCTTCTGTAATCTCAATGCTGTTATACGCCAATATGCGAACCGCCCTGCGGTTTACATCGCTAGTCTCTAAATTCAAATCTTTTAAAATGTCATCTACATTTGAAAATGCTTTCTGAATGGAATCCCCTAGATCCTTTCTAGGAGAAGTCATTAAGGTTTCATAACTTTCTCCAGCTTTTTCCATAGATGCTTTCAGTGCATTTCCGGCTTCATGCAGGCTATTGACTGTATCAAGCGAAGCGCCTTTTACGCCTAACACATACGCAGGAATTTCTTTTAAATCAGTAACTTTCTGCGTCGTTTCTTCAAAAAGGCCCGCCTGTTCCGTATCGGCCGTTTTCCCGCTTTCTCCAAGCAAAGCCTTATAATAATCTGACTCTTGCTCTTTTAACTGCTCGACTAGTTCTTCTAATGGCTTTGTATCTATGGAAATGCCCTGTTTTAAAAGAGCCCTGTTTGCCTCCGTAGACATGGCAAGCCTTGTTTCTTCCAAAACCCGCTTTGCCTTTAAAAACAAAAATCCCTGATCCGTGATTTCGTTTTCCCCTTCGCCTAAAGAGCCTTCCCCAGAAGCTTCCGCCGCATTTTCTAATACGCCGTCTACACCGGAAACGTCTAATTTTCCGCTTTTGCGAAGCTGAGCCGCCTGTTCTAAACTTTCTATCGTGACTTCAATATTATTTGAAACCAGATAGGCTATGTCTTCATCTGTCGCTTCCGTCACGACTTCCACTGCGCGTTTTGCCTGAGCCGTCAGCGAATATTCCGACAAAAGAAACGCATCTTTTGGACGATCCCCTTCTAAAACGGCCACTGCGACCGCCTGCGCTATATCCGCCCCATCAACAGGAAGGGCTAATCCACTGAGTTTTCGCATATAACTAAAGTTTTCTGCCGTAAATGCAATTCCACTTGAAATCATAAA
Source organism: uncultured Lachnospiraceae bacterium (assembly GCA_910589105.1). Classification (GTDB taxonomy): domain Bacteria; phylum Bacillota; class Clostridia; order Lachnospirales; family Lachnospiraceae; genus Roseburia_B. The sequence continues at coordinate 106,713 of CAJUST010000005.1, forward strand.
TTGGCTTTGTTCTATCGTTTCTTCATTTACTTCTTCGCCTGCCGCTGTAATAACCTGTTCCATCTGCTCTTTTAACGCCTCAAAATCAATTTCATCTTCCGGAAGGGCATAAGATGCGCTGCCTGAAAATTCCGCTAAATAGAGATTTTCAATGCTTGGGCTTAAATGGTTATCCAGCAGATATTTCATTGCGCCTCTGGACAATGAGGTCAGTTCTTTTGCCTGTTCATAAGCTTTCAATCCGTCCGACAAATTTTCTTCCGTAACTGGAAGGTCATTCGCTTCAAAACAGCTTTCTAACTGGCTTGCTGCCGCTAAGCTGCCGGATATTGCTTCTATCTGCTCTTTCGTTAAAGCTCCTCCCATATCCGAAACATCTACGCCCGCTTTTGCAAGCTGCGCTTTTATTTTATCCGTAACGGTGACAATCGTATCCGATCCAGTGGAATGAATGTCAAACCCTTCTTCCTGCGCTTGTTTATAATCTTCCGGCGTCATCGTATTCGACAAAACTGCCATCTGGTTTTTCCGGCTTGCCGCATCCATCTGATTTTCCATTTTTTCCTGAAATTCTTCAAGAGCGCCCTTTTGCATTAAGTCTTCTTTTTCATATCCCGTCTGACCGATGCGTTCCGAAGGATCTAACGCATCCAGCTTTGCTTTTGCCGTCTTGGCAAAAGAAACGCCTGCGCTTGTTTTTTCAAATGGTTTTTCCTTCTGCACAGTTTGGTCAAATATGCTTCCATTCTCAATCTTCATAAGTTTACCTCGTCTTCTTTTCACTGTCATGTTCTAATTATTATGTCGGTAAAAATTGAAAAAACTGAACACTTTCCTTACACATAAAAAGGAACTGCCGCAAAATATCTTGTTTGCCAGACATATTTTGCAACAGCCCTTTCTAATTCTTTATTCTTTTCAATTAATATGAAAACCTGAAAACCGCCACTCCATAGCCGGCCAAAGGATACGCAATCGAATAATCCCTTCCGTCACATTCCTGCTTTTTCGCTTTATAGCTTAACGGCTTTTCTTCCCCACTGCCGCCAAATTTCGGATCGTCACTATGGAAAATTAATCGGTACGACTTTTTCACCGGAACGCCGACCCGGAAATCTTCCCTGTCTACCGGAGTAAAATTGCAGACGAATAACAAGCAATTCTTGCCGTCCCTGCTCTTTCTGATAAAACTAAAAATACTCCTATCCGCATCATTTGCATTAATCCACTCGAATCCATCCCAACTATGGTCAAGTTCATACATAGCCGGATATTTTTTGTACAGATGTAACAGTTCTTTTACATAATTTTGCATTTGTTTATGCTCCGGCTTTTCTAACAAATGCCACTCCAGTTCCGTTTTCTCACTCCACTCATGAAGCTGGGCAAATTCCTGACCCATAAATAAAAGTTTTTTTCCGGGGTGGCCCATCATAAACGCATAGCCGACTTTTAAATTGGAAAATTTATCTTCTCCAAGCCCCGGCATCTTATTGATCATGGAACATTTTAAGTGGACGACTTCGTCGTGGGAAAGCACAAGAATATATTTTTCACTTCCATTATAAGACATGGCAAACGTCATTTTATTGTGGTTATTTTTACGGAAATACGGATCTAATTTCATATAATCCAAAAAATCATGCATCCAGCCCATATTCCATTTCAGCGAGAAGTTTAACCCGCCATCTTCCGCAGGGCCTGTTACCATTGGCCATGCAGTGGATTCTTCCGCAATCATCACAGCTCCCTTATTGCGTCCGGTTATCAGCGTATTGATATGGCGGAAAAATTCAATCGCGTCTAAATTTTTATTCTCGCCATATTCATTTGCAACCCACTGCCCGTCTTGTTTTCCATAATCCAGATATAACATGGAAGCTACTGCATCGACGCGAAGCCCGTCGATATGATAGTGTTCCACCCACATCAGGGCGCTTCCAATTAAAAAGTTTTTGACATAGCTGTTCCCATAATCGAATATTTTCGTTCCCCAATCGGGGTGTTCCCCTTTTCTAGGATCTGCATATTCATATAACGGCTCTCCGTCAAATTCCGCAAGCCCATGCGCATCTCTTGGAAAATGCGCCGGCACCCAGTCTAAAATTACCCCGATATTATGCCTATGGAAATAGTTTATCATCCATGCAAAATCCTCTGGCGTTCCATAACGGGACGTTGGAGCGTAATATCCGGTCACTTGATATCCCCAAGAACCGTCAAATGGATATTCTGAAATCCCCATGAGCTCAACGTGCGTATATCCCATCTCTTTTACATACGAACCAAGCGCTTTTGCAAACTCACGGTAGGTGTAAAACCCATTATCTTCCTCATATCCTAGATGCCGCATCCATGAACCAATATGCGCCTCATAGATGCTCATAGGAACTTCGTCCATCGTTTTTAATTCCGCCCGTTTTTTCATCCAAGCGTCATCTGTCCACTTTATTTTATTAATATCTACAATTTTAGATGCCGTTCCCGGCCTTACCTCGGCAAAATTTGCATACGGGTCTGCCTTGTAGAGTTTCCTATCATCCTGAGTGATAATCAGATACTTATACAAGCTCCCTGTTTTTAACCCTGTGACAAACAATTCATACACACCGGCATCGACGGGTTTTAAACGTTTCATCTCATGTGAAGTTTCATTCCAGTCATTAAAATCCCCAACAACAAATACAGCCTTTGCATGTGGGGCATATACCGTAAAGCAGACGCCGCTTTTTTTCCGGCGGGTCATAGGATGCGCCCCCATCTTTTTATAAATGTCATAATGCGTTGCCTGCCCGAACAAATACATGTCCATTTCTGTAAAATTCCCCATAACTAATACCCTCCATTTTTTATTCTTCAAAATCTTTTTCTTTGAGTATGACATAATTATCTTCCGTATATCTTCTGGAAGTAATGATTGAAATTGCTTTTTGCAGTGAGTTTTTCTCAGAGCGCTGTATCGCTTTATCAACGATTTCCTTTACTTCCGTTAAATTCGTCGCCCTATCTAATCTCTGTATGTTGCTAATCCGATTATAAAGCGCCAAAACTCCCATTGTGTCAATTTCATAATCCAATTCATGAGCATACGCTTTTCCAAACTCCACTAATTCATCGCTGGTAAATATCGGAATGATCACCCTTTGCGTAAATTTTCTGGCAAATCCCTCATCTTGCCCCAATGCCTGATTTAATCCCTTTCTAGTGTCTTCCATAAGGACTAAAATGCCGCTTGCGTCATTTTCTAACAACAGTGATAATTTTACTGCGGTTTCGCGTGAAATTTCTCCTGCATGTTCTATTATCAGGTATCCTCCCGCAATTTTTTGAATCAGTTTCGTAAGGTCTTTTTTATTTAACGCTTTCGCGTCAATTTTTCCGATTTTGCTTTTTGGGCGTTTCAGTTCCCTTTGGAGCGCTTTTACAAATGCCGCCGCAAGGACTGTCTTCCCCGAACCTTCCACCCCCTGTATTAAAATATGCCCTGTAGGAGTCGGCTGCCTTGATCTTAACTTTTTAAGGGAAACTGTAAGCGTCTGGCAAATCTGCGTCTCCATTCCGCTTACCGGAACAAAATAAGAAAAGATCGCTTTTTGTTCTTCACTTAATTTAGAAACTGACGGCTTTTCTTTTTTTTGTTTTGGTTTCAGCGGGCTTATTTTCTGTTCAACAAAAACTTTCTCCTGTTGTTCTCCCAGCGTTTGCTCCGTGGGTGTTTGTTCCGTGACTTTCTGTTCTTCTATTTTTTTCTCTAAAGCTTCTTCTATTTTTTTTACTTTAATTTCCTTTGTGTCCTGCTTGAGAAGACTGGATTCTTTTTCGGTAAATTTTTCCGGCGGGATGCCATAAAACTCGGCTTCCGCCAAACGCATTTCTTCTTCCTCTTTTTTTTCAAACTGCTGTGGGACATAAGGCTTTAACCCAATTTGCTCATCAAAATTCGGTTTTGCCTGTTTTATTTTTTTTAGAAGCTCGTGTTCTTCTTTTTCAGCTTCGGATTCTTCCTTCTGCTCAAAACCTTCGTTCTTTTCGGCTTCTTCTTCTTTTGCTTCTTCCTTTAATTTATTAATCTGTTGTTGAAGCATATCGTTCATGCCCGCCATCAGCTTGCTTGCGCGTTCTTCATCGGAGATATTCGATTCGGAAAGATATTCTTCCTGCAAAAGCTGTGTTGGCGAAATTCCGGCATCGAGCTTTGGAATCACCTCTGCAAGCCGCTCCATAATGTCTCCGGCTTCCTGTAATGCCCTTGCTTTTGCCGTCTCTAATTTTTTCTGCTGCGCCATCTGTAATGCGGACTTAGCCGCGCGCCTCGTCTTTTCCCAATCACTTAACACATCTTGAATGCTCATCTGCCCTTCAATCTGTGTTTCCGGAGACTTATCAGAAACCATAATGCTCATTTGTCCGTCTGTGTCTTCCGCTAAAATCTCTTTGAAGTTACTGCGCAGCGTTTTGTCAATTTCTTCTTCCACTTCTTCTTTTTGTGGCTGTCCTTCGTTTCTGGGCACTTGCAGATATGGAATTTCCTCTACCATTTTTTTAATGTTATCCATGGTATTGTCCACAGTCTCCTGTTTCGTCGCTTCCATAATTTGCTGCATACTCTTTTTTAATTCTTCCTGAAGGTTTGCCGTGTTAAACTTACTGACATTTTCCTGAACGATCGGAATCCTGACAGATCCGTCTTCCGGCGGACGGATTTCTTTTACGCCGTCCCTATGCTGTTTTAAAGTCCGGTATTTATCTTCCTGAACCTTCGTCAAAGGCTGATAGTGCATCTTAAGCTCCAACGCCCGTTCTACATAAATGCCGTCTCCAAACCATAAAATTAACTCGTCGCAGGCATCGATGCACTTTTCGCTCTCCCCTGCCTGATGGTAAAGGTACGCAAGCTGGTACGCCCATTCTTCCGTGTATTCGGATTCTTTTAATTCCTCCAAAATTGTAATCAGCGTTTTATAGTCAGCGCCCTTTTCCTTGCTGATTTTGTAACGCAGAATATATTTTAAATTATCGTGTGGCGCAATCTCTACAAATTCATCGTAGTATTCTTCCGCTTCTTCGATATTTTTCATTTTAATTGCAAGTTCAGCTAAACGGTAAATAATCATTCTCCCAATCGGAGAACGGTCATATGCCATCAGAAGAATATCTCTCGCTTCTTCATACCTTTTTAATTTCGAATAGATATCCCCTGCCCGCATCAAAAGGTTGACATTCTTCACTTTCCGCCAATTCATTGAATCTGCAATTTCAGCGGCAGTTTCAAAATCCCCCTTCGACGCCAGAGCTTTCATCTGATCTAATTTTAACTTATATTCGTACTTATCCAATTTGTGTCACCCCTAAATAGCCCTATGCTATTTTTTATTTTCATAGTGGAGTTTTCCGGATTTTATATCTACATTTTCCATTTTTATATAATCTCTGGTTTCCTCCGGCAGTCTGCGTTTCCTTAAAGTATAAGCTACGATTTCCCGAATCAGCCAGTAAATAACAGCAAATGTAGGCACGCCAAACAGCATTCCCATAAATCCAAACAGCCCGCCGCCCACTAAAATAGCAAAAATAACCCAAAACGAAGAAAGCCCTGTGGAATCTCCCAATATTTTTGGTCCAATAATATTTCCGTCTACCTGCTGAAGCGCCAATACAAAGACTAAAAAATACAACCCTTTCATCGGTTCAGCCAGCGCAATCAAAATAAAACTTGGGACTGCGCCGATAAACGGCCCGAAAAACGGCACAACATTTGTAACGCCGACGATGGCAGCCACTAAAAGGCTGTATGGTATTTTCAGAATAATCAGTCCAACGTAGCAAATCACGCCGATAATTGCAGAGTCCACGATTTTCCCGCTGATAAATCCTCCAAACAACTGATGACTGACGCGAAGCAAACGAAGCGCGTTATTTCCTGCTTTTGCCGGCAAAACGGCATAGAGGATTTTCTTGCCCTGTCCAATGAATGTCTCTTTTCCTACTAAAAGATAAAGCGCAATGACTAGCCCGATGACAAAGTTAAAAAACATACGGAACGCGCTAATTACCCCAGTTGTAAAAGATGCAACATAAGTCATGTATGTTTTCAACTGCGGCAAGATCTGATTTTGAAAAATCTTTTCTAAATACTCTCCGATGCTGATTAAATCTATCCCAAGCGTAGCCAGCCAGTTTGCCATTTGGCTGTCCTCTGCCATAAATTCGTCTACCCAATCTGAAAAATCATTAAATTCTGACGGAAGGTTCACCATCATATTCTGGATGCTTTTGATTAACTCTGGCACCATCATATAAAGTAACAGAAAAATGATCAAAAGCAAAAATGCGAGCGCGCCCACCGTCCCAATTACACGCGCCATTTTCTTCGCTTTTCTCTCGCCTTTTACCCTTGGTTTTAGAAATTTTAAAAGATGCTTTTCCAAAAACACCATTACGGGATTTAACAGATACGCCGTAATAAATCCCATAATGATCGGCTGTAAGATTCCCATAAGCTTCTGCCAGTATTCCGCAAACCCATGGTAACGGTATATAAAGAAGAAAAACAGAATACAACAGCAAAATGTCAGAAATACAATAAAAGCAATGACTGAATATTTTTTTAAATCGTAATCAGGTTCTTTTTTCTTCGTCTGTATATTTTTTCGCGGGTCTTCCACAGCGCTTCCTCCTAACGTCTGTTATAATTGATTAAACATCCCTTGAGGATAATGTCTCTTTCATCGTCTGTCAGTTCTCCAAGCCTTAACTTAAATTCTTTTAATTCCCCTTCTTTCACAACATAAGCATTTAATTCAGAAGCTTTTGCGCTGACTTCTTCTTTAATATTTGGAAGGAACAAATAATCCCCATTTGTAAAAGGAAGCTCCCCTTCTTCGATTAACAACGGAAGCATACCCCAGTTAATCAAGTTCGAACGGTAACGCTTTGTCGCATATTCATTTGCAATATTCGCCCAGCCGCCTAACACCTTCTGGCAGGAAGCCGCCTGCTCACGGGCAGAGCCGTCCCCCGGTTTTACGGCAAAAATCGTACTGCCAATCCCAATCGTTTTTCTGCTAATATCGTCATAATGTTCTTTTATTGTATCCATTACAGGCTTTAAGCTTGGCAAAGCTTCACATGGACAAGAATCCGCTTCGATTGCCTTTTGCGCCTTCTGGATTTCTTTCGCCTTCCCAACATAAGAAGGATCTTTCCTTGACAGCGTAAATTCCGCAAGCCCAAGCGGATTTGAACGGTAGGAAGAAGTTTCCCCAGAAGGAATCAGCTCATCTGTCGTCGTTACCGGATCGTGGATTTCAGCCGTTACCTGCAATAATAAATGTTTTGGCAGCGCGCTCATCTTCGGCCAGTCTTTAATATTTGGGCCAAACTGAATCTCAACGGAAGGATCTGCCACTCCCTTGCTGTCAAATACACGGTTCTCATAGATTTTTGCATCAAAATGGTACTGTGGTTTTGTATACTCAATATCAAAATCCGTAGCCGCCGTAAGAAGACCCTGATTTGCCGCTGTCGCCGCAATAGAACGGGCGTCCATTAAAGCCACGGAAGCAATCTGCCCATTCTGTACTTTTGATCCTTCGCGGTTCGGGAAATTCCTAGTGGAATGCCTGATCGAAAACGCATTATTGGCAGGCGTATCCCCTGCGCCAAAACATGGGCCGCAGAATGCCGTTTTTAACACTGCGCCAGTCTCCATTAACACCGCCGCCGCGCCGTTTTTCATAAGCTCCATATAAATTGGCGAGCTTGCCGGATAAACGCTTAATGAAAATTCATTTGACCCAATGGACGCCCCTTTTAAGATGTCCGCCGCATCGCAGATATTTTCAAAGCCGCCGCCTGCGCATCCTGCAATTATCCCCTGATCCACAAAGAACTTTCCATTTCTTACTTTGCTCTTTAAATCAATATTTGCCGCGCCGTCAAAACTTACCTGCGCGCGTTTCTCGCAATCGTCTAAAATATCCATTAAATTTGCATTCAGTTCCTCAATCGTATATGTGTTGCTCGGGTGGAATGGCATAGCAATCATCGGACGGATTTCGCTTAAGTCTATTTCAATCATTCCATCATAAAAAGCAATTTCTTTCGGATTTAATTCTTGATACTCGCCGCTTCTGCCATGGATTTCATAAAACTCTTTTACGGCGCCGTCAGTCCTCCATATAGAAGAAAGACAGGTCGTTTCTGTCGTCATAACGTCTACGCCGATACGGAAATCAACGCTTAATTCGGACACGCCCGGCCCTACAAATTCCATTACTTTATTTTTTACATAGCCATTTGCAAACACTTTGCCTATTATCGCTAATGCAATATCCTGCGGGCCTACGCCTTTTAACGGGGCGCCCTTTAAGTATACGCCCACCACTTCCGGCATATTAATGTCATACGTCTGCCCCAGTAACTGTTTCACAAGTTCCGGCCCGCCTTCTCCCATTGCCATCGTGCCAAGCGCGCCATAACGGGTATGGGAATCTGACCCTAAGATCATCTTTCCCCCTCCGGCTAGCATTTCTCTTGCAAACTGATGGATCACTGCCTGATGAGGCGGCACATACATTCCGCCATACCGTTTCGCGCAGGTTAACCCAAACATATGATCGTCTTCATTAATTGTCCCTCCAACCGCGCAAAGGCTGTTATGGCAGTTTGTCAGCACATATTGGATCGGAAATTTTTCCAGCCCCGAAGCCCTTGCCGTCTGAATAATCCCGACAAATGTGATGTCATGTGAAGTTAATTTATCAAATTTAATCTGAAGCTTGTCCATATTGCCGGAAACGTTATGGCTCTCCATAATGCCATAGGCAATCGTATTCTTAGCCGCTTCTTCTTTCGTAACGCTTTTTCCCGTTTTACTTAAAATTTCTTCTACACATCCTGCGCCATCTTCTATCAATTCTTTTCCATTTAACAGATAAACTCCGTTTTCATATAGTTTCATAATTTTCTAATTCTCCTTACTCCATAGTTATTAAAATCATAAATGCAATATTGCCAAAAGTCAAGGATTTATCACCGGAAACGTAATAGATACGATAAATAAATCTCCATCTATTTTAATTTCGAATGTTCCTCCCATCAGATTCGTTAAATTTCTGGCAATCGACAGTCCCAAACCATTTCCTTCCGTCCCTCTCGACTCGTCTCCCCTTACAAACCGTTCGCTTAAATCCTGCGCCGGTTTATGGATGCTTTGGGCGCAAATGTCTTTAATAGAAAATTCTCCTATCCCATTTTCCACTTTTAATTCCACAAACACCCTTGTATCTTTCATCGCATATTTCGCTACATTATTATATAGGTTCTGCACAACCCTCCAGACACGGCTTCCGTCTGCTAATATCATCACCGGCTCTTTTGGAAGCCGCGTCACTACTGTCAGCCCTACATCTTCAAAAATCTCATTAAATTCCCCGCCTGTCTGGAATATTAATTCCACCATGTTAATCGGCTGCATGTCTAATATAATATTTCCGCTTGTAATCTGTGAAACTTCTACCAAATCTTCCGTCAGTTGTTTTAACCTCTGGGATTTCTTGTCTAAAATCTCTACATAATTCTCAACGTTCTCATTCCAGCAGCCTTCCATTTTAATCAGGCTGATATAATTTATTATTGAAGTCAGCGGTGTTTTAATGTCATGGGAAACGTTTGTCACAAGTTCCGTTTTCAGACGCTCGCTTTTTACATTTTCCTCTACGGCTTTTAACAGCCCTTCGCCGATTCCATTAATTTCCTCCGCCAGTTCTTTGTAATCCCCTTTATATTCTTTTAAATCTAATTTATACTCCAATTTACCATGGCTGATTTCTCTAATTCCGTCCAAAATCTTTTTCCTAAACACGGTGTGTTCCATAAATGTGACGGAAGAATACACAAACAAAGCTAAAAGCCCAAAAACAGCCCAAACGCTTTGCCTGAAAAATGATTTCCAGAGAAAAAACAGCTCCATAGCCATACAGACAACAATACGGATAATCCCCCGTTTTTCCATTGCCTGTTCTTTCATGCTCTTTTTATAAATACGGATTACATAAGATACCAGACTGCATTTTGTAAATAGGTCAGCTTTTATTTTTCTAACAAAACTCATATAGAGCGTAAGCAGTACGGCGTCCGATAAAAACACTAACGTGCCCGTTAAAATTAAGGAACTTGAAATCCCCCACTCTTTGTCCCCAAGCTTTGCGCAAAACAAGATCAGCCCCGTCATAAAAATTACCGCGGCGGCAAATAAAAGCTCTGTCGGCAGATAATCTATCCTGTGTAAATGGATACTATCGTCTTTATCGCTTCTACCCGTCGCAAGCGTAATATAGATCATAGTCAGTAAAAAGGATAAAAACGCCACAATCGCCACAAAGATACTGACGCCAATCCATGGAACATAGGTATCATAAATCACTGCGGCATTTGCAATCGCATCCGCTTTTGAGAGAGACGTGTCTATCCCAATAATCAGACAGCCGGTTCCGCCCGCCTGAAACAGCCGGATCACGTCCATCTGGGAAAGCTGGTCTAAATACTTAAGGTTTCCTTTCAAATCTAACAATGCATCGTCATAGCAAAGATAATTTCCAAGCTTTTTCGCCTGCCTGACCGCTTCTTCTTTGTTCGAAATATCCTTCATATTTGTATAAACCTTATTTTCTTGTAAAAACCAATAATAAAGATTGGATAATCCGCCTTCAAATTTTACTTTATACATTTTATATTTCGTGTTCTGCGGTTCCGTCATGACTTTTTCTTCTACTCTGCGTTCCATCTGAAGATACATCATTAAATCTTTGATTTCTTCTGAAATCTCCTCTACATAATAGTAAGAATGAAAAAAGGAATAGTTATTTCCGATGTCGCGAAAACTCAGCCTATTCCTTCCAAATAAATTTACCATTAAGGAGAAAACGACAATTACAATAATCAAAAATACCATCTGCATAAGAACTGCAACTGTTTTAAATCCATTATTGAATTTGTTGTTCATTCTAACTTCCTTCTATGCTTTTTCAATTTTATATCCGATTCCCCAAACGACTTTAATATAACGCGGCTCTTTTGGATTTATCTCAATTTTCTCCCGAATGTGCCTGATATGTACAGCCACCGTATTGTCTGCCCCGATTGCATCCGCATTCCAGATGCTTTCATAAATCTGGCTGATGGAAAACACTTTTCCCTGATTCTTCATTAATAAAAGCAGGATATTATATTCGATTGGCGTTAATTTCACCTGCTCGTCGTCTACGGTCACTTCCTTTAAGTCATCGTTTATAACAAGGCCTCCCGTCTGATAAACAGACTGGCTGCTCTCCGCTGCATTTCCAAGTTTAGTATAACGGCGGATTTGGGATTTCACCCTCGCCACCAGTTCCAATGGGTTAAACGGCTTTGTCAAGTAATCGTCCGCGCCGATATTTAGTCCTAAAATTTTGTCAGAATCTTCCGACTTCGCGGATAAAATAATAATTGGAATGCTGCTTTCTTCGCGGATTTTTAATGTCGCATGAATCCCGTCGAGTTTTGGCATCATTACATCTATAATCAATAAGTCAACTGCCTGTTTTTTTAAAAGCTCCAATGCCTGCGCGCCATCATATGCTTTGATGACCTCATACCCTTCCTGCTGTAAATATATTTCTATCGCTTCCACGATCTCTTTATCGTCGTCACAGACAAGTATCCGGTTCATACTTTCTGTCCCCTCCTTATCCGTATCTGTCAGCCTTTTCTGCCAAATGAGAAAAATTTCTGTCTTTTTTCCTTTTTCTCCTCATCTTCTTCTTCATCGTCTTTTGGCTCATCTAATAAACTTTCTAGTTTTTGGAAATATTCCCGATTTATTTTAATGACCGGTTTTTCATAAGCCGTCTGCTTTTCTTCCGTCACATCTGCTGTAATTTCTTCCGCCATTTCCGATTCGGATTTTTTTTCCGCTTTTTTATAAAAGTTCCCCGAACGCCCTTCTTCTAAGAGTTTCTGATTTTCTTTTTCTTTCTCTATTTCCCGATTGCGCTCCTGAATCAAACGCATATACTTCTGTGAATCCTTCATATCTTCCAACTGGGTAATTAATTCAAGCTGGTTACTGCGGACAACGCGTTTTTCCTGCTCCATCTCCTGACTCAACCTGCTTAACGTTTCTTTTACCGATTTTTCCGCTGCATCAATAATTCTTTGGATTCTCCCTAACGCATCTTCAGAATAGAGAACAGAAGCCGCATAAATATCCTGAGACTGATGGTTTGCATTGCGTAAAATTTCCATACGCTGGTTTTCCGCTTCCAATTCTGCGCGATTTCTGCCCTGAACCGTAAGATCGTAAAACTCCATCATTTCATTGACTGCTTCACTTAGGTTCGTAAGCTGCTGCTGCATTATTTTCTTATGGATTAAAACATATTCTTCGTCTGTTTCAACAACCTGACCTCTCGAAACCATAAGATGCATCTCGCGTAAAATTCGCTCCAGTTTATCCTGTATGCTCATAACCCCTCCTGCGGATCTTTAAGAAAAAATTCAAGGCTGCGTTCAAAAATACCTTTTAAATACGCAATCGCCATTCCGTAGTTCGTCATCGGGACATTCTGCTCTTTTGCGCATTCCAAACGGTATTTCATTTCCCGCCCATTTAATGTACACCCTCCGCAATGCACAATCAAGGCATATTTTGTCAATTCTTTTGGAAAATCTCCTCCGCTTGTAAATTCAAACGAGAGATTTTTTTTCGTATGCTCATTTAACCAGCGCGGCAATTTCACTGAACCAATGTCCCCACACTGCCTATGATGCGTACAGCCTTCAGAAATCAATACAAAATCATTTTCTTTCAGTGTCTTAATTGCCTTTGCCCCTTCTATCTGCTGGTTGAAATTTCCTTTATATCTGGAGAAAAGTATTGAAAAGGACGTCAGGTAAATATCGTCCGGCGTATCCTTTGCCACACGGGAAAATGCCTGACTGTCAGTAATTATGAGTTTCGGTTTTACTGAAAGGGAAGAAAGAGCGGCGCGAAGTTCCGTATCTTTTGCCACAACCGGAATTGCCCCGCCTTCTAAACAATCCCGTATAACTTGCTGCTGCGGCAAAATCAGCCTGCCTTTTGGCGCAGAAGAATCAATCGGAACGACTAAGACTACTATATCGTTTTTTTCCAATTTATCACTTATAATTTTTTTCTCCACTTCTTTTGATGAAACTAGAGAAGCAAGCGTTTCTTTTAATTTTTGTATATTTTCTCCGCTTTTTGTGCTTAGAAAAAGTATAGATTTTTCATTTTGAAGCAGTTTATTAATTCTATTTTTCTCATCTGGGTTCAGATTCTCCGATTTATTTACCGCAATGAGATAAGGAATCCGTTTCTTGTAAAACTGTGTAAGCAGTGGACGCTCTAGCATTTCAAATTCATTTGAATCCGGCGGGCATTTGCCATCTATGACAAGAATCGCAAGATCTGTCTTATGAAGAACGCCAAGCGTTTTTTCTTTCCGCATGGCGCCTAAATCCCCTTCTTCGTCCATTCCCGCCGTATCAGTCATTACAACTGGGCCAAATGGCAAAAGTTCCATCGCCTTGCTGACTGGATCAGTTGTCGTCCCTTTTATTTCAGAAACAATGGCTAAGTTTTGTCCAGTCACTGCATTTAAAAGACTTGACTTTCCAGCGTTCCTTCTTCCAAAAAACCCGATATGCAGACGGTTTGCGGACGGTGTTTCATTCATTCCCATAATTTACCCCTTTATCTGTTTAGAAGCGGAAATCTCTTTTTCCCTCATGGATATTTGCAATATATTCCGCCGCTTTTTTCCTTACTGTCTCATTCGGAATCTTTTCTAACTCTTTTTCAATTAATTTCTCACCGATTTTCTTTGTTTCCTCTGATGCATAATCCTCAAGATATTCTTTTAACGTCATAAGCGCATTTGGGTGACAGCAATTTATAATCTGCTTATTTTTTAACAGTGTCATAAATCGGTCTCCCGTCCGCCCCTCTCTGTAACATGCTGTACAGAAACTTGGCGCATATCCCAATTTCATCAGCCATTGTACAACTTCATCTAAACTCCGGTTGTCGCTAATGTCAAACTGCGCAGAATTTTCATCCGGCTTTTCTTCATCGGCGTATCCCCCTACGCTCGTCTTAGATCCTCCGCTAATTTGGGAAATGCCAAGATGAAGCGCCCGCTCCCTGCTTTTTTGGGATTCTCTCGTCGATATAATCATTCCTGTATACGGAACTGCAATCCGAAGACAAGCCACGATTTTCGCAAATGTATCGTCGCTGATTCCATTATCGAAAACGTCCGGATCTATATCGTCGGCTTTTCGGACACGCGGCACACTGATTGTATGCGGGCCTACGCCGCCAAACGCTTCCATATGCTCCGCGTGCATAATGATTCCGGTAAAGTCATAGCGGTAATTATTCAGCCCGAACAACACGCCAATCCCCATATCGTCAATTCCGGCTTCTCTCGCCCGATCCATAGCTTCCGTATGATAGGCGTAATCGCTTTTCGGGCCGGTTGGATGAAGATCTTCATAAGATTTCTTATTATAAGTTTCCTGAAACAGAATATAAGTTCCAATTCCAGCTTCCTTTAACTTTTTGTAATTTTCTACAGAAGTAGCCGCGATATTAACGTTAACGCGGCGAATCGCTCCATTTTTATGCTTAATGCTGTAAATTGTCCGAATGCTCTCTAAAATATATTCAATCGGATTATTCACGGGATCTTCTCCAGCTTCTAAAGCAAGCCGTTTATGCCCCATATCCTGCAATGCCGTCACTTCCCTGACAATGTCTTCCTGTGTCAGCTTCTTTCTTGTAATATTTTTATTTTTCAAATGATATGGGCAATACTTACAGCCGTTTATGCAGTAATTAGACAGATACAATGGAGCAAACATAACAACCCTGTTGCCATAAAATTCCTGCTTTATCGCTTCCGCTAACTGATAAATCCTTTCGTTTAAATCTTCTATCTCACAGTCCAAAAGAGTAATTGCCTCTTTATGGGAAATTCCTTTCATCTCGGAAGCTTTCTCTAAAATCCGTTCAATTACTTCTCTGTTGTTTTTATTTTGCTCTGCATACGAAAGAGAAGACTGTATCTCCTCGTCACTGATAAATTCTTCCGCTCTTGGTGACATTACGTTGTACATTTCATTCCTCCCAATCCTTCTGCCGGATCTCCGCGGCCTTCTGCAAACCGATACCCGATCTTATCTAACCTGCTTTTTAAATGTTGAAAACTTTCAGCCGCTTCGTCTCCGGCGCATAATTTATTGTCGTATAGCTCATACTTCTTTCGGTTTTCCTTTGGGGAAAGATTAGGCATAATGACGTTTGCCCCCGCTAATATGCCAAGTTCCCTCCCATTTTCGCAAATCGTGCCTAACGCAGTCGTTGCCGGAATAAGCAAATCCGGCTTAAGGAGCCGCAAAAGCCCAATCATATAAAGAGTCTGCCCAAGCGTCCCTGCCGTTTTGCCCGCAAAAGGCGTATCGTGATGTGGGATAAAAGGGCCGACCCCAACCATTTGGGGCTTAAACTTTGTAATAAAGAGCATATCTTCTGCAAGGCATTCCGCCGTCTGGCCGGGAGATCCCGCCATAAATCCACATCCAACCTGAAATCCAGCTTCTTTTAAATTCCAAAGACAATCCATACGGCTTCTTAACGTTAATTCCTCTGGATGGAGCATCCGGTAATGTGGATCAACTGCCGTTTCATGACGGAGCAAATAGCGGTCTGCCCCTGAATCGTGAAACTTTTTGTAACTCTCTTTCGGACGTTCTCCTATAGATAACGTCAATGCGCAATCTGGATAGAGCGACTTTATTTTTGTAATCAGTCTCACCATGCGTTCGTCCGTGTAATAGACGTCTTCGCCGCCTTGCAGCACAAACGTCCGAAACCCAATGCGGTATCCGTTTTCACAACATTGTAAAATTTCTTCTTCGCTTAAACGGTAACGGGCGGCATTTCGGTTGTCATGACGGATCCCGCAATAATAACAATTATTTCTGCAATAATTTGTAAACTCAATCAGTCCTCTGGCATATACATGATTGCCATAATATTTCCGCGATGCGATTCTTGCCCTTGCAAATAAATACTCTTTTTCGCTTTCTGAGGAAATTAATGCGATCCATTCTTCTTTTTCCAAAGAATGGTTTTGTTCCAGCCGGTCAATCAATTTACGCATTTTTATTTTGCTGAGTCTTTTTCTAAAAATTCATTAATCTGGTTTACTAATGCATCCGGTTCAATTCCATGCACCATAGCCGCTTCTTCGATCGTCTCCATCTGGGAAGACGGGCATCCCAAGCAGTGCATTCCGATATTTAAAAGTAACGGAGCTATGTTTTCATTAATCTGTAATAATTCACCTATCATAGTTGATTTTGTAACTTGCGCCATTTTTTCATTCCTCCTAATTTTTTATCAGTATTTGCCTTTTTCCAGAATACCATTCACAGTAAGTTATTATAATACGTTTCCTATTTTTATGCAAATATATTCAAAAAAATCTATTCAGCGCTTGTATTCAGCTATTTTTTGTATTAAAATAAGCTTAAGCTTTCACAGCTTATAAATTGAATTACATAAGGAGGATATACCAATGGCATACGTTATTACTGATTCCTGCGTAAACTGCGGAACCTGCGAAGGCGAATGTCCGGTAGGAGCTATCTCCGCCGGCGACGGAAAATATGAAATCGATGCAGGCACATGCGTAGATTGCGGCACATGCGCAGGCGCATGTCCTACAGGAGCTATTGAGCAGGGCTAAAAACAAAAGTAAACCCCCCGGAACGCATATGCGCGCGGGGGTTTTACTTTGTCTCTTTTTCAGCCGTTTATTTTTAAATTCTTATGTAGTCACTTCTTTTTTCGCAAACAAACGATGCGATTCTTTCTTCTTAGAGTTTCCTTTGAGCTTTTTCGCATTTAATTCCCGAATTGCCGCATCCAGCTTTCGGAACCGTTCTTCTTCCTGTTCATCTTGTTCACGCATTAAATAATTCATCTCTTTTAAGACGCGGTCGCCGACATTTTCACCGACTTCTTTTCCAAGCGCCTGATTATTTTCCGCCAAAGCTTCTTTTACAATACCACTCATTAATATTCGAAACTGCGCCATTTTATCTTCTGGAGAAGAATAATTTACATGCTGCGCTGTAGAACTATGCTCTGTCAGCGTTCCGGCTGCAGTTGTCGCTAAAGCGGCGGCTTCGTCCGGATTTTTCCCATTGTGGACGACCATTTTAATTGCTTTAAGCTGATAACCTTGTTCTTTTAGTTCTTTTATCTTCAGGAATTGCTGTATGTTCTCTTTGGTATAATAACGATGTCCCATTTCGTTTCGGGGAATGTCCAGTTCCAATTCTTCTTCCCAGTAGCGAAGCACATGCGCTTCTACATTCACCAAACCCGCGGCATCTGAAATCATATAACGTAGCTTGTCCAAATGAACTGCCTCCTTCCTCTTTATTCATTATAAATGAGAATAGAACAATTTACAATGAATTTTGGTCGGGCAGATTCGACGGCATTATTTTTCCATGTTCGCGAATTTTGTGTATTGCGGGAGCCAAACGAGATTCACCGTTCCAATCGGGCCGTTTCTCTGTTTAGCTATATTGATTTCCGCTATATTTTTCATTTCAGTGTCTTTGTTATAGTAATCATCTCTATAGATAAACATAACTACGTCGGCATCCTGCTCAATGGCTCCCGATTCCCTTAAATCGGAAAGCATAGGCCTGTGTTCCGGACGCTGTTCGACGGCGCGGCTCAACTGTGAAAGAGCAATTACCGGAACATTTAGTTCTCTGGCTAATCCTTTTAAAGATCGGGAAATTTCTGAAATTTCCTGCTGTCTTGAATCATTTCTTGCGCCGCTTCCTGACATTAACTGCAAGTAGTCTATTATCACAAGTTTTAAATCATATTCCAATTTAAACTTTCTGCACTTACTGCGTAATTCAGAAATCGAAATTCCCGGCGTATCGTCAATAATCAGGCGGGAACCGCCGATCACTCCAGCTCCTTCAATCAGCTTTTCCCAATCCGCATCATTTAAGTTCCCAGAACGCAATACCTGCGCATCCACTCTGGCTTCCAAAGCAAAAAGACGGTTGACAAGCTGTTCTTTTGCCATTTCCAAACTAAAAATCGCTGTCGCAAGGTTTTCATGGAACGCAACATACTGGGCAATATTTAAAACAAATGCCGTTTTCCCCATGGAAGGGCGCGCCGCTACCAATATAAAATCAGAAGGCTGTAAACCTGACATTTTATAATCCAAATCAATAAAGCCTGTATGAATGCCCGTTACGTTTCCCTGTGTCTTAGAAGCCTGTTCTATTTTTTCTAAGGCATTTAAAACAATCTCTTTGATTGGGACAAAATCTTTGCCGCCCTGATTCTGCAAAAGATTGAAGATATTTTTTTCCGTATCCGCCAATATATCTTCTATTTTTCCCTGTCCTAAATAACATTTATTCGCAATATCTTCCGTTATTTTTATTAACCGCCTTAATACCGCTTTATCTTTTACAATCTGGGCATACGACGCCACATTTGCAGAAGTCGGCACAACGTCTAACAAATCGTTGGCATATTCTAGGCTGCTGACTTCTTCCGGCGCATTCATGGCTTTTAATTTTGCCTGTAATGTCACAAGATCTACGGGTTCTCCTGCCTCGTATAGTTCCGTCATTGCCTGAAACAATAACCCATACTGCTTATAATAGAAATCTTCTGTATGAAGCATCTCCATTGCAGTAATAATTGCATCTCTATCCATTATCATTGCGCCAGTGACAGACTGTTCCGCTTCCAGACTGTTTGGCATCACGCGTCTAATCAGACTTTCCTCCATGAAGGCTCCCCCGCATTCTATTCTGAAGCTACATGAACCCTCAAAATTCCGGTCACTTTTGCGTGAAGACGGATCGGAACTTCATGTGTCCCAAGACTTTTTATCGGCTCTGTAAGCTGCATTTTTTTCTTGTCAATTTCAAATCCAAGCTGTTTTCTGACTGCGGAGGAAATCTCTTTTGTAGAAACAGAACCAAATGTCCTTCCGCCTTCTCCGGTCTTAATCTTTACTTCTACTTTTAAATCTTTTAATTTTTCCGCTAATTCTTTTGCCGCTTCAAAATTTTCTTCTTCCATCTTTTCTTTGTGTTTATTTTGCAATTTCAAATCATTCAGATTTTTACTGTTTGCCTCTACGGCAAGCTTTTTTGCAATAAGGACATTTCTGGCATAAGAATCATTTACAGTTACAATTTCTCCTTTTTTCCCTACCGATTTTACATCGGCTGACAAAATCACTTTCATATTTCAATTTCTCCTTCTTCTATCATATCATTAATTGTAATCTGAAGTTTCCGTTTTGCTTCTGCTAACGTACAGCCAGGTAACTGCGCGCCTGCGACATTCAAATGGCCGCCCCCGCCTAATCGTTCCATAATCAACTGCACATTGATTTCATCTATTGACCTTGAACTAATATAGATTTTTCCCTGATACTCTGTCATGACAAACGACGCTTTGATGCCAATAATATTTAACAACTCGTCTGCCGCCTGCGCTCCAACGATAGTCGGGCTTTCCGTTTTACTTGGGCAGACGGAAATTGCAAACGCGCCTTTATACACTTCCGCCTGACGGACGACTTCCGCCCTTTCTTTATAAGAATTCATATCATTTCTTAAAAGCTTCCTTACCCGCGTCACTTCTGCCCCACAACGCCTTAAATATGCCGCGGCTTCAAAGGTCCGCACGCCTGTCTTTGTCATAAAGTTATTGGTGTCAATTAAAATTCCAGCATAAATGCTGTCCGCTTCCTCGGATTCTAATTTGATATTTTCTTTAAAATATTGGAGAACTTCAGCAATCATTTCACAAGTGGAGGAAGCGTATGGCTCAATATAAGATAATATCGGATTTTTAATCACTTCTGTCCCCTGCCTGTGATGGTCAAATACGACAATAGCGTTTCCACGCTCTAACAATTTCGGGCATTCCGTATAATTCGGCCGGTTTGTATCCACCACCATAACCAGCGTATTCCGGCTGATAATTTCCATTGCCCGCTCACTGTTAATAAATAAATCTTCCGGATATCCTTTCTCCGGTGAAAAACATTCTTTTAACGGGCGTAAAGAGGACGTGACTTCATTTAACACAATCTGCGCTTTTTTATTTAATGCCTTTACCATACAATAAATGCCGATTGCCGCCCCAAATGAATCTACGTCACTGATGTTGTGTCCCATAATGATTACATTTTCCCGGCTTTCCAGCGTTTCACGCAGGGCGTGCGCCTTTACTCTCGCTTTCACGCGCGTATTTTTTCCGACTGTTTTTAACTTTCCGCCATAATAAAATACGTCTTCGTCTTTCCGCACAACCGCCTGATCGCCTCCGCGGCCCAATGCCAAATCAATCGCCATGCGTGAATATTCTGCATTCGCTACATACCCGTCGCCATGGATGCCTACTCCAATGCTTAACGTAACAGCCATTTCGTTTCCGACTTTGACATTTTTGACTTCTTCTAATAGGCTGAATTTATCTTCTTCGAGAATATTAAGGTACTTATATTTAAACACAACGAAATATTTGTCTTTTTCCGTTTTGCGCACAAGCGCGTCTACTTTTAAAAAATATTCATTTACTTTCCGGTCAATTAAGGCAGTCAGCAATGAACGCTTCACTTCTTCGATGCTGTCTAACGCTTCTTCATAATTATCAATATAAATCAGAGCGGCAACTAATTTTTGCTCTTGGAAAGCTTTGATATAATGGTTTAACTTCGTCTCATCAAATAAGCAGAAAAAGATAAAATTCTGCCCTTCTTCTTCCACATCTAAGATACTTTCCTCATTCAATCCCTTCTGGAAAGAAATGCGGCTGATCTCTCCCCGAAAAAATTTATCTTCCCACTCAATTAAAAATTCCGCTTCTTTTTCGCTTTGCAGGCGCTCTTTTGAAATCATGGGAAAGATGCTAAAAATAGTTTTATGGTAATTTTTAGATTTTCCGGTTACGGCCTCAAACTGTTTATTCACCCAAATGATTTTACCGTTCATATCAAGAATCGCCTGCGGCGCCTTAAAATTATCTAAAATCTTCCGTTGTACCGAAGAATACTGCGTCGCAAAATTAAGAATCTCTTTTGTCAATGCCGGACGGTTTAACATGTAAACCGTAAAAACATAGACAGCATACACCAATAAAAATACTGAAAATATGATTCCTGCCCTTCGGTCGGTAAAATAAATCCCTATATTAAAAAACAAAAGGACAAAAACAAAATACAAAGGCATATACAAATAATTTTTTAATCTTTTTATAATTTTGTAATCCTTGTTCATATCTCCTCCATTTTTGTGGTAACCCGCGCTGTTTTGGCGTTATTTAGCATCTTACGAAAAAGAGAGAAAGCGCTTTTAAAGATGGAGCACACGCTCTTTAATTTCCTGCGTCCTTCCCTGATTCCAAAATTGCGTCCCAATATAGCCGCAGGTTCGCCTTGCCACGCTCATTGTATCCTGATTACGGTTGCCGCAGTTTGGGCATTCCCATGCAAGCTTTCCATGCGCATCTGTAATTACCTGTATTTCCCCATCATAACCGCACTCACTGCAATAATCGCTTTTCGTATTTAACTCTGCATACATAATATTTTCATAGATATGATTCATTACTGCAAGAACTGCAGGAATATTATCCTTCATATCAGGGACTTCCACATATGAAATCGCCCCTCCGGGTGATAATTTCTGGAACTGCGCTTCAAATTTTAATTTTTCGAACGCATTGATTTCTTCCGTTACATGGACGTGATAGGAATTTGTAATATAATTTTTATCCGTTACGCCCGAAATAATTCCAAATCGTTTTTGCAGGCTTTTCGCAAATTTGTATGTCGTGGATTCCAGCGGCGTGCCGTATACGGAAAAGTCGATCTGTTCTTTTTCTTTCCACTTTGCGCAGGCGTCGTTTAAATATTTCATGACTTCTAATGCAAATGGCGTTGCGGACGGATCTGTATGCGATCTCCCCGTCATATAATGTACGCATTCGCAAAGCCCCGCATAACCTAACGAAATAGTGGAATATCCATTCATCAATAACGGATCTATTGTTTCCCCTTTTTTTAAACGGGCTAACGCCCCATTTTGCCATAAAATCGGCGCAATGTCCGATTTCGTCCCCATAAGACGGTTATGCCTTGCCATAAGGGCCTGATAGCATAGCTCAAGCCGCTCATCAAATATTTTCCAAAACAGGTCAATGTCCCCTTTTGAAGAACAGGCAATGTCGACAAGATTAATTGTGCAGACTCCCTGATTAAACCTTCCATAAAATTTAAACTGATCCGTTTCATCTTTATAGACTGTTAAAAAAGAACGGCATCCCATACAGGTATAGACATTCCCCTGTTTTAATTCCCGCATCACCTTTGCGGAAATATAATCCGGAACCATGCGTTTTGCCGTGCATTTTGCCGCGAGAACAGTAAGATCCCAATAAGGGCTTTCTTCCCTGACGTTATCTTCGTCTAATACATAGATCAGTTTTGGAAACGCCGGAGTAACATAAACGCCTGATTCATTTTTTACGCCAACTATCCTCTGTTTCAACACAGATCGTATCACCATTGCAAGGTCTTTTCTCTCCTGCCCGATTGGCGCTTCATCTAAATATAAAAATAAGGTAATAAAAGGAGCCTGTCCATTTGTCGTCATCAGCGTCACAACTTGATATTGTATGGTCTGCACGCCTTTGTCAATATCCTTTTTTACGCGCTGTTCCGCAACCTGATGGATTTGCGTTTCGTCTGCATCAATTCCTGCCTGCAAAAATTCCTCATACACTTCTTTACGGAACTTTTTCCTGCTTTCTGAGACAAATTTAGAAAGATGGTATGCGCTGATAGACTGTCCGCCATACTGGCTGGATGCCACCTGAGCGATAATCTGTGAAGCGACCGTACATGCTACGGAAAATGAATTAGGCTTATCAATTTTCGTTTCGCTGATTACAGTCCCATTCTGAAGCATATCATCTAAATTTACCAGACAGCAATTATGGATATGCTGCGCAAAATAATCCGCATCATGAAAATGAATCAAACCTTTTTCATGCGCTTCCCAAACCTTTTGAGAGAGCAAAAAACGCTTTGTAATGTCTTTGCTGACCTCTCCAGCCATGTAATCCCTCTGCGTCGATGCAAGAAGCGGATTTTTATTGGAATTTTCCTGTTTCGCTTCCTCATTCTGGCTCTCAATAATGGTCATAATCTGCGCATCTGTCGTATTTGACTGACGGACTAACTGTCTTCTGTAACGGTATGTAATGTAAACCCTCGCTACCTGATACGCGCCCTGACGCATAATCTGGTCTTCCACTTCGTCCTGAATTTCTTCCACATTCATGGAACGTATAGACTTTTTACAGATTTCTTCGACATTCCCCGCAATCGTCTGAATCTGTCCTGAAGTAAGGCGTTTTGCCGGATCTACTTCTTTATTCGCCTTATGAACAGCGGCAATAATTTTCGTAATGTCAAAACCTGCTTCTTCTCCAGATCTTTTAATAATTTTCATTGCCATTCCCTCCTGTAACAATACTGTTTCTTCCGACAGTAAAAGTTATTTGGATTGTACCATGTTTCCACTTCAAATAGCAACTTATCTTAAATATTCTTTCGCAGAGGTCTCATAGAGATTATTTCCTTTGCTGTCAATTACTACTATAACCGGAAAATTTTCCACTTCTAACCTCCGCACTGCTTCCGCGCCTAAATCTTCATAACAGACAACTTCTGATTTCGTAATGCACTTTGATAAAAGAGCTCCTGCCCCGCCTATAGCGGCAAAATAAACTGCATGGTTTCGAATCATCGCATCAATGACTTCTTGACTTCGTTTTCCTTTCCCAATCATCGCTTTTTGCCCTAAATCCAATAATGCCGGCGCATATTTGTCCATACGGCTTGCCGTAGTGGGTCCGGCGGAGCCAATCGGCCTTCCTTCCCGCGCAGGCGACGGCCCCATATAATATACGACTGAATCTTTCAAGTCAAAAGGAAGATCTTCCCCTTTTTCAATCGCCTCTGCCAGACGCTTATGCGCGGCGTCCCTTGCAGAATAAACTGTCCCTGACAAGTAGACGAAATCCCCGCTCTTTAAATTTGCCGTAACTTCTTCTGTAATTGGCGCAATAATATACTTATCCATAAGATTCTCCATTTCCGATCCTATTTTCCACATTTTTATAAAGTTTTGCACACATGGCGGTTGACATGGCAACAAATATTGACAGCAACAGGAAGTCCCGCGATATGCGTTGGAAATGTATTGATATTGACAGCAAGCGCGGTTATCCTGCCGCCAAGCCCTGCGGGGCCTATCCCTAGTCCGTTTATTTTTTCTAACAATTCCATTTCCAGTTCTTTTACATACGCAACGGCAGAGCGTTCCTTTATATTTCTTGTCAATGCCTGCTTTGCCAGAATCGCCGCTTTTTCAAAGTCTCCGCCAAGCCCTACGCCTACCACCAGCGGCGGACAGGCGTTCGGCCCCGCTTCCTTTACCGCAGACAATACAGCCTGTTTTACGCCCTCGATCCCGTCTGAGGGTTTTAACATAAAAATCCGGCTCATATTTTCACTTCCAAACCCCTTTGACGTAAATGTAATGTTTACCTGATCTCCGGATACAATAGAATAGTGAATGACTGCAGGCGTATTGTCTTTTGTATTTTCACGCAAAATGGGATCTCCTACAACCGAATGCCGTAAATACCCCTTATGATACCCCTGTCTTACGCCTTCATGGATTGCTTTTTCCAAATCACCGCCCACGAAATGCACATCTTGTCCAATTTCAAAAAATATCACTGCCATGCCTGTGTCTTGGCAAATTGGTATCTGCTCATCATTCGCTATCTGCAAATTTTTCAAAAGCTGTCCCAATACTTTTTTTCCAACTTCAGATTCTTCCATTTCTTCCGAATGTTTTAACGCTTCCACCATATCTTCTGAAAGACTATAATTAGCTTCCATGCACATTTCCTTTATTGTGTCTGTAATCTGGCTTACGTCTATTGTTTTCATCTTACGTTATTTCTCCTGTTCTTTCCTGTCTTTTTCTGTTTTCTTCCAATGATCCCTTAATTTTAACAGAGCATCGTTTGCATATAGGGATTTCATCTTTGGAAATGCGCTCAACAGACGGTTATGCCCTGAAATCCTTTCTTCCAAAAGCTCTTTATAACGCCTGCTCCATGTTTCATATTCAGCTTTTTTCTTTTCTATGGCCTGATATACGTCGTCTCTTTTTTCAATGACTTCTTCCGTCCGCTCAAAAATAATTTCCCCAATGTCATCTGATATTTCCTTTAATTTTAATGCCGCTTCCTCTATTATTGCAAGCCTTCGGTTTAATTTCAATATTGCGTTTACCGTAACAATAAAATCTGCGGCAAAAGACAAAACTGCCCCTATTACTATAAAAATTCCTATTGTTTTCGGAATAAAGCGCACCATGCCAAATAAGAGAGGGTGAAGGATTCTTATGATAAAACAACAGGACAGCCCCCATAAAACCGAAAATTTTAAGCATACATATCCTTTAATATGAAAAGGAAGATCCGAATAATCCCACCACTTATTATGAAACGCTTTTTCCAATATAAATCCGGCAGTAAATTCAAGGACAGAAGTCAGCAAAACAGATCCTATAAATAAAATAAAAAGATTGTCTTTTAACGGCATTAAAATTTCAATGACAATCAATACGCCAACGCCATAAATCGGACAATACGGTCCATTTAAAAAACCGCGGTTTACAAAAACCCCAAGCTCTAACGCAGCATAAGCGACCTCCACACACCACCCGATACATGCGTAAATCACAAAAATGAAACAAACTTCATAGATTGTCTGAGGCATAGAAACTCCTCTCTAGCTGTACTGACAAGACAAAAAGGGCTGTAAGATACAGCCCAAATAATCTTATTCTTCTGTTTCTTGTTTTTCTTCTTTCGATTCATCTGCATTGTCTATTTCTTCCATCAGGGTTTTATCCTCCCTGACTTTTGCAATACTTGCAATCGTGACGTCTTCGTTCATATTAATCAGCTTTACGCCGGAAGTCACACGCCCAAGAATGGAAATGCCTTCCACTTTCATGCGGATAATAATACCTTCCGTCGTAATAATCATAATTTCATTGTCGTCATTTACGGCTTTGATGCCAATGATATTGCCTGTTTTATCTGTAATCTTATAGCATTTTACTCCCTTGCCGCCACGGTTTTGGGCAGAAAATTCTTCCATCTTTGTCCGTTTTCCAAGCCCTTTTTCCGATGCAATCAAAAGAAATTCTCCCTGCGTATTTAACTGCATTCCAATCACTTCATCGCCGTCTACAAGGTTCATGCCGATTACGCCCATGGAATTGCGTCCCGTACTCCTAACGTCCGTCTCATGGAAACGGATACACTGCCCATATTTGGTTACTAAAATAATGTCTTTTGTATGATCTGTTTTCTTAACTTCAATTAATTCATCATCTTCCCTTAAATGTATAGCGGAAAGTCCAGTCTTCCTAATATTTGCGTATTCCCGTATCTGCGTTTTTTTGACAATTCCATTTTTCGTCGCCATAAACAGATAATTGCCTTCCTGATATTCACTGATTGGAATGACTGCGGTAATTTTTTCTCCCGGCTGAAGCTGCATTAGGTTTATAATCGCCGTCCCTCTGGCCGTCCGCGATGCTTCCGGTATTTCATACGCTTTCAAACGGTATACCTTTCCCGTATTGGTAAAGAACATCAAAAAGTGATGCGACGTCGTCATCAAAAGTTCTTCGATATAATCGTCTTCAATCGTTTCCATGCCTTTGATCCCTCTGCCGCCACGGTTCTGGCTTCTAAAGTTATCGATGCTCATGCGTTTAATATAACCAAGGCTCGTCATGCAGATGATTGTATTTTCTTTCGGAATAATATCCTCCATGGAAATGTCATATTCGTCGAACCCGATCGAAGATCTGCGGTCATCTCCGTATTTGTCGGAAATCAGCATGATTTCTTCCCGAATTACGCCTAAGAGTTTCTTTTCATCTGCTAAAATCTCTTTTAATCCGGCAATTTTCTTCATTAATTCCGCAAACTCCGATTCTATTTTTTCACGCTCTAATCCGGTCAGGGCGCGCAGACGCATATCGACAATTGCTTGGGCCTGATCCTCACTTAAGCCAAACCGTTCTATTAACTTTTCTTTCGCTTCACCCGCATTGCGGCTTCCCCGTATAATAGAAATGACTTCGTCAATATGGTCTAGGGCAATCAACAAGCCTTCTAAAATATGGGCGCGTTCCTCCGCTTTGTTTAAGTCATATTTCGTCCTTCTGGTTACGACTTCTTTTTGGTGCAGAAGGTAATAATCTAACATCTGGAGCAGATTTAACACTTTCGGCTCATTGTTGACAAGCGCAATCATAATTACGCCAAACGTATCCTGAAGCTGCGTATGTTTAAATAACTGATTTAACACAATCTTTGCGCTCACATCACGCCTTAGCTCAATACAGATGCGCATTCCCTGACGGTTCGATTCGTCGCGTAAATCCACTATGCCGTCTATCTTCTTCAACTTATGCAGTTCCGCGATTTTTTCTATCAGCCTTGCTTTATTTACCATATAGGGAAGTTCCGTTACGACAATCCGGTTCTTGCCATTTGGCATAGCTTCAATGTCCGTTACGGCGCGGACGCGGATTTTCCCGCGGCCTGTGCGATACGCCTGTTCTATGCCAGACGTGCCAAGAATTGTGCCGCCTGTCGGAAAGTCCGGTCCCTTAATAATTCCCAAAATTTCTTCCATCGCCGTTTCACGATCTTCTAAAACCTGGTTATCAATAATTTTGACAACTGCGGCTATGACTTCCCGTAAGTTATGCGGCGGAATATTCGTCGCCATTCCCACGGCAATGCCCGACGTCCCGTTCACTAATAGATTCGGGTATCTGGCAGGAAGCACTGCAGGCTCTTTTTCCGTCTCATCAAAGTTCGGCATAAAATCCACTGTGTCCTTATTAATATCCGCTAACATTTCCATGGAAATCTTGCTTAACCTTGCTTCCGTATAACGCATAGCGGCCGCGCCGTCCCCATCGACCGAACCGAAATTCCCATGGCCGTCCACCAACTGATAACGCGTCGACCATTCCTGAGCCATATTGACTAATGCGCCATAAATGGAACTATCGCCATGTGGATGGTATTTACCCATCGTATCGCCGACAATACGCGCGCATTTACGATGAGGTTTGTCAGGCCCATTATTCAGTTCTATCATGGAATATAAGACCCTGCGCTGTACCGGTTTTAACCCGTCTCTTACATCTGGAAGCGCCCTCGATGCGATTACGCTCATCGCATAATCAATGTAAGATGTTTCCATGGTCTTTTTTAGGTCCACATCATGGACCTGATCAAAAATTTTATCGTCCATCTGTCAAATTTCCTCTCTATACGTCCAGATTCTGCACGTATTTTGCATTTGCTTCAATAAATTCACGTCTCGGCTCAACTTTGTCTCCCATCAGGGTTGTAAAAGTAATGTCAATTTCTGAAGCTGCTTCTTCATCTAAAGTCACCCGCCGTAAAATTCTTTTTTCCGGGTCCATCGTCGTATCCCAAAGCTGTTCCGCGTCCATCTCGCCCAATCCTTTATACCGCTGGATTTTATTGTTGTTATCTCTGCCAATTTCCACTAAAATACGGTTGAGTTCTTCATCGCTGTACGCATACCAGACTTTTTTGTTTTTTTCTATCTTAAACAACGGCGGCTGCGCCAGATACACATAACCCTGTTTAATCAGTTCCGGCATAAACCGGTATATGAAAGTTAAAAGCAATGTGCTGATATGCGCGCCGTCCACATCGGCGTCCGTCATAATAATAATCTTATGGTAACGCAGTTTTTCAATATCAAAATCTTCATGGATTCCTGTCCCAAAAGCCGTAATCATCGCTTTGATTTCCGCATTTCCATAAATTTTATCTAATCTGGCTTTCTCCACATTTAATATTTTGCCGCGAAGCGGCAAAATCGCCTGCGTCGAACGGCTTCTCGCCGTTTTTGCGCTTCCTCCTGCGGAATCGCCCTCCACAATATAAATTTCACAGTTTTTCGGGTCTTTATCTGAACAGTCTGCCAGCTTTCCAGGAAGCGACATTCCTTCTAACGCTGTTTTCCGCCGCGTTAAGTCCCTCGCCTTTCTGGCGGCTTCCCTCGCCCTCTGCGCCAAAAGGGATTTTTCACAAATCGTTTTGGCAATCACTGGATTTTGCTCTAAGAAGTAAGTAAGCTGCTCACTGACTACAGAATCCACCGCTCCCCTCGCTTCGCTGTTTCCAAGCTTTTGTTTCGTCTGCCCTTCAAACTGAGGCTCTGAGATTTTTACGCTGATAATTGCAGTAAGCCCTTCCCGAATGTCTTCCCCGCTTAAACCGGAATCCGTTTCCTTGATAATCTTATTTGCTTTTGCATACTGGTTAAAAGTCTTTGTCAGCGCATTTCGAAATCCCGCCAGATGCGTGCCGCCTTCCGGCGTAATAATGTTATTTACGAAACTATACGTCGCATCATTAAAAGAATCATTATGCTGCATGGAAACTTCAACATAAACGCCGTCTCTTTGTCCTTCACAATAGATAATCTCAGGATAAAGCGGCTCTTTATTTTTATTTAGATAGCTGACGAACTCTTTAATCCCTCCGGCGTAGTGAAATTCTTTTTCCGTCACCGGTTCCGTCCTGTCATCTTTTAACACAATTCTTAGATCTTTTGTTAAAAAAGCCGTCTCACGCAAACGCTGCTTTAAAATGCCATAATCAAAAACCGTTTCTTCAAATATGCTGTCGTCCGGCATAAAAACTACCTTCGTCCCAGTTTGATCTATGGGGCATTCTCCTATGACTTTTAATGGATAAACTGTATTCCCTCTCTCAAACCGCTGTTTGTAAATCTTTCCTCCACTACAGATTTCCACCTCCAGCCATATGGACAGCGCGTTGACGACAGAGGCCCCTACGCCATGCAGTCCGCCGGACACTTTATATCCCCCGCCGCCAAATTTACCGCCGGCATGGAGAATTGTAAAAACAACTTCAACTCCCGTAAGCCCTGATTTATGGTTAATGCCGACCGGTATTCCGCGCCCATCGTCTACCACAGTCACGGAATTGTCTTTATTTACAGTCACCTCAATATTTTTACAAAATCCGGCTAAAGCTTCATCTACGGAATTATCCACAATTTCATATACCAAATGATGCAGCCCTCTTGATGAGGTGCTCCCGATATACATTCCCGGCCGTTTCCGGACTGCTTCAAGCCCTTCTAAAATTTGTAGTTGATCTGCTCCATATTCAGCGCTCATAGTTACCTCCTTCACTGATGCAAAACTGTTCCATTTATCACTTTGAACACGCGGTCTATAGGAAAACGGTTTCGTATAAATTCATCTAGCCCCGTACACGTTACGATAGTCTGGGTGCTGTTTATATGATTCAGCAAATAATTTTGCCGATGGTTATCTAATTCGGATAGTACGTCGTCTAAAAGTAAGATAGGCGTATCTTTAATGATTTTCTTTACAAGTTCAATTTCTGATAATTTTAATGCAAGCGCGCATGTCCTCTGCTGGCCCTGTGAACCAAATTTCCGGATATCTACGCCTTGTATGGAAAAAAATATATCGTCCCTGTGGGGTCCTATGGACGTCTGTCCATATTTTAAATCCTTTTCTCTCGTCTTTTCCAATTCTTTCCAAAAATCGCCTTCATATACATTTGGCTCATAAGATAAAAGCAGTTTTTCTCTGCCGCCGGAAATATTGCAGTGTATGCTTTGCGTAATTTCATTGAGAAGACCCACAAATTCACTTCTTCTTTGTATAATTTTACTTCCATATTCCACAAGCTGCATATCCCAGACAGAAAGCGTATCTCTTAACTCTGGACGAAAAGATATGTCTTTTAAAAGCTTATTCCGCTGATATAAAATTTTATTATATTTAGATAAGTCATGCAGATAGATTTTATCTAATTGACAAAGTTCAATATCCATAAAACGCCTTCGCTCGGAAGGGCCATTTTTAATTATATTCAAATCTTCTGGAGAAAAGAAAATAATGTTTAATATGCCAAACAGTTCACTGGCTTTTTGAATTGGGATTTGGTTAATGGCTATCCCTTTGGAACGGTTTTTCTTTAAGTGTATATCGATCTGGAATTGTTTTTCTTTTTTCTCTACAGAGATTCGGATATGGGATTCTTCGCGCTTGAATTGGATCATATCTTTGTCTCTGCTTCCCTTATGCGATTTTGTAGTCCCTCCGACATAAATTGCCTCTAAAATATTTGTTTTTCCTTGCGCATTGTCTCCATAGAGGATATTTGCGCCCTTTTCAAAGGAAATATGAAGCGTTTCATAATTACGGAAATGGTTTAATTCCAGCGATTTGACAATCATTTTTTGATTTTAATAATCTCATTCCCAAAAGATATGGCGTCTCCTGAGTAGAGTTTTCTCCCTCTGCGCGTTTCCGTCTCCTCATTGACAGTAACCAGTCCGTCTAAAATAACCATTTTCGCTTCGATGCCAGAACTGACAAGCCCTGCTTTTTTTAAAGCTTGGCCAAGACGGATAAATGTTTCATTTTCACGAATTTGAATTTCCATATTTCGTCTCTCCAATCTGATTTAGTTCGCAGATGAATTAAAATTAACGGGAAGGATTAAATAAATATAACTTTCATTTTCATCTTTAATAAAACATGGGGCTTTCGGGTTGACCATGTAAATTGTAATGGATTCATCGTCAATTACACGAAGGGCGTCAATATAGAATTTCGGATTAAATCCAATTAAAATATCTTTGCCTTCTTTTTCAATGTCTATTTCTTCATTCATGGAACCAATAAAAGAGTTGATTTTCAGTTCCATGGAATCGTCCGTGATATTCATAATAATCGGTTTTTTATCGCCTTCTTTTATGAGAAGGGAAGCCCGGTCAATACAATCTAATAATTCTTTTTTATGGATTGTAAGTTTCGTTTCGTAATCAGAGGAAAGCATCTGTTCAATTTTAAAATACTCTCCTTCGATTAATCTGCTCACAACCATCGTTTGGTCAAATTCGAATACAATGTGGTTTTCCGTTAAAAAAATCATTACGTCTTCTTCTGCTGATCCCGGAATTATTTTACTAATTTCATTTAATGTTTTTCCCGGCACGATTACTTTCTTGTGTTCATAGGAGTTTTTTAATTCAATATTCCGTATGGAAATGCGATGGCCGTCTAAAGAAACGACTTTTAATAGGTTTTCATTGATTTCAAACAATTCTCCAGACATTAATTTATTTGCATCATTGTCAGTTATGGAAAAAATTGTCTGGCGAATTACTTCTTTTAGGGTGAATTGAGACATGGTAATGGAATCTTTACGTTCTACATATGGCAGATAAGAAAAATCTTCTCCTGATTTTCCGATAATGTTAAATTTGGCTTTTTCACAGGTAATTAAAGTTTTAAATGCAGCATCCGTTTCAATCGTAACTTCATTGTCAGGGAGTTTTCGTACAATTTCTAAAAATATTTTTGCATCTAAGGCAATAATTCCCGCTTCAAGAATTTCTCCGTCAATGATTGTTTCAATTCCTAATTCCATATCATTTGCAGTTAATTTGATTTTGTTTGCAGAAGCATCAATTAAGATACATTCTAAAATTGCCATTGTCGTCCGGACTGGAACTGCCTTTGAAACAATATTGACTCCTTTTAGAAGTTCAGATTTATTGCAGATTAGTTTCATTGTGTATAACTCCTTTCAAAAAAGTATATATATAATATATAAAAAGATTTCGTAGTAGCAGTAATAGGGGCTGTGAATATGTTAGAAACCCTTAGAACCGTTGAAAATGAAGCATTTTAAAGAAGAAAAGCCTGTTTAAAAATGAAAAAATATGGGGGATTTACCCTGAATTTATTGTGGACAACCGATTGCTAAATCAGTTCGGGTTGATCTTTTTCTTAATTGTTTCGATTAAAATGCGAGTATTTTCGTTATTATCGTATTCTTTTGTAATTTTTTTTACGCCGTTCATAACGGTTGTATGATCCCGGTTTCCTAACAGCACTCCGATTGACTCCATAGTTGCATCTGTCATGTTTTTACAGAGGTACATGGCAATGTGCCTTGGGCGTACAATATCGCTGTTTCTGGCTTTTGAAATAATCTGGTTCATGGAAATCTGGAAATGTTCAGAAACGACTTCTATAATTAACTGGGGAGTGATTTCTTTTGGTTTATCGGGAGTGATAATATTTTGAAGTTCTTTCATGGCAATGTCCATGGTGATTTCCGTTTTGACAAGGTTTCCATAAGCCAACAGTTTATTTAATGCGCCCTCAAGTTCACGGATATTGGATTTTATGTTATTTGCAATATAATTTAAGATTTCATCGCTTAATTCCATTTCGTCCATTTCCACTTTACGACGCAGGATCGCCATACGGGTTTCATAGTCAGGAAGCCCAATATCCGCCATAAGACCCCATTCAAAACGGGACTGGATACGTTCTTCAAGCGTTTCCATTTCTTTTGGAGGTTTATCGGAAGTCAATATAATTTGTTTTCCGGCTGAGTGCAGCACATTAAACGTGTGGAAAAATTCTTCCTGCGTGCTTTCCTTTCCTATTATAAACTGTACGTCGTCGATCATTAAAACATCAACTGTCCGGTATTTTTCACGGAGTTTTGTCATCGCTGTCGCATTGCCTGTACGGATAGATTCAATAACTTCATTTGTAAATTCTTCCGACGTCACATAGAGAACCCTTGAATCCGGATTTTGCTCTAAAATGAAATTACCGATGGAGTGCATAAGATGCGTTTTCCCTAACCCCGGACCTCCATATATATAGAGGGGATTATAAGCTTCTCCGGGTGACTCTGCAACTGCGAGACATGCCGACTGGGCAAAACGGTTATTATTTCCGACGACAAATGTTTCAAAAGTATAACTGATGTTTAAGTTAGCCCGTTCCGCCGCTTGTGAAGAAATCTGGTTTTTCTTGGAAGAAGCGCTGCGAAGCTGGTTTGCCTGTTCGGGAAGCACAAAGACCAGATGATATTCAACCCCGGTCATTTCCGTAATTGCAACTTTTAAAGGAAGTTCATATTTTTTTGAGATTAAATTTAACGCCATTTGGCCTTGGGGCACTAAAATATAAAGGGTGGCATCTTTAATTGCGCATAACTCTAAAGGTTTGAGCCATGTATCAAAAGAAATCTGAGAAATGTCGTGTTCTTCCTTTACTTCCTGTAAAATTAGTTCCCATTTTTCGTAAATCGCTTCCATTTGACTTCTCCATTATAAAAACAATAAATTTGTAACAAAAGATATATACACCTTATCATAACAAAATTTGACTGTTTTATCAATGAAAAATTTTTGTGGGTGGATATTTTCAACCAAAATGAGGAATATTTGTAGAAAATATAAGGAGTTATCCACATTTTATCCACGAAATGTGTACTACTTTTAAAAATCAACAGAAATTTCTGGATTGTGGAAAAGAAAATGTGGATAACTTTAATAAATCAACAGAAAATCATTAAAAATGATGAAATATTCTTGACTTAAGAAGTTTTTTTGCTATAATTGAAATAGTGTTTTTTAGAGTAGAGGAGGTGGATTATATGAAGATGACCTATCAGCCAAAAAAAAGACATAGAGCAAAAGTTCATGGTTTCCGCAAAAGAATGAGCACAAAAGGCGGAAGAAAAGTATTGGCAGCAAGAAGATTAAAAGGAAGAAAAAGAATATCAGCTTAGGCCACAATTTGTGGTCTTTTCTTCTATTATGAAGGAGTTTGTAAATGAAGTTTTCAGAATCGCTGAAAAAGAACTCAGATTTTCGTACTGTATATAATAAGGGAACTTCTCATGCAGACAGGCTTTTAGTTTTGTATGTTTTGGAAAATAATTTAGAAAAAAACCGGTTAGGGATTTCAGTCAGTAAAAAAGTCGGAAACAGCGTCGTCAGGCATCATCTGTCGCGTTTGATTCGGGAAAGTTACCGGCTGAATGAACAACTATTTGATTGTGGATTGGATATTGTTGTCATTGCAAGAGTAAAAGCGAAAAAAGCATCGTACCATGAAATTGAAAAATCCCTTTTACATCTTGCAAATCTTCATTATAGAATAGCAGATGAAAAGAAGATGGAATAATTTTGAAAAAACTAGTAATTGGAATGATTCTATTTTATAGAAAATATTTGTCGCCTTTGAAATCGACAAAATGTCCATATACTCCTACCTGTTCGGAGTATGGGTTGGAAGCGGTGGAAAAATATGGCGCCATAAAAGGATTGGCGCTTGCATTGTGGCGGATATTAAGATGTAATCCTTTTTCAAAAGGCGGATACGATCCCGTCCCATAATTCGTTATTAGGAGGAATGTTACATTGTCAGATATTATATTAACAGCATATGACGGAGCGATTCTAGGGCCTATAGCAAAGCTGCTTGGTTTTATTATGAATGCGGTGTATTCGTTTATGGTCAATGTACTGGGAATCGGAAATATCAGTATAGCGATTATAGTTTTTACGATTGTAATTTACCTATGTTTGTTTCCCGTGACCTATAAACAGCAGAAGTATTCAAAACTTACCCAGAAAATGCAGCCAGAGCTGAAAAAAATCCAGAAAAAGTACCAAGGGAAAAAAGATGCGGTTTCTATGCAGGCAATGCAAGATGAAACGTCTGCGGTTTATGAAAAATATGGAGTTTCCCCAACTGGAAGCTGTATCTATATGTTAATCAATATGCCGATTATATTTGCATTGTGGCGTGTATTTAACAATATCCCCGCATATCTTGGCATAGTAAGAGACCAGTTTACTGCGTTGGTAGAAGGGATTATGGCTACTCCCGGATATCAGGATACTATGACAAATATCGTGGAAACTTTGAAAATAAATACAGTACGCGTTGATTTCTCTGTAAAGGATGAATCCATTCTTTCAAACTATCTGGTTGACACTTTGTATGCGATGAATACTTCCGGATGGGAAACATTAAAAGAGAAATTTTCCGGTCTGTCAGATATAATTGCATCAACGCAGGAAAATCTGCATGAGTTCAATCAGTTTTTGGGAATGAATATTTCAGACAGCCCGCTTAGTATTATCAAATCGGGCATTTCAAATGGAACATACCTGATAGCGTTTTTAGCGTTAATGATTCCAATTTCTTCTTATCTGACGCAGATGTTAAGCATGAAACTTATGCCACAGGCAGAGGGCGCAGACGATGCCATGGGCAGCCAGATGAAAATGATAAACCGGATTATGCCGTTGACTTCTTTGTTTTTCTGTTTTTCATTTCCGGTCGGCCTTGGCGTTTATTGGATTATCAGCGCGCTTGTCCGCTCCGCGCAGCAAGTGGCTTTAAATAAACATTTTGAAAAAGTAAACTTAGATGACATTATAAAAGAGAATCGGGAAAAAGCGAAAAAGAAACGTGAGAAGAAGGGGATTACAGAAAACAAAATCAATCAGGCAGCAAGAATCAATACGAAGAAACTAAACGAACCGGCGTTATCTGCAAAGGAAAAAGAAACTCTGTTAGAGAAAGCGGCAACAGCGAGAAATTCTGCAAAAGCCGGAAGCATGTCAGAAAAAGCGAATCTTGTAAAGAAATTTAATGAAAAAAATACAAAATAGGGGGCGGAAGATATGGAGAGTATTGAAGTTTCAGCGAAAACGTATGATGAAGCCGTTACAGAAGCATTAGTGCAATTAGGAAAGACAAGCGATCAAGTAACAATCGAAGTAATAGATAAAGGAAGCTCCGGTTTCCTTGGAATCGGCGCAAAGCCTGTAAAGATTAAGGTAACGACGAATCTAACCGTGGACGGGTATTTAAAAGAATTTTTATCGGATATTTTTTCAGCAATGAAAATGGAAGTAAAAATTGAAATAAAGTTAGATGAAGAAAAACGGAACATTTCAGTTGACTTAACGGGAGATGAAATGGGCGTTTTAATTGGAAAGAGGGGCCAGACGTTAGATTCCCTTCAGCTTCTTGCAAATAATGCTGTCCATAAACATTTTGAAACTTATTATAAAGTAAAAATAGATACAGAGAATTACCGTGTCAGAAGAAAAGAGACATTAGAGAATCTTGCCAGAAATGTGGCGTTTAAGGTAAAGAGAACTAAACATTCTGTCTCGCTTGAACCAATGAATCCGTTTGAACGGAGGGTGATACATTCTGCGTTACAGAATGACAAATTCGTTACGACGCACAGTGAAGGGGACGAGCCTTTCCGTCACATCGTCGTTACTTTAAAAAGACAGTAATTGAAGTAAAGGGCTGTTGCAACACATTATACTTTCGTATGTTGATTCGTAAGTTAGTGTCTGCAACAGCTTTGTTTATGTGATACGATTGGAGGTTCCTATGAAAACAGATACGATTGCGGCAATCGCAACGGCAATGACAAATTCAGGGATTGGGATTATCCGGATTAGCGGATCAGATGCTATTGAAACGGCAGATAAGATTTTATGCCTGAAAGAGAAAAAAAAGCTGTCAGAATGCCAGACGCATACGGTGCATTATGGTTTTGTAAAAGAAAAAGACAGGATAGTCGATGAAGTTATGGCAGTTATTATGCGGGCGCCGAAAAGTTACACAAGAGAAGACACAGTGGAAATTGACTGCCATGGCGGAACTCTTGTTATGCAAAAAATTTTAGAGCTTATTATAAAAAATGGAGCTAGACCGGCAGAAGCGGGAGAATTTACAAAACGGGCATTTTTAAATGGGAGAATCGATCTTGCGCAGGCGGAGTCTGTGATCGATGTGATTAATGCAAAAAATGAGTTTGCATTAAAAGCATCGATGTCGCAGTTAGGAGGAGCCGTTTCTATAAAGATAAAAAGAATCCGTGGAGAAATTTTACATGAAATTGCGTTTATCGAATCAGCGATAGACGATCCAGAGCATTATCAGTTAGAGGGGGAGGGAGCAATCCTCTCAAACAAACTGAATTTATTATTAGATGAAATGAAATCACTTTTAAAAAATGCTGAGAATGGATTGATGCTGAAAGAGGGAATCCATACCGTTATTGTAGGTAAACCAAATTCCGGAAAGTCTTCTTTACTGAATGCTTTTGTGGGAAAAGAAAGGGCTATTGTAACGGATATTGCCGGGACAACCAGAGATGCGATTGAGGAGCAGATTATGCTTGGGGGAATCAGCTTAAATATTATTGACACTGCGGGGATTCGCAATACAGATGATCTAGTGGAAAAAATTGGAGTGGATAAATCAAAGGAATATATTCAAAATTCCGATTTAATTCTTTATGTCGTCGATGCTTCTTCTTCTTTAAGCTCAGAAGATTTTGAACTTATGGAACTTCTTCAGGGCAGAAATGTAATCACGCTATTCAATAAATCAGATTTAGAATCAGCAGTTGGGGAAGATGAAATCCGGTCATTCCTAAAGACAGAAACCTGTTCTATTTCTGCAAAATATGGAGATGGGATAGAGGAGCTGGAACAAAAAATTGAAGAAATGTTTTTTCATGGAAAGATTCAGATAAATGAAGAAGTGTATCTTACAAATGTCAGGCATAAGGCTTCTCTTTTAGAAGCGGAGAAAAGTTTGCAGCTTGTTAAGAGAAGCATTAACGATGGATTGCCGGAAGATTTTTATTCGGTTGATTTGATGAACGCATATGAAGAACTTGGAAAAATTATTGGAGAATCGGTCGAAGATGATTTGGTTAATGAAATATTCAGTAAGTTTTGTATGGGAAAATAGATGCATTTTCTGAGTTTATGAAGCGGAATTTCAATACAAATAAATAAAGAGAGGGAAGAAAAATGTCTTGTATTGTAGAAAATTATGATATTTGTGTAGTTGGGGCAGGACATGCAGGGTGTGAAGCGGCTTTAGCATCTGCGCGGCTTGGATTTGAAACGATGCTCTTTACGATCAGCGTAGACAGTATTGCGCTTATGCCATGCAACCCAAATATCGGAGGAACTTCAAAAGGGCATCTGGTGCGTGAGGTAGATGCGCTCGGCGGTGAGATGGGAAAAAATATAGATAAAACTTTTATTCAGTCAAAGATGCTAAATAAGTCGAAGGGGCCCGCTGTACATTCTTTAAGGGCGCAGGCAGATAAAGCCGCTTATAGCGCACAGATGCGGAAAACTTTGCAAAATCAAGAGCATCTTACGATAAAACAAGCGGAAGTGGCAAAGATTATAACGGAAACACAATCAGGAAAACAGGTGATTGCCGGAGTAAAGACAGTTTCGGGAGGGACGTACTATTCAAAAGCTGTCATCTTATGCACTGGGACGTATTTGAATGCAAGGTGTCTGACAGGAGAGATGGTAAGCCATACCGGACCAAATGGGCTTCAGGCGGCCAAGTATTTGTCAGATTCCCTGAGAGAGCTTGGAGTAGAAATATACCGCTTTAAGACAGGAACTCCGGCAAGAATTGATAGTAAATCTATTGATTACTCTAAAATGTCAGAACAGTTTGGAGATGAAAAGATTGTTCCGTTTTCATTTACGACGAATGCGGAGGAGATCCAGAAAGATCAGGTTTCTTGCTGGCTGACGTATACAAATGAGAAAACACATGAAATCATTCGGAAAAACCTAAAACGTTCTCCTCTTTTTTCTGGCATGATTGAAGGGACAGGCCCTAGGTATTGCCCTTCGATTGAGGATAAAGTTGTGAAGTTTGCAGATAAAGAGAAGCATCAGTTATTTATCGAGCCGGAAGGGTTAAATACAAATGAAATGTACATTGCCGGAATGTCAAGCTCTCTGCCGGAAGATGTCCAATACCAGATGTACCGTTCTGTTGCTGGACTTGAACATGCTAAAATCGTTCGGAATGCCTATGCCATCGAATATGACTGCATCAATCCAAACCAGCTTTTATCCAGTTTGGAATTTAAAAATATAAGCGGTTTGTTTTGCGCGGGACAGTTTAATGGAAGTTCCGGTTATGAGGAAGCGGCTTGTCAGGGTTTAATTGCAGGAATAAATGCCTGCCGTAAGCTTCAGGGAAAAGAGCCAATGATTTTAGATCGTTCAGAAGCTTATATTGGAGTTTTAATTGACGATCTTGTGACGAAAGAAAATAATGAACCTTACCGAATGATGACTTCAAGAGCGGAATATCGTCTCATTTTACGTCAGGATAATGCGGATTTAAGGCTGAC
Source organism: uncultured Lachnospiraceae bacterium (assembly GCA_910589105.1). Lineage (GTDB taxonomy): Bacteria > Bacillota > Clostridia > Lachnospirales > Lachnospiraceae > Roseburia_B. Next base: position 147,118 of record CAJUST010000005.1, read on the forward strand.
AAAGAAAGGATATGAGGTCGGGCTGATTCCAAAAGAGCGTTATGACTGGGTCGTGAAAAAGGAAGCGATGATTCAAGATGAAGTTATGCGGATTGAAAAAGTGATGATCGGGGCGAATCAAAAAGTTCAGGCATGTATGGAAAGTTTAGGCAGCATCCCTTTACATACTGGGACTTCACTGGCAGAATTGATACGCAGGCCGGAATTAAATTATGACGTATTGGCGCCACTGGATAAAGATCGCCCGAATTTGCCAGAGGAAGTGACAGAACAGGTAAATATTCATATAAAATATGAGGGATATATCAGCCGTCAAATGAAACAGGTGGCGCAGTTTAAGAAATTAGAGAAAAAGAAACTGCCGCGTGATTTTGATTATCAGAAGATTCATGGATTGCGGATTGAAGCGGTTCAGAAATTAAACTTGCTACAGCCTATGTCTATTGGACAGGCGTCCCGTATATCAGGAGTGTCTCCGGCAGATATTTCCGTGATTCTAGTTTATTTAGAACAGATGTATCAAAAAAAGAAGTAGGGGGAATTGTATGGAAGAAAAAATTGAACTTATGTCAAGACAGTTTGAAAAAGAAGGTTTTACTTTTTCAGATTTACAAAAGCGGCAATTTTATACGTTCTATGAAATGCTTGTCGAAAAAAATAAGGTAATGAACCTAACAGCGATTACAGACTTTAGAGAAGCCATAGAAAAGCATTTTATAGATTCAATTTGCATCTGCCGGATTGTGGATTTTAAAGAAACAGATCAAATCATAGACTTGGGAACCGGAGCCGGATTTCCCGGAATCCCTCTTAAAATTGCTTTTCCTGATCTTAAGATTACATTGGTGGATTCTTTAAATAAAAGGATACGTTTTATAGATGAAGTTATTCATGAGCTTGGATTAACAGGACTTACAACGATTCATAGCAGGGCAGAAGATTTGGCAAGAGATCAAAAGTATAGGGAAAAATTTGACTTATGTGTGTCAAGAGCCGTGGCAAATCTATGCACATTAGATGAATACTGCCTTCCTTTTGTCAAAAAAGGGGGAAATTTCATATCCTATAAATCAGGTGATGTAGATGAGGAGGTAAAAGAGTCAAAAAGAGCCTGCTTTTTACTGGGAGGGAAAATCAAAAAAGTCCATAAATTTGATTTAGAGGAAAATAAACGGTCATTTGTCGTTATGGAAAAAGTAAAGACAACGCCGAAACAATATCCCAGAAAAGCAGGCGCTCCATCAAAGGAGCCTTTAAAGTAATTGTTTATGCATCGTAAAACATTTGAAGCGCTTTATATAGTTTTTCAGGTTCTTCTAACTGAGGCAGTTTTTTACAATTTGAGAGAACAGCGGTTTCTATATTTTCGTCAAATTTTGCATAAGAATCGAGAATGCGTACAGATTCGTCTGAGTTGCGGCTTCCGATTAAGTAGATCGGATTTTCTACTTTTTTCAGCGCGGGAATGATATTGATATTTGTATAATTACTGAATATGCTTCCAAATAGGAAACGTCCGCCGCTGTATTTTGTGTGAGCGGCTTCATAGTAAACATCTTTTAACTTCGCAGAAGCGCGTGAAGATTTGTAAAAGTATTTTTCTTCAAACAGATAATTTATGTGCTCCTGAGTCATTTTAAGGTTATAAAAAAAGGTTCCAATAATCGGAAATTCTAATAGTTTTTTTACAAAGATTGTACGGTTATTGGGATTTTTCTGTATGGATTCTAAAGAAGGCGGACTGATAAAAAATAATCTGTTGAAAATAGTTTCGTCCATATTAGCTGCCATTAATGTAAATGAGACGGATTCGCCTGTCGCAATAACGTCAGTTTTTTCTTTTATTACTTTTTTTACAAAATCAGTGACTAACTGTACATACATATAATTTGTATAAGTCAGGTTTGGTTTGTCCGAACGGCCGCATCCTAAAAGGTCGATTGTATAAACCGTATGTTCCTTTTCTAATTTTTTGATCATACGATTCCATTCGTAGGACGAACTTGCCGGATAAAGATCGTGTATCAGGAGAAGCGGTGAGCCGGCTCCATGTTTCGTATAAAATATATTTCCATATCTCCATTCAAAAAAATATCCTGTAGTTTCATTAAGCAGCTTATGGATTCCTGAAGTTGTGTCTATTAATTTATTTATTCCATAAATCGCTCCGGAAGCAAGTCCGGTTAAAAGACAAAATTGTTTTAAATTTTTCTTCATCTAAAAAACCTCCTTTGAATTATTCTCTAATACTATTATAGACGAAAAATACAGAAGTTACAAATCTTATTCTTTTATTTTTAGAGTGTATAGAGTAAAATATTTGTAGAAACAGTTATATGACTGTATCGAATATATGTTCTATAAGGTGGTAGGTATGTTAGATTTCTTAAATAAATTATATACAGAAGCATTAGAAAAGAAAATGAAAATAGATTCAAAACGGTGTACGGTTCAAATGAAATTGGAGGAGAATAAAAGGTATATAGAGAAACTGCTTCAGGAAGATGAAAGTGGAGTTGATTTATTTTCTCCAAGAAAACAGAATAAGAAACTTCAAAAGACGATTGTTTCTTTAGAGGAAGATCAGAAAAAACTTCAAGTTAAATTAGAGGAATTAAATTTACAGTTATCAGAATCAGAATTTAGATTAAGTGAATTTGAGCAGGCAATTCAGGAAGCAAAGGAAAAGGAAACTCATATCGATCAAATTCAGAATCAATATGAGAGTAGCAATGTCTTGGATCAGATTGAAGATGTAGCTTATTTGGAGAGAATAATACATAAATTAGAGTTGTGTAAAAAAATTATAGATGTTGATACAAACCGTTGTAAATTGGAACTGGATACTTTAACAAAAGTGATTCGTGATCAGGCAGATAGGGGGAAAAATGGCTGTGATTAAAATGATTTTAATAGATAGGCATACTTTAATGCGGCAGGGATTGAAAGAGTTATTTGAATTAGATGATAATTTTAAAATAGTAGCTGATGCCAGCAATAGAGCGGAAGCGTTTGAAATAGTATCAGATTATGAATCGGATATTATTTTACTTGATATTTTTTCATTACATGAAGATGGATTAAAAGTTTTATATGAATTGAATCAAAGAAAAAGACGCGGCATGAAAATTATGGTAATTGCTGGAAGTAAAGATATTATAAATTTTATGAAAGCAATCGAAATTGGGGTCGATGGATATATTTTGAAAGAATGTTCTTTTTTGGAATTAAAAAGCGCCGTTTATAATATAATAAATGGTGAAATTTATATCCAGCCTGATCTGCTAAGTTGTATGGATGCGAAAAAAATGACTTGGAAAAGCGATAACGAGAAAATTGAAAGTTTGACAAAGAGAGAGTTAGAAGTATTAAAAAATTTGACGGTTGGTATGTATAATAAAGAGATTGCTTTGAAACTTGGCATCAGTGAAAGAACGGTAAAAAATCATGTATCAAATATATTTAAAAAAGTCGGGGTTGCAGATCGGACCCAAGCTGCTGTTTTTGCAATTAGAAGTCATTTGGTGAATATAGAATGAAGAAATGTTTCACGTGAAACATTGTGTAATTCAAATTTATTTTTATAACTGGCAAAAGATTTTGTTTATTAGTTTAATAAGATATTGTTAAATATTTTATTAGAGAAATTAGCGTTTTAAAAGTGATCATTTGTGTGAAGTGGATTTTGTGAAATAATAGATAATTATACTGATAAGGAATTGAATATTATTAAATATTGTAATTTTATTATTTGACGGGATTGTATACTTATTGAAAAGAAAGATATAAATCTAACTGTATATTGAGCAATCAGACATTTTAATTGAATGATATAGAGGTAAAAACGATGAATAGAAAGATAAAAAATACAGGATATATATTATTGTCTGTGGGATTAATCGTTTTTTATATATTCTTTTACATGAATTTGGACATTTGATGATAATGATCTTAGTAGGAGCAAGAATAACAGATTTTAGTATATTTTTAGCTCATTTAAGTACGGATGGCGGTGATTTCACCGATTTCATGGAAATGTGGATGCATGCAAATGGCGCTTTATTTCCGTTATTTATATCTTATATATATGTTTTATTATATAATAAAAACAACTCAAAGAGATTTTATCGAATTTTTTCTTGTTTATCTGCTATTGCTGCTTTATGTCCAATGCTGTCATGGGTAATTATTCCTTTTATTTATTTGCAAGGGAATGCGTCTATAAATGATGACGTAACAAAATTTCTGGTTGTTTTTTGTGAATATTATAATCCATTAATTGTGAGTTTAAAGGCATCATTTCTTATTTGAATTGGGATCTTTTTAATCATTAGGAAACGGATAATTCATAATTTTATTGTTGAAATAAGAATGAAATAAGTGATTTTTATTTAAATTTGTAATGTAAGAGATAAATTGATATATGTAGATACAAACATTATATTTCAAAATTTTGAACTAGGAGAAATTTTTGAAAGGTGAGTAGTTGATTTAAGAGGTTATTTTTAGTATATAAAGGGTAAAGTTTAGAGCTGATACTGTATTAAGAAAATAAAATGTCTTGTTAAATAAACAAAATGTTTGAAGAAGAAGATTTATTAATTTTTTAAGAATAATAAGTTTTAATATATAAGGAGATAAAGAAATATGAATAGGAAAATCAGCCATAATTAAAGTTATAACTATCTCTTAAAAAACTAAATATAAAGTTTTATCTTTAAAAAACTATTAGATCAATTTGATATAGAAATATTATTGAAGAAAGCATATTAATTAGTTTATTGTATCATATATTTATTACCTACGGTTAAAGATTTAAAAAGTTTTATGCGATAATCTACGAAATTCCTGAGCTATATCTAAGAATATCTTGAATAAATTTAGAGAGTTATTTTTATTATTCTAGTAGTGAAAGTTCCGATTAGAATAAATTTTATTCATTTTGTTCATATCTTATTATTTGGTAAAAAGCCAATATCTTTATTTAAACATGAAAATTTTGCTTCTTTAAGTGTCAATTAGTGATTCATGGACTAATAAATAATATTTTAACTTATTATGCTTTTAATATAGTTTTGTTTTTGGAATTTTGTCTATTGCGATTAAAGATCGTTATTATTCTAAAATTGATTTATTGGTAATCTTTTCGTATAGTAAAATCTATTTTTATATTTGAAAAGGTTATGTGTTTTTTATCTTTGATTGATACCAGATAAGGATAACTTTCAGATTGAAATAAGAATATTGAAAAAAAGTTTTTGCATATGCTATATTGCCAATAGACAAAAAGAAATCACAAATCCATGCGGACAAAAAGTGAATTCCCAAACCGTGTTGCAGCACAGTTTGGGGATTCATCTTTTCCTTTATAGCGGCAAAGTACCCACTAGGGTTAGTTGTTGCTCTTATCGTCATTGTCTAATTATTTGATGATGTATTGGCAGGCTACACCAGCCAAAACAGCAACTAAAAAAGAAATCAAAACTTCCATGCAAACATCTCCTCTCTATTGCGGGCGTCAGTGAGCAACACATAAATTTTATTATACTATTCGATATTTTTGCATTTTTATCTCAAAGAATTGTTCTGGGGATTGTAGCTATAGCAATCCGATGCTCGCTATCTCTGTGGACACTGTCATAATGTGGCTTCTCGGGGAGTTAATTTTCTTAATTTATACCATTACCTTCCGAAAGAAACTTATTTCTGTCCTTATCTGGTTTCATTCTTGTTGTTTATTTTCATATAAAAATTATGGCTTTTCTATCTTTTTTTTAATTATATAGTTTAGTATTATGAATTAGAAATTTGTACAGGGAACAGTGAATAGGTAAGGAGTGTGTTTTTATAAAAATATAATACCTTAAAATTAAATGAATATAGGTATAAAAATATGCTTCATTCTAGATCCTGAAGCAAACTACTCTATAAAATTAAATGTACAGATTCTAGTTGTTATAGAATAATATTTTTAGTATTGATTACTCTTTTCAGAATGTTGAAAAATTATGAGTATTATTATCTAAGATCCAGCTGTTTGAAAAAATCCTATTAATATCATTTATAATAATTTAGCAGCTATAATATCTTTATAAATTTATAAATTTCTCTAATTGGAAAGTATAAAAAATAATTATTTAAAATTTGGTAAAATTTGCTATCTATTATTCATATCTAAAAAATTAATATAAGAAATGTTTCACGTGAAACATTATATAACTCAAAAATATTTTAAAAGATACCATAATAATAATTAGTCCATATGTCATAATATAAAAATTACATTGAAAAAATTTACATATTTATCAATTATAGGATAATAAAGCTTTTATTATTCTTTGATACAATAGACGGAAACTATCGTATATAATACTATAACTAGATATAGATTTAATTCTATTATAAAAAACCAAACAAAATAATACGCTATTTTCAATACATTTTCTATAACGTTCTATTGGCCAAAATCCAATTTATCTATAGCAATAACCCAAAAGAAGTGATATAATAACAATCAGAAAAAGAAGAAAGGACTAAAAAATGGCAAGGATTATAGCGATAGCGAATCAAAAAGGCGGTGTAGGGAAAACAACTACTGCAATAAATTTGTCCGCATGTTTGGCTGAGAATAATAAAAAAGTATTGACTATAGATACTGATCCACAGGGGAATACGACGAGTGGCTTAGGAATAGAAAAAGATGAAATCGAGAATACCATATATGAATTGATGCTGGACGAATGTACGATTAAGGAATGTATTGTAAAAACAGAAATTGAAAATCTCCATGTTATGCCATCAAATGTGAATTTAGCAGGCGCTGAAATTGAGCTTTTAGGAATCAGTGATAAAGAATACATATTAAAAAATGCAGTAGATTATATCAAAGATGACTATGATTATATCATTATTGATTGTCCTCCTTCACTTAATATGCTGACTGTAAATGCAATGACTACAGCAGATACTGTATTAGTTCCGATTCAATGTGAATATTATGCCTTAGAAGGTCTAAGCCAGTTAATCCATACAATAAATCTTGTCCAGCAAAGGTTAAATGCAAACCTTGTGATGGAAGGGGTTGTATTTACTATGTATGATGCCAGAACGAATCTGTCTTTACAGGTAGTGGAAAGTGTCAAGAATAACTTAAATACCACTATCTACAAAACAATTATTCCAAGAAGCGTCAGGCTGGCAGAAGCTCCCAGCCACGGGCTGCCGATTAACAAGTATGATTCAAGATCAACCGGAGCAGAGAGTTATCGTATGCTGGCAAAAGAAGTAATCAATAGAAAGGATTTATAAGATGGCTATAAAAAAAGCATTGGGAAAAGGACTGGATTCTTTGATTCCTGAAAATCCAAAAGTAAATACAGTAAGTCATGCTGCCCAAAATGAAGATAAGAATGATTCATACAAAGATGCGGTTATGGTTGATATTCAAAAAGTAGAACCAAACCGGAGCCAGCCAAGAAAAAATTTTGATGAAGATGCTTTGTTAGAATTATCAGACTCAATTAAATTGTATGGAATTTTACAGCCTTTATTAGTACAGGACAAAAAAGAATACTATGAGATTATTGCAGGCGAACGCCGATGGCGTGCCGCTAAAATGGCGAAACTAAAAGAGATACCTGTAATTATCAAAAGTTTTTCCGAACAGGAAGTTTTAGAAATTTCGCTAATAGAAAATATCCAAAGAGAGGACCTTAATCCGATTGAAGAAGCGATTGCTTACAAACGCCTATTAGAAGAATTTCATTTAAGGCAAGATGAAATTGCGGATCGCGTTTCAAAGAGCAGGACAGCAGTGACAAATTCGATGCGGTTGTTGAAATTGTCCGAACAAGTTCAACAGATGCTTATAGACGATATGATTACCAGCGGCCATGCCAGAGCCCTATTAACTATCCAAGATCAGGACAAGCAGTATACAATTGCGCAAAAAATATTTGATGAAAAATTAAATGTAAGGGATACAGAGAAGCTTGTTAAAAAGTTAGAAAATGAAACGGAATCTATTCCCATAAAAGAAGAAATTATAGATACGAAATTAGATATTATATATCAGGATTTAGCAGAAAAAATGAAAGGGATTTTAGGAACAAAAGTTATGATCCATAAAAAAGATGCTAATAAAGGAAAAATTGAAATCGAGTATTATTCACCAGAAGAACTCGACCGGATTATGGAACTTTTTCAGACAATAAAAAATATTTAGTTAGAAAAGGAAGGAAAAATGATTGAGTATTATATAGGATTTGATTCAGATTATATACTGTTAGGCATTGCCGGTTTTTCAATACTGTTATTTATAATTTTACTAATCAACGCAATTCAAATGCACAAGTTGAAAAAAAAGTATAAAATGTTTATGGACGGAAAAAATGCTAAAACTTTGGAAGAATCCATAAAGAGCCGAATGGATCAAATTGATTATTTAATTTCTTCTAATCAAAAAAATGAAAATGAAATTAAAAGAATTTTAAAAAGCATGAAGAATACGTTTCAGAAAGTTGGATTAGTAAAATATGATGCATTTCAGGAGATGGGTGGAAAGTTGAGTTTTTCTCTTGCTTTGTTGAATGAAATAAATGACGGATTTATTATCAATGCAATGCACAGTAGAGAAGGGTGCTATACTTATATTAAAGAAGTTATTGATGGCAATTCAATTATTGCTTTGGGGGATGAAGAAAAAGAAGCATTAGAGATGGCAATTAATTATAACGCTAAAAAAGATTAAGTTTCGATATAAACGTATGTTTGTATTGGCTTTATTAATCGGGAAGGATTCAAATGCACAGTTATTTAAAAGCAATCGGGTTTCAACAAATGGATAATACAAAACTAGATGAATTGTTGAGTCAGGTTTTGGCAAAACCGAATTATTTGAATGTAGCAAAAGATTCACAGGGGAATGAATTTGTACAAATATCAAAAGATTTTGGGAAAGCAATAGGAATTACAATTTGCGGCAGTTACACAGAAGATAAACAATTTGAGATGGATTATTATTATCCTTATTTACAAGGCACACACATTACAAGTGAAGAATATATCAATATAGAAAAATATTCAGATAAGGAAGCTTATGCTGCAGTTTGTGATGAGATAAAAATAGGCGTAACTTTGATTTTCTATTTACAGAATGTCGCTGAGTATTTGAAAGAAAAAAAAGGCTGGAAAAATAACTTTTCTCCTAAAATGAGCGCTATGCTGTCTGCTCTTTCGCTAAATGGGAAAATACTTCTTCCCATTAGTAAAAGCCAAACGCAAATTCAAAAAAATGAAGAAATCACACAAAATAGAAATCATCTTATTGCTGCGGCAAAAGAGGGAGATGAAGAAGCGATTGAAAGCCTGACTTTAGAAGATATTGATTTATATTCTATGCTTTCAAAAAGAATCGTAAATGAAGATATATTAAGTATAGTAGATTCTTATTTTATGCCATATGGAATTGAAAGTGATCAATATTCTGTATTAGGTGAAATTTTAGATGTAAGATATACAGAGAATAGTTTAACAAAGAAAAGACTTTGTATTTTGACAGTAGATACAAATGATTTAATTTATGAAATTTGCATCAATGAAGATAATCTTCTGGGAGAACCTTTAGTTGGAAGAAGGTTTAAAGGAGATATTTGGCTTCAGGGCGCAATAAAAATAAAAAATTAATTGATTTTTTCATGAAAAAGCGCTAAAATATTAAAGTATGGAATTGTCGCTATAGCTCAGCTGGATAGAGCGACCGCCTCCTAAGTGGTAGGTGTTCGCTTGCCAAAGCAACGTAAAATCAACAATTTCATAGCTGAATCACTTGCTTATTAGCAGGTTTTTCATACAAGTCCTCGTAGCTCAGTTGGATAGAGCGATCGCCTCCTAAGCGATAGGTCGGACGTTCAAGTCGTCTCGGGGACGCTGGAAAGCATTGAAAACACTGGATTTTTCAATGCTTTTCTTTTTTTGCCTCAGGAGAAAACCAAAAGTCAGAGGACTTGTTTTTTTGGATATTTGTTATCACTTGTGTTGCTAAGAGGGAATCGAACACTAAACTGCACTTTCAGAGCTGTTGCTAATAATCTGCTAATTGCAGAATTAGCAGGTTTTAGCTGCTAATAGCATTTTGCTTCAGTGCTTTTGTCAGCATGGATACAAGTTCCGGCGACTGTTCCAATGCTGCGATTAAATTAGTCAGGTCTGCATTTGTATTTTCCGGCGGTGTAACATTCTTCAATGGATTTACAGAGTTTTTAGCATAGAAGGTTGCCTCAAACTTCTGGGCATTTACTTTCCTATCCTCATCCAGTATATGCGCATATACATCTGTGATCATGTCAATCTGCGCATGACCGGTATCCCCCTGCGTTGCCTTTAAGTCGCCGTGGTTGAGTTTCAGCTTGTAAGTCGTGCTGGAGTGGCGCAGGGAATGGAATACAACATAAGGCAGCCCTGCCTTCTCCCGGAGCTTTGAGAATTCTTTTTCCATGATACGGTTTTCTACAGGTCTTCCGTTTGGAAGTGTCAGCACAAGGTTGTAATCATAAAACTCCTGACCTAAATATTCCCTGTACTGATTCTGAACCTGTTTCCACTCCCGCAGGATGTAGGCAACTGTTTTAGGTATCCACACTTTTCTGATACTGGATTCGGTTTTGGGCTTTTTCAGAACAAGGTTGGTGTGCGTATTTGACATAAGGGAGGGAAAGATAAACATAATGTCCTTGTCGTCTAACTGCTGTCGTGCCTCCCTTGATACGCGGGCAAGTTCCTGTTCGATCCAGAGGTGGGAATCATCATTCGCAATGTCCTCGTCTGAAATATGTACCTTGTCCCATGTCAGCCCGCAGATTTCCCCATAACGCATGGAACAGGCAAACGCCAGATTCATTGCAATATAAAGTTTCATGTCATCACATTCATCCAAAGCCTTCCGAATCATGTCCGCCGTCCAGATGTCACGCTTTTTATAGTTTGTCTTGGGCTTGTTTGCATGGGGAAACGGGTTCCTTGCGATAATCTCCCATTTTACCGCCTGCTCGAAGGCACACCGGAGTACCTTGTGGACGCTGTGGATAGTGCCTGGTGTAAGGTATTCACTTCTCGGTCTTTTGTTTTTCTTTGCAACAGGCTTTGTTTTCTGCAGCCGGACATAGAACTCATCCACATATTTCGGGGTGATGTCCTGAACTGCCACATCACCGATTGCAGGATTGATATAATTTGCAATCAGGGCACAGTTGGACTCGTATGTTGACAATGCCCAGTGCGATGTGCCATAGATTTTTACAAAGTCCCGCAGAAATTCCCTTACGGTCAGTTCCTGTGGAGGGATAAAGGTGCCGTTGCCCTGCTGGTTCTCAATTTCCGCCTTCCTGCGCTTTGCTTCAGCATAATCCTGACAGGTTTCCCATTTCTGGTGCTTCTCTCCTTTCTCATCCGTATAATAGTAGGCGTTTGCGAAACGCCAGAACCCGCATAAATACGGGATTCTTTTTGTCACAA
>CAJUST010000006.1:0-113085 GCA_910589105.1 uncultured Lachnospiraceae bacterium
AGCATCTGCCTTACAAGCAGAGGGTCATAGGTTCGAGCCCTATAGGTCCCATATGCCGGCGTGGCGGAACTGGCAGACGCGCAGGACTTAAAATCCTGTGGTGGCGACATCGTACCGGTTCGATTCCGGTCGCCGGCATTGCACGAAAGTGTATGTAATTAAATATATGTGTGTGTAGCTCAGCTGGATAGAGCACTTGGCTACGGACCAAGGTGTCGGGGGTTCGAATCCTCTCACGCACGCTGTTGGGTCCCTTGAAAACATAAGGTTTTCAAGGGATTTTTGTGTTACGGAAAAATAAAGCAATAGTTCAAATAATGTGTTTAAAATAAACAGAAGAATATCAGTATATTTTTATGCAAAATAGATCGCATCTTTATATATGGAGCAGGTAATAGATTGATCCAATGGCTCAGGCAGATCCACAGTAAAACTAAACCCGCAGCTAATTGAAAATTTGTGATTTAAAATAGAGTTTGAGAAATTTGTATTACGGTATAAGCAGGATTGCAAATAAAAATATGGAAGATTTAAAATGGAGGATTATGATTATCCTATATAAAATTTAAGTGTAAACATTTCATTGTATTCTTGTCAAAATGTTTTATAGGAGTGTAAATAAAAATCAATTAAAAAAGAAGAAATGTTTGAACCATTTATTTATTGGAAAATGGAAATTAGGAAAATAGAGAATGTTAAAACAAATATTATAATATATTATAAATTTTAAATGGGATAAAATCAAATTTATGAAATTTTATTAATCAATTATAGTAGTAAAATAAAAGTTATCAGAGATATAATTTGTATATAAAGCATAAGGTGTTTGTTATGCGAAGAAAATAACTGTAAGATGTGTAATTAAATTAATTACAAACTATGTGATGAAAATAATTATAAGTTATTTGATGAAGCCAGTAGTAAGCTGTGTGCTAAAAATAATTGTAATCTATGTAATGATAATAATGTAAGCCACAAATTTAAAACAAAATATGAAAACAGATGTAAATCATAAGAAGAATGAGTTGCAATCTATGGAGTGAAAACAATTTTAAATTATTAGATGTAGCCAGTTATAAGCTAAGTGATGAAAATCAGTGCAGTTAATATTATGAAAACAAATATAAATAATAAATCTAAAACAAACAATGGAAATAATTATAAACTATGTGATAAATGCAGTTGTAAGTTATGAGATGAAAGCAGTTCTAATCTATGCAAAAAAACATAAGTCAAGCCATAAAAAATTTATCAATCATTTAATTAACCATATGTAAATCAGGTGATGAAAATATTAGAATGATAAATTATACAATATTAATGTTAAATGGTGAAAATAATGTTATATTTATATAGTGAATTATAGTTAATTTATTAAATAAAAACATTTATTTGTCATGTAGAGATGAGATTTACTAGCCAAAGATTAAAAAATGTACGCCATATAGAGAGACATTTAACTTTGCATTTGGTGTGTTGTATGCTATACTATTTATAAGTATGCAATTTGGAAAAATAATCTAGGGGGAAATTATGGTAAATCAGGAAAGAGTTGGTGAAATGACAAAGCTTGCGATATTTGACCAGAATGAGGGTCAGGAATGCAGGCCAATGATTCAGTATTTTCGAAAAGATTATATAGTGAAAGAAATGATAAAAAGTTTCTTTACAGCAACAATAGCGTTTGGCCTGTTGGCGGTCATTGCGGTTCTATATTTTGTGGAAAACCTGATGGAGCAAATCAGTTCATCGGATATCAGGCAGTTTGCAGTAAATGTTATATCGTGTTATGCGGCATTTCTTGCAGCGTATTTTCTCATCACTTATATTGTGTATTATATGCGGTATACAAAAGGGCGACAAAAGGTCAAGAAATATTATCAGCATTTAAAAAAGGTGAACCGGCTGTATCACGATGAGGAGCAGATGTAAATCTGCCGGATATGGCGTGACAGGAGGAAAAGAACGTGACGGATTTATTGGAAATAAAAGAAAAATTAAAAAGTTTTTATGGAAAGTACGATATATATCTTATCCCGCTGTTTAAATTTATTATGGCGCTGTGTGTTTTTTCTGTTATAAATGGAAATATTGGTTATATGGAGCGTATCAATAGTCTGCCAATCACTCTTGCTCTGGCATTGGCATGCGCAATTCTGCCTATGAATGTGATGATTTTGCTTTCCTGCCTTATGATTCTTTTGCATTTGTATGCTTTGGCGCTTGAAGTGGCGGTTGTTGGGCTGGCGTTGTTTTTGCTGATGGCGTGTCTGTATTTCCGTTTTGCGCCGAAAGACGGGATTTATGCTATTTTGACCCCGTTATGCCTGCATTTTAATTTAGGCCCTGTGATGCCGGTTGCAGCGGGGCTGAAAGGAAATGTATGTTCTGTTTTGTCTGTATTGTGCGGGACGGTCATTTGGTATTTTTTAGATGGGGTCAAACAGAATGCGCAGGCATTGGCAAACAGCAGTGAAGATGCTGCATTTACTGCAAAATTTACAGCTGCGTTACATCCGGTTATTGATAATAAAGAACTGTATCTGGTATTTTTTACATTTTTGCTGACAGCGGCGATGGTTTTCATAATTCGCAGGCTTTCTATAGATTATGCTTGGACAATAGCGGTTTTAATCGGCGGTTTGGTGAATTTTATTATATTGTTTGCAGGATATATGCTGCTTGACATTACGGGCAAGACAGTCGGACTGATTATTGGTTCCCTTGTATCTTTAGGGGTTGCGCTGCTTTTGGAATTTTTGTTTTTTAATCTTGATTATTCGAGGACGGAGCGGGTGCAATTTGAAGATGATGAATATTATTACTATGTCAAGGCTGTGCCAAAGATGTATGTCGCTGAAAAAGAAAAACAGGTTAAGACATTTGCTGCCAAAGGAGGCGGGCACAGAAAGGAAGTGAAGTGATTTGGAAGAAATACTGTCAATGCTCGGTGTATTTAAAGATAAATATCTGTCATGGATGGATTTGCCGGTAATGACCGTCATTGATATAGTGGAAATCGTCATTATCGCATTTCTGTTTTATACAATCCTGCTTTGGATAAAGAATACGAGGGCTTGGATGCTGTTGAAAGGCTTGTTGGTTATTCTGGTGTTTGTTATGGTCGCGGCAGTCTTTCAAATGACGACAATCCTATGGTTAGCGGAAAAAACGCTTAATGTCGGAGTAATTGCGCTTGTCATTATTTTTCAGCCGGAATTGCGTAAGGCGTTAGAACAGCTTGGCAGGAAAAGTTTTTTAAAAGGAGTGGCTTTTTTAGATTTTGGCAAAGACCAGATTGAACATGTCAGCGAGAAAGCGATAAATGAGCTTGTCCGCGCCTGTTTTGAGATGGGAAAGGTGAAAACAGGGGCTTTAATTGTGATGGAAGACACTGTGAATTTGTCGGAATATGAACGGACAGGAATTGCAGTGGACGCCATTTTGACAAACCAGCTTTTAATTAATATATTTGAAAAAAATACGCCGCTGCATGATGGCGCAATTATTGTGCGTGGAAACCGTATTGTTTCTGCGACTTGTTACCTTCCGTTGTCGGATAATATGGAACTTAGCAAGGAGCTTGGCACAAGGCATCGGGCGGCTGTGGGCATTAGTGAGTTAAGCGATTCACTGACAATCGTGGTGTCAGAGGAGACAGGCGGCGTTTCCGTTGCAGTCGGTGGGAAACTGGTTCGTGGACTGGATCAGGAAGGGCTGCGCGCGCAGCTTAAAGCGCTGCAGAAATTTGAACCGGAGACGAAACGGAAAGGCTTACTGAAACGGAGGCTTAAGTATGTTAAAAAAGATAATTCAGTGGATCACAAATAATTTCGGCTTGAAAATTCTGGCAGTGGCGTTTGCCGCTGTATTTTGGCTTGCCGTTGTCAATATTGATGACCCGAATACGACTAGGACGTTTACGACGACAGTCAGCATTGAAAACAGCGACTATCTGGCAGGGATTGGGAAATATTATGATATTGTAAATAACAGCAATACGATTACATTTAAGGCAAGCGGGAAGCGTTCTTATCTGGAGCGTATGAGCAATTCTGATTTTCGGGCGGTGGCGGACTTGGAGATGATAGAGAATTTTGACCGTGTGCCCATTGAAATTACGGCGCAGCGTTACGGAAGCTATATTACAGTGGCAAGCAAAATTTATTATCTGCAAGTGGAAGTGGAAGATTTGGTTTCGAAACCGTTTGTCATTACGGTCGCGACAGAAGGAGAGACTGCGGATCAACATGCGTTGGGAGAAGTCAAGGCGTCGCCGACGCTGATCCGGGTATCCGGGCCAAAATCTGTTGTGGATACAATAGAAAAAGCGGTTGCGACAGTAAATGTAAATGAAATTTATCAGGATATGACAGACAGCGTGATCCCTGTGTTATATGATAAACATGGAAATGAAGTTGACACGAAAGAATTATCGTTTAATATACAAAATGTGATGGTATCTATGCAGGTTTTAGACACAAAAGAGGTCACAGTAAATTTCCAGACGACAGGAACCCTCCCGGACGGATATGAATATGTTGGTATGGAATATAATCCCCAGACGGTGAGAGTAAAAGGCGTTTCTGCTGTATTAAATACGATGAACAGTATTGCAGTTCCGGCGGAAGTGCTGGATTTGACGGATGCATCTGGAACGATTGAAAAAAAAGTGGATATTACCGCGTATTTGCCAGAGGGAGTTTCCCTTGTAGACAATGCGCAGGCAAAAGTGTCTGTGAAAGTGCAAATTGAACAGCATGAGAAAAAGAAATATAAAATGCCGACTGCCAATATAGCGGCGAGAAATTTAAACAGCAGATATGCAGTGGAATTTTTGGCGGATACGATAGAAGTGGAGTTAGAGGGCTTGACCTCGGATTTGGAAGCGTTTGATGCAGAGACGCTTACGGGAAGCATTGACGTAAGCGGCATGACGGAGGGAGAACATACCGTCAATCTGGAATTGAATCTGGACAGCAAATTTAAACAGGTGGGGACGGCGACCGTTACGGTGGACATTGTGCCTGCGGGGAGCCAAAATTCCAATAACAATAGCGCTGACAATGGCAAAGACGATGAAAAAGACCCGGATAAGAATAGAGTAGAGAATGAAGACTCTGAGAAAAAGGATACGGAGTCAGATACAGAATAAAAAAGAGATGGGAAAGACACAGAACAGGAGGGTGTAAATATGAGCAGAATGTTTGGCACAGACGGCGTGCGCGGCGTAGCGGGCATGGAACTGACGATTGAATTAGCGATGAAATTAGGGCAGGCGGGAGCGTATGCGCTGACAAAAGAAAAGGAACATCAGCCTACAATTATTGTTGGATGCGATACCAGAATTTCAGGCGGGATGCTGGCAAATGCTTTAATGGCGGGGATTTGTTCTGTTGGCGCCAATGCGATTTATGCGGGCATCGTCCCTACTCCTGCAATCGCATATTTGACGAGAAAACATAAAGTGGATGCAGGCGTTGTCATTTCCGCTTCCCATAATCCGATGGAGTTTAATGGCATTAAATTTTTCAATGGGGAAGGCTATAAACTTTCTGACGCTTTGGAAGATGAAATAGAGGCGTTGATAAAAAATAATATGAAACATGTCCCGATGCCGACAGGCACAGGCATAGGCCGGATTGAATACCGTTTGGACATTAAAGAAGAATATATTGCATTTATGAAGCGGCATGCGGCCGTTGATTTGTCAGGATTAAAAATTGTAGTGGACTGTGCGGAAGGCGCGGCATATTACACTTCTGTGAAAACGCTCAAAGACTTAGGCGCAAATCTTGTGCCAATCCATGTAAATCCTGACGGCACGAATATAAATGCAAATTGCGGCTCAACGCATATGTCGGAACTTCGGGCGCGCGTCGTTTATGAAAAAGCAGACGTCGGCATTGCGTTTGACGGAGATGCTGACCGCATGATGGCAGTTGACGAGATGGGGAATGTCATAGACGGCGATCAGATTATGGCAATTATAGGGAACCATATGAAACGGCAAGGCTTGCTAAAAAAGGATACCATTGTAGTGACGGTTATGACAAATCTTGGTTTTTCCCTGATGGGAGACCGGGAAGGGTTAAATATAGAAAAGACGAAAGTGGGAGACCGCTATGTATTAGAGCATATGCTGGAACATGGCTATAATCTGGGCGGCGAGCAGTCCGGCCATATTATCTTTTTAGATGACAATACGACGGGGGACGGCTTGTTGAGCGCATTGCGTCTTTTAAAAGTTATGGTGGACACGAAACAGAAACTCTCAGATTTGGCAGGGATTATGGAAGTATTGCCGCAAGCTCTTGTCAATGCGAAGGTCCCGAACCATAAAAAGGAACATTATATGGAATATTCAGAAATTGCCGATGCGGTAAAAGCTTTAGAAAAGAAATTCCATGGGGAAGGCAGGGTATTAATCCGGCCATCCGGAACGGAGCCGATGGTGCGGGTTATGATAGAGGGAAAAGATCAAAAAGCCATTATGGAGGAAGCGGAAAAATTAGCGGCGCTGATTACAAATATTATGCTTTAAAATAGAATATACGGAGGAAACGCAATATGGTTAGTCAGAAAATTACGATTAAGAACCCGACCGGACTGCATTTGCGTCCGGCAGGAATACTTTGCAAAGAAGCAATGCGCTTTCAATCATTGATTACATTTAATTACAGGGGGAACACTGCGAATGCTAAGAGTGTCTTAAGCGTCCTTGGGGCGTGTATTAAAACAGGAGATGAAATAGAGCTTGTCTGTGAAGGGGCAGATGAAGAATTGGCGCTTGCATCTATTGTGAAAATTATCGATGAAGGATTTGGCGAATAGGAGGAGCTTCCAAAATATATGCACAGATTAAACAGGAAAAACTGGCTGGAAATTGGCGTGATGACAGTAATCTTTGCCATTGCGGCCATTCTTGTATATAAAACAACGATATTAACGAGAATGACGCTCCCAAGGACGGCAACACAGGCACAGGCGGAAAAAGGAAAAGAATACCTGCTGAAAGACGGAGACAGAATTGAACAGAAATTTGTCTATCCTTCTGATGAACTGTTAAGCGCAGGCATACAAGTTTCATTAGACGAAGACGTGTTAAAGGATCTTACAAAAGAAGATAAACGGCGGGATCTTGGAACTTTGCATCTGTCTGTTTCGGATGCGGCCGGCGCAGTCCTGACGTCGGCGGAGTATCCTGTTTATGCGCTGGCAGATGAGCAGAATCTTGTCGCTTCTTTTCCGGAGACACGGACGGGCTTTCAGGATCAGGAGCTTGTGATTTCATTAGAGGCGGAAGGGATCACTCCTGATGTAGAGCTGGCTGTTGGCTATACCGAAAAAGAAATTTCTCATGCATCACTTTCCATCAATGGGGAGCCAATGGATATTACGTTTAATATCCAGACGGCTGACCGTCAGTTTAGTTATTGGAAACAGTGGGGAGCATTTGGGGCCGTCATTGTTTACCTCTTGTTACTGCTGTCGTATTTGTCTCTTGCGGTATTCCGTCTAAAGCCTGAGAAAGCGTTTTTGGTTTCCGGAGCGGCGCTTGCTGTCTTGTATCTGCTGCTTTTGCCTCCGCTGTCAGTTCCGGACGAAGAAATACACTTAAAACAGGCGTATTCCTATACGAACCGGATTTTAGGGGAGGAAGGCGTGGAAGAAGGAAAACTTCGCATGGAGAAAGAAGACTTTCACGCGTTACAGATGTTTGAGACGACGCCGTCCCTGCCGGAATACGATAAGATAAAAGAAGAAATAATGAAAACCGGCAGAGAAGAAGGGGCGGTTGAAATTCCACATTCGGATACGCGGGCGCCATTTCTCACATATCTTCCGGGAGTGGCAGGGATATTATTTGGACGCATTTTGGGATGTAATGGTTTACTGGTGATTTATCTGGGCAGAATATGTTCTATCCTATGTTATTTGGCGGCGATGTACTGGTTTATCCGTATTTTGCCTTATGGAAAGCCGGCAGGGTTTATTCTTGCCATGCTTCCCATGACGATTCAACAGTGCTGTTCTTATTCTTATGATTCAGTTGTTATCGAAGCGGCGTTTTTGTATCTTGCAGTTTTGTTCCGTTTGATTTATCAGAAAGATCCGATCAAAAAGACGCAGATAGCCGCATATGTTATTTTTATGATCCTGCTTTCTGTCTGTAAAGGCGGAACCTATATGCCGCTTTGCCTGTTGACGCTTTTGATTCCATGGGACAGGTTTGGCTCAAAGAAAAAGAAATGGATTTTTACAGGCGTAATGGCGTCGGCTGCCATTGCAGCGTTTATGGGTTCTACATTAAGGAGCGTGCTTTTTGTCGTAAGCCCGACAGAAGAACAGGCGGCAGGCGCTTATCTGGCGGGAGAGACTTATGGGACGGCGGGACTGCTTGAAAATCCAATGGAATTTATTACGCTATCTGTCCGCACGCTGTTTTTGTCAGGAGACGGGCTGATTGAAACTATGTTTGGGATGCAGTTAGGCTGGCTGGATATTTATGTTTCGAGGATTGTCATTTATGGTCTGCTGCTGCTTCTTATACTGTCGGCATTGAAAGTAGAAGATGGTAACTGCAGGTTTGCCCCGGAAGTGGCGTTTTCGCATAAAATGTTGTATCTTGTTGTGACACTGCTTTCTGCGGCGATGATATTTGTTTCGATGTTTATCAGTTGGACGCCAAGGGAGTCAAAAGAAATTTTTGGCATTCAGGGAAGGTATTTCCTTCCGCTTCTTCCGATTGCGATCCTGCTGTTTTACAATAAAACCATAACGATAAAAAAGGACATGGGCAGAAAATTTATGTTTGCGGCGGTATGCCTGCAATGCGTTGCCATTTATGGCATCTTGATGTCTTTAGAAAGGGTGTTATGAAAAAATTAGTAATTATCCCGGCGTATAATGAGCGGGGAGGGATTGAACGGACTGTGCGGGACGTTATGGCTTGCGCGCCGGATTTTGATTATGTAGTTGTCAATGACTGTTCCACAGACGATACCTTGGAAATCTGCCGGAAAAATAATTTTCATGTGATAAACCTTCCGGTAAATCTGGGAATTGGCGGTGGGGTGCAGACGGGCTATGTCTATGCGTGGCGCAATGGATACGATATTGCGGTGCAGTTTGACGGCGACGGGCAGCATAACGCGAGGTATTTAAATGCAATGGCGGACAAGCTGGAAAATGAGCGTTTGGATATGGTGATTGGTTCGAGATACATTAAAAAGGAAGGGTTTCAGTCCTCGGGAATCCGCAGGATAGGAATCCGCTACTTTACAAGTTTAATTAAACTAGTGACGGGAAAAAAGATTACGGACCCGACTAGCGGCATGAGAATGGCAGGCAGGGACGTGATTGGGATTTATGCAAAAAATTACCCGAAAGATTATCCTGAGCCTGAGAGCGTTGTGACGATTTTAAAAGCGGGAAAACAAGTGGGAGAGCTTCCGGTGCAGATGAATGCGAGAGAGGAAGGAATTTCTTCTATATCCCCGCGGAAATCTGTCTACTATATGATAAAAGTATCTCTGGCGATTTTTATTGAAGCGATTCGGAGGTAATGGCATGAATCTTAAATTACAGATAATTGTAGCGGTAGTAATTCTATTAGCGCTTGCCGGAATTGCAAATATGGTGCGACGGGAAACGTTAGATATTAAATTTGCGCTTTCATGGCTGACAGTGGGCGCGCTTGTCCTTGTGTTAGATATTTTTCCGGGTATAATGAATTATCTGGTGCATTTGCTGGGAATTGAACTTCCGGTAAATATGATGTTTTTCTTTGGATTTTGTTTTACGCTGTTTTTGGTTTTTATCCTGACTGTAAAAGTTTCCAGACAGTCCGAACAGTTAAAGCGGCTGACGCAGGAAGTTGCGTTGTTAGAAGAAAGATTGATGAAAGGAGAAAGTTGTAAGAAAAAAGATGAGTAGTGATATAGGCGGTGACGCGAATGGCAAGGTTCAGATTTTATTATCCACATACAATGGCGAGGAGTATATCAGGGAACAGTTAGATTCTATATTAGCGCAGAGCTATCCGGACGTAGACATATTGGCGCGGGACGATGGTTCAAAAGACGACACATTTGTGATACTGAAAGAATACGAAGAACTTCACTCAAATATCCGTGTATACCAAGGGGAGAACATTGGGGTGAACCGAAGTTTTTTTGAGCTGCTGAAAAAAAGTGACAAAAAGGCCGCATACATAGGGTTCTGCGATCAAGATGACTATTGGCTGCCTCAGAAAATAGAACAGGCAGTCAAACAGCTCAAGCGGCTGAAAGGCCCCGCGCTGTATTGCGGCGCAAAGACCTTAGTAGACGAAAATCTTGAAATATTGAAAAATCAGCAGAATGCCCATGTCAATCCCGGATTTGGCAATGCCGTGATTGAAAGCATCTGTTCCGGCTGCACGACGTTAATGAACCGTGAGTTGGTGGAGATTTTAATACGACGCCTGCCGGAAAACGTCATTCACCATGACTGGTGGTGTTATATGGCGGCTGCTTATCTTGGCAGCATGTATTATGATGAACAATCCTATATCTATTACCGCCAGCATCAGGGAAATGAAGTTGGCGCAAGCGGTTCTGCCATTGCGCAGATTCGGGCAAAGGCAAGGGACTTAAAGAAACGCCATGGAGACTTGAAAAAACAGTTATCTGATTTTAAACGTTTCTACCATACAGAACCGCAAAAAGATGCGTTAGTGGATGCGATTCTTAAAGCAGAAAAATTTCCGGATCGTTTTACAATTCTCTTTGATAAACGCTGGTACCGCCAAAGCGCGTTTGATAACTGGGTTGTAAGGGGATTGTTTTTGTTAAACCGAATGTTATAAAAGGAAGGGATTTCAGATGAAAAAAATATTAGTGACAGGCAGTAACGGACAGCTTGGAAGGGCATTAAAGAAAGAATATGCGAACGAACAAAACGTCGAATTTATCCATACAGACGTTGCAAAGGGAGATGGGATCTTTGCATTAGACATTACCGATATTGATGCAGTTTTAGCCTTTGTCCGTGAAAAAAATCCGGATGTCATTATTAACTGCGCCGCGCACACAAATGTGGATGCGTGTGAAGCGCAGTGGGACTTAGCGTATAAAATCAATGCGATCGGCGCGAGAAATTTAAGCATTGCAGCCGCCAAGACAGACGCCAAACTGATCCATATTTCAACAGATTATGTGTTTGAGGGGACGTCTCCAAAGCCATTGACGGAATTTGACCAGACAGGGCCGATCAGCGCATATGGGAAAACGAAATATGAAGGGGAAAGATTTGTAAAAGAATTTTCTCAAAAGCATTTCATTTTGCGGACGGCGTGGCTTTATGGCGATGGGAAAAATTTTGTGAAAACCATGTTGAAGCTGGCGGAGACGCACGATACCATTACCGTTGTATCTGACCAGTATGGCTCTCCGACCAGCGCGGCGGAACTTGCCCGCATGGTTCATTTTTTAGAGCCGACAGAAAGCTATGGGACGTATCATGCGACTTGTGAAGGGCAGTGCAGTTGGGCGGATTTTGCCAAAGCAATTTTTCAGCGCGCAGGGAAAACGACTAACGTGCAGTATGTTACAACTGAGGAGTATAATTCTCCGGCAAAACGACCGGCGTATTCTGTGCTGGATAACTATATGCTCCGTCTTGCCTTTGGGGATGCATTTCAAATGGCGGACTGGCAAGATGCGTTAGATGAATATATGAAAGAACTGTAAAAGACCTGTGGTAGAAAAGGGGGAGTTGTATGGAACCGTTAGTCAGTGTTTGCATTCCGGCCTATAATAACGCAGCCTACATCAAAGAAACGATTGACTCCGTACTTAAACAGACATATTTCCATTTAGAACTGATTATATGTGATGATTGCTCAAAAGATGATACGGTAAAGGTGGTTGAAAATATCGGTGATGACAGAATTAAACTGTATCAAAATGAGAAAAATCTTGGCATGTCGGGTAATTGGAACCGCTGTTTATCGAAATGCTCTGGGGAATTTATTAAATTAATTTGCGCGGACGACGTACTGGCGCCGGATTGTCTGGAAAAAGAAGTAAGGGCGCTGCAGGAGAATCCTACGGCTGTCCTTGCAGAAAGCGACACAAAATTGTTCGATTTAAACGGGAAGCCCAAGGGTTTTTATAAAAGATATAAAACGAGCGGACTGACGGACGGCAAAGAAATTGCGCGGGCGGGTCTTTTTGTGAAAAACTATTTTGGCGCGCCGTTAGCGAACACATTCCGCCGCGATATATTAAAAAAGGCGGGCGGGTTTGATCCGTGGTACACCTATATTTTAGATTATGATTTCTGGGTGAAATTGGCCTGCATGGGAGATGTTTATATAATCCATGAACCACTGAATTACTTTCGGGTGCGGAATGATTCCAATACAGGAGAAGTCATGACGGGCGATAAAAGCAAAGATTATGTGAATGAGCATATCCATTTGCTGAAAAAGTACCAAAAAGAGCTGAGTTTATCAAAAAGTGAAATGCGAAAAAGCGTAAGAATCCGTAAATTTAGGAATTTTGCTGCAGGCGTATATTTAAAACTGTTTGTAAGAAAATAGGAAAGAGGGGGTTTTTGCAAAGTGGCAGAAGTTTCCTAAACTTGTAATTTTTGACAAAATGCGATATAATATAATATCTGCCGGCATAGCAGAAAGAGAAAGGAGAATGCTCAGATATGAGAACTTACTTGGTGACAGGCGGAGCTGGGTTTATAGGATCAAACTATATCCTTTATATGTTCCGGAAATATGAGAATGAAATTCGCATTATTAATGTAGATGCATTGACGTATGCGGGGAATTTGGAGAACTTAAAAGAGGTTCAGGACAGAGAAAATTATACGTTTATAAAAGCGGATATTACAGATAAAGAGGCAATCCGAACGATATTTAAAGAGAATGACATTGACCGCGTCGTTCATTTTGCGGCGGAAAGCCATGTGGACCGGAGCATAAAAGATCCGGAGGTTTTTCTTAAGACGAATGTGCTTGGCACGGCTGTGATGTTAAACTGCGCGAAGGAAGCGTGGGAAAAGGAAGACGGGACATTTCTTGAAGGAAAGAAATTTCTGCATGTTTCGACAGACGAGGTATATGGGTCGTTAGATGGGGACAGCGGGTATTTTTATGAGACGACGCCTTATGATCCGCACAGCCCGTATTCTGCGAGCAAGGCTTCATCGGATTTTATAGTAAAAGCATATATGGACACTTACCATTTTCCGGCTAATATTACGAATTGTTCAAACAATTACGGGCCATATCAGTTTCCGGAAAAACTGATCCCGCTGATCATTAATAATGCCCTGCATGGCAAGAAGCTTCCGGTTTACGGTGATGGCAAAAATGTCAGGGACTGGCTCTATGTCGATGATCATGCGAAGGGAATTGACATGGTTTTAGAGAAAGGGCGGCTTGGCGAGACGTATAACATCGGCGGGCACAATGAGAAGCAGAATATAGAAATTATCCATATTATTTTGGAGACGCTGTTAGAAATGCTTCCGGAACAGGACGAGAGAAGGAAGTATATAAATGAGGATTTAATCACATATGTGGAAGACCGCAAGGGCCATGACAGACGGTATGCGATTGCGCCGGATAAGATAAAGGCGGAGATCGGCTGGGAGCCGGAAACGATGTTTAAAGAGGGGATTAAAAAGACGATTGCATGGTTTTTTGAGCATGAGGACTGGATGGAGAATGTAACCAGCGGCGATTACCAGAAATATTATGAGGACATGTATAAGAATAGGTAGCGTTTAGCGGGAAGGAGCGGGCAGTGAAAGGAATTATACTGGCGGGCGGCTCGGGTACGCGGCTGTATCCGCTGACAAAGGCGATTAGCAAACAGATCATGCCGATATATGATAAACCGATGATTTATTATCCGTTATCGACGCTTATGCTGGCAGGGATTCGGGAAATACTCATTATTTCCACGCCGCGGGATTTGCCGGTTTTTAAAGAGCTTTTAGGAACGGGCAAGCAGCTTGGGATGCGGTTTGAATATGCCGTCCAAGAAGAACCCAGGGGACTTGCGGATGCATTTATCGTGGGAGCGGATTTTATCGAAAAGGATGCGGCGGCTCTGGTTCTTGGCGATAATATTTTCTACGGTCAGAGCTTTTCGGGCGTGTTGAAGAAAGTGGCAAAACGCGTTGAGACAGAGCGGGGAGCGACCATTTTTGGCTATTATGTCAGAGATCCGAGGGAATATGGCGTTGTGGAATTTGATGAAAATGGAAAAGCGCTTTCGATTGAGGAAAAACCGGAATGTCCGAAATCGAATTATGCGGTGCCGGGACTTTATTTCTATGATAATGACGTAGTGGAAATTGCAAAGAATGTAAAGCCTTCGGCAAGAGGCGAAATTGAAATCACAAGCGTCAACAATGAATACCTGAACCGCGGGACGCTCTCGGTGGAGACGCTTGGGCGTGGGTTTGCGTGGCTGGATACGGGAAACCATGATATGCTGCTTGCGGCGGCGGATTTTGTGTCGGCGTTCCAGAAGCGTCAGGGGCTTTATATTTCCTGTATTGAGGAAATCGCATATAAACGTGGATTTATTGGGAAAGATCAGTTGACGGCATTAGCGCAGCCTTTGCTGAAAACAGAATACGGGCAGTATTTATTGGAAGTGGCGAAAGGGCTTTAATGGCGAAAGAACGATAAGAGGAGAATTTAACATGGGAAAAATTAAGGTGACGGACGATTGCAACGGGATTGCCGGATTAAAGGTGATTGAACCTGCTGTTTTTGGCGATGCGCGCGGGTATTTTATGGAGACGTATAACTATAACGAATTTAAAGAAGCGGGGATAGACTGCATATTTGTTCAGGATAATCAGTCGGCGTCGAAGAAGGGAGTTTTGCGGGGACTGCATTTTCAGATTCAGTATCCTCAGGACAAACTGGTGCGCGTGATCCGTGGAGAAGTGTTTGACGTTGCGGTGGATTTGCGGAAGGGATCGGAAACGTTTGGCAAATGGTTTGGCGTGACGCTCTCAGAAGAAAATAAAAAACAGTTTTTTATCCCGAAAGGATTTGCCCATGGATTTGTCGTTTTAAGCGATTATGCGGAATTTTGCTATAAAGTGACGGATTTTTACCACCCGAATGATGAGGGAGGCCTGCTTTGGAAAGATCCGGAGATTGGAATTGACTGGCCGATGCCGGAAGGCATGTCAGAGACGGACTTGACGTTATCGGAGAAAGATAAGGTCTGGGGCGGGATCAAAGCGTATGTGGCAGAGAGGAATGAATGAGGGATTATATGGCGGCATCAAAGAATAGAGTGTCAATGGCGGGAATCTATGCGGGCAGAAAGCTGATTACCCGCCTTTCTGTCAATGATTTTAAAACAAAATTTGCAGGCTCTTATCTGGGCATTATCTGGGCGTTTGTACAGCCGGTCATTACGGTTTTGGTCTATTGGTTTGTGTTTGAAAAAGGATTTAAGCCAACTCCGGTAAATAATGCAAAGGGAATTGAAATTCCGTTTGTGCTTTGGCTGATTGCCGGAATGGTTCCATGGTTTTTTTTCAGCGATGCGTTAAGCGGAGGGACGCGGGCGCTGCTTGATTACTCCTATTTAGTAAAGAAGGTAGTGTTCCAGATTGACATACTTCCGGTAGTGAAAGTGATTTCATCTGTTTTTGTACATCTGTTCTTCTTGACGTTTGCGGTTCTGTTCTTTGCAATGTATGGATATGTTCCAGATTTATATACCCTGCAGATTCTCTATTATTCTATCTGCCTGTTTATATTTGTGACAGGGCTTTCCTATCTGACGAGCGCAGTCGTTGTATTTTTCCGGGATTTGAATCAGGTGATCAATATTGTTTTGCAGGTGGGCGTCTGGGTCACGCCGATTATGTGGAATATTGAGACAATGGACATCAGCCCTATGCTGAAACAGATTTTAAGGTTAAATCCCCTGTTTTATATTGTTCAGGGCTATCGGGATGCTTTCATCGGGAAAATTGCTTTTTGGGAACGATGGGAGTTGACGGTTTATTTTTGGGCCGTTACAGTTTTGTGCTTTTGGCTTGGGATTTCTGTGTTTCGGAAGCTGCGTATGCACTTTGCAGATGTGTTATAGGAGAAAGGTAAAAATCAATGAGCGGAATAGCGATCAAAGTGGATCAAGTCAGCAAGGTGTATCACCTGTATGACCGTCAGCGTGACAGATTAAAAGAGGCGCTGAACTTAACGAAGAAAAAATGCTATCGGGAGCATTTTGCTCTGGACAAGCTGGATTTTGAGATTAAAAAGGGAGAGACGGTCGGGATTATCGGAACGAATGGCTCTGGAAAATCCACGATTTTAAAGATTATCACGGGAGTGCTCAACCCGACAGACGGGGAAGTGACGGTAGACGGGCGGATTTCTGCGCTTTTAGAGCTTGGCGCAGGGTTTAATATGGAGTATTCGGGAATTGAAAATGTATACTTAAACGGTACGATGATCGGGTTTACGAAACAAGAGATTGACGCCCGCCTTCAGGACATTTTGGAATTTGCAGATATTGGGGATTTTGTAAATCAGCCGGTTAAGACGTATTCTTCCGGTATGTTTGTGCGTCTGGCGTTTGCGGTTGCGATTAATATCGATCCGGAGATATTGATTGTAGATGAGGCTCTTTCCGTGGGGGATGTGTTTTTCCAGTCCAAATGTTACCATAAATTTGAAGAATTTAAGAAAATGGGCAAGACGATTCTGTTTGTCAGCCATGATTTGGGAAGCATTACGAAATACTGTGACAGGGCGATTCTCTTGAATAAGGGGCATAAGCTGTTTGAAGGGACGCCGAAAGAGGCGGTTGACATGTATAAACGCGTGCTTGTCAACCAACTAGAAGACGGAGAGGACGGCAAAATGGTCTGGGATCAGGGTGTGGATAAAAAGCTTTGGCGCAGCGCGCTTCCGATTAATCCAGAAGTCTTGGAGTATGGGAGTAAAAAAGCGGAAATTGTGGATTTTGCATTTGTGGATGCAAACGGGCGGTATAGCAATGTCATTGAAAAAGGCTCGGAAATGACGGTTAAGATGAAGGCGCTGTTCCATGAAGATATTGCAGAGCCGATTTTTGCGTTTTCTTTTAAAAACCTGCTTGGAATTGAGCTTTGCGGAACGAATACGATGTTTGAGAAGGTGGAGATTACGCCGAAAAAAGCCGGAGAGACCCAGACTGTTTCATTTAAACAGAAAATGGATTTACAGGGAGGGGAATATCTGCTTTCTTTGGGCTGTACGGGCTATCCGCATGGGGAATTTACCGTATACCACAGGTTGTATGACGTATGCAGCCTGACAGTTGTATCAACTAAAAATACGGTGGGATACTATGATATGAATACGGAAATTACAGTGGAGTAGAGGGGGTTTTTCGTATGGATATTTTTATGGATTCCTATTTGAGGGCGAATTTAATTGCATGGCTTCCCATAAAAAAGACGGACAAAGTGTGTTATATTGGAAAACCGACAGATGTAATTGCGAAAAAACTACAGGAATTGTCGGATTTTACGGAGTGTGTGGCAGGGGTTTGTGAATTGGCGGCGTATACAAAGTATGATTATCTGATTCGGCTTGGAAAGGCAAAACAGGAGGAATTGGATGCGTATGCGGCTTGTCTGTCTGTATCGGGAAAGCTGATTCTTGCGGTGGAAAACGCCTATGGAATGAAGTATCTTGCCGGAGCAAAGGACACGGGGGCGGGGGAATATTTTGGCGCAGTGGAAGCTCTGCCAAGCGCGGCGGGAATGACGCTTTTGGAATTAAAAACGCGTTTGGCGAAGGCGGGGTTTCGCTGGCAGACGGCATATTATCCGTTTCCCGATTACTATTTTGCAATGAGCGTTTATTCAGACGAATATCTGCCCAAACAAGGGGAGCTTATCGACCAGATTGGAAATTTTGACGCGGAGCGTCTTGTTTTGTTTGAGGAGGGCAAGGCTTTTGATGCGGCTGTCGCAAGAGGGAAGTTTGCGGATTTTGCAAATTCCTATTTGATGGCGGCAGGAAAAGACGCTTCGGGGCGGCTGGCAAATGAAGAAGGCGAATCGGTTTGTTATGTGAAGTTTTCCAATGACAGGGGGAAAAGGCACAATATCCGCACGCTGGTGACGAAGTCAGAAGATGGGAAACTTCATCTGCTGAAATTAGCGGATAATTCCAAAGCGGCGCCGCAGATCGAGCGAATTAAGAAAACCAGCAGGACTTTGCGTGAATTATACCGGGGGACGGATTTTTTGGTCAATGGCTATACGGAGCGGAAAAATGGCATTGAGCTGGAATTTTTAAGAGGGCATACATTAGAAGAAGAACTGGACGCTTTGTTGGAGCAGGGGCAGAAGAAGGCGGCTTTTGATAAAATGTTGGAAGCGTTTGCGGCGATCCGTTCGATTCGGGATTTGAAAGAATTTGAGATGACGGATGCGTTTGTGGAAGTGTTTGGGCAGCAGGAGCTTCCAGCAGGGCTGTTGTCGGCTCCGGTGAGCGACATCGATCTGATTATGCCGAATATTTTCATTGGAGAAGATGGCAGTAAGACGATTATAGACTATGAATGGTCGTTTCATTTTCCGGTTCCATTAAACTTTACGATTTACCGCGGCATCCATTATTATGCGGATACGACTGCTATGCGAAGGACGTTAGATCCAGAAGCGTTATATGAAAAAGCGGGGATTTGCAGGCAGGAGCTTACGGCATATGCGGCAATGGAAGAAGCGTTTCAGGCATATGTCCTTTTGGGACATACGCCGATGCGGCAGTTGTATCGGGAGTGTGGAAAGCCGGCGTATCATATAAGCAGTGTGCTCCATGTAGTAGACGAATTGGAGAGAAGGCGGGCGCTGCAGATTTATTTTGACCGGGGAAATGGGTTTTGTGAAGCGGATACGGTGACGTATCACAGCAAAGCGCTTGACGGCACATATCATCTTCAAATTCCCATAGGCGAAGATGTGGCGAAGCTTCGGATTGATCCGGGAAGCCAGGCTTGTACGGTGGAAATAGAACGGCTGTCGCTTGGCGGCAAAAGCGGCATAAATTTGGAGTTTATCAGTAATGGGCATAAAATGGCGGGAACGATGTATCTGTTTGACACAGATGATCCAAATATTCTTTTGACGAAACTTCCGGCAGGGCCTAAGACGCTTTTCTTGGATATGAGAATTGAATCTATGAGCCTTGCGGCGGCAGAATGGATTGCGCCAAAAATCGATGCAAAGTATAAGCTGAAAAAAATCCTGAAGAAATAGAGAGGTTTCTATGAGAATATCATCGTCACTAAAAATCAAGCGTATGATAATGTTCTGGTCGAAAATGCTGATTGTGTTTTTGCAGACGGGGATATACGGCTGGCTTTGGTTTCACCATTATAAAGATATGATGCCGGTGGAATACTGGAGGCGGGGCAACTGGGTGATTATCGCGTTGTACGCAATGTTTATTATGGTATTTTCCAGAGCGTTTGGCGCATTGAAGGTAGGGTATTTGAAGACATTAGACATTATGTATTCCCAGTTTTTGTCAATTATTTGCGTCAATGGCGTGACCTATCTGCAATTATCGTTAATTAATGGCGATTGGAAATTTTTAGAGAACAGCGAGCCAATGGCCATTCTCTGCGTTTTGGATTTTATGATTGTCCTAGTATGGGCAATCTTTATGCGCTGGATTTATACATTTATTTATCCGCCGCATGAGATGCTGTTAATCTATGGAGAGATTAGCCCGGATACCATTATCCAGAAATTAGAATCCAGAAAAGATAAATATCATGTCAAAGATAAAGTGGCGCTTAGCGCCGGAATGGATTCGATTTATGAAAGAATTTTAAAATATGATGCAATCTTAATTGGGGACATTCCTGTACAGGATCGCAATCAGTTTATCAAGTATTGTTTTGAGCAGGATATCCGCTGTTACGGGATACCGAAAATATCGGATATTATGATACGAAATTCAGAAAGCATCGATTTATTTGATTCTCCGCTTCTTTTGTTCCGCAATAACGGTTTGACCTACCGCCAAATGTTTGTAAAGCGTGGAATGGATCTTGTGATTTCATGTATAGGGATTATTCTGGCTTCTCCGATTATGCTTTTGATTGCGGCGTGTATCAAACTATATGACAATGGCCCTGTATTCTACCGTCAGAAGCGTTTGACAAAAGACAGCAAAGAGTTTGACATTTTAAAATTCAGAAGTATGATAGTCAATTCAGAAAAGCATGGCGCGCGTCTTGCAAAGAAGCATGACAGCAGGATTACTCCGGTTGGCAGAGTGATTCGGAGGACGCATTTTGATGAATTGCCGCAGTTATTCAATATTTTAAAGGGAGACATGGCATTTGTAGGGCCAAGGCCGGAGAGAAAGGAAATCACGGAAGAATATTCGAATGAGATTCCTGAGTTTTCATACCGTTTAAAAGTGAAAGCGGGTCTTACCGGATACGCGCAGGTATATGGGCAGTATAATACGCTTCCCTATGATAAGCTGAAGCTGGATTTAAGCTATATTACAAATTATTCGGTCTGGCTGGACATTAAACTGATTATTTTAACTGTAAAGATTTTATTTCAGAAAGAAAAGTCAGAAGGGGTAAAGGATTCGCAGAAAACTGCGCTGAAAAGCAAATAGAGGAGAGTGGCCTATGATTTCTGTAATTATTCCGTCTTATAATTCGGCGCAATATGTCGGGCAGGCAGTGAAATCCGCCCTGAACCAGACAATCCAAGAAGAAGTGGAAGTGATTGTCATTGATGATGCTTCGGGCGACCATACGCAGGAGGCTGTCAAAGAAATATCGGCAACTATGGCAAAGAGAAGCCTTATCTATTGCCGCAATGAAAAGAATTTAGGCGTAGCGGAGACGAGGAATAAAGGAATCCGCATGGCGAAGGGGGAATATATCGCATTTTTGGATGCGGACGACTGGTGGGATTTAGAGAAACTAGACATGCAGGCCGATCTGATAAAAAAAAGGGATTGTCCGTTCGTCTTTTCGGGGAGAGAGCTCATGGATGCAAATGGAGAACCCACCGGAAAAATAATAGACGTCCCGAACAGCGCATCTTATAAAACACTGCTTTTGACAAATTGTGTGCCGTGTTCTTCTGTCTTAATGAAAACGTCAGTTGCAAGGGAATTTTATATGAGCCATGATGAACTGCATGAAGATTATATTATGTGGCTTCGCGTTTTAAAGAAGTACGGCGAGGCGTTTGCCGTGAAAAAGCCGCTGTTAAAATCTAGGCTGTCGGAAGGCGGGAAATCGAGAAACAAACTGGAATCCGCTAAAATGCACTATAAAGTGTATCGGCTAATGGGAATACCGGCATGGAAATCCATTTGGTTTTTTTTGTGTTACGCAGTGAATGGGGTGAGGAAATATTATTAAGCAGAGGGAAACAAAAAACGGAATGCGGATACTTCAAGTGGGATTGTCCTATAACGCGGGAGGCGTGGAAAGTTTTGTCATGAATTATTACAGATATTTGGTGAAAAAAGGCATCCAATTTGACTTTATCTGTATGTATGGGACGCTTGCCTATCAGGAAGAAATCAAAGCGTTAGGCGGAAAAATCTACTATATCACCAATGTGAAAAAAAATCCGGCAAAATTTAGGAGAGAGTATGTAAAAATTTTAGAAACGGGTTTGTATCAGACGGTTTATGTCAATATGCTTTCAGCCGCCAATATTGAGCCGTTAAAAATTGCGCATAAAAAAGGCATACAAAGAATTATTGCGCATTCCCATAACACAAGCGCGCCCGGCTGCCTGCGGAATTATCTTCATAAAAAAAATCTCCCGTCAGTTTTAAAATATGCAACAGATTACTGGGCGTGTGGGAAAGAAGCCGCAGAATGGCTGTTTGGCAAAGCTTATGCAAAACAAGCGTTTATCATTCAAAATGCAATAGAAGTGGAGCGCTATTTATTTAAGGAAGACGCGCGGCAGGCGATGCGAAAGGAATTGGGGATCTCTGAGGGTACGTTGGCATTGGGACATATTGGGCGTATGGAAGAACAGAAAAACCATACATTTTTATTAGAGATATTTCATGCGGTTTTGCTGGAACAAAAGGACGCCGTTTTGCTGCTTGCAGGGGACGGGAAGCTTAAAGCAAAGCTGAAGGAACAGGCGCGCCAGTTAGGAATAGAAAGACAGACGATGTTTTTAGGGCAAAGGGACGATGTACATTTACTGTTGTCCGCTATGGATCTATTTGTGTTCCCTTCTCTTTATGAAGGATTAAGCGTGACGGCAGTTGAAGCGCAGTGCGCAGGTTTGCCTTGCATAGTCTCCAAAGGCCTGACGGCTGACACAGCGATTTTGGAACCGTTTTTGCGGCTTTCGTTGGAGAAAACGCCGCAAGAGTGGGCAAAAGCCATACTTATGGCAGAAAAAAATTTGCATAATGTTCCTGATAATGATAAAATACGGAAAAGAATGGTAGAAAAAGGTTTTGATATTCAAACGGAAGCAGAGAAGGTTTATCGGCTGCTTTGTGAAATATGAGGACGCCGCTATGGAACAGAACATTGATTTTGTCATTCCTTGGGTAGACGGAGGAGACGAAAACTGGATAAAAGAAAAAAAACTTTATCTGCCAAAGGAGGGCAGGCAGACAGACGGCAGTGAACACAGGTATCGGGATTGGGAGAATTTAAGATACTGGTTCCGCGCCGTGGAACGCTATGCGCCATGGGTGAACCGCATTTATTTTGTCACATGGGGACATGCGCCAGAATGGTTAAATACAAGCCATCAAAAACTTGTTTTGGTAAATCACAGGGATTATATTCCGAAACAGTATTTGCCTACATTCAGCTCACATCCGATTGAATTGAATTTTCACCGGATTAAGGGGCTGTCAGAGCAGTTTGTCTATTTTAATGACGATATGTTTTTAACAAAACCTGTAAAGCCGGAAGACTTTTTTGTAAATGGCCTGCCAAAAGACTGCTGTATAGAAAGCGCTGTTATGCAGGATGACTATGAAAATCCTTTTGCGCATATCTTATTAAATTCGTGCGCATTGGTGAACATGAATTACAAGAAACGCGACGTGATAAAAAAACACTGGAAGAAGTGGTTTTCTTTCTCATATGGGCTGTCGGCTTTTCGCAATCTGCTGATGTATCCCTATGGGCAGTTTTCATCGTTCAAATTTTTTCATATCCCAAGCGCATTTTTAAAAAGCAGTTATCAGGCTGTATGGGAGTTAGAGCCTCAGATCTTAGACGCCGTATGCCGCAACAAATTCCGAAGCTCTTTTGACGTGAATCAGTATGTCATCAAATACTATCAGTTTGTGACTGGGACGTTTACGCCCCAAAGCCCCAAAATCGGAAAATTTTTTATTCCAGGAAGGGATAAAGAAGCAGAAATTTTAAATGCAATCCGCCGTCAGAGCTATCAGATGATTTGCATTAACGATGATGGAAGGGAAGAAAATTTTGAGGAAATCAAAACAAAAGTAATCGACAGTTTTCAAGCGGCGCTGCCGGAGAAATCAAGTTTTGAAAGAGGTTAAACATGAAGAAATTTATTCAGGATGTACAGAAGTTTTATAAATACGCGATTTATTCATCAAAAGCAGAATTGAAATCAGAAATTGCCAATTCACATTTAAGCTGGCTGTGGTGGATTTTAGATCCGCTTTTGTTTATGTTGGTCTACGCATTTATTTCCGTTATCGTGTTCAAAGCGTCTGAAAAGTATTTTATGGCGTTTGTTTTTATCGGTTTGTCGTTATGGGATTTCTTTAATAAAACGGTAAAGCAGAGCGTAAAAATTGTCTCACATAACAGCCAAGTTGTTTCAAAAGTTTACCTGCCAAAGTATATTTTTGTATTTGTGAAAATGGGAAATAACGGATTTAAAATGACAGTGTCCTTTTCACTTGTCGTTTGCATGATGATATTATATAAAGTGCCGATCAATTTGAATATATTGTATGTAATTCCGCTTCTGCTTACTATGTTTTTGCTGACTTTTGGAGTAAGTGTGATTTTAGCGCATTTTGGCGTATTTGTGGAAGATTTGTCAAATGTGGTTACCGTGTTATTGCGTTTGACCTTTTATCTGTCCGGTATCTTCTATTCAATTTCAAATCGTGTGAAAGGGCCTTATGGGGATCTGTTATTAAAATTTAACCCGATGGCGCTTTTAATCAATGATATGCGCAATGCTTTGATATATGCAAGCCCAATTCATAGAAAAGCGGTTCTGGCATGGTTTTTGGTGAGCTGTCTTTTGTCTTTTATTGGCGTAAAATTGATATACAAATACGAAAATAGTTATGTGAAGGTGATTTAATGAGTGATAAATTAGCGATTGAAGTGAAAGATTTAAAAATCAGATACCGTACCTTGAATAAAGTTTCCATAAAAAAAAGCATATTTCAATTAAAAAAATCTAACGTAGAAATTTTTGAAGCTGTCAGAGGGGTCAGTTTTAATGTGAACGAAGGGGAAATTGTAGGGATCACAGGCAAGAACGGAAGCGGGAAATCCACCATGCTGCGCGCGATTGCAGGCATTTTTTCGGCAGATGAGGGCAGCATCGATTTGCATGGTCATACAGTTTCTTTGCTTGCCATCGGCGTTGGGTTCCAGAAAAAACTGACAGGGCGTGAAAATATTTATTTAGCGGGGATGCTGCTTGGGTTTTCGGAACGTGAAATAAATAAACATATGAAAGAAATCATAAAATTTTCAGAACTTGGGGATTTTATAGATAAGCCTGTGAAAACTTATTCCAGCGGCATGTACAGCAAGCTTGCTTTTTCAATTACCGTTATTTTAGAAACTGAGATTATGCTTGTAGATGAAGTGCTAAGCGTAGGGGACACAAAATTTAAAAGAAAAAGTTATAAAAAAATGAAAGAGCTGATTAAGAAAGACAACCGTACCGTTATCATTGTCTCGCATAATCTGGACACATTGAAAAAGCTATGTGACCGTGTGATTTGGCTCCATGACGGGAAAGTGAGAATGGACGGCGCGGCAGACGAGGTGCTTCCGGTGTATGATGAGTTTATGTCTTAATTATGGAGGAAAATCATGGGACAAAAGGCTAAAAAAGGATTAAAGAAGTTCCGTCATTTAGTCCAAACCAAGGGTTTTATAAAAGCGGTTCAAATTTTAGGCGCAAAAGAGCTTTATAATGCGACGAAAAAGAAACAGATCGCGGATTGGAAAGCAAACAGGCCGGACATTTCGCCGGGTCGGATTGTGTTTTACAGCAGCGTGGATTATTCTGACAATGCGCGTGTGTTGTCGGATTATCTGGTAAACCATGGCTATTTAAAAGATCACGAAATTATATGGCTTGTCAGCGAGCCGGAAAAGTTCAAAAAGTATGAGCGGCCGAATTTGAAATTTATCCGTGAAAAATACAAATATGCCGGACGGCGCACGCCGGAAACGTTTTATGCTGTCTTAACGGCGGAAAAAATATTTTTCACCCATTCCATGAGGTGGGTGAAGGACGAAGACAGAAGGAGTGGGCAGCAGTTTATCAATTTATGGCATGGATGCGGTTATAAATCCGCGAAAGGAAAAAGTGAAAACATTCATTTTGATGCGGTTCTTGTACCGGGAGAAGTGTTCGTAGACACGAAGGCAGACTTTTTCCAATGTGACAGAGAAAAAGCGCTTCCGCTTGGATACCCAAGGTATGATTTGATGCTAGCAAATTCTCCAAAAGGGAAAGAATATATCGATGCGTTTCGTAAGATAAACGGCGTTTCTTCAAAAGTTGTGTTTTGGATGCCGACGTACCGTATGTCGGATAATATGGCGTTAAGCGAACAGACATTGAGCAGTGAGCTGAATCTTCCGGTGATTGAAAATACCAGTGATTTGTCTGAGTTAAACGAAGCCCTAAAAAAGAGCCAAGTTATTTTAATTTTGAAAAGACATCATTTACAGTCTTCTTATTCAATGAAAGAAGAACTGTCCAATATAAAATACATGGATGACGAAGATTTAGAACGGGCGGACGTCCAATTATACGAGGCGCTTCCGTTTGTGGATGCGCTGATAACGGATTATTCTTCTGTTGCGATTGATTTTCTTTTAGTGGACAAACCGATAGCGTTTACGCTGGACGATTATGAGAAGTACAAAGAGTCAAGGGGCTTTGTATTTGACGATCCATTAGAATATATGCCGGGAATGCGCGTCTATAATAAGAAGCAATTTTTTTCTTTTATAGAGACGATAGGCGGCGGGCAGGATCATTGGCAAAAAGAGCGGGCGGCAGTTCTCCAAAAAACCCATAACACGCCAAAGACAAGCTATTGTGAACGGATAGCGGAATATTTTCACATATAAGAAGGAGTTTTCCCATGTTTAAGCGAAAAGCGCTGAAATTATACAGAAAAGCAAACCGGATAGAACAGGAGTATGGTTCCGCTGTGGCGGATAAAATATTATTTGCCCGTATCTGGTATAAGATTTATATACAGCAAAAAATCAAAGTAATGTTTAAGCTCCATAAAAAATCAAAAGCGAACCATATTTTGTTTGAAACGGAGACGGATTTTTCGGGAAATCCCAGAGCTTTATATGATTATATGATTGCAGAGGGCTACAATCACAAATATAAAATTACGTGGATTGTAAATGATCCAAATGAGTTTCGGCAATATAAGGCGCATAATGTCCGGTTTATCAGACGCTACCACCCGAAAAACAGGTTTCGGGAAGCAAACTGCTATAAAGCGGCGTTAAAGGCAAGGTATGTGTTTTTCGCAAAATCTTTTAATTTTCTGGAAACAAAGAGCGCAGGGCAGATCTGTGTGAATATGCAGTTGGGCGGTGACTGGAAACTGACCTCAGAGAAAGAAAGAGAACTGATTCAGTTTGATTACTGCCTTGCGCCGGGGAAGGCGTTTGTAAAGCCAAAAGCAAAAGAATTTTCCTGTCCGGCGAAGAAAATCCTTCCAATCGGAGAAGCGAGATACCGGCAGTTTTACAGCGGCAGAAGCGAAGCGGAGGCATTTTACCAAAAACTTTGTGGGAGCCACACAAACCTGAAAACCGTTTTTTGGATGCCTTTATATAGAAAAGCGGTATTACAGACATGGTATCGGACGGGGATTGCTTCTATGACGGGGCTTCCGCTGATCCATTCCATTATGGACGTCCCGAAGCTAGATGAGATCTGTCAACGCGCAGGCATACATTTGTTGATTTATTGTAATTTGGATATGGAGACGCTTCGGAAAGAAGCGGGGGATTCTTCCCACATTTCATTTGTGGCGGAAGATGCGCTGCGGGAAGCGGACGTTCAGGTGTATGAACTTCTTCCAAAAGCAGATGCGTTACTCAGTGATTATGCGTCAGTGGCAATCGATTATCTGTTATTGGACCGCCCGATTGGATATGTTTTAGAAGATTTTGAGGAATTTGAGCGGGCAAACGGCTTTTTATTTCCAGATCCGCTTACTTATATGCCGGGCGCGCATATTAGGCAGATGGAGGACTTAGAACAGTTCTTTTTGCAGATAGCAAAAGGAGAAGATGAATTTAAAGAGCAGAGGGCAGCCCTGCGGGCAAAGACGCACAATGAAACAGACGATTACTGTAAGCGGATTTTGGATCAATTTGGGATTCTAAAATGACAGGAGGACAAAAGATTGGGAAAAGTGATAGGGTATACACAAGGGACATTTGATATGTTTCATGTCGGGCACTTAAATTTATTGCAAAATGCGAAAGCAAAGTGTGACTATTTGGTAGTAGGGGTTAATTCAGATTCACTTGTTTTAGAATATAAGAAAAAAGCAGTGATTGTGCCATTAGAAGAACGTATGGCAATCGTAGAGGCAATCCGGTATGTAGATGAAGTGATTTGGACGGACACTTTGGATAAAACACAGATGCATAACCGGGTGAAATTCCAAAAACTTTTTATTGGAGATGACTGGAAAGGGAATGACCGTTGGAAGCGGACGGAAGAAGAAATGGAGGCTCTTGGGGCGTCTGTGGAATATCTGCCCTATACAAAGGGGACATGCTCGACTATGCTCCGTGAAAAATTGATAGATGGATAAAAAGAGGGCTTCATTATGAAAGTATGTATTTTTACAAGAAGTATATTTAAACTGGGAGGCACGAAGCGGGTCATTACCATGGTGGCGAATGAAATGGCAAAAGAACATGAGGTAACGCTTGTGACGTTTGATGATCCGGAATTAGAAAATCGTAAGATGTACGGGTTAGGGGAGAAGATTCAGGTTGAATTTGTGGATTCTTCCCAGTATAAAGACAATAAGTTTTCCGTTGGGGGATTGTTCCGCACTGCCTGCAAAGTTTTAAATAATTGGACAGGCATTTTTGACCGTGGCTCTGGGGAATTTATTAAGTATCTGTTTTATCCAAAACATGTGCGTAAGCGGTATATTGAATTTTTTAATTCAAAGGATTATGACGTAATTATCACGACGGCGGGCCTTATCTTGCTTTTAGCGGCGATTTCAAAGGACGTGAAGGCAAAAACTGTCGGCTGGCAGCATAATTGTTTTGATGCGTACGTCAATCAACAGTCTACGCTGTTTTGGAAAAAGAACAGTTTTTTACGGACGTATATTCCAAAGATGGATCGTTTTGTAGTGCTGAATCATTATGACGCAGATGAGTATAAGAAACAGATGGATATAGACTGTACGGTAATTGGCAATGCGAGAAGTTTTGTGTCAGAGAAAAAGTCAGACTGTACTGCGAAAAAATTTTTTGCAGCGGCGCGTTTTGTAGAAGCAAAAGGTTTAGATTTATTGTTACGCTCTTTTTCTTTGTTTTGTGAAAAAAATAAGGATTGGAAATTAGTGATTGCCGGAGACGGGGAGGACCGTTTAGCGGCAGTGGAT
Organism: uncultured Lachnospiraceae bacterium; assembly: GCA_910589105.1. Taxonomy (GTDB): domain Bacteria; phylum Bacillota; class Clostridia; order Lachnospirales; family Lachnospiraceae; genus Roseburia_B. Next base: position 28,931 of record CAJUST010000006.1, read on the forward strand.
TTGGCATGGCGCTTAGGGATTCAAAACCGGATTGAATTTACCGGAATTGTGGATAATGTTCAGGATTATTATTTGGATTCTTCTGTGTATCTCCTTTCTTCGAAATGGGAAGGCTGGGGGCTTGTTGTAATTGAAGCGTTTGAGATGGGGGTTCCTGTAATCGCTTACGACATTGTCCCGATTGACGTTTTAATCACAAACGGGGAAGACGGGTTTATTATTGAACAGTTTAAGTATACAAAATTTGCCGCGGCAATGACGAAACTGGCAAATGATGAAGCCCTTCGAAAACGTATGTCGCAAAAAGCAATCAAAAAAGCAGAACAATTTTCCATTGAAAACATCTATGGTTTGTGGCATGATATGTTAAAATCCATGCAGAAGGAATAAGGGGACGCTATATGGCAAATAAAAGCAAATGGATCGGATGCCTGCTTGTAATGGCTGTTTTGTGCGCAGCAGGGCTTGTTATGGTAAAGGAGAGTGGGAGCTTTATGGAAGCGGAATTTATTTTACAGGCGCATAGGGGGCTTTCTGAACAGTATCCTGAGAATACAGCCATTGCATTTTTAGAAGCAGCGAAATCCAAGGAATTTCAGGCGATTGAAACGGATATTCAGGAAACTTCAGATGGGGAATTGGTGTTATTCCATGACAGTTCGTTGAAAAAGAGGACGGACGCAGAAGGGAAGATTGGCGATTATACATTGGAAGAAGTGAAGAAAATACGGATTGACAATGCATCCAATAGTGAGAATTATCCGAATGAGAGGATTCCTTTGCTTTCGGATTATCTTGAAATATGCAAAGAGTATCAGAAAATTCCTTATATCGAGCTGAAATCTATTTCGTTTGAAGGCATGAAGAAACTTCTTCAGATTTTAAAAGAGGGAGGCTGGGATGAAAGGAGGTGTGTCATTACTACATTTGTGAAAGAATATATCCCACAATTTAGAAGCCTGAATGATTCGTATCCGATGGAATTTATGGTGGATAAAAAAGAATCTTATGAAATGGAAGAAATCATAGAATTTTTAGGGGCGTATCCGAATATGGGATTTCGGCCAAATGCGTATGTGATTACAAAAGAGGAAGTGGAACTTTGCAAAAAAAATGGGCTTTTAATAGAGGCGTATGGTTTAAAAGCTGGCGATAAAGAAATGTTTCAACAATTAAAGCGGATTGGGGTTCAGGGCGTAACCTGTAACGATTATGCCGGCCTGCAGTAGAAACTTGGAGGAAAAAGAGATGAATTTAAAAAGAAAAAGTTTAATTTTATGCGCGGCAATATGCCTGTTGTTTTGTTTGCTCCCAATGACAAATGTTAAAGCCGCCGCTGGGAATATGAATATTGACTGCATTTATTTAGGAGAGCCGGATAACAATGCCGGTGACAGTGTGTTAGTGGAGTCAAATGGGAAATACCTGCTTATGGACGTTGGCTCAAAAGACAGTTATCCTTACATTAAGAAATTTTTGCAGGAACGCCGCGTGACGACATTGTCTGTGTATATCAGCCACACGCACGCGGATCATACAGGCGGGTTGAAAGATGGCGAGGGGTTTGACAAGCTGCTTGGGGATTTTACGGTGGATCATCTTTACTTGCCGGATAAATCCATTGGAGCTGGAATGGATCTTTCATGGAATCATGAGAAATTCGTAGAATTATACCAAAAGCATTATCCAAATGCCAACATAAACAGCAGCATTACATATTTGAAAGCTGGTTCCACATTTTCTTTTGGGAGCGTTGCCGCAAAAGTAATAGGGCCTGTGGGAATGGAAGGGAAATCCCCATCTACCTATAAATCCCAAGCGAAAGGGAACCAGAAAGAAATGGAAAATATCTATTTGAATAACTGTTCATTGGTTTCCTTGCTTACATGTGGAAAGACGACATTTTTCACTGGCGGAGATGTGGATGCAGACGAAGAAGAACAGCTTGTAAAGAAGTATGGTTCGTCTTTGAAAGCAGACATTTATAAAATGTCCCATCATGGATATGCGAACTCTAATTCAGAAAATATTCTGAAATATATTAAACCGACGTACTCTTTTGCTCCAAGCAGCGGGGACGCCAATGGCTTTACAAGCCCATCTACGACTAACCAGAGAAAGGTTTATGCTTCTTTGCTTCGTTGCAGTGAATATGGCTTTGTAGGTTTAGTCGGGGCGGAAAAGACGTCTCTTTCCTTCCATACGTCAAATGGAGTGACGAAAATTTACCGCGCCAATAATATGAGCCAGAATTTAACAGGATTTGTAGCAGTGGCGGGGGCAGACGGGAGAGACGTAAAAGAAGACCATTATTACATTGGGGCGGACGGAAAACCGCTGACAGGCGTGCAGTCAGTAAATGGAAAGAAATACTATTTTGGTACTGGCGGCCGTCAGGAATACGGGATTTACCAGAAAGGAAGCTATAGTCCATGGAGATCCTATGAAGAACCAGACGGAAAGAAATACAGATATTACGATAAAAGCACACATGAAATGAAAACCGGCCTTGTCAAACAGACGAAAACCAAAATTTATTTTTGTGATCTGGATACAGGGTTCCGTTCTTATGGGTTCCAAAATTTAAAGGGAAAAACGTATTATTTTGGAAACGCAGGCACAATGTATAAAGATAAGTGGCTGACCTACAAAAAACGAAGATATTATTTTAAAAAGAACGGCGTAATGGCAACCGGATGGGTGAAAAACAAAGGCACGAAATTTTATTTTAATGAAGATGGGACAAGAGCGGAGGGCTTGACTAAAATTGGCAAAAAGTATTATTATATGGCAAGCGCCGGCACAGAAATAAAGAAGAATTATACTGTGAAAGCCGGAAGCGTCACTTTAAAATTTAATGAAAAGGGCGTTTTAGTAAATCCGCCTAAACTTAAGGCAGCCAAACTTACATCTGTTACATCTGACGGGAATACAATCACGGCGAAATGGAATACTGTAAAAAAGGGAAGTGGATATACGGTCTATGTCTCAAAAAGCCCGAAAGGCCGTTTTGAAGAAATGGCAAATGCAAAGAAAAATAAAAAATCAGCGACAATTAAAGGTTTAACTACAGGGCAGTATTATGTAAAAATAGCCGCTTATCAAAAATTAGGCAAGATTAAATTTTACAGTAAAGCTTCCCCTGTGAAAGCAGTGACGCTACAGTGATTTTTTAGGCGTTTTAATTTCACATTAATGATTGAGATGTAGTATAGAATAAAAACGATGTCCGAGGAGGAAAAAATGAAAACACTTTATGTCCACATTGGAACGAAAAAAACAGGTACTACATCGATACAGGGATTTTGCGTCCACAACCGGAAGGCGCTGGAAAGCAAGGGATATTGCTTTCCGGATCTTCCGTTTCAATATTACCGGGTGACGACAGAAGAACGTAACGGGCATTTTCTGGTTGGGGCAGTCTGGGCGGAAGATGGCTCGCATGATCTGAATAAAGAACGTCAGATTTTTCAAGAAGGAATGGGTTATATCCGAAAACTGTTTCAAACGTACGACAATATTATTTTATCAGATGAACAGATTTGGAAAAACTCCTACATGGTTCGCGCTTCTTTATGGGAAGAATTAAAAGAAGAAGCAAAAAAGGGAAATTTTCAGGTGAAAATTATTGTCTATATCCGAAGGCAAGATGGCTATATTGGGTCTTTATGGAACCAGTCCGTAAAGACGGCGATCCGTAAAGACAGGGCTGTCATGACGATTGAGGAGTATATGGAGCGTATGCCTCCATCTGAGCAGTTGGATTATTATGCAAATATAGAAAAAATATCTTCTGCGCTTGGAAAAGAAAATGTAATTGTGCGGGTGTTTGAGAGAGGAAAATTTGAAGGCGGCTCTATTTATACTGATTTTTTAAACATACTTGGCTTAGAATTGACAGATGATATGAAAATCGATGTAGACGTCAGAAATACAAGCCTGATTGGCAATACGCATGAAATTAAGCGTATTTTAAACAGCATACCGGAGATGGGAGAGCTTGACAATAATAATTTCTTCCGGCAGGTATTGCAGCGATGCGCGCCATTGTCCGCTGAGGCTTATCCATGCAGTATGCTTTCAAAAGATGAAATACAGGCGCTGATTTCAAAGTATGAAGAAAGCAACCGCCGTGTCCTAAATGAATATGTAAAGGAAGATTGGGATTCTTTATTTGACAATACAACGCCGGATTTGCCGAAATGGGAGAAAGAGAATCCTTATATGCAGGATGACATTATCCGTTTTGTTGGAATGAGCGCGGCGTTTCTGTTAAAAGAGAACAGGAAAATCCGAGAGGAAAACAGGAAGGCAATTAAGGCATTGGAATATAAACTTAGCCATCCAATCCGTGCGGTAATTGGCGGGAGCATAAGGAAAGTTAAGAATTTACTGAGGCGCATCTTTAAAAGGAGATGAAATGGGGAGTTTGACACATAAACGCATATCCAAGACAAGTGTACTGGTTTGTATTTTGGCCGGTTTGCTGCTTAGTGTGATGATGGTTCAATTTCGGTTAAGCGGCAAACTGAACCTAAAGCGTTTTTATGATGTGGGACCAAAGTATACGGTGATGTATGGCGCTTACACACAGTCATACGAGGGATTAGAGTATGGAGCAGATGGAAATTATCATGTAACTTCCGACGATTGCGGCATTCATATTGTAATCAGCAGCGAGAAAAACCGCCATTGGAATTATTTATATTTGGACGTCAGAAATCTTGAAACAGAAAAACTCACGTTACAGGTGATTTCCTATAAATACAATGGGAAAGTAGTTTATGATGCCCTGACAGATATAAAAGAAGGGATGAATGAAATTCCGCTGGGTCCAAAAAAATCCGCTTCGGCAGCGCTTAGGATTACGAATCAAAAGGGCGCGTCATTTCGGATACAATCCATGCAGTTCCGTAAAAACCAGTCATTTTATGGGACAAAAAAAGCATTGAAAATGATTGCGGTTTGCATGGCGGTTTATTTGGCGGTTTTTGGATTGCTTTATAAGCTGTTTTTACGCAGGCTGCGCTGGGAGCGCGTTTATGTATGTATGGACTGGCTGGCGTTTTGGTACCGTAAAATGACAGAATGGATTGCAAACGCCATGTTTATTCCTAGTAAAAGAACACGGGGAAAAATTCGTCAAATTTGCTTTTGCCTGATGATATTTAGCATGTTTTGGACAGAGAATTTTGGCTCTTACAATAAAAAGAATTATTATTACTGTTATCTTATCTTAAATTGTCTGTTGATCTTGCTGATTGCCATTGTTTCTATGGAGAAAGAAGGACGGGAAGTAAAATGGCGTAATCCCCTTATGCTTTCATGGTTCTTTTATAGCGTCTTAATCTGTATTTCAGATATTATTGTCCCAAAGAAACAAATGTTTACAGGGGGAATGCTGATCGTTGTCTTTGGCCTTTTCTATTATGCGATCGCGAGATTGAAACGTCCAATCGTCGTATTGTATGATTTTATGAAGGCAGTGGAATTTAGTTATGCAGTTACGTCTGCGCTCTGCATTTTATTCCGTCCGATTGAAAAAATGATAGAGGGAAGGTATATAGGGATTACGATTGGCCCTTATTCCTATGCGGCTTATCTGGTAGTGGTAATTGCTGTTTTTTACGCGGAAATCGACCGTTGCATCCTTGAGAAAAGAAAATTTTTATACCTGATATTTTCTTGCGTCGGTTTGATAAGCGCATATTATTTTATATGGAAAACACAAAGCAGGGCAGGAATGTTAGCAGTGTGTTTCTGCATTATTTGTTTTTTTGTCCGTATATTCAAAATGCGGCGTATGAAGCAGTATGTCATAAGATCGGCGGGAGCGGCATTTCTTTGCATAGCATTGGCATTTCCCGTGTTATGGCTACAGGACACTGCGATGCATACCGTGTCAGAGAAATTAGGGACAACGCTTTATTTCCCAAATGATTATTGGATGATTGGCGCGCCTGAAAGTGGGACGGCGCCTGAAAATTTTCCAGATGAGACGTTAATGAAAAATGAATATCAAATAGACTTTTGGGGAAATTATGTATATGCAGAAGAAGCGGCTTTTGGATCGAACAGGATTTTAAAAAAATTCCCGTCTTTAGATATTTTAAGCAGCGGCCGCATTACCATATACAAAGAGTATATTGGGCAATTAAATCTGTGGGGGCATAAAAAAGACCTTTATGTAGATGGAAGAAAGTATCGGGCGCATAATGCAATTTTGCAGGTTGGGTACCGATATGGGATATTTACAATGATTCCATATACGGTTATGCTTTTATATGTCATTTATTACGGAAGCTGTTATTTAAAGCTCTATTCCATTAAAAAAAGACGATACGCGCTTTTGCCAATGATTTTAATTGTGGGATGCGTAATGCTGATGATGCTGGATAATATAGAGCGGAATTTCCGTTATCTGCCATGGGTTGCATTTTATGTCTTAATCGGGTTTTTAAGCAATCAGACGAATGAAACAGACGATTAAAAGAATACAATGAAGCGAGATAAGAAGCCAAAATGAGACAATTATTCGAAGATAAAAAATTATGGATACGCCGCGTATTTTTGATTTGCTATGACATTATAGCGGTATTCTTAGCGATGTTTTTGGCATTGCTTGCAAGATTTGATTTTGATTTTGCGGCTATACCTTTGCATTTTATCGAAAATGCGTGGAAATCAATGCCAGCGGCCGTTATTACAACTCTTTTGATCTTTGGCATTTTCCGACTGTACAGCAGTCTTTGGAGTTATGCGGGAGCTATGGAAATGATGTATGTCGTTTCGGCATGTATTGTAGAGACTGTTGTAAATATGATATTAATATTGTTATCCCACCCAGAAACAGGCTATCCGGTTCCAAGGAGCTATTACGCATTTTTTGGCATTTTTTTGTTTGGGCTTGTATTCCTCTGCCGTTACAGTTACCGGGCGGCGCGTTCCGTCCGCAACATGGTAAGAGATGCGGACTATACCAGAAATGTATTGATTATAGGAGCCGGAGAATCCGGAAATGCGTTAATTAAAGAGATAAAGAACAGCCGTTATTTGAAAAAACGGGTAGTAGGCGTGATTGATGATAACAAAGGAAAATTAGGCGGTTATATCCATGGAGTGAAAATTGTTGGAACCCGTGAGGATATTATTGAAAAATCTGAAGAACTTCATGTGCATGAAATTATTGTGGCAATGCCGTCTGCTTCCCCAAAACAGATGAAGCGGATTTTAGACATCTGTAAACAGACGCGGTGCGAATTAAAACGCCTTCCGGGGATCTACCAGTTAGTCAATGGTGACGTCAGCATTAGCAATCTGAAAGAAGTGGACGTCAACGATTTGCTGGGCAGGGAGCCTGTAAATGTGGATTTGGATTCCATTATGGGGTATGTTTCGGGGAAAACAGTAATGGTCACAGGCGGAGGCGGTTCTATTGGAAGTGAATTGTGCCGCCAGATTGCCAGCCATAATCCGAAGCAGCTTGTCATTGTGGATATTTACGAAAATTCCACATATGATATACAAAATGAGTTAAAGGTCAAGTTTCCCGAATTGAAGTTAGCCGTATTGATTGCCTCAGTTCGGAACACAAACCGTATGAAGTCGATTTTTGAAACTTACCGGCCGGACATTATATATCATGCAGCCGCGCATAAGCATGTGCCGCTGATGGAAGACAGCCCGAATGAAGCGGTGAAAAACAACGTTCTTGGCACATGGAAGCTGGTGCGGGCAGCCGATTATTATAAGGTCAAACGGTTTGTAATGATTTCGACGGATAAAGCCGTGAATCCGACAAATGTCATGGGAGCCACCAAACGCATTTGTGAAATGATTATCCAGACGTATAATAAGCGTTCGAAGACAGAATATGTGGCTGTGCGGTTTGGGAATGTCCTAGGAAGCAATGGAAGCGTGATTCCGTTATTTAAAAAACAAATTGAGCGGGGCGGGCCGGTCACTGTGACGCATCCTGAAATAATCCGGTATTTTATGACAATCCCGGAAGCGGTGTCTTTAGTGCTTCAGGCAGGCGCCTATGCAAAAGGCGGGGAGATTTTTATCCTAGATATGGGGGAGCCCGTTAAAATCCTAGATCTTGCAAAAAACCTGATCTTGCTTTCCGGCCATAAACCGGAGGAGGATATACAGATTGTCTTTACAGGTCTTCGTCCCGGAGAGAAATTATATGAAGAAATGCTGATGGCGGAAGAAGGGATGCAAGACACGGCAAACCGGAGAATCCATATCGGCAAGCCGATAGAATTTGATGAGGAGAAGTTTTTGGCGCAGCTTCAGGAATTGAGCGAGTATGTGGTAACGGAACCGGACGATATTCGAGCATGGATTTCTCGCATTGCGCCGACCTATCATCCCAAGGAAGGGGTATGAGTGTATGAAAAAGAGAATTACCAAAAGGCAGATGAAGTATATCAAATTAAAACGTCTCTTGGATTTTATCCTTAGTTTTGGATTGTGCATCGTTTTGTCTCCTGTACTGCTTTTTTTGTGTATTGCGATAAAAGCAGACAGCAGGGGACCGGTGTTCTTTCGGCAAAAACGGGTGGGAATCCATAAGACGTTTTTTTCCATTTATAAATTCCGCACGATGCGGACGGATACGCCGAAAGATATGCCGACCCATTTGCTGAAAGATCCGGATCAGTATATTACAAAGACAGGACGTTTTTTAAGGAAATCCTCTTTGGACGAACTGCCGCAGTTATTTAATATTTTAAAAGGCGATATGAGCTTTGTAGGGCCGCGTCCTGCGCTTTGGAATCAAGATGATTTAGTGGCGGAGCGGGAAAAATATGGCGCAAATGACGTCTTGCCGGGACTGACGGGCTGGGCGCAGATCAATGGAAGGGACGAACTGGAAATTCCGGTAAAGGCGAAACTGGACGGAGAATATGTAAAGCGTATGGGATTTTGGTTTGACGTACGATGTTTTTTTGGGACATTTGCATCAGTGCTTTGCGCAGACGGCGTTTTAGAAGGCGGGACGGGGGAGAAAAAGAGGAAACAATAATCGCATGAAAAAAATTTTGATTACGGGAAAAAGCAGTTATTTAGGAAATTCTTTTCAGGAATATATCAAGGAACAATGTCCGGACTGGACAGTCGATGCCATAAGCATTCGGGACGATGCATGGAAAAAAATAGATTTTAGCCCATATGACTGTGTGCTTCATATGGCGGGAAAAGCCCATGCAGATGTAGGGAACGTTTCGGAAGAAGTGAAAAAAGAATATTATAAGGTAAATTATGAACTGACAAAAAAAGTTGCGAAAGCGGTAAAACGCTCCGGAGTAAAGCAGTTTATTTATCCCGGAAGCATTATTATATATGGGGAAAGCGCTCCTTATGGGAAAGAAAAGCGGATTACCGCCGCGACAAAGCCGGCGCCTGCAAATTTTTATGGAGACAGTAAATGGCGCGCGGACAAGGCAGTGCAAGAATTAAATGACGATACCTTTCGGACAGTTGTGCTTCGGCTTCCGATGGTTTATGGAAAGGGCAGTAAAGGGAATTATCCTTTATTATCAAACTTAGCAAAAAAACTTCCTGTTTTTCCAAATGTAGAAAATGCAAGAAGTATGATATATATTGAAAATTTATGCGAGATGATCCGGGAAATTATAGAATATGGCGATTGCGGCGTTTTTTATCCGCAAAATGCGGAATATACGGCAACGTCTGATATGGTAAAAACAATCGCGGACGTCTCGGGAAACAAGATCCGGCTGACACGTTTGTTAAACCCTGCTGTGAGCCTTTTATCTAAAATGTCGGGGAAAATTGGGAAACTGGCGAATAAAGCATTTGGGAATTGTACATATGAAAAATCGCTGAGTGAATACAGAGGCAATGAGTATCAGATGTATAATTTCGAAACGTCCATACGCAGAACGGAAGGACGGGTAAAGAGATGAAAAAGAAAGCGTTAATGACAGCTTCGGTAGCGTCAATGATTGATTTGTTTAATATGGACAATATTCGTATTTTACAGCAGCTAGGCTACGAGGTGCATGTGGCAAGTAATTTTAAATTTGGCAGCATAACCAGTCAGGAGAGAGTGGACGCATTTCGCAAAGAGCTTAAGGAAGCCGGAATCAGGGTATGCCACATACCGATTCCGCGGAGTATTGGCGATATAAAGAATATCGTGTGTTCTTACCGTCAGATGAAACGGCTTCTTGAAAAAGAGCGGTATGCCATTGTGCATACGCAATCTCCGATTGGCGGGGTTGTAACGCGGCTTGCGGCGGGAAGAATCAGAAAACATGGCGGTAAAGTCATTTATACTGCGCATGGGTTTCATTTTTTTAAAGGGGCTTTAAAGAAAAACTGGATGCTGTTTTATCCGATTGAGAAATTTTTGTCCAGATATACCGATGTTTTAATTACGATAAATCAGGAAGACTATCAAAGGGCGCAGAAATTTCACGCAAAGCGGGTTTGCCATGTTTCGGGGATTGGGGTAGATATACAGAAGTTTTCTGAAGAAAACTCAGATAGGGAGAAGGTTCGGGAAAGTTTTGGCGTGTCGGAACAAGATTTTCTGCTTTTAAGCGTTGGGCAGCTTTCTAAACGGAAAAATCAGTCTGCCGTGATTCGGGCGCTGTCAAAAATTCCGGATTCTTCCGTGAAATATATGGCGGTCGGTCTGGGCGAATGTGAGCAGTTTGACCGTGGCTTAGCAAAAGAGCTTCATGTGGAAGACAGAGTTATTTTTGCAGGCTACCATGAAGATGTGTCTGCGTTTCTTCACGCAGCGGATTGTTTTATATTCCCGTCGCTTCAGGAAGGGCTTCCGGTTTCCTTGATGGAGGCAATGGCGGCGAAAGTTCCTGTGATATGCAGCAGAATACGCGGGAATGTGGATTTGGTGACGGATGGGAGAGAGGGGATTTTGGTGGAGCCGATGGATGTGGAAGGGTATGCGGAGGCGGTTTTGTGGCTGAAGTTCCACCCAGAGGCAGCAACAGAATACCGGAAAAATGCGTTTAATAAAATTAAGGAAAATAGCATACACTCAGTGCATAGGCAAATGGAGAAAATATATAAAACCATATAATATTTGCTATTTTTGGTAAAAAATGCTAGTATAGTAGAAATTCAATGTTTTATTTTACAGAAAGGAAGAAGCGGCAAAGATAAGATGAAACATATACAGGTGCTCATGTCTGCCTATAACGGTGAAAAGTATCTGAAAGAACAGATAGAAAGCATTCTTAGGCAAACAGGGGTAAAAGTGTCTCTTTTGATCCGTGATGACGGCTCGGAGGATAATACTGTCTTTATTTTGGAACAATATAGCCATAAAAATGAAGCTGTCCAATATTATAAAGGAAGCAATATTGGGGCGCAGAAAAGCTTTTTTGATTTACTGCATCATGCGGATAGAGGTTGTGATTATTTTGCGTTTGCAGATCAAGATGATTATTGGCTTCCAGAAAAATTAAAGCGCGCAGTAGACGTCTTAGAGCAGAAAAAAAATCCTAGTTGTCCATTATTATATGGCAGTATGGTTATATATGCTTCTGAGGATTTAGCGGACAGGCGAAAGGTTCCTTATAAAAACAGACGCGCAGTCTCGTTTGGAAATGCTTTGGCGGAGAATATTTTTATGGGATGTACGGAAGTTTTTAACCGCAGTTTGTTAGAGCTTGCAGCAGGGCATATACCTGTGAACGATGTTTGGCATGATTGGTGGCTGTATTTATCAGCAGCATGTTTTGGACAGGCTGTTTATGATGAAGAAGCTTACATTTTATACAGGCAGCATGGAAATAATCAGTTAGGAATGCAAAACTCATGGATTGCAAGATGGAAAAACCGAATTGGGCATTTTAAGAATCTCAAGCGATCTTTGAGCAGGCAGGCGCAGGAATTTATAGATTCTTACGGCGCAGATTATCAATATGGTGAGTTGGCGGAATTGCTTGCCAATTACCGTTCTTCTTTGTCTTTGCGGATTCGTCTTGCAAGAGAAAAGAGAATTTACCGTCAGCAAAAAATAGATGATAGGGTATATCATCTGTTATTTTTGATGGGTTTACTTTGAAAGGGAAAAAAATGGTAAAAAAGATACAGGAATTATTTGAATATAGAGAAATGATTGTCAGCCTTGTCCGCAAAGATTTGCGTGGGAGGTATAAAAGTTCGGCTTTGGGATTTTTATGGACGTTTATTAATCCGTTATGTCAGATTATTGTTTATACGTTGGTTTTTTCACAGATTTTTCGAATGGGGATTGAAAAATATTATTTGTTTTTAACGGTAGTTATGATTCCATGGGTATTTTTTAGTTCGTCTGTATCGGGTGGATCTATGGCTGTTGTTTCACAACAGGATTTAGTGAAGAAAATTTATTTTCCAAGGGAAGTTCTTCCCATTTCATTTGTGACAAGCTGTTTTGTAAATATGCTGCTTTCCTTTGTTGTTGTCTTTATCGTTATTTTTATATCCGGTATCGGATTTAATCCAACTGCACTGCTTTTTTTGCCCCTTGTTATGATCATAGAATATATCCTCGCGCTTGGCATTACGATGATAACTTCTGCATGTACTGTATATTTGAGGGATTTAGAACATATTATCGGCGTTTTGATGATGGCATGGATCTATTTAACGCCTGTAATGTATGACATCTCTTATGTAACTGAAAATGCGCCCTCAGAATTAGTGTCAATTTTTTATTTGAATCCAATGACGTCAATAGCGATTGCATATCGTGATATTTTATATTATAAACAGATTCCACATATGCAGAATCTTATGGTGGCTGTCGCCATTGGAATAGGTTCTCTTATTATTGGAAGCGTAGTGTTTGCAAAACTGCAGAAGAACTTTGTGGAGGAATTATAAATGAATCCGGAAAATGCAATAGAAGTCAAAGATGTAAAGAAACGATTTAAAGTGTATATGGACAAGGGAAACAGTATGAAAGAAAAAATACTGTTTCAAAGCCGTAACCGCCATGAAGACCGGTGGGTGTTAAAGGGCATTAGTTTTAATGTAAAAAAAGGGGAAGCGATTGGTTTAATTGGCAAAAATGGATGTGGGAAAAGCACGACGCTGAAAATGCTGACCCGGATCATGTATCCGACGTCCGGCGCGATTGAACTAAAAGGCAGGGTTTCCAGTCTGATTGAATTGGGGGCAGGGTTTCATCCTGATATGAGTGGAAGGGAAAATATCTTTACAAATGCTTCTATTTTTGGATTAAATCATGCAGAAATTGAACGGCGTCTAGACGATATTATCAGTTTTTCAGAACTGGAGGAGTTTATAGATAATCCGGTGCGCACATATTCTTCTGGTATGTATATGAGGCTGGCTTTTGCGGTTGCGATTAATGTAGATGCGGATATTTTGCTGATTGATGAAATTCTCGCTGTGGGAGATGTAAGTTTTCAGGAAAAATGTTTTGAGAAATTGAAAGAGATTAAACGTAAAGGGACGACGATTGTGATTGTTTCGCATGTGACACAGCAAATAAAAAATATTTGTGATCGCGCGATTTGGATCGACGAGGGATTAATTCGTGAGGAAGGGAAACCGGATTTAGTGACAGGGCATTATTTGGAAATTATGGATAAACGCCGTACAGATAAAATTGAGGAGGATTTTCAACAGGAGCTGAAGAAAAGAGAAGAAGAAAAGCGGAAAAAAGAAGAAAATACGTTGCCGGCTTTTTGTAGAAAAGGCGCCATTCGGAAAGGAAATATGAAGGTTCAGTTTACTGATGCGCATATTTATAATTCAGAAGGAAAAGAAACTCAGTTTTTTAAGACGGGCGAGAAGCTCGAATTGAAGATGAATATTAGGGCATCAGAGAAAACAGATCAGTTGAATTTATCTTTTAGCATTACAAGAGATGATGGTGTATATTGTTATGGAACAACAGCTTTATCAGGTTTGATTGAACAAACGCCACTAATTATTGATAAGGGAAATGTGGAAGTTGCTTTGGTCATTGAGGTAAATAATTTATTGGATGGTAAATATATTGTTGACATAGGGATACAAAATATGAACGAAGAAATATACGATTATATAGGTGGCGGATTAGAATTTAGAATCAAAAATGAGAGCCGCAGACAAATAGGACAAGTTGGGATTGTCCATATGTCCAGACATTGGATCGTTGGGGATTCTGTTCTTCAACCTGTAAAATTAGGAGAATATCATGGTTAGTATTATTATCTTAACACACAATGCAGATGATTATATAAAGATTACACTAGAATCCCTGAAGACAACAGTGGGTGTAGAATTTGAAGTAATAGTTGTAGATAATGCTTCTAAAGTGAATACGCAGAAAATGCTTTTAGAGTATAAAATTAACGGCTATATTGACAGATTATTATTGTTAAATGAAAATACATTTTTTGCAAAAGGAAATAATATTGGATTAAAGATCGTATCTCCAGAATCGAAATGGGTTGTTTTATTAAATTCAGATGTGGAAATAAAGAGTGGCGAATGGCTAAGAAAGTTGTTGGATAAATCGAAACTGGATAATAAAATAGCAGGGGTAAGTTTTGGTTATGCAATTAGTCCGTCAGGGAAAAATATGGCAGATGGATATTGTTTACTGTTATCGCGCGCATTATTTGAACAGGAAATGTTAAATGAGGAGTATGAATGGTGGTTTGCAGTTCCGGAATTAGAATCTAAATTACTGAAACGTGGCTATAGAGTGATAGCAATTAATAATTATGAAAAATACATTTACCATTTTGGAGGAAAATCTGGAGATGCTTGGAAAAAAGCGAAAGGCATGAATAAATCGATTTCCATTTATGATGAATTTTTTAAAACAAAAAACCAAGTGGAGTGTATTTATGATTTAGATAAATCAATTGGATCAAATTACAAAGAAATAAATCACCTTAGAGGTCTCTATAATGATGGCTGGTGCGCAAAAAATACAGATTTTGAAATAAAAACTTTAGAAAAAGGTCTTGTTTATATTGAAGGATATTATCCCGCGCAGATTAATGGCAATCAGCATGTGGATATTGTAATTGGAAGAAAGAAACAGAGGTTTACTTTGGAAGATGAAAATTTTGTTTTACAGATAAAGACCAAGAAAGATAGTGTGGTACGGGTAAATATGGAATGTGGATTTGCAGAAAAATGGTCAGAAAGTGATATAAGAGAAATGGCGTTTGTAGTGAAAGATATAAGAGCTGAATAGAGGAGAATAAAATGCTTTGTGAAGATAAGAAATGTGTGGGATGTTTTGCTTGCAGCGCTGTTTGTCCGGTGGGCGCGATTCATTTTTGTGAGGACAATAGGGGATTTTTGAAACCACAAATTGATGATAGCGTTTGCATAAATTGTAAGAAATGTGATTCAGTATGCCCAGCGTTAAAAAATGTGTCCAAACAGATAAGTTTGAATATTTATGCCGCTCAAAATAAAAATCAGGATGAAAGAATGGAAAGTTCATCTGGAGGATTATTTAGTGTATTTGCGCAAAAAATCTTAGAGGGAGGCGGAGCGGTTCTTGGCGTTTCTTTTGATAAGGATAAGAAAGTAAAGCATATTTTGATTGAAAAAAAAGAGCATCTTGAAGATCTGAGAGGATCTAAGTATGTGCAAAGCAATCTGTCAGATTGTTATTTGGAGCTTAAGAAGTGGCTTGATTCTGGAAAAAAGGTGTTATTTTCCGGCACTCCATGTCAAGTGGCAGCGGTCAAGAAATATGCTGGGGATAATTGTGAAAATTTAATTACCTGTGATTTAGTTTGTCATGGCGTTCCATCTCCGAAGATTTTTGGACAAGCTATCGAATTATATGAAAAGACTTATGGCGCAAAAGTTTCAGCTTGCAATTTTCGGAAAAAGTTCCCTAGTTGGAATTTATTTAGTATGGAGATGGTTTTTGAAAATGGTAAGCGTCATTTAAAAACAAAAGATGCAGACCCTTATTTGAAAGGATTTTTAGAAAGTCTTTTTTTAAGGGAATCTTGTTATAATTGCAGCTATGCGGACGTAAAGAGGGTTTCAGATATTACTCTGGCTGATTTTTGGGGCTATATCCATGATAATGATGTGATACAAGATAATAACACTGGTATTTCACTTGTTATGGTAAATTCAGAAAAAGGCAGAAGTTTATTTGAAGCGATAAAAGATGAGATTGTATATGTAGAAAAAACGATTCAAGAAGCTAAGAAAGAAAATTACTGTTTAATTAATAGTTTTGATAAACCAGAAAATTACTATTCTTTTTGGAAAGATTATGAAACGAAAAAGTTTGACGAAGTTTGTAAAAAATATTTAAGTGTAAATGGAAAGCTATATTTAGATGCAAAAGAAACTAACGCAAAGTTTGATGAGATTACGGTAATTCCTTCTGATGCAGTAGGCAGTAAAGGCGATGAAGCAATGCTTCGTGGAATGTTAAATTTATTTAATGGAAAGAAAATCCGTATGCTTACGCCGCGCCGGGAACTTTGGAAGGGTTGGCTGATTGACAGAAATGAAGATTATACAGAACAATACGTTGAATTGGAAGAATTAAAAAATACTATAAAAAAACCAACGCATCTTGTGATTATCGGAGCTGATATTATGGATGGGTTATATGGCAGCAGGGACACGATGACAAGATTAGAAGCCGCAGAGCGTGTGATTGATTTAGGAGGCAGAGTAGATATTTTTTCTTGTTCCTTTCGTATGGAAGTATCAGAGGATATAATTAGAAAAATTATAAATATAGGAGAACGGCTTCATTTTCATTTCAGAGATGATCAGTCATTAAATAATTTTAAAAAACAGACGAGTTTGGAAGCGGATTATTTTCCAGATTTGGCGTTTCTATGTGAGAAGACACTATCAGGCAAATCGGAAGAAGTAAATCAACAAATTAGAGTAAAAAAAGCAGGAAAAAAAATAATTTTTGGAATAAATTTTTGTGAACATGCCTGCAGGGGATTTTATAATGAACCATCTTTAAAACAGAGGAAAGAGTATATTGCTTCAGTAATTGATCAGATTGATTCAGTATTAGGCAATCAGGTTTTTTATGTTTTAATCCCGCATGATACGAAATATTGGGATGGACATTATTCAGATGAAGAGTACGCAAAATGGGCAATGGAGTATATTATTCAAAAACACTCTTCGGATTCAGTTCTTTGTGTCAATAATTATATGACAGAAACAGAGTTGTTATCGATTCTTCCAGAATTGGACATGATTGTAAGCGGCAGAATGCATCTTGATATTGCGGCAATCCGCAGTGGAGTAATACCGATAGCTTATATGGGAAATTGTCAGACAACATCTTATCGGAATATTGAGAAGTTCAAAGGAATGTTTATGGAACGGATTGGACATTCTGATTTAGTGTCTGGATCAGAAGAAGAATTTACATTTTCATTGAAAAAGGCGATAAAGGATAATGACGGAATTAAGACTAGCATTCTGGAAAGAAATAGGATAAAGAACGCAGATATGTTAGAGTTGGTGAATCAATTTAGGAGTAAGATAGGACTTTCCCAATTTAAAAAAGATGTAGACGTGATTCATTATACACAGGGAAATATGACGACAACAGTTGCGTATATTGCAGAACTTTCTGTGAATTACAAACGGCAGCAAGAATATGTAAAACAGCAAAGAGATCAAATTTATCAGATAAATCAGAAAGCAGAGGAAGAACAGTTAGTTTTAAAAACAGAACTGGAAAACAAAAAGGCTCATATAGAGTTATTGCTGCAATCAGAACGTGATTTGAAAAATGAATTAGAGGCATTGAGAAACAGTAGAACATGGCGTATGGCATTTTTTCTGCATAAACCAGTGGTATGGTGTTTACCGGAAGGCAGTAAACGTAGATTATTAGTTAAAATTATTTGTAAATTGTTTCGTCATCCTGTCCGTGCCTTTAAAATGCTATCTCCAAGAAAAATTCGTCATTTTCTGTATTATTTAAAGGAAGAAGGCCCTGGTTTTGTTGCAAAGCGTATAGATGAGAGTATGCAGGGAATTTCTGTTCAGTCAATGAAGCTGGATATGGTCACATTAGATGAAAATAAGCCTTTTGATGAGTATGATAAATTGACTTTTTCCAAGACAGAACAACCAGATGTATCAATTATCATTCCGGTATATAATCAGTTTGCGTATACGTATCATTGTCTTCAATCTATTTTAAATCATACAGGAACAGAGGTGACATATGAAGTTATTATTGCAAACGACTGTTCTTCTGATGAAACAACCCGTTTAGGTGAGATAGTGGAAAATGTCCATATCATTACAAATGAGCAAAATTTAAGATTCCTGAAAAACTGTAATCATGCGGCGGAATTTGCAAATGGAAAGTATATTTTGTTTTTAAATAATGACACACAAGCGCAAAAAGACTGGCTGGCGCCTTTAGTCCGTTTAATGGAAAGCAGCCAGAATATTGGAATGGTTGGATCAAAGTTAATTTATGCAAATGGAATGTTACAGGAAGCCGGAGGAATTGTGTGGAAAGATGCTTCTGCATGGAATTATGGAAATCGTTCCAATCCCACAAACCCAGAATATAATTATGTGAAAGAGGCAGATTATATTTCTGGCGCGGCAATTATGATTCGTTCTTCCTTATGGAAAGAAATTGGTGGATTTGATGAAAATTTTGCGCCTGCATACTATGAAGATACGGATTTGGCATTTGAAGTAAGAAAACATGGATATAAGGTTCTTTACCAGCCATTGTCTGCGGTGATCCACTTTGAAGGGATTTCAAATGGAACTGACATATCCTCTGGACAAAAATCATATCAGATAACCAATCAAAAGAAATTCCAGAAGAAATGGAAAAATGTTTTGATGGAAGAAAACTATGGCAGAGAAGAAAAAGCATTTCTTGCCAAAGATCGTTCTGGCAGAAAAAAAACCTTGTTAATGGTGGATCATTATGTGCCTATGTATGATAAAGATGCGGGAAGCCGCTGTATGTTTTATTACTTGAATTTGTTTGTAAATATGGGATATAATGTAAAATTTATTGGAGATAATTTTTACAAACATGAACCGTATACAACTACTTTGCAGCAAATGGGGGTAGAAGTGTTATATGGGGATTATTATTATAATAATTGGAAAGAATGGTTAAAATCAAATGGGAAATATTTTGATTATGTATTTTTAAGCAGGCCACATATTTCCATCAAGTATATTGACGCAGTCCGTGAGTATACGAAGGCGAAGATAATTTATTTTGGACATGATCTGCATTATCTCCGTGAAATGCGTGAATATGAGCTCACAGGCAATGAACAATCTCTTAAGGATTCTAAAGATTGGAAAAAGACAGAATTAGAATTAATGAGAAAAGCAGATGTATCTTATTATTTGTCTAACGTAGAATTGGCTGAGATTGCAAAAGTAGATCCTACAGTAAAGGTGCGGCGCGTTCCTATTAATATTTATACGGATATTCCAGATATTCATTATCAGGCAGAAAATAGGAAAGACATTATTTTTGTCGGTGGCTTTGGCCATCCGCCTAATATAGATGCGGTAAAATGGCTTGGTGAAGAAATCATGCCAAAGGTATGGGAAAAGAACTCCGAGATTGTGTTACATGTAGTAGGCTCTAAACCACCAAAGGAAATACAGGCGTTTTCAAGTGAGCGTATGATTATCCACGGTTTTGTATCGGATGAAGATCTAGAAGAAATGTATCAGAATGTAAAATTGGCAATAGTCCCTCTGCGTTTTGGCGCAGGAATTAAAGGCAAGATTATTGAGGCGATGATGCGTGGCATACCTATGATTACTACAAGTATAGGCATCGAGGGCATTGAAGGAGCCGAAAACATTGCTAAAATTAGTGATGATGCCGATGAACTCGCTGAATTTATTTCAGAAATCTATGGAAATGAAAATGAACTTGAAAAGATGGCAGCGGAAGAACATCAATATATTATTGATAATTATTCTATGAAAAATGCAGTGGAGATTTTAGGGCAGGATTTTATATTTTAAAGAGTTAGAACGAAAATATAATGAAATTTTCCGAAAATTAAATATTCAAAATAGAAATATATAAATAAAAGAAAGGATGGAAGAAAAATGATACCTTTTAACGTACCACCTTTTTCTGGAGATGAAATCAAATATATTCAAGCAGCGATAGCCAATCATAAAATTTGCGGTGATGGTGAATTTACAAAAAAATGTAATATTTGTTTGGAAAAAATGACGAAATCCACAAAAGTTTTGCTCACTACTTCCTGCACTCATGCAACGGAATTAGCGGCTCTTTTAGTAAATATTAAAGATGGGGATGAAGTAATTATGCCTTCTTATACGTTTGTGTCAACGGCAGATGCATTTGTTTTAAGAGGAGCAAAAGCAGTTTTTGTGGATATACGTCCAGATACTATGAATATAAATGAGGATCTGATTGAAGATGCAATTACTGATAAAACCAAGGCAATCGTTCCTGTGCATTATGCAGGGGTTTCTTGTGAGATGGATCAGATTATGAAGATAGCGGAGAAGCATAATTTAAAGGTTATAGAAGATGCTGCGCAAGGAATCATGTCTAGTTATAAAGGGGCTGCTTTGGGAAGCATTGGAGATTTTGGATGTTTCAGTTTTCATGAAACTAAAAATTTTAGTATGGGTGAAGGCGGAGCTATTTTGATTAAAGATTCTGAGATGGTAGAGAAGGCAGAAATAATTAGAGAAAAGGGCACCAATAGAAGTCAGTTTTTCCGTGGGCAAATTGATAAATATACATGGGTTGACAGAGGTTCTTCGTATCTTCCAAGTGAAATAAATGCTGCATATCTTTGGGCTCAGTTGGAAAAAGCAAATGAAATAAATAGTAACCGATTAAGATCATGGAATTTATATTATGAGCAGTTAAAATCATTACGGGACGAAGGTGTAATTCAGCTTCCTGTTGTGCCAAAAAATTGTGCGCATAATGCGCATATGTTTTTTATAAAGACCAAAGATTTAGAAGAACGAAGCGCGTTGATTCAGTATTTAAAGGAACGAGACATTATGGCAGTATTTCATTATATACCGTTACATAATGCTCCTGCCGGAAAAAAATATGGGCGGTTTCATGGTGAAGATAAATTTACAACGAAAGAGAGTGAGAGATTATTGCGGCTGCCGTTGTATTATGGACTTTCTGAAGAAGATATATATAAAGTTGTTGGTGCAATTAGGAGTTTTTATAAGGTTTAAGGACAGATATTTTACAAACGTGAGGTGTTGAAATGAAGAAAGTGGGGTTTGTAATTCCATGTTATAAATCCGAAAAAACGATTGGTATGGTCGTTGATGAGATTGAGGAGGCAATAACAAATCTGGATTATGAGTATGAGATCATTTTAGTGAATGATTATTCACCAGATAATACGTTTGAAACTATTAAAAGACTGGCAGATAAGAATCAAAGGATCATTGCTGTTAATTTAGCAAAAAATTTTGGTCAACATGCTGCAATTATGGCTGGATTTCATTATTTAAGTGATGATACAGACATTATATGTTGTTTGGATGATGATGGGCAAACTCCCGCAAATGAGATTGGAAAGTTGATTTTCAAGTTGGATGAGGGGTATGACGTTGTTTATGCAAAGTATGATACGAAAGAACATTCTTTGTTTCGTAATTTTGGCAGTAAAGTAAATAGCATCATGGCGGAATATTTGATCGGAAAACCAAAAAATTTATTTATTTCCAGTTATTTTGTTGCGCGTAGATTTGTTATAGATGAGATGAAAGAATACGAGCATTCGTATCCTTATTTGATAGGTTTGGTTCTTCGAACAACGAGCAATATCACTAATGTAAATGTGGTTCACCGTTCTAGAATGGTTGGTGAATCAGGATATAATTTAAAAAAACTAATGAAGTTATGGTTAAATGGTTTTACGGCATTTTCAATTCAGCCTTTAAGAGTGGCAACTTTATTAGGATTTCTGTTTGCATTTGGAGGGTTTGTATTTGTTATTTACGCCATTATAAATAAATTTATGAATCCGCATGTTCCAATGGGGTGGAGTTCTGTAATTGCTGCAATTTTTTTAATTGGAGGCAGTATATTATTAGTATTGGGTATGATAGGAGAATATGTTGGAAGAATATATATTTGTATGAACCGTTCTCCACAATTTGTAATCAGAGATGTAGTAGATGGAAAACATTTAAAAGAGGATGACAATGAATAAAGATTTAATAATTAAAGGAGAAGAAATTTCTCTGAGATTTATGAAAAAAGAGGATACAGAATTAATAGTGTCGTGGAGAAATAAAGAGTTTGTTAGAAAAAATTTTATATTTCAGAAACCCTTTACTATTGAGGGGCATCTTTCTTGGTTTAAGGATATGATTCAAACGGGGAAGGCAGTACAATTTATTATAATGGAAAATACACTGCAAAAAGAAATTGGAAGCGTATATTTTCGGGATATTAGTATGGAGCATCATAAGGCCGAATATGGCATATTTATTGGTGAAGAAGATGCGCTTGGATGCGGATATGGAACAGAGGCCGCAAAATTGGCTATAAAATATGGCTTTGATGAATTAAAGCTTCATAAAATTTTTCTCCGTGTGTTAGAAGAAAACAAAAAGGCGATAAAATCATATGAAAACGCAGGGTTTATCAGGGAAGCATTTTTGAAAGATGATGTTTATATTCAGGGAAGCTATAGAAATATTATATTAATGGCAGTATTAGAATCAGAGAAAATATAATTTTGCATATTTTATGAAATATTGTAATTGTTTCTATTGACATGGAGGGGAGGGTTATAATGGCGAAATTGAAACAAAAAATGTATGATAATTGTTATTTTGTTTGTTTAGTAACGATTTTTCTGATTGGAATGCTCATATATTTATCTGAATCGACTTCTAATGTTCCGGTTATGGATTATTGGAGATATCTGAATGCTTTGGTAGATAAATTCTTTACAAAAGGAATTTCTTTTTCTGATTTATATTCTAATAATGGAATTCATAGAACACCTGTACAATTATTTTTGTTTTTATTAAACATAGTTTTATTTCATTGGAATACACAAATTTCGATTTACTTGGGTGCAGTTATTTTATGTATTACTGCTTGTGTCCTATATAAAATAATGAAACCAACATTTACGAATAAAGGCATAGGGTATTATCTATGTATATTTATAATGGTTCTTACAGTATTTACATTAGGTTCATATGAAATTTTGCTGTTAGAATTCTCAACTTCATTTGCATTGCGTAATTTAACATTTATCACGGGATATTATTGGACAAATATATTTTTAGAAAATAATCAAAAGTGGGATAGCAGGGCCTGCTACTTATCTATGTATTATATATTTGTTATATGCGCTATGGGCGGAGCTTATTCGATGGGGTTTGCAGCATCTGTTTTGTTCGTTCTGTTTTTCGATTTTTGTAAAAAAATGCGGAAAAAAGAAGGCGTCTGTTATAGAAATTATGTGGTTTTATCTTTAGGGGTAATTTTTGGCGTAAGTTTATATTTATATGGGGTGACAGATTTATCAACTGGAAATATTGGCGGTTCATTTGATATTTTACAGTTGCTTTATTTTTTCTTTCATGGAACCCTGATTGTATTAGGAAGCAGCCTTGTCGGAAACGGGTTATCCGTTGAAATGCTAACCTTTTTTGGCATTATGGTTTTGATGATACATTTCATATGTATTTATCTGTATGTTTCGAATAGGATATACGAAATTACCTATATTCCAATTTTTATGTATATCTATCTTGCTATATTTATAGTTATGATACTTATGGGAAGAAATACAAATGGAGTAGAATATTTATCCGCATCTCGATATATATGTGATTCATCGATGGGAATTATTTCAGATGTAATTATACTGAGCTTTTATCTTTCAAAAAGTAAGATTGTTTTTGTAAAAAGAAAGATTATGAGTTATTTTTTAATAGGCATATTATGTTTAGGGACGTTTTATGCTGATATAACGGAATTAAAAATTTCTAAATATAGAAAAATATATTATGACAATTTAATTGAAATGATGTTAAATTTAGATGATTATACAGACGATGAGCTAACTCCTTTCCAAGCTCAGATGCCGGAGCAAGTAAGGAATGGCGTTATGTTGATGAAAAAATATAGATTAGGTATTTTTTACAATATTGACATGGAGCGGTAAAAGAGAGGGTACAGGTTGTTATATGCTAGAAAAAAATAATAGAAAAATATTATTTGACATATCAGTTTTAATAGTTGCAATTTTCATAGTGGCTGTGATGGTATTAAAGGTAAATTGGATTTTTTCTTTGGATGGAGACACTGCGCCTCAGACATACGCTCTGTATTCCTTAGTAGGTCAAACGCTCCATGAAGGAGAAATTCCATTATGGAATCCAAATATTTGGGGCGGCATCAGTAATATAGGTTCTCCAATTACCGAAGCGTTTTATCCGATTAACTGGATATTATGTTATATCTTTTACAATGTCGACTCAGGAATTGTAAGTTATTCAATCATAATTTATAATTTAATATTTCATATAACGATTTATTTTTATGGCTTATATTTTTTGTTGAAAAGAATCGGCGTTAGGCCGATATGGGCAGCGATACTTCCATTACTTTCTATTTGTTGTTTTTCATTTACGGATTATTTTTCTTGGATTGTTTATTTTGATGGTTTTTGCTGGTTTCCATTTTTGGTATTAGCTTCTGTTAGATTAATCGAATCTAAAGGGAAAAAAGTATTTTGGAATATCATTTTATTGGGGCTGCTTTTTGCAATGGAAGCATCTATTAGTGTATCTTTAATGCTAATAATTACTGCTTTTTTCATAATGTGTCTATTTATATCTAATGTGATTCTCAATAAGAAAAAAATAATTACTCAACTATTCAAATTAGTTTCAGCCGGTATTTTAGGTATTATGCTTTCTATGCCTGTTATCTTATCAACTGTAAAATTTTTGGTGAATGGCGCCAGATATGTAGATGATGAAACAGGGTGGATTTTTGGTTTTTCAAAATTACCATTTGAAAGTTTCGTGGCGCATAAAATATCGTTTGCAGATGCAGAGAGCCTATTAGATGTTTTACCTGTGAGATCTTGGATGTCAATAGGCGGAGTTTTGCTTTTTTTAGGCATTATCGGTATTTTTAGTAAGTTAAAAGAAAAGGATTATATACATTTTTGGTGTTTATCAGGATTTATATTTTGTTTGTTCTATTGTATGGGATATGTAATGCCTGATTTTGTTTATTATGTTCCTTTTTTAAATAACTTAAGAGAGACTTTTATGTATGGATGTGTAATCAATTTTCTTATAACAATCTTTGCAGGGTACGGAATAAGAACAATTTACAATAATAAACAGAAGCCTATAAATGTGAGTCTAAATCAAAGTAAATTGGTAATCGGCCTTATTTCTGTAATTTTGCTTTATAATCTATTGCCCCATAAGATTCGGTCCATGAGTGATTTTGTCCTAACATTAATTTTAGTATTGGTCTTGTTTTTATTGGTAAGTAAAAGAGAAAAACTAAAAAAATATACATTTAAATTATTATTAGCCGCAAGTTTCATTTATATCTATAACTTTATGATTATTTTAAATAGTGGAAATCTCGATGGTTTACAGGCAATTAATCAGATTAATATTGTAAATAATTTTAATAGAGAACAATTTACAGAAGCCATGGAGGAGGAACATACAAAAATGAATCAAGTTGGAATTGATGCATATCCAACAAATCAGGGAACTGTATTAGGAATCAAAGAAGTTACTAGTTATTTTAACCCGGCTTCTAAAGTTGCCGTAAAATCAAATTCTAATATGAATTTCTTAAAAAGAAGCCAATTAGGTAATATAAAATATTGGTTCATTAATTCCGGTAACGATGAAGAATTTTTGAACTGGTGGGATGAATCTCATACTAATTTTGAATATACAGGAAAAAATATCTTATTATATCCATCTTGGACGTCTAAAGAGACAGCAGAAGTAATGGTTTATGAATGTAAACGTGTCTATGGGGGAGCGTGGGTGGTTTCAAATTTTGAGTATTATGATAATACGAATGAGGAAAAAATTTTTGAATGGATCAATAATGATAAAACAAATTTAAATAAAAAAGTGATGATAAACAAAGATGAAACATCAAATGAGGTCATTTCTCAGTTGAATACATGGGACAATGGCAATCCGAATTATTCAATCAATGACATTAAATATGGTAATAATTATATCCATTATGAAGTAAACAGTGATAAAGAAGCTATTTTAGTTACTTCTGAAATATATGATTCAGATTGGAAAGTATATGTGAATGGAATAAAACAAGATGTCCTTAACGTTGATTATAGCAATAGGGCAGTCATTATACCGGAAGGAAAATCAACAGTTAAATTTGTTTATTCCCCTACAACATTTGTTATAGGAGTAATTTCACAGATTTTAGGTGTAATTCTTACAGTGTTTATAGGGATATATATCTATTACTTTTATAAGCAAAAGAAAGATCGTTTGTAAGAAAAAACTCCTCATCTGATATTATGTGGGAGAATAAATCAGATGAGGAGAAGAATAATTAGAACTAGTAATTCATGTAAATAAATGTATTTCCGGATTGTCCGGAGCCGTAGATTCCGAAAATAATTATCGATATGATTAGTGAATAATAAATACACCATCGCAATATTAAAGGGAAAGAAGATATTTTATCTCTAACTTTAATGCCTTTTTCTTCAAGAGAATTTACTTTCCATAAAATAAGAACGGCAAAAAGTCCTATCCAAAAATCTTTTCGATCTAATCCGATTTCATATAGTGTTTCATCGAAGAATATCCATATATTAAAATTCTTAAAAATTCGTTGAATAATTTCAAAAGATGAATTTAGGTCATGTGGAGCAGTTAAAAGGCGGCTGCCCATATAGAATAAAAAGGTACGAATTATTTGAAAAGTCTCATATCCTTTTGAATTAGTGTTGATATGGAGAAAATTTGTTAGTTTCTTAAATTCTGGGGCGAATACCGATGATATGATAATGATAGATCCCCAATAGCAGCCCCATAATACATAATTCATTCCAGTGCCATGCCATATACCAGTCAAAAGCCAAACGACAGCAAGAGGAAAAACGGTCATTAGATTTTTGGCAAACCTGTTTCCTATAGTTTTTTTGGATTTCTGACATAATTTTGCTAGAGTTCGATTACTGACAAGAGGCATATATACATAATCTTTGAACCACGAGCCAAGCGTAATATGCCATCTGTGCCAAAATTCAGCAGCCCCCTTAGCGTAAAAAGGTCTACGGAAATTTTCGTCTAAATGAATGGAGATTATTTCTGAAATTCCAGAAACAATATCCATGCAGCCGGAAAAATCACAATATAACTCTATTGAGGAACAAACGGCGGCTACTATAAAAATGAAACCTTCATATTGAGAATAATTATTAAATACTTCATGTGTTAATAAAGCAAAGCGATCAGCAATAACCATTTTTTTAAAGTATCCCCAAATGATTCGCTGTAAACCATAACATAAATTTTTATAACTAAATTTATGTCCTTCAATAAGCTGCGGGGCTAATCTTTTATAGCGAGGAATAGGACCTTGTATAATATGAGGAAAATAAATCATGTATAATAAGAATTTAAAAAAATTATGTTCTGCTTTTTCTTTTTTCCAATACACATCTAGCATATAACCTATAATGGAAAATGTGTAATATGAAATGCCTAATGGTATGATTTCACGAAACCCAATTTGTTTTAGAGTAAAAATATTTGTAATGGCATCTGTAATAGAGGAACCTATTTTAGCATATAATAGCATAACAAGTATGATGCCGATTCCTAAAACTAAAAGCATTTTTGCAGTTTTTTTATTATTTTTCTGCTCAGAATATACATCCTCTATATTACGGGCTATTGCATATGCTGTTATGGCAGCCAGCCCTAAGAAGATTAGAGAGTCAACTCCTGCAGAAGAATAGAAAAATATGCTTGAAGTTAAAAGGAGGAACCATCGGTATTTAATTGGGAATAAAAAATATAAAAATAATGTTATGATAAAAAAAATAAAAAAATATACAGATATAAAATTTGTCATAATTTATCCTTATTCTACACTTTCCCAAACATTAGGCGCAGTTTCTTCTTGCTTGTTTATTGTTAGGAGTGATTTATTCCTACTCTGGGAAGGATTTACGGTTGAAGTGGTATCAAAATAACAAGTATTTAAAATTTGTTCAAATTCGGTATTATAGATAAAGAAATTAAAGCCTTTTCCTCCTGAAAAATATTCTTTTTCGTTAATTAAAATACTAGAGCGCTCACCGCTCTTAGTTCCGCCGCTGGATATCTCAAATTCTAGTTTGCCAATCTCATCTTCAATTTTTACGGCATTTAAAAAGTTAAATTTTTCTTGAATATTGTCTTTGTAAATTACGGCTGCATAGCTTCCGTCTTTTTTTCCATATAGATTGGCGCGTAATTCTAAATCTTGAAGTAATTGAGCTTCTTTTAAAGTCAATTTATTCATAGCATCACCATATATGGTTATAAAAATAATATTTTCTTCAGTGTTAAGATTTTTAAGAGTTTGTAAATAGTCGTAAAAAGAAACAGAAGAAAGTAACTTTTGTTTAGAAGAAAGATATCTCTTATGCTGGTCAAATTCTACCCGGTAATTTTCATAACGCGAATAAGCATCCTCATTTCTTTTGTCTGAAAATTTATAATTTTTCGTTAAAAAATCTCCAATCAGATGTGTCATCTTGATTGCGCCTGAAAGATTGAAATGTACTGCATCATAAAGATCCATATTATAGTCAAAATTTGTTTTAATCAAGAATTGGTTGATGTCTAGAAATTTTAAATTTAGCCGATGAGCCAGTTCAGTAACGGCATGATGTTGGGCTTTAGTTGAATGAACATAACCTGTAAGCAGTACTAAGTCAGAGCCGGATTCTTCGCATATTTTTAGCATGTCTGATACATATTTCTGTGTTTGTCTTGTAATTACTGCCGTTTCTTCACGCCTGCTGGTGGCATATGTGTTTTGGATGTTATTGGCAACGTCAAGATATAATGTATTGCCATGCATGTTTGTTGTTAATTTGTCATCATATTTTAAAAAGTTTTTTTGGGAAATATTTTTCCAATTATCGTGGGAATAATATAATTTTGAATAGTAATCCCATTCGTCAATTTCTTCGTTATATAACTTTGCTTTTTCCAAAGCTTTTCTTTTAATGGATAATGTTTTGATGTCATCAAGTGTAAAATGTAAAGCGGCTTCATCTTGATAGCTTTTCATTTCAGATTTGGCGCTTTCAAATAAAATTCTGGTGTCTAAAAAAACGACTTTTGGAGATTGGTAGTTCATAACTTCTTCAAATGTATACAATGACATAGGAAAAATTTGTCCAGACACTCCGGCAGTGACTCCAGCTATGCCATATTGTTCATATAATTCCTGGCAGGATATATTAGAAATTACAGTGCTTCTGCCAATAAAACAAACATCATAGGAATTAGGATATTTATGAATGTCATGTATGCCTGTTTTCTCATTTATGGCTGATTTTGGAACGGCGAGTATATTTCTAACGCCTAAAACCATAAAACAAAGGATGATAATAAAGGAAATTGATTTTATTATGGTTTTCATATATTTACGATATAAGAAATATATGAAATATATTGTATATAAAATATATTTCATATATTTACGTTTCGTCAATTTTTGTAAATAATTCATTTTAACCACCTGAATATAATTGTTGATTTTAGGATACTATAAATTAGTTTTTCATGCAAGAAGTTTTTAATGGCAAATCGTATATAAAGAGAGTGATTCTTACTCCGGTTCTATAGTATGTATGAATATTGCTTGTAATCGTAAGGTTATATGTGTTAAACTAACAATAAATAATAAGCATAGGAGAAGATGTATTTATGGTAGAAAAAATTTTGAAATTATTACAAGAAGAGTATCCGGAAATTGATTTTCAGGCATCCGATGAATTAGTGGACGATGGAATACTGGATTCATTGACACTGACTGGAATTATCGCAGTTCTCACTATTGAATTTGGAATAACTATTCCATATGAGGAAATTATAGAGGAGAATTTTAATTCTATTGCCAGTATGGCAAAAATGGTAGAAAGATTAAGTTAGAATCTGGAAAATGGGGTGTAAAATGTATCGGACAATCGTTGAAGCGATATTGGCGCATGCAGTGGAAGAGCCAGATAAGCTGGCAGTGGGGTTTAAAAAACATCAATTAACGTATCGTATTTTAACAAAACAGGTTAAGGCGTTTGCATATAGGCTGCAAACTATATACGGAATAAAAAAAGGCGATTTAATCATGATATCAGCCGTTTCTAAACAAGACTATGTGGTGGCGTGGCTGGCGATACAGTTTTTGGGAGCAGTTTCTGTTCCGTTAGATAAAACAGCTAAAGATACAAACATATTAGAAATTTACGAATTTATCGCTCCCCAATTACTATTAACAGATAGAACGCTAAATAGTTGGGAGCAGCAAAATATCAATAAAGCCTCTTTAAAGGAATTGTATTCTGAATCAGTTAAAGCGGCAGAATTTAAAGAAGGCGAAAAACTTATTTATCAGATACCAGACATGGAATCAGTGGCAGAAATACTTTTTACGACAGGGACAACGGGCAAGCCAAAAGGCGCCATGTTGACGTATTCAAATATTTATGCAAGCGCGCATAATACATGGAACGGAATCGGCATGAAAAGCTCAGATAAGGTTTTGCTTCCGCTTCCGCTCAATCATTCTGTCGGAATGAGAGTATTGCGGACAGCGCTTTATATAGGCGCTTCCATTGTTATTCAGAATGGATTTACTTTTGCGAAAGAATTGGAAGTCAATATTTCAGAATATAAATGTACTGGATTGGTAAGTGTGCCCGCTTCAATAGAAGTGGTTTATCGTCAAATGCAGGATCAGTTTGCGACGGTTATGGGTAAATTGAGATATATAGAGATTGGAGCAGGCTCGCTGTCTTATGATATGAAAAAGAAACTTGTAAAAGAACTTCCAGACACATTCATTTACAATACATGGGGTTCGACGGAGACTGGCGGCGCTATTTTTTTAAATGTTTCAATAAATCCGGATAAACTAACTTCTATTGGAAAACCTGTAGATGGAGTGGAATTAAAAGTGGTGGATAAAAAGGGCAATGCCATTAAAGCGCATAATATTGACACGGCTGGAAGAATGGCGTTAAGGGGTAAAATGCAGATGAAAGGTTACTTCCATTTACCCAAACAGACGGCTGAAACTTTAGTGGACGGATGGCTTTATACGAATGATATTGTATATACCGATGAAGATGGCTATGTCTATATGCTTGGACGGGCAGATGACATTATTAATGTCGGTGGTGAAAAAGTCTCTCCGGTTGAAGTGGAAAATATTGCGGCAGAGTTTGAAGAAATTAGAGAATGCGCTTGTATTGGGGCGGATGATCCGGAGGGAATACTTGGCAGGGTTCCAATACTGTATGTCGTATTAGAAGGAACTGAATTTCATAAAGAAGAATTGGTCAAATTTTTAGCGGACCGTATGGAGCGTTATAAGCTGCCACAACAGTATGTGCTAATTCAAAAACTTCCAAGAAACCGAATGAATAAATTGAACCGGACAGAACTGTATCGGTTATGGAAAGAGAACGGCGCCGAAGAAATGATGAATGACACTGTCCAGACTATTTTAAACCGGAGGAGCATTAGAGAGTTCACAGAACAGAATATACCAAAAGCTTATTTAGAGATGATAGCGCAGTGTGGAATTTACGCTCCAAGTGGGCATAACTTGCAGACATGGAGATTTACAGTGATTCAGGATCAAGAGCAGATTTCCAATCTTAAAGAGACCACAGCCAGAGTTGCAAAAGAGAAAAAAGTCTATTTCTATGGATTTCAAAATCCGAATGCTGTAATATTGGTGTCGAATGACAGGAAAAACAAAAATGCTATTCAAGACAGCGCATGCGCAGCAGAAAATATGATGTTGGCCGCGCAGTCATATGGAATAGGTTCGGTATGGCAGAATACGCTTCATCAGATTAGCGATGAACCGGAAATTAGAGAATTGCTGCAAAAATATGCGGTTCCGGATTCACATATAGTTTGGGCGGCGGTTTTAATGGGCTATCCCGCAAAGCAGGGAAAATTATTGGCAAAAAAAATGGATACAGTACGATGGTTTCCAGCAGGACAATAGCGGAAGTCTTGTCAAATATTGGTTTCTGATGTATGATATTTAAAACTGTGAGTTATAATATAAAATAGTGGGAGGTTTATCCATGAAGAAAACCGCGCTTATTATGGCAGGAGGGCGGGGAGAGCGTTTTTGGCCGAAAAGCCGCGCAAATCTGCCAAAACAATTTCTATCACTGACAGATGATGGAAAGACGATGATACAGTTGACAGTTGAGCGGATTCGCGATCTGGTAGAATTAGAAGATATTTATATAGCGACGAACCGCCGTTATAAAAATCTGATATTAGAACAGCTCCCGGGGATTCCGGAAGAAAATATACTTTGTGAGCCAGTTGGAAAAAATACGGCTCCATGTATTGGGCTTGGAGCAGTTCATATGGAAAAGAAATATGGAGATGCGGTTATGATGGTGCTGCCCTCCGATCATTTGATGAAGGAGCAGGGAATTTTTCTTGATACATTGAAAGAAGCTTGTGAGATTGCAATAAAAGATGAAAATCTCGTGACAGTCGGGATTACGCCGAATTATCCTGAAACGGGATACGGATATATTAAATTTAATCCACAAGTTAAAGAGGGACATGCGTATGCGGTCGATCGTTTTGTGGAAAAGCCGGCGATAGAGCTGGCAAAAGAATATTTGAAGTCAAAAGAATATCTGTGGAATAGTGGAATGTTTGTTTGGAAAGTTTCAACAATTTTATCAAATTTTCAGAAATATATGCCGGATACATGGAGTGGATTAAAAAATATCCAAAAATTTATAGGTTTAGACAAACAAGAAGAAATTCTTGAGAGAAATTTCTCGGAGTTTGAGCCAATTTCGATAGATTATGGTATCATGGAAAAAGCCGAAAAAATATATATTTTACCGGGTGAATTTGGCTGGGATGACGTAGGGTCATGGCTTGCTGTAGGCAGAATCAGAGCATCTGATGAGTACGGAAATGTTGCTGATGGGGATATTATCACAATAGATTGTAAGAATACGATTATTCAAGGGAACAAGAAGCTGATAGCCGCGATTGGGATACAGGATTTGATTATAATAGATACTGAGGATGCGACATTGATTTGCAATAAGGAAAATACAGCAGATATTAAAAAGGTATTAGAATATCTGAAAGAGAGCAGCCGCAATGAATATATCTAAATAATAATTGAAAAGGGGGATCTTCAGATTCTCCTTTTCTTTTCATGTTATTCGTTTATTGACGGTTCTAGTGAAAATTGAGAGGAATTTTTATGCCAAAGAAAGAAATTTTATTTTTGTCACCAGTATTTACACATAATATCTGGGGCGGGACAAGATTAAGGGACGATTTCGGATATGAAGTTGAGGGAGATGATATTGGAGAATGCTGGGGCATTTCTGCGCATGAAAAAGGCGATTGTGAAATCGTTTCCGGTTCCTATCAGGGAAAACGGCTGTCAGAATTGTGGGAAAAAGAGCCGGAACTGTTTGGAAATTACAAAAGCAGCCGGTTTCCTTTGATGGTAAAGATTATCGATGCAAAAGAGGATTTAAGCATACAAGTGCATCCAGATAATGAGTATGCGGGGAAACATGAGTGTGGCGCTTTAGGCAAAACGGAATGTTGGTATATTTTAGATTGCAGGGATGATGCCGCCCTTATTCTGGGGCATAATGCGGCAGACAAACCGGAACTAAAAACAATGATTCAAGAGGGAAAATGGTTTGAATTTGTTCGTGAAGTTCCTGTTAGGAAAGGGAGTTTTGTACAGATAGATCCGGGGTGTGTGCATGCGATTAAAGGCGGCCTGCTTATTTATGAAACAGAACAAAACAGTGACGTCACTTATAGGGTATATGATTATGGCCGCTTAAGTGGCGGCGCTCCAAGAGAGCTTCATCTACAGCAAAGCATAGATGTGATTACAGTTCCTGCAAAGCCGGTGGAAAATAGCGTCATAGAAACTTCTGGTATGCAAAAAAATCATTGGAATGAACTGATTACATGCGAAAGTTACCGGGTATGGAAGTTAGTTTTAGAGAAAGAACTCGAGTTTAACCAGAAATATCCTTTTTTGATGATGAGTGTTTTGGAAGGAAGCGGAAGCATAAATGGGACTATAGTAAAAAAAGGAATTCATATGATATTGCCATATGGCTTTGGAAAGGTTCGGTTGAAAGGCAATATGGAAATTATCGCGTCCACTGTTGGTTCTGGCTAAAATTAATTCGTTTTTCTAATCTAAATTTAATAAACATTGTACAAAATAGAAAAGAAAAGAAAGGGTGGCTTAAAATGGGATACTTAGAAGAATATCACAAATGGCGCGCAGATGATTATTTTGACAACGGGACAAAGGTTGAACTAAAAAGCATAGAAAGCGATGAAAAAGAAATCCAAGATCGGTTTTACAAGCAGTTAGAATTTGGGACAGGGGGACTGCGTGGCGTAATCGGGGCCGGCACAAACCGAATGAATATATATACTGTGCGGAAAGCGACGCAGGGTCTTGCCAATTACATTCTTTCGCAAAATGGGCAAAAGAAGGGAGTGGCGATTGCATTTGATTCGAGAATCATGTCGCCGGAGTTTGCAAAAGAAGCTGCATTGTGTTTAAATGCGAATGGAATTAAAACTTATAAATTTGATACATTGCGCCCTACGCCTGAATTATCTTTTGCAGTCCGTTATTTGGGCTGTATGGCAGGAATTGTAATTACGGCAAGCCATAACCCACGGGAATATAATGGATATAAAGTGTATTGGGAAGATGGGGCGCAAATAACGCCGCCGCATGATAAAAATATATTAAAGGAAGTGGCAAAAGTAGCAGAATTTTCTGAAGTCAAGACAATGACGGAAGAAAAAGCCATTGAAGCTGGCTTATATCAGGTGATTGGAAATGAAATTGATGATCTTTATATGAAAGAATTAAAAAAGCAATCCATTCATCCGGAAATTATCCATGCTCAGGCAAAAAATATGAAAATTGTGTATACCCCTCTCCATGGGACAGGCAATCTTCCGGTGCGGCGGGTGTTAAAGGAATTGGGTTTTACACAGGTTTATGTCGTGCCTGAACAAGAGAAGCCAGATGGAAATTTTCCTACAGTGGCATATCCAAACCCAGAATCGCCAAAATCATTTGAACTGGCATTGCAGTTGGCAGAAAAGGTAAATGCAGATATTGTGCTTGCGACAGATCCGGATGCGGATCGTCTGGGCGTATATTGTAAGGATACAAAATCCGGTGAATATGTCAGTTTTACGGGAAATATGTCTGGTATGCTAATCGCGGAATATATTTTAAGCGAAAGAGCCGCAACAGGGACTATGCCTAAGAATCCGGCATTGGTTGAAACGATTGTGACGACCGATATGGCAAAAGAAATTGCTGACAAATATCATGTGAAACTAATTGAAGTTTTAACGGGATTTAAGTATATCGGGGAACAGATAAAGTTTTTTGAAGAACAGGGAACATATCAGTATTTGTTTGGTTTAGAAGAAAGCTATGGTTGTTTGGCAGGGACCTATGCAAGGGATAAGGATGCCTGTGTGGCAGTCATGTTATTGTGCGAAGTGGCTTCATGGTGGAAAAAAAAGGGAATGACGTTATGGGACGCAATGTTGGATATGTATGAGCGGTATGGCTATTATCAGGAAGGGTTGGAGACTATTACCCTAAAAGGAATGGATGGGGCAAAGCAAATTCAATCTATGATGGATAAAATGCGTAATCAGCCGCCGGAAGAATTGGCAGGCCTGACTGTTATGGCTGTCAGGGATTACAATAATGATACAAGGAAAGACATGGCAACAGGTAAAGTAACGGGCACAGGGCTTCCTTCGTCAAATGTTTTGTATTATGAGCTGGAAAATCATGCTTGGTGCTGTATTCGGCCTTCAGGGACGGAACCTAAAATAAAATTCTATTTTGGGGTAAAAGAAGAAGCCATGGATAAGAGTCTCTCTGCGCTAACGGAATTAAAAGATGCAATGCTTGCATACGCAAAGGGTTAAAGGGGTAATAATGGGGCATGTTTCAAAAATTAGATAAACACCGTCTGCAAGCTTCTTGCGTCACAGCCATGTTGCTGTTATTACTGTTAATATCCGTGAAACACCTTATGCTTCCACAAGAAGATTATGTTGGAAATTTGATTTACAAGTATCAGGCAACGCCCGTGATGGAATATGCGTTACTGTCAGTTTTAATATGCGGCATAATTGTATGGAAAGGCAAGATCAAGGACAAGCGGTTGTCAAAAATAAGCGCAGTCCTGTCTTTTTGCATTATGCCGTTTCTGGCTTTTTATGTATTCGAAAGGATTTCGGGTAATTTTCATACGATAATGGAAAACCGGATCGAGATCACGATATTGAATCTATGTATTTGGCACTTGCTTTATGCGGTTGTATTTGCGGTAAGCAACCATATTCGGATTACGCTGCTTTTGACAAATTCCGCCATATATCTTCTGGCAGTGGCAAATGCGTTTGTGGTTCAGTTTCGGAAACAGCCGATTATGCTTATGGATATAAAATCTTTTTTCACGGCGATGTCAGTGGCGGGGGAGTTTCAGTACCATCCAACTATGGAAATGATTCTGATGGGTCTTTTGATTCTTCTTTGTAATTTATGGATCATAAAGATGGATTTTAAATTTTCCGGCTGGAAAAAAAGGGCGTCTTATATCCTTTTCACAACGGGGTGTACAGGTTTTCTTTTTTATGGTATGCTAAAAGGCGATTTACTGGAAAAGGCAGGTTTTACAGGATTGAACTTTTTCCGGTTTGACTTAACGTATCAGACAAGCGGCTATCTGTTGAGCACAGTAGACAGCCTCCGTTATCTCTATGTGGAAGAACCCGAAGGATATTCTGTGGAGCGTGTAAAATCTATTGCGGAAAACGCAGGCAGGGAAACGGTGAAACCCCAGCGTCAGCCCAAGAATCTCATTGTGGTGATGAATGAATCATTTTCAGATTTATCGGTATTGGGAGAGTTTCAAACCTCAGAGCCAATGCTGCCTTACTTTTCGCAAATGACAGACGAAGCTGCTAAAGGCTATGTGTATACTTCCGTTTTTGGCGGGGCAACGGCAAATTCAGAATTTGAATTTTTAACGGGAAATTCTATGGCGTATGTCCCTGCAGGGACGGTGGCATATCAAATGTATGTAGATGAAGGGGATTCTTCTATCGTATCTATATTAAAAAATAACGGATACCGGACAGTGGCTTACCACCCGTACCGGAAGGATAACTATAACCGCCCTTCAGTTTATCAAATTTATGGATTTGATGAATATTATGGCAGGGAGGATTTGAAAACAAAAAAACTCCGTAAATATGCTTCCGATCAATCCAATTATAAGAAAATCATTCAGCTTTATGAAGAAAAAGCAGAAGGTGAAAAATTATTTTTATTTAATATTACTATGCAGAATCATGGAGGTTATGACGAAGAAAATTATGAAAGCTCCGTTTCACTTACAGAGTATGCTGGCCAATTTCCTCAAACAGAGCAGTTTTTAAGTTTAATGCAAGAGTCTGACAAGGCATTTCATGAATTGTTAGAGTATTTTTCACAAGTGGAAGAAGATACTGTGATTCTCTTATTTGGAGACCATCAGCCGAGTTTAGAAGATGATTTTTATGAACAGGTTATGGAACCGGAAACGCCGGAAAATTTTCTAAGCCGTTACCAGAAACGTTTCCTTACTCCTTATGTCCTATGGGCGAATTACGATTTAAAGGCAGAGGAGGAGAAGTATCTTAGCCTTAATTATCTTGGAAGCTATCTGTTAGATGCAATCGGATTGGAGCTTCCGGTTTATAACCGTTATTTGTTAAATCTTCAGAAAAAAATTCCCGCAATTAATCTGAATGGGTTTTTGGACGAAACCTATCAAATGCGTGGGCTGCCGGGAGACGGGGAATATCAGGAATTGTTACAACAGTATCAATTTTTTCAATATCATAATATGTTTGAGGACAAAAGACGGATAAAAGAGCTATTTGAACTGACATCTCGATAAGGAGGTTTTTATGGTAAAAACGACACTATTAATTATGGCGGCAGGCTTAGGCAGCCGATTTGGGGAAGGGATTAAACAGTTAGCGGCAGTAGGTCCAAGTGGGGAAATTTTAATGGATTATTCCATTTATGATGCAATAGAGGCAGGCTTTCATGAAGTGGTTTTTGTGATCCGCAGGGATTTAGAAAAGGATTTTAAAGAAATTATAGGCAGCCGGATTGAGAAAATAATCCCAGTGAAATACGCATATCAAGAGCTAGAGAACCTCCCGTCCGGTTTCCATGTCCCAAATGGCCGCGCAAAACCATGGGGAACGGGGCAAGCGGCGCTTGCGGCAAAAGATCTGATTCAAAATCCTTTCGTTGTCATAAATGCAGATGATTATTATGGCAAAGAATCTTTTGTGAAACTGCATGACTATCTTGTCGCGCATACAGAGATAACGCCGGATTTGAACGATATTTGCATGGCGGGGTTTATTTTAAAAAATACGTTAAGTGAAAATGGCGGCGTAACAAGAGGCGTATGTGAAGTGGATCAGAATGGAATGCTTATAAAAGTCGCAGAGACTTATGAAATTAAGAGAAAAGACGGCAGTCTTTTGGCGTTAGACGAAGCCGGAAATTCTGTTGCGGTAAGCGAAGATCAATATGTTTCCATGAATATGTGGGGGCTGAAACCAGAGTTCTTTGAAGAATTAGAAAGCGGTTTTGAAAAGTTCTTGAAAGAGTCCGGGTCCGGCAATCTTAAGTCGGAATACCTTCTTCCGGCAATCATCAATGGGCTGTTGCAAGAGAAACGGGCGGCAGTGAAAGTGTTAGAGACGAATGACAAATGGTTTGGCGTAACGTATCAGGAAGACAAACAGAGCGTAATCGATTCGATTCACCAATTGACCGCGCAGGGCGTGTATCCTGCAAAATTATTCTAAAAATGAAAGAAAAGGAGTACAGATATGCAAAAGAAAAAAAACAGCCGTTTCCAATTATTTGCAGCGGCTATTCTTGTTTTAGCGGGAATTATTATGGCCGCGCCGCAATCTGACACAGTATATGCGCAAAGCCAGCCCGTGTCTGTGAGTTCTTGCAAACTGACGAACAGCGCAAGTAAACTGACAGTCAAAGCGAAAGTGAAAACAAAAACAAGCGCAATGGGCAAAAAATTATACTTATTAAAGCTCGACGCCAATGCCTCTGAGACGGGAAAAACAGGGGCAAAAAGCATTGCTTCCGTAAAAACCAAAAAAGGAACGGTTACTTTTAAAGCAGAATATGACAGTTCCATGCTGTTCCAGAAATTTGCAGTTGCCTATAAAAAGGGCGGCAAATATACAATCGTCAGCGATGTAAAATACATCACCAATCCGGAAGCGCTTGCGACATTTAAAGGCAAAGGCCCTGCGGCGTCTTCCAAAAAAGGCCTTCAGGTAGAAGACGTGGAAGATTCTTTAGAGCTTGGGACACAGCATGCTGTAATCAACTGGACATTAAATTCTATTATGAATGAGAAAGCCGCAAACAAAATCGCTTATAAATATAAAAATAAAACATATTATTTTGACAATGACCAGCTTATCAGAAACGATGAGGTGGTGCGTAAATATAATGCGGAAGGCGTACGGGTAACGATTATCCTGCTATTGCCCAAAGATTCTGCCTCCACAGGCACTGCGGCGATGCAGTTTGGCGGGTATACATATACACTGTATTCTTCAATTAAAACATCAACGTCAAAAGGATGCCGGGCGCTGGAAGCTGTCATGTCCTTTTTGGCAACGCGGTATGGCGAAAAAGAAAATTTAGTCTGCGGCTGGATAATAGGAAATGAAGTAAACAGCGCCTGTGTCTGGAATTACGGCGGAAATAAAAGTTTAGACAGCTATATGGAAAATTATGCAAGGACGTTTCGGATTTGCTATAACGCAGTAAAAAGCGTCAATAAAAATGCAAAAGTCTATATTAGTTTAGATTATAATTGGAATGTGGACGCCGACGGTTCTGGCAAACGATATTTTACGGCCAAGGCGACATTGGATAAATTCTATGAAAAATTGAAAAGTAAGGGAAAAATCAATTTTCAGATTGCGTACCATGCGTATCCTCAGGGTATGAGCGACCCTGTATTCTGGGACGATACGCAGGCGGCAAATTCAACAAATGCGAAAATTATAAATTTTAAAAACATTAAAGTCTTGACGAAGTATGCAAAGAATAAATTTGGGAAAAAATGCACGATTATGCTTTCCGAACAGTCCTTTAACTCAACAAAAGGAGAGGCTGTGCAGGCGGCGGCATATGCTTACGCATATTATATCAGTGAAAGCAACAGCATGATAGAAGCCTTTATTTATGGCAGGGAATTTGACCATCCATCAGAAATGAACCTTGGCTATCATTGGGGCCTGTGCAACAACTGGCGGCAAAAACGTTTGATATGGCATGTGTTTCAATATATTGATACGAAAGAATCCTTTAAATTTACCGATCCACTGCTTTCCTATACCAATATTAAAAAATGGAATAAAATCAGCGGTTTCAAAAAATCAAAGATAACCAAAATGAAATCCAAGCTAAACGTGGCAGAAATCACGGGAATTGAACCGGAATCGACAACAAGCCTAAAGATACAGTGGGAGAAATTAAATACCGGAGATGGATATGAAATTTACCGGAATGGACAGCTTATAAAAACGATTTCCGGCAATACTACACTTAGCTATACGGATAAAAAATTGACAACAGGAATCAGCTATCAATATAAGGTGCGTATGTA
The DNA here is from genome assembly GCA_910589105.1 of uncultured Lachnospiraceae bacterium. Taxonomy (GTDB): domain Bacteria; phylum Bacillota; class Clostridia; order Lachnospirales; family Lachnospiraceae; genus Roseburia_B. The sequence continues at coordinate 70,018 of CAJUST010000006.1, forward strand.
TAAAGAAGCGCCGCAAAAATCAAACCCTGACAAGAGGGAAAAACTGTATGGGGAATTTTCACCGGCTGTGTCCGCCATCGTATCCACAGGACAGGTTGAAATTAATGATGATAACAGTTCCGTCACCGGAAATGTAATCAAAGTTGCATGGAAGAAAATGTCAGACGTTTCCGGGTTTGAGATTGTCCGCTCTACGCAGGAAAATGGAATATATGTAAAAGTTGGAACCGTAGATGGAAGCAAAACATCTTATTCCGACACTGCTCCGGTATCCGGAGTCACTTATTATTATAAAGTGCGCGCATATGTCACGGTAAATGGAACCAATTATTACGGAAAATATTCAGAACCCATAGATCAACTCTCAAGGATACAATTATCCGTAAAAATAGAAAATGGAAAAGTGGCGCTTAGCTGGACAAAATGTCAGAATGCGCTCAAATACATTATTTATGTTCAACCGCAGAATGAAAGTAACTATAGAAAAATTAAAACAGTGACAGATCAGCTAACCTATAGCTGCAATAGCTATGAAGATAAAAATGAAACAAACAGCCCGACATATTATTTTATGAACGGAGTGGAGTATTCCTTCCGCGTTAAGGCAATCCTTTCAATGGAACCAAAAGTTTACAGTAAATACTCAAACGAACCTTCTATTACGATTAATGCTTCTGTGAATCCGGTAGGGATTGACGAAGAAAGCTTATTTGATACCGAGACGACAGAAACAGAGCTTCCAGATGCCGGACAGGATAATTCAGGTCAGGAAAGTCCAACCGATACGGAAACGACAGAAGGGACAGAAGATAAAACTCCGGAAACGGAAACCGCAGATGAAGCAGAAGATAAAACTCCAGCTATAGAAACGACGGAAGAAACAGAGCCAAAGGCGCCAGAAACGGAAGCTATAGAAGGAATAGAGCCAGAAGCGCCGGATACGGAAGCCATAGAAGGAACAGAGCCAGAAGCGCCGGATACGGAAGCTAAGGAAGGGGCAGAATCAAAAGAGCCGGATACAAACGCCAAGGAAGTAACAGAACCGAAAACGTTTCAATCATTTACCGTTTGACATTAAAAAGAAATGAAAAAATGAAAGTTAGAACCTACAGAAAGGCGAAAAAATATCCGATAAAACAAAAAGGGACAAAACTATAAGGTCAGCGCAAAACAATAATAGGATCAGGAAAGCCGGCGGACATGCGCAGGATATTGTAAAATGAAGTCTGCCGGCGCGCCTTATCCAGACTGGCATAGTCCCGCGAAATATAAGTTTCCAAAGGCAGGTAGAATCGGAATATGCGAAAAAAAACATTCTGCATAGTGGCAGCTATTTTCTTTGCATTGGTGGTTTTGGGACAGCTTGATTCAGTCAGTATGGCGTCCAGTTCCCAAACGGCGGCGGTTTTAAAAGGATTGGGCGCGCAGCCCGCGTTACAGGCCGTAGATAATATAGAGGACTTGGCTGATTTTCTCAGTCAGGCGGAAACGGACAATATTTCGTCTTCTATTCAGGAGGCTGTGCGGGGAACGCCTCTTTTGCTATTTCTTCTCGCATGGCTGTTATTTGTTTTTTTACTGCCCGCAAAGCGGCAGTCCCAAAAGAACGGCGTCCTGTTCCAAATATTTCAAATGATAACTTATATTCACTGGATAGACGGAAAAAAGAAACCTTCTGTTTTGACTGCAGACAAGATCAAAACAGGAGGTTATAAGAATGGCGGTAGGAAATAAGTTTAAAATATTATCCATTGATGAAGAAAAGGAAGTGCAGTATTATTTAAAAAAAACATTTACCCAAAAAGGATATAAATGCTATACAGCCCAAACAGGAATAGACGGGATTACGCAGATGGTAAATATCTGTCCCGACTTAATCCTGTTGGACGTAGTCCTTCCGGATATGGACGGGATTACTCTTATAAAAAAAGTCCGTAATCTTACGGATTCCCCGTTGATTGTGGTTTCCACAAGGGCAAAAGAGCGGGATAAAGTCGTAGCGCTGGATGCCGGAGCTGACGACTATATTACAAAGCCGTTTGGGATAGAAGAACTTTTGGCGCGTATCCGATGCGCATTGCGTTACCGGAAGAAATATGGCGCAAAATCCATCTATCAGGCGAATAGCCTGAAAGTGGATTTTGAAAGACGAATGGTGCTTCATGATAATACGCAGATACATCTGACTCCGGTGGAATACCGCATAGTGGAATACTTAGCCAGAAATTCCGGCAAGGTTATCACCTATCAAATGTTATTGGAACGGATTTGGGGTCCGTATACATTTGGGAACAATAAAATTCTCCGCGTCAATATGACGAATATCCGCCGGAAAATAGGAGATAACCCGTCAGAGCCGAAATATATTTTTACAGAATCCGGCGTGGGTTACCGAATGACAGAGTCCGAATCATCAGAGTGGGTGTGATGCGATGATTTCCGTAAAAACACATCGTAAATGTTCCACCCAAAACTAACGAGGATAATCAGAAAACCGGAAATGGCGATAAAATAATCCAGCCCGCTGTTTAAATCCATAAAAACACCTCCCTGCCGCAATAGTTATTTCATATAACGGGAATTATAACGGATAAATCCGCAAGGGGAGGCGTAAGAAGCGAAAATTCATAAAAACCATACAAGAACAAGGCAAACCATAACGCTTTTTTAGCGGGAATGATGCTGTTTGATTAAAAATATTTTTAGAGAGCGAAAGAGACCGTAAGAAAAATAATGTTTTTTATTTTTCTTACGGTTTTTTGCTGCATCCGGCCGCATTTGCTATGCTGTATTTGACATAAATCCCAATAGAAGGTATAATAATATGGTTTATATTACAGGTTTTACCAAATTTAGGAGTGGACTATGAGACTGACGGCAATTATCCCGTGTTACAACGAAGAAGCTGTTTTACACATATTCTATAGAGAAATGCAGCATATTATGGCTTCTATGCAAGAGGTTGATTTTGAGCTTATATTTGTCAATGACGGTTCAAAAGACAAAACGCTCTCTGTCCTAAAAGAGCTTGCATCAAAAGATAACAGCGTCAAATATCTTTCTTTTTCGCGGAATTTTGGAAAAGAAGCTGCGATTTACGCAGGCTTAAAATACTCTGGCGGAGATTTAACGGTCATTATGGACGCTGATTTGCAAGACCCGCCTTCTATGCTTCCAGAGATGTACCGCGCTGTCGTAGAAGAAGGTTATGATTCTGTTGCGACAAGACGCGTAAACCGAAAAGGCGAGCCGCCGATCCGTTCTTTCTTTGCAAGGCGCTTTTATCGGATTATGAACCGGATTTCGAAGGCTGACATTGTAGACGGCGCAAGGGATTTCCGCATGATGAACCGCGCTTTTGTCGATGCGCTTTTGTCGATGGGAGAATATAACCGGTTTTCCAAAGGGTTATTTGGCTGGGTTGGATTTCAGACAAAGTGGCTGGAATATGAAAATGTGGAACGCGCCGCAGGGGAAACGAAATGGTCTTTTTGGAAATTGTTTTTATATTCGATAGATGGGATTGTGGCATTTTCAACGCTCCCATTGTCAATTTCGGCGGTATTAGGCGTAATGATGTGCGTTGTGGCAGTGTTTGCGATTCTTTTTATTATCGCGCGGCAGCTTCTCTATGGCGGTTCCGCGTTTGGCTGGCCGTCTATGGTTTGCATTATTATATTTATCGGCGGAATACAACTTTTCTGTATGGGAATATTAGGCTCTTATTTGGCAAAAACTTATCTTGAAGTAAAAAAACGCCCAATTTATATTTTAAAAGAAACAAATGCGGATTTACGCTATGGAGAAGAAAAATGACGCGGATAGCAGCAGTTTTATGGAATTGGATAGAACGCGTTTCACTATGGTTTCTGTGGATTTTCTGCCGTCTGTTTGGGAAAGGGCAGACAAAAGAGACAGAGGAGGCGTTTTTGCAGTTTGTCCGTTTCGGCATTGTGGGAGTGAGCAATACGGCGGCGCATTACGTGATTTATGCCGCCTCCCTGTTTTTTTTGCAGTCCCACGGCTGGCTGAAAGATGCGGATTATCTTGTGGCGACCGCGATTGCGTTTGCGCTTAGCGTATTATGGTCGTTTTTTTGGAACTATAAATTTGTATTTACATTGGAAGAAGGGGAACGCCGCCCAGTCTTTCCGGCGCTGGTTAAAACGTATGTCTCATATTCTTTTACCGGATTATTTTTAAATAGCATTCTGATGCTGTTTTGGGTTCAGGCAGTTCATATATCAGAGTATATCGCTCCGGTATTTAACCTTCTAATCAGTGTTCCCATTAATTTTTTAATGAATAAATTCTGGGCATTCAAAAAAGAAAGGTAACAAGGCATGATAAAAAGCATGGCATTTATTGCAGTATTTTTAGGGGCAGTTCCATTTTTGCTCGGGCTTTTTTACACACGCTTTATAGAAGAAGAAAAAAACAACCTGCTTTTGCAGATGGCGGCAGGCTATATGATTTTATTTGGATTGTTTGAATTTGCCGCTTTGCCGCTTATTTGGCTTCGTCAGCCGCTTTCTCTCCTTATTCAGATTTATGGGGGCATTGTGTTTGCTCTGGCGGCAGCCTCGCTTATCTGGAATTTTTACCGCATTGCGGAAATATTTAAGGAAACGTTTCGGGCGGTAAAACAATTTACGTTTTGTATCTGGGCGCAATTTGCGGTTTTGCTTGGACAGGCATGTATTTATGTCCGGTATCAGTACGCAAATGCGGACGATTCCTTTTATGTGGCGGCGGCGACTACGGCGCTGTCTACAAATACGATATTGGAGTATAGCCCGTATACTGGGACGCTCTATGAAAAACTGCCGTCCCGTTATGTGCTCTCACCGATTTACGCATTTTCGGCAGTGGTAAGCAAAATAACGGACACGCATCCGGCAATCCTGACGCATACTGTTTTTATGATTTTATTTTTATTGCTGGCTTATGCCGTATATGCGTTGTTGGGACGGGCGCTATTTTCCTGCGATATGGAAAAAACAGGTTATTTTCTAATCCTTTTGGCGGCGTTAAATATCTTTGCGGGATATAGCGAGCGGACAAGCGGGTTATTCCTTTTAATCCGGCTTTGGCAGGGCAAGGCGGTACTGGCAGGGATTTTGCTTCCGATGATTTTATATCTTGCGATCCGGATTTTTATGCTGGAGGGGAAGCGGGCGGATTGGGTTCTTTTGTTTTTTACATTAAGCGCCTGCTGTATGGTTTCCTCTATGGGAGTTATGCTTGGGGCGGTTATGCTTGGCATATTAGGGATACTGTTTGCGTTCCGGCAAAGGAACTTACGGCCGGTTTGGTATGCGGCGCTCTGCTGTCTGCCCAATATGATCTGTTCGGCCATATATCTGGCAATCAGATAGGAGGTTTGGTTTGAGGGAAACGTTACATGTCGTAAAGTCAATGTATGATTCTTACAATGGGACAGGCATGCAGTTTGCGCTTTGTTTTGCCTGTCTGATATATCTGATGATTCAGAAAAAAGACAAAGAAAAACGGTTTCTGTTTTTGGGATATGCGCTATTGTTTTTTATCATCTGTTTTTTTCCGGTTACTGCAAAAATTATTATGAAAGTATGTATCGGAAAAGAAGTGTACTGGAGAATGTTCTGGCTGCTGCCGTCGGCGGTCATCATTGCCTATACGGCAGTGGTTTTGATTATACAGTTAGATGGAAAAATCAGGCGGCATTTGATGTTGTTTTTGATGTTGGTTGTCGTTGGAATGACAGGGACGAACGTCTATAACGGCGCAGTGTTTGAGCATAAGCAAAACCACTACAATCTGCCGCAGGCGACAGTGAATGTCTGTGATATGGTGGAGCAGGATGCAAAAGCGAATGGCATTTCCCACAAAAAATTAATTACGGTAAATGAACTGTTGTCTTCTGTCCGCCAGTACGATGCAGGGATTTTGCTGCCGTACGGGTATAATACGCTGCGCGGCGATAAGACGGAAACGGAAGCGGCGTTTCAGATTTACCGGATTATGAACAGTGACAAGATAAATTTTGCGGCGCTTGGCTGGTATGCGGCGGCGGATAACTGCAATTACTTTGCCTACCCTGCCGATGCGGGCGTGACGGAAGGCATGGCGGAATGCGGGTTTGAGATTGTCGGCGCAAATGAAGAATATCATGTTTTCCGCAGGGAGAATGGAAAAAACAGGTACGATGGAAGCTGGCTTGTGACGCAGTATGGATCTGCGGACGGGCAGCAGCTTATGTTTTACACTTTGGAAGATATGAAGGGCCATTTGATTGTGGTAGACGGAGGCTGGACGACGGATGCGGATTATGTCAGACGCACGATACGGGGGCTTGGCAAACACGTCGATGCGTGGATTCTTACGCATCCGCATCAGGATCATATCGGCGCATTTACGGAAATTTATAAAGATCTGAAAAAAATCAAGATTGACAAAGTATACGCCGTTGACATGGCTTCTCCGGAGGAATGCAAAGACTCTGCTCCTTGGGACGAAACGGGCGTGTATGAAGAATTTTTGAAACTGGATATTCCACAGCTTCAATATGTGCATGCAGGAGATTCTTTTGAAGTCGAAGGGCTTGCGTTTGAGGTGTTAAATGCGTATGATGATTATGTAAAGGATTTGTCCAAAGATCTGCTCAATGATGGGTCAATGATGTTTCGGGTAACGGCGAAAGAAGAATCCATGCTGTTTTGCGCAGACGTAGGGAAACGCATGAGCGATTATCTGTTAGAGACGCATGGCGGCGCGTTGAAGTCGGATTATATCCAGATGGGGCATCATGGGAACGGCGGTTTAAAAAGTGATTTTTATAAGGCAGTGGAAGCAAAAGGGGCGTTTTTCGATGCGCCGGACTGGCTGATGAATGACAGGAGCGGACGTTATACGACGCTGAAAAACACTTACCTTATGGCTTCAAACGGAGCAGAGATTTACAGTTTTTCCACAACCCCGAACCAGATTGTTTTGAAATAACCAAAGGAGAAGATTATGTTACACGGTACAATCATTGGAACCATAAGCTATATCGCCGCATTGGCGGCCTGTGTAATAAATTTATACAGGTTCCGGAAATCGCATAAACCTTTAAACGGATTTGTTTGGCTGGTCATTTCTTTTCTTGCCGCAATTTGCATGGGAAGCATTGGCGCGGGCATTTTAAGTCCGGTCAGGATTCCGGTGAATCTCTATTCCATGGCGGCCGTGTATGGCGTGATTGCGGTTTTTATGGCTTTCCTTATCCGAAAAGAAGGCATGACGCAAAAATACGTCTGGGAAAAATATGATTTTCTGGTTTTAGGGCTTGTGACGGCCGCGATTGCCGTAATAAGCGTAGTAGTTTTTTCGCCGCAGCTTGATTATTGCTATTATAACAGCGATGCGGGGCTGCATTTAAAAGAGGCTACAGAAATTGTGCGGTCACAGCAGGTCACGAAAATGTATTTTCTGCATTTGCAGAATGCCATGATTATTGAAATGACCCAGCCATTTGTGCGTATTGCGGACTGGTATAAAGGCTATATTTTAGGAGACTGCTTTTTCCTTTGGATTGAGACGCTGTTTTTTGCGGCGCTGATCCGGCGGTATGCAAAGACAAACGCTTCTAAGGCGGCGGCCGTGGTTCTTTTGGCCGGTTACTTTATGGGCTATCCGTTTTTCAGTTATTTCTATTCCTTTGGTTACTGGGCAGTAGGCAGTATGTTTGTCGGTTTTCTCGTGATGAGCTTACAGTTTTATGAAGAAGCGCAGGTAGAAAGGAAGATTTCTGCCGTTTTGCTGATGTTAGGCTGTTTTGGCGTAATGACAAGTTATATGATGTTTGCGCCGGTGACGTTTCTGGCTGTGTTTTTCTATCTGCTTGTTATTGCAAAACGGGAAGGCAGGATATTTACGCGGCGGAATGTGGTTTTGGCGCTGGAAGTCTTTTTGCTCCCTGTCGTAATGGGGTTATGTTATTGCCTGTATGGGTTCTTTATCGCTTCCGGCACAAGCATTTCAGGGGCTTTGGGAAATCAGGGCGGAATTTATACGGAATTGTACATGGATTTTTTCTGGACAATTTTCCCGACTCTCTATATCCTAATCCAGACGGCAAAAAGAAAGAAAGTGACGCCGGAAACTGTGTTTTTTGCGGCATTTTTCGTATTTACCGCAGGGATGCTGCTTTTGACGCTTACGCATCATGTATCCACTTATTATTATTATAAAACCTATTATCCGCTTTGGATGCTCTGTTGGATGCTGACGGCAAAGGCGGCCGCATCCATGCTTCAGGAAGCGAAAGAAACGCTGATTGCCTATACGGCGATGGTTGCTTTGTTTGCCGCATTGTGCTTCGGGAAGATTGAATATAAAATTGTAACTTCGACAGAAAAGATTACGGGCGCCATGCACAGTACGGCATTTTTTACATTGTATCAGCAAAACTGGTCTTTTTTAAGGGGAGAGCATGTCGGGCTGCCGGATAATACCTTTGATTTATTCCAGTACGTCCAAGACCATCTTTCAGAAGAAAAAATGGTTCCGCTTATGACAGAGACAAATGACTATGGGCAGACCTATTTGTATGAAGGCGCAAGCGGCTATGATTTCCCTGATTTTTATGAATGGCGGCATACGACGGAAGAACTGCGTCAGGCATACTATGACTGGGATATTCATTATACGGTTATGATGAAGGGAACCGAGTTTGAAAAGAAACATGGGAAACGTGTGCTGGCAGAAAAAAACGTGGAGATTGTTTTTGAGAATGAAGCCGGATATGTGTTAAAGATAGAGCTATGAAAAGAGGTTGTTTTAAATGGCGGTAGATCAGGCAATGCGAAAACAAATAGAGCAGGAAAAAAAGGGAATTTCCACAGATCTGGGGGATATGGTAAAGTTTCTCGCCTATACCCATGACGACGGGCCGGACGACGTAGAGCAGGAGAAGGAGCGCCGCGGCATAAGAAAATTAAAGGGGACGCCCGTCTGGGCTGTTTTGTATCCGGCAAGGAAAGGGTATCAGGCAGTCAAATTCCTCCGCCAGAATGGAATTTCAGGCGTAAGCCAAAAAGTGGAAAATTCGATTGAGAACAACCGTTACCGAAAACGGAAAGAAGCCAGAAAATATCTGACAAAAATTATGCCGACAAAGGAAGAAAAGGACAGACAGCGGGCAAGGGTTTTTACGAAAAAGATAAAAATCAGCGTGTTAGTGCCGTTATTTAATACGCCTGAGCCGTTTTTACGGGATATGATAGATTCCGTTATAGGGCAGACATATGCGGATTGGGAGCTTTGCCTTGCAGACGCTTCGGATTCTTCCCATGGGAATGTCGGGGCAATCGTAAAGGAATATGCCAAAAAAGATGCAAGGATTGTCTATCAGAAGTTAGGGCAAAACCTTGGGATAGCAGAAAATACAAACGCCTGTATCAAAATGGCGTCGGGAAATTATCTGGCGTTATTTGACCATGACGATATGCTCCATCCTTCGGCGCTTTACGAGTGCGCAAAGGCGGTTGAGGAACGGGACGCAGAGTTTGTCTATACGGATGAAGTGACGTTTGAAGGCGGCTCGCTTGAGCAAATCGTGACGTACCATTTTAAGCCGGATTTTTCCGTTGACAATTTAAGAGGGGTCAATTATATCTGCCATTTAAGCGTATTTCAAAAAGATCTGATTGAAAAAGTTGGCATGTTCCGCCCAGAGTGTGACGGAAGCCAAGACCATGATATGATTTTGCGTCTGACAGATGCGGCTTCTGTCGTCTGCCATATCCCAAAAACGCTCTATTTTTGGCGGTGCCATGCGCAGTCGACGTCCGCGAACCTTAATTCGAAATCCTATGCGGTTGCGGCGGGGCGGCGGGCGGTATCCGATGCGGAACAGCGGAGAGGGTATCCCGCAAAAGTCCACAGCGCGCAGATTTGCAAGACGCATTACCGTCTGGAATATGAAATTGGGAAGCCGGAAATTTCAGTGATTTTATTCGGAGGGACAGGCAGGCAGGCGGCATTTACAGGAGCCGCCGTTGAAAAATGTTCTTCTTATGGCAGTTATGAATTGTATTATGCGTCGTCGCCGGAAAGTCTTCTATCCGTGATGGAACAGGCGGACGGGGAGTATCTGCTGTTGCTTGCGGCAGGGATAAAGCCGCTTACCCCGTCGTTTCTGGAAGAACTTTTAATGTTTGCCCAAAGGGAGGACGTCGGTCTTGCCGGAATGCAGGTGTTAGACGCAAAAGACAGAATTTTAAGCTCCGATCTTGTCATCGGGAAAGATGCGGATACGCTTGCCATAGAAGTGAATCAGGGCCAGCGGTATGATGCGGCAGGCTATATGGGAAGGAATTATTATGCGCACAATGTATCTGCCATTTCCGGATGCGCATGTATGGCAAAAAGAGAAGAACTGCTTAGCCTTTACCGGAAGGGGAGGGCAAAGTCTTTTTTCGGGCGTATGCTCGAGGCTTGTTTTTGCCTGCGGAAAGAAGGAAAGCAAATTGTGCTCAATCCATATGCGTTATGCAGAATGGAAGAAGGGGCGAAGATAGGGGAACTGCCGGAAACGGACAGGCAGCTCATAAAGGAAACTTATCGGGAACAAATTTTAGCAGGAGATCCGTTTTACAATAAGAATCTTTCATTTGAGGATTATTGGCGGAAGAAATAGGAGAAGGCATGAGAAGTGATTTTGATGTAGAGGGAAAAAACAAATTACAAAAGGCAATTTATTATATGCAGTATTACGGGGTAAGCTATACGATGAAACGGGCGCTGAGGAAATTCGGCGTTTCCATTAATGACGAATCGGAGTATATGACATGGTGCCGCAGGAACACGGCGTCAAAAGTTGAATTAAAAAGCCAAAGGAAGGATTCCATTTCGAAGCGCCTTTCATTTGTCATTGTGTCGGAAACAGGGACAAATGTGGAGCAGTCCGGCTGGAAAAAACAGACTTGTAAGCAAGCGTCTTTTGTGACGCTGACGCAGGGGATGACGATAGCGGATCTTCTGGTGGGAAGCGCAGGGGAATATTTTGTGTTTTCCGGCAGGAATATTAAAGTCCGGCCAGAGTATTTGTATGAACTTTCGCTTGCAGTGTGCGGGGAACTGACCCTGCATGAGAGCAGAATCCATGTGGGAAGTTTAAAGCAGGCGGATCTTGTCTATTCAGATGAAGACAACTGGGCGGACAATAAACGGTTCCGTCCCTTCTTTAAACCGGAGGCAAGCCTTCAGATGCTTTTGAATTTCCCGTATCTGGGAAGATGTTTTGCCGTCCGGCGGAGCCTGTTAGAGACGCTTGCGAAAAGCGGTGAGATCGTAACTTTGTTTGGGAATGGCTGGTATGATCTTTCCTTACAGGCGTTCCGCTTCGCAGAACATATTAAGCATATTCCAAAACCGCTGTTTTCAAATGTTGTGCCTTATGAAAAACGGAATATGTTTGTGCACAGCTTAAATGAAAACAATGAGGAATGCCTGCGGCATTATCTGAAATCAGAAAAAATAGCCGGCGCAGTGAAGCAGTCCGATGTGCCCGGATTTTACCATTTAGAGTATGAGTTGGCGAAAGAGCCGATGATAAGCATCATTATTCCGACAAAAGACCATGTAGAGGAATTGAAAGTCTGTCTGGATTCTCTGAAAAAATGTAATTATTCCAATTATGAAGTGATTTTGGCGGAAAACAACAGTGAAAAGAAAGAAACGTTTGCTTTTTATAAGAAAGTAATAAAAGAAGATAAGCGGATACGCGTTTTGATGTGGGAAGGGGAATTTAACTATGCCGCCATTAATAATGCGGCGGTGGATCTGGCAAAAGGAGATTTGATTCTCTGCCTGAATAACGACACGGAATTTATCAATCCGGATGCGCTGCGTGAACTTGCAATTTCCGCAATTAAGCCAAATGCCGGAGCCAGCGGGGCTATGCTCTATTATGGGGATAAAACGATTCAACACGCGGGAGTGATTATCGGGCTTGGCGGTTTTGCGGCGCATGCGCTTTGGAGCCTTACGGACAGGGACGAAAAGTATTATCCGTTTTCACTGTGCGAGCGTGAGGTCAGCGCAGTGACGGGCGCGTGCTTAATGGTTCAGAAATCTGTTTATAAGGAAGTCGGCGGCATGGACGAAGAATTTAAAGTGGCGTTAAATGACATTGATTTCTGTTTAAAAATACGCGCGGCAGGATATAAAATTCTGTTTAACCCGTATGCAAAGCTTTATCACTATGAGTCCAAGTCAAGGGGCTATGAAGACACGGATGAAAAGAAGGAGCGGTTTCAGGCGGAAATTAAAAAGTTACAGACAAAGTGGGAACAGGAAATTACAGCGGGCGACCCGTTTTATAACCAGAATTTGACATTGCATCGCGCAGATTATTCAATGGACGTTTAGAAAAGGAAAACCAGTTACAATGGAAAAAAAATCAACGATTGCAAATATATTCTATAACAGCTTTGGCATGATGTTTTATTATGGCTGTCAATGGCTGACGACGATTCTAGTGGTAAGGCTGTCGGGGTTTTCGGACGGAGGGGTTTATGGGCTTGCCATGACCTTTACGGCGGCGTTTGGGATTTTGGCTCTGTTTAATACAAGACAATATCAGGTTTCTGACGTAATTATGGAATACTCGGACAGGACGTATATTAAGTCCCGTTATTATGCCATGGCGGCATCCTTTCTAATTTGCGCGGCGGGGCTTTTGCTGAATGATTATACGCCGTATCAGTGGGGCGTGATTCTTTTGTATATGCTATATAAATGCGGGGAAGCTTGGATAGACGTTTACCATGGCATAGACCAAAAGAACGGGCGTATGGATTATATCTGTTATTCTTATATCGCCCGTGGCATTCTTATGCTTGGCATATTTTGCAGTGTCTTATATCTGAGCCAAAATCTGGTGCTGGCAACGGGAGGCATGGCGCTTACGACAATCCTGACTGCGGTTTTCTATGACAGGCGGATTGCAGAGCGTTTTATTTCAAAGGAGTCAAAGACGGACTGCGCCGCAGTCAAAAAGCTGATGGCGGCGATGGTTCCGCTTGTCATTGTGGCGGTGACGAATAATCTTTCCATATCGCTCCCGAAATATTATTTAGAGCGTTATTATGGGGAAACGGCGCTTGGCTATTATTCTTCCGTTGCAACGCCAAGCATGATTGTGCAAGTCGGGGCGGCGACAATTTTTACGCCTTTGATTTTGCCGCTTGCCGACCGTTTAAAGGAAAATGACAAACGTGGATTTTTGGATATATTAAAAAAAGTGGCTGTCGTGTTTGTGATATTGTCCATTTTAGCGGTGGCTGTTTCGGTAATATTTGGGGAATGGTTTTTAGTGTTGGTGTTTAAAGAGGAGATAAAGCCGTATGCGTATTTATTTGCGCCAATTATTTTATCCACGCTTTTGATTGCCATAAATGCCTGTTTGTTCCCGGTTTGTACGGTATTGCGGGAAATTAAAGGCCAGCTTGCAGTCGGAATCGGAGGAGTGGCGTCTTCCTTAGCGGCTTCCGTCTATTGCGTCAAACGCTATTCTATGGACGGAGTTGTGGCAGCGCTTTTGATAACGCTTACAGTGCAGATTTTAATAGAGGTATATTGCGTATACCGTAAGATGAGAAAATGGAAGGAAGCCTCACATGGATAAAATAGCGGTATTAATCCCCTGCTATAACGAAAGCAGGACAATTCAAAAAGTAGTGGAAGATTTTAAAAGGGTGCTGCCGGAAGCGGTGATTTATGTCTATGACAACAATTCGACGGACGGGACAGATGAAATTGCCCGCGCAGCCGGCGCGGTGGTGCGTTATGAGTATAAACAGGGGAAAGGCAATGTTATACGCAGAATGTTCCGTGACATTGATGCAGAATGCTATGTGATTATAGACGGGGACGACACCTATCCGGCTGAGGCGGCGCCTGAAATGATTTCATGCATCTTTGGGCGGAATGCGGATATGGTGGTAGGGGACAGGCTTTCTTCCACTTATTTTACAGAAAACAAGCGGGCGTTCCATAACTTTGGAAACACTTTGGTCCGTAAAAGCATTAACCTTTTGTTTGATGCAGATATTAAAGATATGATGACAGGCTATCGGGCATTTAGCTATCTGTTTGTAAAGTCATTTCCAGTGCTTTCAAAAGGGTTTGAAATTGAAACGGAAATGAGCATCCATGCGGCGGATAAAAATATGCAGGTGGAAAACGTAATCGTAGATTACCGCGACCGCCCGGCGGGGAGCGTGTCAAAGCTGAATACATTTTCAGACGGATTCCGTGTGCTTATGACGATTGCCAGAATGTATCAGACATATAAACCGCTGAACTTTTTTGGCATGTTGGCGGCGGCGCTTGCGGCATTGTCCGTGATATTTATGATACCGATTTTAATTGATTACTCCAAGACAGGACTGGTTCCGCATTTCCCGACCCTGATTGTCTGTGGGTTTGCGATGTTAGCGGCTATGCAGTCATTTTTCTCCGGTTTAATTTTAAATACAATGGGGCAGAAAAACCGTCAGGATTTTGAAATGGAATTACAGACGATCCGGATTCACAGAGATGAGTTGTTAGGGGACAAAAGAGAATGAAAGTGTACATTTGCCCGTATTGTGGCTGGATACGGGTAGTATCAAGAAGAAAAAACGTGGAATGCTTTAAATGCGGGGAACCAAATATGGTAATGACAAAGCTTCCGTATGAGAAGGTTGGGCACATGACAGAGAAAGAGCGGAAAGATTATGCCAGATCGTGGCTTTATCTGCACAGGGCCAAACAAAAATGAGGGAATACTATGTATAAAAGGGAACAGAAAAGCTGGCTGAAGCATTTGGATTTTACAATTTTAGACATTTTATGCGGGCAGGCTGCTTTAATTATTGCTTATATGCTGCGGTTTGGCTGGCATTTGCCATATTCCATGGAGTTATACGAACGTCTTGCGATTGTAATGCTTTTAATTGATATTTGCGTTGTGTTCTTTTTCGAGCCATATACAGGCATTTTAAGGAGGGGGCATTTTCAGGAGCTCAATGCAAGCGTAACGTTTTGCACGATTATTTTTGCCGGAATCCTTGCATTTGAAACAGCGACGAAACAGACGGAAATTTATTCCAGAAAGGTTATATTTTCTTATTGGATTATTTCCATGGCAGTCGTTTTTCTTTCAAGGCTTTCCTTAAAACATTTCTTGTTGATGCGTATGGCAAACGCCAAACATCTTTCCGTAATGATTCTGCTCTCGACGGAAGCGTATGCAAAGGAAGCGCTGTTAGAATTTAACAATCTGGTTTATCGGGATTTTATCGTGGCGGGCGTGATTGTAGTGGATCGGGACATGCGCGGGGAACAGATTTGCGGCGTGCCTGTCGTCGCCTGCGCAGACGACTGTTATGAATATCTGCGCGCAAATGTCGTAGATGAAGTGTTTATCAATGGGAATACAAGGGAAAGCTCACAGGAATTGTCCAATGAGCTCTTAGAAATGGGGATTACCGTCCATTTTAACCTCGTGCATATGAATGCCCTTGCGCCAAATAAGGCAGTCGAGAAATACGGAAATTACTTAGTCCTGACTTCAAGCATGAAAATCGCTTCCCCAAGGCAGTTTTTCGTGAAACGAGTGATGGACATTGTGGGCAGCCTGATGGGATTGCTTTTATGCGGCGTGGCATTTCTGGCATTTGCCCCAATTATTAAAGCGCAGTCGCCCGGCCCCGTATTTTTTTCACAGGTCCGCGTGGGAAAAAACGGGAGGAAGTTTAAAATTTATAAATTCCGCTCCATGAATATTCACGCGGAAGAACAGAAGGCCTCTTTAATGGAAAAAAACGAAATGTCCGGTTTGATGTTTAAAATGGAGGACGATCCGAGGATTTTTCCAATTGGGAAATTTATGCGGAAATTTTCGATAGATGAGCTCCCGCAGTTTATGAATGTCCTGAAAGGGGATATGAGCTTAGTCGGCACAAGGCCGCCTACCGTGGAAGAATTTGACCAGTATCAAATCCACCATCGGGCAAGGCTTGGGATTAAGCCGGGAATTACGGGAATGTGGCAGGTCAGCGGCAGGAATGACATAACGGATTTTGAAGAAGTGGTGGCGTTAGACACACATTATATTTCCCAATGGAGCATTGGGCTTGATTTCAAAATTCTCGCGAAAACCCTGCAGGTCGTTATCACGGGAAAGGGTTCAAAGTAAACGAAATGAATTTGAAATATCAATTTTCCTATGTAAAAAGCCTCTTAGAACGGTATGGGTTTCGGGGGCTTTTCTATAAAGCGGTAGAACGCGGCAAATCTCCAATGTTAAGCTATACAAAGCATTACAGGCGTTTTATGCCGTCAGAAAAAGAGCTTAAGCGGCAGAGGGAGGAAACATTTCCCTATATGCCGCTTATCAGCATAGTTGTCCCAACATATGAAACGCCTGAGCGGTATCTGCGGGAATTGTTAGACTCTGTTTTTGCGCAGACTTACCAAAACTTTCAGTTGTGCCTTGCGGATGGAAGCGCAACAGATGCAGTGGAGCGGATTGTGGCGGAATATATGCGTGGCGGTTCAAAAATCCGCTATCAGAGGCTTAAGGAAAACGGCGGCATTTCAGAAAATACAAATTGCGGTTTGAAAATGGCAGAGGGGGAGTTTTTTGCGCTAATGGATCATGATGACGTTTTATCAAAAAACGCATTGTATGAAATGGTCCGCTGCCTGAATACTGCATATTCCAAGGAGGAGCGGAATATGGCGCTTATTTATTCCGACGAAGATAAAATGAATCAGGATTCTTCCGTTTACAGCAGGCCGCATTTTAAACCGGATTTTAATTTGGAATTTTTGCGGCGGAATAATTATTTCTGCCATTTCCTTCTGTTTTCCGCAGAACTGTTAAAACGGGCGGGCACTTTAAAAAAAGAGTTTGACGGCGCGCAGGATTATGACTTTACCCTAAGATGCGTGGATGCGGGCGCAATCGTTTCCCATGTGCCGAAAATCCTCTATCATTGGAGAATCCATGAAGGTTCCACGGCTGGCAACAGTGTGGATAAAGCGTATGCGTTTGACAACGGATGCCGCGCCATTGAAGAACATTTAAAGCGTTCTGGGGAAGAAGGGCGGGCAGAGGTCACGGAAAACCTTGGCGTTTACCGTGTGGAGTATACGCTTTCCGGCGTGTACCGCATTGCCGTTTTTGCAGAAGAAGAAGGCCAGATTGCGTCTTTGAAACGGCATTATCAGACGGTAAATCAGGATAAAAAACCCTTCCGGTTAGAAATTGCTTATTATAAAACAGATTCCGGCATAGAAAAAGAGTGTATGGGTGATTATATAGTATATATCCGGAAAGGAATCAGGGTAAACCCAAACGGGCTGTTAGAAACGCTGCTTAGGCACTGCCAGCACAGCCATACAGCGGCGGCAGGGGCAAAAATACTCAAAAGGCGGAAACGCGTATCTTCCTGCGGCTTGGCGTATGGCGCAGACGGCAGGCTGGTTTCTTTAAACGGCGGGATTCCTGCGGAATATAAAGGCTATTTTCTTCATGCGGTCATTCCGAAAAATGTAAGCGCGCTGTCATTTGGCTGTGTGATGCTGCAAAAGAAAGCATTTTTGCAGGCGGGCGGATTTGATCGGTCATTAAAAGGAAGATATAAAGATGCGGATTTGTGTTTTAAACTAACGGAATTGGGGTATCGCATTGTCACGGCGCCGGAACTGGCTGTTATGGATTTTAACAAAGAGGAGGAGCCGGACGATCCGCCGCCGTTATTTCTAAGCAGGTGGGAGGAAAAGCTTCAAACGCCAGACCCCTGTTATAACAGCAATTTGAGTTTGCAAAATGGACGCACATATGCGATGAAAGAGTAGGAGAAAACGATGCGTGACGTATTTATTATCGGAAGCAAAGGGATTCCGGCAAGGTATGGCGGTTTTGAAACATTTGTGGAGCAGTTAGTCCGGTATCAAAAAAGCAAAGAAATCCGGTACCATGTGGCGTGTATGGGAGATCAGGCGAAGGAATTTGAGTATCGGGGCTGCCACTGTTTTCAAATAAAAGTTCCGGATATTGGCCCGGCAAAGGCTGTCTGGTATGATCTTGCCGCGTTTAGGTACAGTCTAAAAAAAATCAGGCGGCAGTCTATGAAATCTCCAATTATTTATGCGCTTGCCTGTAGAATCGGGCCGTTTGCGGGTTTTTTAGGCGGGAAACTCCATTGCATGGGCGGACGTTTTTTTGTCAACCCAGATGGGCATGAATGGAAACGGGCGAAATGGAATCAGGCAATCCGCAAATATTGGAAGTTTTCGGAAAAACTTATGGTGAAACATGCGGATTTGCTGATTTGTGATTCAAAAAACATAGAAGCGTATATTTTAAACCAATATAAGCAGTACCGTCCGAAAACGACCTATATCGCTTATGGGGCCAACGTTGGGAAAAGCAGGCTTTCAGATACGGACGGGACGCTTTTGGAGTGGTACCGGAAATGGGGCTTAAAACCGAAAGAATATTTTCTAATTGTAGGGCGGTTTGTGCCAGAAAACAATTATGAAACAATGATACGGGAATTTATGTCTGCAAAGACGGACAAAAAGCTTGCGATTATCTCGAATGTGGAGGAAAATCCGTTTTACCGGAAATTAGAAGAAAAGACAGGCTTTAGTGGAGACAGCCGCATAGTGTTCTGCCAGACGGTTTATGAGGAACAGCTCTTAAAAAAAATCCGTGAAAATGCGTTTGCATATCTGCATGGGCATGAAGTGGGAGGGACGAATCCATCTCTGCTGGAAGCGTTGGGAAGCACGAAGGTGAATCTTTTGCTTGACGTAGGGTTTAATCGGGAAGTCGGGGAAGATGCGGCGCTTTATTGGACGAAAAGAAAAGGAAGCCTGTCCTCACTGATTCAGACGGCGGAAGAACTTTTAGAATCGGAAATCGACGTGCTTGGCTCAAAAGCAAAGAAGCGGATTTTGACGGCATACAGTTTTGAGCAGATTGCAGAAGAATACGAGAAACAATTTCTGGGGTGAAGGGAAAAGCATGGGGAAAATTCGGGTGTCAGTGGCGCTGGCGTCTTATAATGGCGAAGCTTATGTGAAAGAGCAGATAGAGTCCATTTTAAAGAATTTAAGCGCAGAAGATGAAATTGTCGTGTCGGACGACGGCTCTACAGACCGCACATTAGACAGAATAGAGGAATGCAAAGGGAACAAAGTCCCTATTACAGTCGTAAAAGGAGAAGGGCGGGGCATTAAGCAAAATATTGGGAATGCGTTAAATTATTGCAGGGGGCAGTATATTTTTCTGGCGGATCAAGATGACGTCTGGGCAGAAAAGAAAGTGGAAACGATGCTAAAATACCTTGGCAGGGACGGATGTAAATTAGTCTGCCATGACGCCCGCGTAATGGATGCAACTTTGTCGAAAGAATTAAAACCGTCCTTTTTTGCATACCGTGGCTCAAAAGCGGGATTTCTTCATAATTTAGCCAAAAACAGATATATGGGATGCTGCATGGCGTTTGACAGAAGCCTTCTTTCGTATGCGCTTCCTATTCCAGATGAAATTGAAATGCACGATCAATGGATTGGGATGATTAATGATATAAAGCGTGGAAAGAGCAGGTTTATAGGGGAAAAACTGCTTCTATACCGCAGGCATGATGCAAATGTTTCAGACTTTTCCCATGGGACAATTTTGGAAATGATTACAAAGCGTTACCGGCTTTTAAAGGCTCTTTTTTTGCGTCTGGCGTGTAAAAAATAAGGATTTCTTAATAATTTTTGTGCAAAATGCACAGATTTCAACGCCCTGAAAAGATTGACAGAAGCGGAAAAAAGCGATATATTTTTATAGTGATTTTCATATATCAAACACTTTATCAAAACTTCAGGCCAACTAGCCCTGAAAGAACGGAGAGAAGATGAGTACGAAAAGAAAAAAGAGAAAGAAAAACAAAATCGTGTTATTTGTAGTTGAGATTATCATACTTGCTGCGCTTTTGGTGGGGCTATATGTCTATTCTAAGATGAACAAGGTAGACAATACCGGAGAAATTGAGGAAAAAGACGTCAATATTGAGCTGGATTCTGAAACAGCGGAAGTGTTAAAAGGCTATACGAATATTGCGCTGTTTGGGCTTGACAACCGCGAAGTTGGAAATTACAGCGGCGGAAACAGTGATACGATAATGATTGCAAGCATTAATAACGACACCAAAAAAGTAAAATTGGTGTCCGTATACCGCGATACATTTTTAAATGTCAAAGACGACACTTACAGGAAGATAAACGCCGCATATTCCTATGGCGGGGCAAAAGGCGCAGTGGCTGCGTTAAATAAAAACTTAAATCTTGATATTGTGGATTACATTTCCGTTGACTTTGGGGCTGTCGTGGATGCAGTGGATTTGCTTGGAGGCATTGAACTTGAGCTGACAAGCCAAGAAGTCCAGATTATGAATGATAATTATATTGATGAAATTAACCGGGTGACGGATCACAGTTCAAGTAAGCTGAGCGGCAGCGGCGCATTTACCGTAGACGGCGTTCAGGCGCTTGCTTACTGCCGGATACGTTATACGGCGGGAGATGACTTTAAACGTACAGAGCGGCAGAGAACTGTGCTTACCAAAATGATTGAAAAGGCAAAAGCTTCCAGCCTGACAACCGTAGGCGGCATGATTGACAGCATGATAGATGAGATTTCCACCAGTTTTACCAGCAAAGATTTGCTGAAGTTAGCCGGAAACGTGATGGATTATGATTTAGAAGACAGCCATGGCTGGCCGTTTGAGCTATGCACCGGAAATTATGGATCGCAGGGAAGCTTAGTCGTTCCAACTGATTTAGAGACAAATGTAAAAGAGCTTCACGCATACCTGTTCGACGAGCATAACGAAGTGTCGAACACAGTCGGCGGCATTAGCGATTACATCAGGCAGTACACAGGCTGCACGCCGGAATCAACAACAAGATTTGACAACCCTCTGACTGGAGACGACAATACGAGCACAGCGGATACGGGTTATATCCTTCCGGAAGAAAGTGATCCGGAATAAACGGAAAGTGAAAGATGATATGCGTCATCTTTCACTTTTTTTGCACTTTATTTTCACAAAAGCAACACAAATTCACGGTATGCTTAATTCAGAAAAACAAACCGGAAGGGAGATAAAATCATGGAAGGATTTGAACAAAACGGCAATTATGAAAATCAGACAGACTACTATTCTTATGGGCAGAATGAACATACAGATACATATGGGCGGCAGACAGAGGAGGGTGAAGGCATGGATGGGGCGTACCGTGTGTATGAAGAACCTCCAAAGCCAAAAAAACAGCGCAGCGGCATGGCGGGGAAATTTGCAAAGCTTGCCACGCTCGCAGTAACGGGCGTGTTTGTTGCAGGCATTGCATTTTTCGCGATTGTGCGGTTTTTTGGTTCCGTAACGGGAAATGAATTATTTGCAAAGGAAACAGAACCTGCGTCATCGGGCGACGCCCTCTATATTGCGGAAGCGACGGAAACGCTTGAAATCAGTTCCGGCAGTTTAGATGCGGATGCGGGGGCTGTCACAGACGTGTCGGAAATTGTAGACCAGACGATGCCGTCTATCGTGTCAATTACCACAATAGAAAGAACGCAGATTCCGAGTTTGTTCTTTGGCGGAATAGAGGAGCGTGAAGAAGAAGGATGCGGTTCTGGCATTATAGTCAGCCAAGATGAGGAGAATCTTTACATTGCCACAAATAACCATGTAGTCGCAGGCGCGCAGACATTAACTGTGTTATTTTCCGATTCCTCGACTGTTACGGCAAAAGTAAAAGGCAGTGATTCAAGCAGTGACCTTGCCGTTTTAAGCGTCCCATTGGCTGACATTGGAGAGGAGACGAAAGAAGCAATCCGTATGGCGGTGTTTGGCAATTCAGAAGAACTTCAGATGGGGCAGACCGCCATAGCAATCGGCAACGCGCTTGGATACGGCCAGTCTGTGACTACAGGCGTAATCAGCGCAGTAGGGCGGGAAGTGAGCGTCACCAATGAAAACGACGGCAGTACAATTACAAACGAGCTGTTACAGACGTCAGCGGCAATCAATCCCGGCAACAGCGGCGGCGCGCTTTTAAACTTAAATGGAGAAGTCGTTGGCATTACGTCAGTGAAATATTCGGAAACAAGCGTGGAAGGAATGGGGTATGCCATTCCGGCCCGTATGGCGATTCCCATTATCAAACAGCTTATCACAAGAGAGCTTGTGCGCGGGTCGCAAACGTCTTATCTTGGGATTTCAGGCGTAGATGTGACAGACAGCGTGGCGGATTCCTATAGTATGCCGAAAGGGTTTTATGTCGCTTCTGTTGTGGAAGGCAGCAGCGCGGCCCAAGCCGGAATCCTCCGCGGGGATATTATTACCCGTTTTGATGGAAGAAACGTAAAATCCATGGAAGAAATACAGGAACTAATGCGGTATCTTCCGGCGGGGACTTCAGTGGAAGTGACGCTTTGGAGGGCAAAGAACGGAAAATATGAAGAACAGACGCTTGAAGTTTTACTGGGATCGAAAAGATAGAACGTAACCTTTAGGGGATGCGGAAATAAGTGGGGAAAATGGCAGCAGATTCTTTCGGCTGCCTTCTTTCTTTTTAGCCGGAAATGTTTTATAATGGTGGACGGATTGTAAAGAGAAACCGTCCGGCATTTGCAAACCGGACACTATATTTGACATTGCCCTGTGAGAAAGGGCAATAAGGGGATTGGGATATGAAAAGATACATAGGCATATTGTTTTTTTTACTCTGCCTGCTTACTTCCCGCGCAGTTTTGGCGCAGACAGAGCAACAGGGCGTATGGGACGAACCGTTTGACGTACCGGAAATATCGGAAGAAATAGAAGCGCTGATTGGAGCGTCTAAGGATCAAAAGGCGGCTTTTGGCGAACGGCAAAAAGAAGAATTATACCGTTTGTTAAAAAAAGACAAGGCTCTGCCTTTTGGGGAAGATGCAGAAAAGAAAAGTAAATACGATCCGAGGGAAACAGGAAATGTCACGCCGGTTAAGAATCAGCGTTCCAATACCTGCTGGGCATTTTCCACGCTTGCCGCAGGAGAACAGTCATTGCTTATGAAAGGCTATAAAGCTCCTGACAAGCTCGATTTATCGGAAGCCCATTTAGCTTATTTTTTTTATCATTCGACAGAAGATCCGTTAGGGCAAACGCAAGGTGACGGCAACCAGAATATTTCGTCTTCCAACTTTTTAGCAGTCGGCTCCAACACCATTTTTTCCACATTTGCTTTAGCAGGCTGGGTTGGCGCGGCAAGCGAATCAATCGCGCCATTTGAAGATCTAAACGCAGGTTCCATATATCCGGCTTCTTTAGCATATGCAGACGAAGCGCATTTGCAAAACGCCTATTGGATCAACTTTAAAGACACAGACGCCATAAACGTTATCAAACAAATGATACTAACATACGGCGCGGCGGCCATAAACCTCTATTTTAATTATGATTACCTAAACGAAACAAACGCCGCCTATTATTTTCCGTTAGACAGCAGCCAGCCCAATAACCATTCTGCCACAATCGTAGGTTGGGACGATGCCTATCCGAAAGAAAATTTCAACGAAACAAACCGGCCTAAAAACGATGGCGCATGGATTATAAAAAACAGCTATGGAACAGACTGGGGAGACGGCGGATATTTTTATCTATCCTATGAAGACAGCGCAGTCCATTCTGAAAACACAAGCAAAAACCGCGCAAGGGCATACATCTTCGATTTCGAGCCTGCAGGCAGCTATGACTATAATTATCAATACGACGGTTCCGCCGGAGCATATAACGCAACAAACACAGAAAACCCCTGCACAAAAATCGAAAGCAAAGGCGCAATCGCAAACGTATATACAGTAGGGCAAAAATCCGGCGTCCAGACAGAAACGCTCCATGCCGTATCTTTTGCGTTATTCGACACAGCCGTGTCCTATGAAATCCAGATCTACAAAAACCCCACAGATAGGGCAAATCCCGCTTCCGGCATTCCACAGCTTAAAACCCCTGTAACAGGAAGCGTCAGCTATGCAGGATATTACACAATCCCCCTCCCCGTCCCAGTAGAGCTAAAGACGGGCGAAACCTTTTCCGTCGTCATTACACTTGAAAAAGAAAGCGGAGGGCAGATTGAATTTTTTGTGGATAAAAGCTATCAAAACGGAAACTGGGTATCTTTTACAAATGAAGTAAAATCAGGAGAAAGCTACCGATTGACGGCAAGCGGATGGGAAGACATGGCGGAATATGGAATGACGGCAAGAATCAAAGCGTTTACAAAAGCGGGCGAAACCGTTTTTGCGGAGTGGATTTCACTTGACGGCCTAGAGCGGGATTCTAATGGAACTTACAGTTTAGCAATCTGGCTAAATGATACATATACATTAAAGCCTGCCGTATTTCCGTCATCGGCGTCTCAGAGCTTAAGCTGGAGCGTATCTGACGCCTCCGTCCTCAGCATAGACGCATCTGGAACCATTATTCCGTCCAAAGCCGGAACTTCCATTGTCACGGGGACCGCCACAGACGGCAGCGGCCGCCAAGTGACCTGCAGCGTAACCGTTATGCAAAAAGCCACGCAAATCCGGTTAAGCGCCTCAAAACTGAAACTAAAAAAAGGAGAACAGGCAGTTCTAACCGTCCAACTTTTGCCGGCCGGGGCTGTTTCAGAAGAAATTCTTTTTCAATCCGACAGTAAAGCCGTAACTGTAGATGCATCGGGCGCGCTCACAGCCCAGAAAGAAGGCGAAGCAACCATTACAGCCTTCCTAAAATCCGACGCATCCATAGCCGCCTCCTGCAAAGTCACAGTCAGCGGCGCAGACAATAAAGAAAAACAAACCACTCCGGCAGCCCTAACCGCAAAACCAGAGGAAGCGGCTTTAGAACCAAACGGAACCCCGAAAGTAACCGCATCCAAAAGCGCAAAAACCGCTGATGTAACAGATAGGAATGCTGCCATCTGTATTCTGGCCTTATTTTTAGGAACCGCCCTAATACAAAAAAGCCGTGGAAAACTATAAAACAATTACGCTATTGTGCAATAAAAAAATTTGTGCTACAATTTCTTCGAAACAGCAAATCGCAGATCAGAGCTGAGGAGGAAAGCATCCATGGGAAAGAAAAGGATTGTCATAGCATTAGGCCATGAAGCGCTAGACGTAATGCTGCCAGATTAGAAATCAGGGCAAAAAGTCTGCCTGTATAATAAGTCAAAGGAACAGCCGTCAGATACGTTGACAGCCGCTTTCGCAAGGGTTTACATGGCAGAAGGGGAGTTTGAAAAGGGGATAATTCTGCCGGAAATTTAGGCGGCAGTGGATTTTATCGGGGATCTTGCAGGAAAGAAAGCGTTAATTATCCGGTTAGATCAGACAAAAGAGGCGATGGCGGGGACGACGGGAACCGTGATTCACAATTAGTTTTTAGGAAGGGATCAGAATGAAAAGAATAAAAAGAATTGCTGCATGGATGCTCGTATGGGCGATGTTTCTTACGATTGGAAGCAATCCGTCTTTTGCGGCTATGGCAGAAGAACAACTGGTAAATTACCTTGTTGTGGAGGAGCCTGTGATCACAGGCGCAGGAACACAGACTATTATGATTGGGATTGGAGACGGCAGCAGGGAGATAGAGACGGCGCTGCTTTCATACCGGAATACCGGGACAGACGAGAGATTTGAAACAGAGGCAAAAGAAATTTTAGGCGATTTTGTAATGTTTCAGATGGAATTTAAAGACGTGAGCCAAAATGGGGCGTACCGGCTGGATTCCATTTCTTATACGGCAGGGGGACAGGAGTATTCGGCTTCTTTTGAAGAAATGGGAATAGAAGCGTCGTTTGGCGTAAATGAAATTGTGGAGAATGAGCCGGACGACGTGCTTTTAACGGACGAGGAATTAGAGGCTTTAGCGGCAGAAACGGAAGTGAATATTGTTTCTTTAGACGGCGAGGGGAAACCGGCGCAGGGTGAGACTTTAGAAGAAGCGATGGAGAGCGCAGGGTGTGAAACGTATGAGGAAGGCATGTCTGCTTTAAGAAAAGGAGCCAAGGACGGCGAAGTGGATGCGTCCGGCATGAGCAGCCTGATCGTCGTATTAGATCCGGGGCATGGCGGTTCCGATCCGGGAACGCAGGCAAACGGGATTGTGGAAAAGACGGTAAACCTGAAAATAGCGCAATATTGTAAAGCGGAGCTGGAAGAATATGCAGGGCTTACGGTTTATATGACAAGGACAGACGATACCTATCTCTCTTTAGCGCAGCGCGCGCAAGTGGCAATCAACAAAAAGGCGAATGTGTTTGTCAGCCTGCATAACAATGCCAATACAAGCGCGGTTCCAAATGGGGCAAATGTCTATTATCCAAATTCCAATTACAATGCAAACTGCGGCGCTACGGGGCAGGCGTTAGCGTCTTCGATACTTTCGAAACTGACGGCGCTGGGGCTTGCAAGCGGCGGCATACATATCCGCAATTCAGAAAATGGCACGAAATATCCAGATGGAAGCCTTGCGGATTATTACGGCGTAATTAAAAGATGTAAAGAAAATGGCATACCGGCATTAATTGTGGAACATGCGTTTGTCACAAATGCAAGCGATGCGCAAAAATATCTGAGTACGGACGAACAGTTGAAAAAACTTGGCGTAGCCGATGCAACCGGAATCGCTGAATACTATGGGCTAAAGAAAGGGCTTGGCTTTAACAGCGTCCAGTCAAAAAGCAGCACGACTATGGAATTAAAGTGGACGCAGGTGGTTGGCGTAACTGGTTACTGCATATACCGAAGTGAATCAAGCGGTTCTGGATTTGAAGAAATTGCGCGCATTAAGCCGTCGACGGTGACGGTGTGGGAAGATAAAGAGCTTACGCCCGGAACCACCTATTATTATAAAATAAGGACTTACACGGAAAAAGGCACAGGCGTGAAATATGGAAAATACAGTACAGTTGTTTCCGCATCAACAATGTCAAGGCCGGGCATTTCTTCCATTAAATCGAAAAACAGCAAAGAGCTTGAAATTAGCTGGGCAACAATTAACAATGCGGCTAATTATGAGATTTACCGTTCGACGAAAAAGAATGGGACGTATAAAAAAATTGCGACTGTTGCCGGAGTGAACCGGGTGAATTATGTTGACAGATCGGTAAAAGAAGGCAAAAAATATTACTATAAAATCCGCTCCATCGGTCAGGTGGACAATACGACGATTTACAGTGATTACAGTGATCCTATGCCGGCGCGGACGGCGAAAAAGCCGGCGAATGTTTCGGTAAAATCGGAGGCTACTGACACGTTAAGGGTGTCATGGACGCCGGATACAAATGCTTCTGGTTACATTATTAAGCGAGCGGATTCGGCAAACGGCTCCTATAAGAAAGTCGGGACGGCAAGCGGCGGAGATTTAAAATACTTTGACGATAAAACGGTGAAGCCTTATCAGACCTATTATTATAAAGTTCAGGCATATAATTACAATAAGGACACAAAAGGATACAGTGATTACAGTGGTTCTGCCTATGGGAAAACAATAAAGAAAACTTCGATTACAAAAATAGTCAGCACATCGTCATCGAAACAGACGATTACTTGGAAAAAGGCGTCTGGGGTCAACGGCTATGTGATTTACCAGAGTGAGTCGAAAGATGGGAAATATAAGAAAATTAAGACGATTTCATCTGCAAATACGACTTCTTATAAAGTTACGGGATTAACGCCGGGCGTGAAATATTACTATAAAGTGCGGACGAGGAAGAAAGAAAAAGGCAAAACGGAATATGGCTCTTATTCGAAACCCCGTTATTCATGGGCAGGGAAAAAAGCGAAAGTGACGTCCGTGCAGGGAAGTACGGGAAGCAGCCTTACAGTATTTTGGAATCCGGTGAAAGGGGCTGAGAAATACGATATTTACCGCGCTTCTTCAGAAAAAGGGACGTACAAAAAAATCGCTTCTGTTTCTAAATCAGACGTAAGCTATACAGATAAGAAGCTGAAAATGAAAGCGGTCTACTATTACAAAGTGGAAGCATTTGTCAAAGGATATAAAGCAACCGGAACCAGCGGCATGAGCAAAGCGGCATCTGGTTCCCCGCTGTCTTCCACAATTATTACTTCCGCCATTTCAAATGCGCAAGGGCAGATAGAACTTACATGGAATCCCGTAAAAGACATTAGCGGCTATCAGATTTACCGGAGCGTGACGCCGGACAGCGGATATGCGCTGATTGCTACGGTTTCTGATCCAAATATGTCCAAATATACAGATGCTTCGGCAGCGGCGGGAGCGAAGTATTATTACAAGATTGCCATTTTCGGCGTATATAATAATCAGACGATATATGGAGATGCTTCTGCGGCAGTGGCTGTTTCTTTGCCATTACCGGCGGCAGTGGCATTGGCAAAACCATTATTTGAATGAAATTGATAGGAGATTGAGATGAGAAAAATATGGAATTTATGCTTTCTGCTGTGCAGCGCTTTATTTTTCGTAATCTGCGGGCCAAATCAATCGTATGCGGCTTCTGCGTCTGCGGCGGCAGTGTCCAGTAACAAAATTGAAGTCAGATGGAATCCGGTGGAAGGAGCGGGCAGTTACGCTGTCTATAGAAGCAGTTCGTCTGCAGGCTCATTTCAAAAAATGACGGAAACCTCAGCTACTGTCTATAAAGATTCGGCAATCCGTCCGGCGGCCAATTATTATTACCGTATTGTGCCGATTCAGGCAGGGACGGGGCAGGAGATGGAAACGGCCGATGCGGCGGTAAAGGCAAAAACGCCCGCAAAGACTTCGATTGACAGAATTTTAGTGAAATCAGCATCTAAAATTAAAATTACATGGAGCGCATCGGCAGGCAGCAGCGGCTATCAGGTATTTCGTTCCGAAAGCGCAGCAGGTACATATTCAGAGATTGCCCGTATTGATGATAAAACAAACTGCTCGTTTACGGATACACAGGTAAAGCCGGGGAAAACATATTATTACAAAATCCGCCCAACCAACAAAAACCATACAGGATACGGCTCTTATTCCGAAGAAATGCGGGGAAGGACGATTGGGCAGGTGAAAATTATTTCCATACGTTCTTTATCATCTAATAAAATGGAAATTTGCTGGAAAAAAGTAAACAATGCGATAAATTATGAAGTTTACCGCAGTACAAGCCAAAACGGCAATTACAAGAAAATCGCCACATTAAAAAGCGGAACAAGGAAATACACAGATCAGAGCGTCAAAAGCGGCAAAAAATACTACTACAAAGTCGTTGCGGCAGGCAAATTTGACGGAAACCGGATTACGGGTGGATTTTCTGAGGCGGCGGCGTTCCGCGCGTTACAGCAGGTAAGGATTTCTTCTGTAAAAGTGACGACAGATGGCGGGCTTAAAATTAAATGGAGCAAGGTGGCGGGCGCGACAAGGTATAAAATATACCGAGCATCGTCAAAAACAGGTTCCTATAAGAAAATTGCGACAGTAAAAGGCGCATCCGTTTTAAACTATACGGATACAAAAGTAATATCAGGAAAGACTTATTATTATAAAGTTCAGGCGTATTCCGACAATAACGGGGTGGTTATTGCAGGAAGCGGAAACCGTTCCGATGCAAAGGGCGCGTCTACCGGCTACTCCATAATGGGGGAAACGACCGTTACGGCGGAGCAGATGGCGGCTCTGTATAAATCTTCCGGCAAAAAATATCCGGCGGATGTTTATAAAGATAAGGGCGCGAAAAATATCTTAAAATTCTGTGAGATTGTCATTGAAGAAAGTGAAGCGGAAGGCGTCCGCGCAGAGGTGATTTTTGCCCAAGTCTGTCTGGAGACGGGATATTTATCTTTTGGCGGGCAGGTAAGCCCATACCAGTGCAATTTTTCCGGCATTGGCGCAACTGACGACGGAGCGGCGGGAGCGACGTTTCCTGACGTAAGGACAGGGCTTCGCGCGCAGGTGCAGCATTTAAAGGGATACGCTTCTACGGAAGACTTAAATCAGGCATGCGTCGATCCAAGATTTTCCTATCTTGCATACAAGCGCGGCATTGCAAAGAATGTTCAGGATTTAGGAGCCGGCAACTGGGCGACAGATCCGGCATATGCGATGAAGCTGATGACCCTGATAAAGAAAATGAAAGCCTATTAACGGCAAAAGCCGTTGTGGAGGAACCGTTATGTCTGGTAAAAAGAAACAGGAAATTGAGTTTCAATATTATGAGATTCCGCCCGGGGAGCGTCTTTTGGCAGTGTCGGGCAGAGAACTAGATGTGGCGGCGAATAAACAGCATTTCCATAATCTAATGGAAATTGGATACTGCGAGTCAGGTTCCGGGGAGATTATGTTCCATGGGAAGAAAATGCCTTACAGACAGGGAATTGTTACAGTGGTTCCGCCCAATTTCCCTCATGCCGTTTATGCTGCCCAAAACAGGCAGGAATGGGAATATCTGTTTATAAATCCAGAGAGGATTTTGGCAGAATCCTATCCGGACAATCCAATGTTTGTAAAGCGTATTTTGGATTTGGTAAACCAGAAAGAGCAATATTATACGGCAGGCGGGAAGAATCCGCTTGCCGTATTAATCTGTATGATCGTAGAGGAAGCGAAAAGGAAAGGCAGTTATTCCGGCGAGTATATCCGAGGGCTTTTGCTGGCCGCGCTAATTACGGTTGCACGGGGAGGCATGGAGGTCGTAGGAATTACTCCGGACTATGAAAAACGCAGTGGAATCGGACAGATAGCCAAAGCATTGGAATATATTGATAAAAATTATATGGAACATATCAAAATGAAAGTCTTGGCGGATTCCTGCAATTTGAGTGAAACGCACTTCCGCCGCCTGTTTGCGGAATATATGAATATGGCTCCGCTTTCTTATATTAATCTGGTGCGGGTGCAGCAGGCATGCAGCCTGATACAGAAGACGCGGTATTCCATGGAAGAAGTGGCGGAACGCGTCGGTTACCCCTCTGTTTCGACATTTAACCGCAATTTTCGGAAAGTTATCGGCACATCACCGTATCAATTTAAAAAAAGTGGTGAGGATTACCAAAAATAGAATGATAATTTTCCATATTTTGAATTTTAAATGGTTGAAATGCACAAAAATAATAATAATTTTTGTATAAAAAGCAGATTTTATTTTCACTATAGTTGAATCTGCTTTTTTTTTGGTTGAATTTGCTTGCATTTTGAGCGTAAAAGTTGGTATAATGCACATATAAACGAAATGGAAATAGGTTATGTGTACAGCACATACATAACATCTGGCCAGATGGTTTTTAAATTTCCTGTTTATGACTCAACAAAGTTTTTTTTGGGAGGAAACAAGAATGAAAAGAAAATTATTGACACTTTTATTAGCAGGTTCCATGACTGCGACAATGTTTGCAGGATGCGGCGGCGATGATAAGCCAGAAGCGGACAATAACACTACACAGGACGACAACGTTGATGATACAGCGGACAACACGACAACTGTTCCGGAAGACACAAGCGCTCCGGAAGAAGGCGGCGACGTAGAGGAGCAGACATTGAAAGTAGCTGCTTTTGAAGGCGGATACGGCGCAGATATGTGGAATGAAGTAGCGGAAGCTTTCGAAGCATCCCACCCGGGCGTTACAGTAGAGCTTACTATTGACAAGAAATTGGAAGACGTCATCAGCCCAAGCATGAAAGCTGGAGATTATCCAGACGTAGTGCATCTTGCAACAGGCCGTGAGGCTGCTTTGACTGAGACGCTGACGAAGGAAAAAGCAATTCTTTCAATCTCAGACATACTGGATATGACAGTGCCGGGCGAAGATGTAACTGTAAAAGATAAAGTGATTCCGGGATTCTTTGACACGCTTGGAACAAATCCATATGGAGACGGCGAGACATATTATGCGCCGATGTTCTACAGCCCATGCGGATTATTCTACAATGCAGGCCTCCTGAAAGAAAAAGGCTGGGACGTTCCGACGACATGGGATGAGATGTGGGCGTTAGGCGATAAAGCAAAAGAAGAAGGCATCGCATTATTCACATACCCGACCACAGGTTATTTTGATGCATTTACATTTGCTTTGCTGGATTCCGCAGGCGGATCTGATTTCTATAATAGCTGTATGACATATGAAGATGGAATCTGGGAAAGTGACAATGCTACAAAAGTATTTGAATTAGTTGGCAAACTTGCTGAATATACAGAAAGCACTACAGTTGCAAATGCAAACGATCAGGGATTCACAAAGAACCAGCAGTTAATCCTTGACAACAAAGCAATCTTCTGCCCGAACGGAACATGGCTTCCGGAAGAAATGAAGGATGCTCCGAAATCCGAAGGATTTGAATGGGGATTCATGGCAATTCCGGCTGTAAATGAAGGTGGAAAAGGTTCTTCCTTTACATTCTTTGAGCAGATGTGGATTCCGTCAGCAGCAGAAAATCAGGATATGGCAAAAGAATTTATTGCTTATATGTACTCAGATGAAGCTGCAGACATTTTTGCAAAATCAGGAGCTGTTCAGCCAATCACTGGCATGGCAGACAAATTAGAAGGCGACAACAAGTTATTCTACAACATCTATGAAGACGGCGCTACTGCTGTTATGGGTGGATTTGCATCCACAGCTTCCGTAGAAGGCGTATCTATGGCAGATACATTATTCGGAACTGTAAACAGTGTTGTAAGCGGTGAAAAGACAGTTGCAGACTGGCAGAAAGCCGTAGAAGAAGTAAGCGATCAATTAAGAGACGCAATGGAATAAATAGAACGAGGGGCGTTCCGAAGGTTCCCGCCTTCGGAGCGCTTTTTTTAAAGTAAGCGGCGCAACTTAAGGCCGGAAAATAGGAAATGGAGGTATGAATGTGAAAAAGGGTAAAGCAAGAAGCATATTTATCGGGGTATGCGTGGCGCCGGCCGTAATCCTATTCATTATTTTTATGGTAATTCCGACGTTTAATGTATTTAAGATGTCTCTGTATAAGTGGGGTGGATATTCCAACAACAAGGAATTTGTGGGGCTTGAGAACTTTAGTAAATTGCTAAAAGACACTAACTTTCTACGTTCTTTCCAAAATTCGATTCTCTTAGTAGTCTGTGTTACGGTTGTCACAATGGCGCTTGCCTTAATTTTTGCGGCAATCATCTCAAGGGAAAAAATCAAGGGAGAGAATTTCTTTAGAATTATATTCTACATACCGAATATTTTATCAGTTGTTGTAATTTCAGCTATTTTTGCAGCGATATATGACCCGGACACTGGTATGTTAAACAGCTTTTTAAGTATATTCAGGGGCGATAAAGATCCGATTCTCTGGTTGGGCGACCAGAAACTTGTTATTTTTAGTTTAATTATTGCTATGATTTGGCAGGCAATCGGTTATTATATGGTTATGTACATGGCAAGTATGGCAAGCGTGCCGGAAAGCCTTTATGAATCTGCAGATTTGGAAGGAGCCAGCCATATTCAGCAATTCTTTTCCATTACGCTTCCTTTAATTTGGACGAATATCAGGACAACGTTGTCTTTCTTTATTATCAGTTGTATCAATTTAAGTTTCCAGTTTGTAAAGGCGTTGACGAACGGCGGGCCAGATGGAGCGACGGAAGTATTCTTAAGTTATATGTATAAGCAGGCGTATACCAATTCTTCTTATGGATATGGTATGGCAATCGGAGTAGTGGTATTCTTGTTCTCCTTTGGCTTATCTGCACTCGTAAACCTTGCGACCAAACGGGAACCGTTGGAATTTTAAGGAGGAGCGCACATGAAAAAGAAAAAAGAAATGAGTACAAAATCATTATACAGGATTTTTGTCTATGTTGTGCTTCTGGCACTGGCAATTAGCATTATTGTTCCTGTGGCATGGGTATTTATGGCATCTGTGAAAGAAAATTCTGAATTTTATGGAAATCCATGGACGCTGCCAAAAGGATTTTATTTTCAGAACTTTGTCGATGCATTCCAAAAAGCGAATATGGGACAGTATTTATGGAATTCCGTATTAGTGACGGTAATGGCGCTTGCAATGCTTTTGGTCGTGGCGCTTCCGGCATCTTATGTATTGGCAAGGTACCGTTTTATCGGAAGCAAAATTATCAATATGATGTTTATGGCAGGCTTGTTCATCAATGTAAACTACATAGTAGTGCCTATTTTCCTGATGTTTGTAGATGGAGATACATTTGTCCGGAAACTGGGTCTTACAGACGGGCTCTTTTTAAATAATTTGTTTGTCCTTGCTCTGGTCTATGCCGCAACTGCTTTGCCATTTACGATTTATCTTTTGTCCGGTTTCTTCATTACAATACCGAGGGATTATGAAGAAGCGGCGCATGTAGATGGCAGCGGATATTTCCGAACAATGGTTCAGATTATGATGCCGATGGCATTGCCAAGTATCATTACAGTTATTTTATTCAATTTCTTATCTTTCTGGAATGAATATATTATTGCAATGACGCTTTTGACAGGAGAGGCAAAGACGCTTCCGGTAGGTTTGATGCAGTTGACACAGGCGCAGAGAGCCGCTGCAAACTACGGACAGCTATATGCAGGTCTTGTAATTGTAATGCTTCCTACTTTAATTTTGTATATCATGGTACAGAAAAAATTGACACAGGGCATGAGCCTTGGTGGATTGAAAGGTTAATTAGGAGGGATTGCTATGGAAGAAAACAAAAAATGGATCATTGGAGTCGCAGCAGCGATACTTTTTATCATATGTATGGCTCTTGTCATTGCAGGCCAGAGAAAAATTGAAGCGTCAGGATTAATGATGCAGATTGCAGGCCTTGGCGGCATACTTGCGATGCTTTTTGCGTACAATCAGAAATATAAATAATATTTTGGCATACACCGGCTAAAACTCAGCCGGTGTATGTTTTTTTGATTTTGCCCGCGCAAGGGAGACGGAAAATTCCGTTAGAATACGAATCGCGGAATCTCTTTCGTTGGTATCCATTTGTCTTAAAAGTTCTAACACCGTATCGCATTCGAATCCGCCTTTATTGCCGAAAATAAGATAGTCTGCGGAAATATTGGCATTATAACATATTTTATAGATCGTTTTAGAGGTAATGCTTTTTTTGCCGCTTTCCACAGCGGCTAGGAAGCTGTCTGAAATCCCGCATAGTTCGCTAAACCGTTCCCGAGTCATCTGCATAGCCTCTCGGATTTCACGGATTCTTAGTCCTACAGTTAAATTAAAATCTTTTGATATATCCATATTACGTCTCCTTTGAAAAATAGTTTAAAGCGTTTAAATATAGGCTATACAAGATTTTCTGAATATTATATATTCTAATGAACGCATTTGCGTATTCCATAGAATCTGCTTTGGAATTTTATGAGGAGGTTTTCTATGGTTCGGAGATGGAATTGTGAATATTCGTTTTGCGTAGGGGGAGGAAGCGGCGCTGTCTGTAAAAAAACCTGAAAAGCCAGTAATATCAACGTGTTTCGCGGTTCGATCCGTAAAAAATCTCGGGGGGGGGGATTTGAGGAATCAAATTCTATAGAATAAAAAAGTATATTCTATAGGGTTGACATGTGAAAAATATGTGCTATAGTGTAACTGTTACAAGATGAAAATGATGAGCAAAATGAAAAGGAGAAAAGAACATGAAACGACAGGTTTTAAAGACATTGTTTTGTCTTTCGCTTTCAGCGGCGATAGTTCTTGGAGAATCAGGAGCCGCTATGGCGGAAGCATTGGAAACGCCTGTAGAAGCATCTACAGAAATGCATCTGCAAAAAAGCTTAGAAGCGGCAGAAAATGAGAATGTAACCGCAACAGAAGAAGGGGCAGAGACAGAAACAGACGAAGCAGCAGATCAGGACAAAGCGGACGGGGAAAACCTAAAAGCGCCGGAAGCGGCAGAGACTGAGGCAGCGGACTTAGAAGCGGCAGAAAAGAGCGAAACGGACTTGGAAGCGGCGGAAAAGAATGAAACGGACTTAGAAGTGGCAGAAAAGAATGAAATGGATTTGGAAGCGGCGGAAAAGGACGAAGCGGATTTGAATGATGGAATGGAAACAATAGAAGATGCGGATGCAGTTGGAGAGAAAATCGTAGCTTCTAATACATTGGCAGGTTCTGTAGTTACGGGCCTTAGCTTTAATTCTGTCACAAGGCTGTTGTCATGGAATAAGGTAAAAAATGCAACGGAATATAAGATTGAGATTTTTAGGCCGAATGGGAAGTTATTAGACACGGAATGGTCATACGATGAGGCATATTATACAATAGGCACATATTATGGATCATATGTAGGAAGCGGTTATGAAATCCCGAAAGGAAGCATAGGTTCAGTCCGTGTAACGGCGTATAATAAAGATGAATTGTATTTGGTGGCTTCAAATGTGACGGATACGAGTAAATATAGTGATTCTTCAAAATATAAGATCGTGTGGAAAACAGGGATGGCGGCAACTGTTTACGCTTACCCTGCAACTGCCCAGTCAGGGCCGCTTTCTATTGGGTTAAATCCGGTTGCGACAAATGAGCTGAGAGTGTCAGCTTTATCTGGGTTTACGTTTAAAGAGATTACGGAAGATTCTGTTATCTTTACAGTTGCT
Source organism: uncultured Lachnospiraceae bacterium (assembly GCA_910589105.1). Lineage (GTDB taxonomy): Bacteria > Bacillota > Clostridia > Lachnospirales > Lachnospiraceae > Roseburia_B. The sequence goes on from CAJUST010000006.1 coordinate 106,646, forward strand.
CCGGCAACAATTCAAAAGTATGAAAGAGTGGTATACCAGTATGCAAACAATCCGTCTTATAATGAAGATGGTTTGGGACAGGTTGCGGGAGGAAGCAGTGTTTCAGCAGGAGAAAACGGAATCCTTCCGGAAATCAGCATTCCTTTAAATTCGTTTATGGCAGGCGATACGCTTTATGTGAAAGCAAGGGTTTACAATAGTAGCTATGAAGGGAACGGAAGCAGCTACAGCGCATATGTTTCTTCTTCATATAAAATTCCGGCGGCGGAAATGAAGTCGGTCTATACAACAGTGACGAATAACAGCATCCGTCTGATTCCTTCCTGTGACGGACAGGTGACAGGCTTCTGTTATCAGAAGAAGAATGGGAAGAAATGGATTGATCTTGCATCCCAGCCAGATATGTATACGGATAAAAGCCTGATTGGAGATAAAAAATATACCTACCGCGTGAGAGGATATATCTACAACAGCGTGACAAAGAAAACAACATATACGAATTGGAAAACAGTCAGCGCATATACATGGGGTTCTTCTTTGAACTTAAAAGGCAATGCAAAAAGCTCGACGTCCGTGAAATTATCATGGAATAAGGTGGCAAAAGCGGAAGGATATGAAGTGTACCGCGTCGAAGCGGACAGTTATTCTTCTAATTATTTAAAAGGCGATGGCGTAGAATCGTTTGACAATGCCCTTTTAGTGAAAACCATTAAAAAAGCAAAAACGAAAACGTATACAGATAAAAAACTTGCGTCTGGAAGTAAATACCGTTACTTTGTCCGCGCTTACCGCACCGTGGGCAAAAATAAATATTACATAGAAGAAGGCGTTGATGTATCCTTAGCGGCAAATGGCGAGTGGTCATCTGAAAGTTATTATATGGCGGACGGAAGCCTGATGGTAACATGGCAGAAACGGGCAGGCATTTCAGGGTACAAAGTTGAAAAATATAACAAGGCGACAGAGAAGTATGTGGCATACAAGACATTAGGCAAGGGAGCGGTTTCTGTAAAGCTTCCGAAAGTGAGCGCAGGCAATGGGAGCGAGAGTTACAGGATTCGGCCATATAAAGGAAAGAAATTTTATAGTGGAGCTTCATTTTCTGTAGACCCAACGCTTCCCGCTGTAAAAAATGTAAAGGCAGTCCAGACGGCAGAAGGCATTTCTGTGACATGGTCCCCTGTTGCCGGAGCAGATTACTATGAGGTATACCGCGCAAGGCAGGATTCCTTTACTTATGACAAAACGACGAAAACGTATCAGGTGAATGCTGGATATCTTCCAAAGGTGGTAGAAGCGAACTTTAAAGACACTAGCGCAGGGGTAAGCCTGCTTCCTGTTTCATCTTCTGTACAGTATGGATATACATACAGCAGCATAAATCCGGCATTATGGGAGGCTGCAGCTAACAATGACGGCGCATTTTATGAGGGGGTTTCTTCTTATAGCGCGTCAAAAATCAAGGGAACCAGTGTGGTAGACAAAATGATTTCCGTTAAGAGCCTGATCCATAAGTCAGATCTTGACGCAAATTATGATTCGGATAAGGATACCGAAAAAACAAGCTGGCCGTATAAGGAGTATGTAAAAGAGGCAAACGGCGCATTAAAGACGAAAACAGCGGTTATCGTTGCAGGGCCACAGGCAGGAACACAATATTTTTATTTTGTAAAGGCATTTGCAAAAGCTTCAAATGGGGCAAATGAAAATAATGAACTGACAGAAAGCGTAGGGTTTACAAAAGCCGCAAGCGTATTGTATACAAAAGTAGCGGCGGCAAAATCGACGAAAGTTTCTTCTGCAAAGAGTTCTAAAAAAGCAAGCGTAACAATCAAGATAAAAAAAGCGTCAGGCGCAAAAGGATATGCAGTTTACCGTTCCACAAAGAAAGGAAAAGGCTATGTCCAGATTGGAACGGCAACAAAACCGACGTATACAGACAATGACGTAGTTGGAGGAAAGACATACTATTATAAAGTGGCTCCGTATAAATTATCGGAAAACGGCACGTTTATTTATTCGAAAATGTCTTCGGCTAAAAAAATAAAAGTGAAAAAATAAGGAAAGAATGCCTGAGGGGGACAATCCCCTTGGGCATTCTTTTAATGATGGAACAATAAGATTTTACTTTGCGTTTGCCGGAATCTGTACAGCCGGATGCTTTACAGCCGGTTCTTTTTTTGGTACAATAACAAAGGAAACAAAAAGACGGTGGAAGTCAGGAAATTTTTGCAAAAGAATAAATATGTGGTAAAATAAGGCGTAAAGTCTGGGATTGTACAGGATTTTACGCCTTTTTAGAAGTTTATGGAGAAAAAGAAAGGCAGATAAGATGGATCAAAAGTTGTTAGAAGAATATCAGGCAGTAATGGATCAGAATCCTTTTGCGGTTATGCTTGGCATTGAGTTTTTGGAAATCGAAAAAGGGATTGCGCGCGCCAGAGTAAAGAAGAAGCGCCAGCTTGAGAATATTTATGGAGATCTCCATGGAGGCTGTCTTTATACGGTTGCGGATAATCTTGCAGGGATTGCCGCAGGGTCATATGGCTTTTATGTGACGACGGTAAGCGGGAGTATCCAATATCTGAAAGCCGCAAGGGATACGGATTACATTATTTGCGAAGCAAAAGTATTAAAAGCGGGAAAAACAATCAGCGCAGTGCATGTGGAAATTACAGACGAAAGAGGTTTGCTGCTTAATACAGCGGAATTTACATTTTTTAATTTAAAAGAGAAAGCGGGTGGCCGGTATGGACAGAGAAGAATTTAGACAGCGGATAGGCTGCGGAGCAATGATTTTAGATGGCGCGACAGGCAGTAATTTACAGGCGGCGGGCATGAAGATCGGGGTATGCCCCGAACAGTGGATTTTACAGAATCCAGATGTGTTGCTTTCGCTTCAGCGGGAGTATGTAAAAGCGGGGGCAGATATAATATATGCGCCTACGTTTACCGCAAACCGCGTCAAATTGGCGGAATATGGGTTAGAAGGGCAATTATGGGAAATCAATCAAAAGTTAGTCACACTTTCAAAAGAGGCGGCAGAGGGACAGGCTCTTGTGGCGGCGGATATTTCCATGACAGGCTTACAGCTCTATCCGATCGGGGATTTGCGGTTTGAAGAACTGGTGGACGTCTATAAGGAACAGGTTTTGGCGTTAGAAGCGGCTGGCGTTGATTTATATGTTGTTGAGACGATGATGAGCCTTCAGGAATGCCGCGCGGCGGTGATTGCGATTAGAGAGTGCAGCGACAGGCCGATTCTGGTGACGCTCACATATGAGGAAAACGGGCGGACATTATATGGCACAGACCCACAGACGGCAGTTCTTGTTTTACAGAGTTTGGGCGCAGATGCGGTCGGCATGAATTGTTCTATGGGGCCGGATACGATGGCGGGGCAGATAAAAGCGATGTATGAAGTTGCCCATGTGCCGATTATCGTCAAGCCGAATGCCGGGCTTCCCAAATTAGTTGCCGGGCAGACCATTTATGATATGCAGCCTCAGGAATTTGCGGAAGAGATGAAAATGCTTGCAGAAAATGGGGCGAGGATCTTTGGCGGATGCTGTGGGACGACTCCGGCGCATATAAAAGCAATGGCTCAGGCGCTTCTTAAGGCGGATCTTCTTCCGGTGAAAACGGAACGCAGGCGTTTTCTTACTTCGGAACGAAAACATATAGAATTATTGCTGGACGGGCCGTTTACGATTGTAGGGGAACGCATCAATCCTACAGGAAAGAAGAAACTTCAGGCAGAGCTTCGGGAAGGAAGCCTAAACATGGTTTGTGAAATGGCGCAGCAGCAGGAAGCGAACGGCGCGGCGGTGTTGGACATTAATATGGGCATGAATGGCGTCGATGAAAAAGAACTGATGGAGAACTGTATTTATGAAGTGACGTCTGTGGTTGATTTGCCGCTTTGCATTGATTCAAGCCATGTAGACATTATTGAATCCGCCCTTCGGATTTATCCGGGGCGGGCATTGATCAATTCCATCTCGTTTGAACAGGAAAAAATAAACCGGCTGATACCGGTTGCCGCAAAATATGGGGCGATGTTTATTTTACTGCCGCTCTCCGACGCCGGTCTGCCAGAGAGTATGGAGGAAAAACATCAGATTATTGAAAAAATTGAATTGGCGGCGCAAAAAGCGGGCATGGTAAAAGAAGACATTATTGTAGATGGTTTGGTAGCGACAGTGGGCGCGAATCCGAATGCGGCGCTGGAATGTCTGGAAACGATTGCTTATTGTAAAGCGAAAGGATTTGCGACGATCTGCGGGTTATCCAATATATCTTTTGGCCTGCCGGAGCGAAGCTGTATCAATACGGCGTTTTTAACGGCGGCAATTACAAAAGGGCTTTCAATGGCAATCGCAAATCCGGCTCAGGAAGCTTTGGTTGACGCGGCGTATGCCGCCGATCTTTTGATGAATAAATCAGGAGCCGATTTACGTTATATCAAGCGGGCGAACCGCAAGAAAGATGCGGTGGAAGATGAGGATAAATCTGTTGCGCCGCAAAAAGAGGCGCGCGCATGGCAAAAAAGTATTTTTGACTGCGTGCTGGAAGGAAATAAGGGTAAGATTTTAAAAGAAGTCGAACTGGCGGTTCAAAATGGAGAGGATCCAGATGGATTAATCCAAGACAGCTTGATTCCGGCGATTAACCGCGTTGGAGAATTGTTTGAACGGCAGGAATATTTTCTGCCGCAGTTGATTTCCTCGGCAGGGGCGATGCAGAAAGCCATTGCATATTTAGAGCCAATGTTAGGGAAGGGGAAAGGCTTAAAAGAAAAAGCGACGGTGGTTGTTGCGACAGTGGAAGGGGATATCCATGACATAGGAAAGAATTTGGTTGCGCTTATGTTAAAAAATTATGGATACCGCGTCATTGATTTAGGGAAAGATGTAAAAGCGAAACAAATAGTGGAAACGGCGCTTAAGGAAAAAGCTGAAATTATAGGGCTCTCAGCCCTTATGACGACGACTATGATGCGTATGAAAGAAGTGGCGGGGCTTGCAAAAGAAATGGGATGCCAAAGCCGGATAATTATAGGAGGAGCCGCCGTGACGGAAAGTTTTGCAGAAGAAATCGGCGCGGACGGTTACTCAAAAGATGCGGCAGAATGTGTACAGCTTGTTGGACGGCTTTTAAGTTAAAAACATTTCCGATGGTCTTGCATTTTTGGAAAAAAATGTTTAAAATTAATAAAAAAAGATAGGAGAATGGTAGCTATGGCGATACTTGGATTTGGTGAATTAATTGGTCTTTTGAAAAAGAACCCGAAAAAAATTGTCTTTACGGAAGGGACGGATTCCCGTATTTTAGAGGCGGCTTCCCGTCTTTTGGCAAGTAACTTCTTAAGTCCGATATTAGTGGGGGATGAGGACGAGATTTTTGCGGCTTCGGAAGAATGCGGATATAATATCCGCGGAGCGGAAATTATTGATCCGAAAAAATTTGAACGCATGGACGAGATGGCGGAAATGTTCTGTGAACTGCGGAAAAGCAAAGGCGTGACGATAGAACAGGCGAAGAAAACGCTGCTTCAGACAAACTATTTTGGAACGATGCTAATCAAAATGGGAATGGCAGACTCTCTGCTTGGCGGCGCGACTTATTCTACAGCAGATACGGTGCGGCCGGCGCTTCAGTTAATTAAGACGAAGCCGGGCAACAGCATTGTAAGCTCCGTTTTTATTCTGGTGCGTTCTAGGGCGACTGGAGATAATGAAGTTTTAGCGATGGCGGACTGCGCGATTAATATCCGCCCGACAGAAGACGAGTTGGTGGAAATTGCAATCGAAGCTTCAAAATGCGCGAAGATTTTTGGCGTTGACCCGAAAGTCGGATTTTTAAGTTATTCGACATTTGGCTCCGCGGCAGGGGAAGACGTGGATCGGATGCGCAATGCGGCGGAAAAGACGAGGAAGAAAGCTCCGGATTTGGCGGTGGAAGGCGAGATGCAGTTTGATGCTGCCGTTTCTCCACGGGTAGCGAATACGAAATGTCCAGATTCAGAAATTGCAGGCCATATCAATACATTTATTTTTCCGGACATCAGCGCGGGAAATATCGGCTATAAGATTGCGCAGCGTCTTGGCGGATTTGAGGCATATGGGCCAATCCTGCTTGGCTTAAATGCTCCGGTCAACGATCTCTCCCGTGGCTGTAATGCCGCAGAGGTGTATTCTATGGCGATTATTACGGCGGCTTTGGCGTAAGGCGGTAAATTTTTCAGGGTGTATGGCAGAGACGGTTTTCCGGCTGTATGCCCTGATAAAAAATGTCAAAAAATGTTTGTAAAAAAATAAAAAAATGCTTGACATATATTGGGAAGTATGTGTATAATAATAAAGCAGGTCAGATATGGCTTGTACAATATGGGATCTTAGCTCAGCTGGGAGAGCATCTGCCTTACAAGCAGAGGGTCA
>CAJUST010000006.1:113095-115351 GCA_910589105.1 uncultured Lachnospiraceae bacterium
TTCTGGAAAATCTGTTTGACTAGAGTTTTCCGATTAGAGGTTTTTGCCCTATAATTGTATGGATCCATGGTTAATCAGCGGAGTGATTAGCCATAATGTAAACTGTAACGAGGCATTCACGATTTTGGAAAAAATTGCAGAAAAAGTCTTGACAATTTCGACAATAAGGGATATACTATACAGGCAGTCAGGTAAACAGGCTGTGGATAAAATATGGCGGAATAGCTCAGTTGGCTAGAGCACACGGTTCATACCCGTGGTGTCGAGAGTTCAAATCTCCCTTCCGCTACTAAAAACATCTGTCATTTGGCAGATGTTTTTTTGTGTTTTGAAATTTAATATTAGGAAGGTAAATCTTGAAATGCAATGCTTTCCATGATAAGATATGAATAAGAAAATGGTTATTGTTTAATGGCTGCTACGACACCAGACAATGATACAGTAAACGAAAGCGGCGCTTGGACAGTTGACGGTGTAGTACAGACTAAGAATGTTGAACGTTAAAACTTGTATTAAACAATGGAATGACTCGATACATAATGGAAGGAATGTACTATTCACCAGAGGCCAATCCTTATATTGATGACTCTTTATAGCAAGAAATAAGATCAGAATTGTTTGCAATATTACAAGAAAAATTAGACTATGGCCATTTAAGTGGTAATACAACCTATTTAGTGTGCAGAACAAAAAGTTTTTCAACAAAAGAGGATGAAAAAAGAATGTTGGATATGACAAACCAAGTTTGTTATGAAATAGCAGATTATGTCAATGAGAATACAGATGTGAAAGTAAAAGACGCTATAGTAACCCGCTTTTTAGCAGGAGGGGATTTAAGCGGAAGTTCTCATAATCCGGGTATCGAAATTATATTCCAATAAAAACTATTTCGATTTTGGTTGACTTTCGTTTTTCATCATGTTATGATAAAAACATAAAAGGGTGGCGATGTTGCTGCCACCCCTTTGGGACTACTTAACGATTGTCTAAACAATCGTCTTTTGACCCATCAGTTGCCGCCAAGCTAGCTGATGGGTCTTTTTCTGTCCGTCCTTTTTGACGCTGTATGTAAGATTTACACTCTTTGGCTAATGTTACCATGCCTGCCAAGATACTCACAATATAGCTAAGGATTTCAAGGAAAATCATAGACCAATCCTCCTTCCTTTGGTGTTTACACACCTGTGGCACAAGCCCAAGTTTCTTAAGCCTGTCCCAAAGGTGTGCAAGATTCCAAGCTAAGGAGTGCTTGCTCGTCTGCCTCTGATTTCTCTATTATAGCGGATTTTGTCGAAATTGAAAAGGGGGTTATTGGATTGGGTGAGAAATTTCTGACTAGCCTTGTCAAACAAGCTAAAACAAGATGAAAGAACGATTAACATCCATACAATCCAAAATAAAAAACATTTCAATTTTGGTTGACTTTCGTTTTTCATCATGTTATGATAAAAACATAAAAGGGTGGCGATGTTGCTGCCACCCCTTTGGGACTACTTAACGATTGTCTAAACAATCGTCTTTTGACCCATCAGTTGCCGCCAAGCTAGCTGATGGGTCTTTTTCTGTCCGTCCTTTTTGACGCTGTATGTAAGATTTACACTCTTTGGCTAATGTTACCATGCCTGCCAAGATACTCACAATATAGCTAAGGATTTCAAGGAAAATCATAGACCAATCCTCCTTCCTTTGGTGTTTACACACCTGTGGCACAAGCCCAAGTTTCTTAAGCCTGTCCCAAAGGTGTGCAAGATTCCAAGCTAAGGAGTGCTTGCTCGTCTGCCTCTGATTTCTCTATTATAGCGGATTTTGCCGAAATTGAAAAGGGGAAATTTGTCAATATTAGACATTAAGAAAATTCAGTCAACATAACCTACTGCTCTCCCTTCATTTATTTAAAATCTCCCACAATGTGAAAAGCACATTTGACAGAAAGGAATTTTAAAACACTCTCTAAGATATATTTGAATCTTAAAATTCTATCCTTACAGATTCCTACAATGTCTGCAATTCCCTTGCTGCTTCCAAAATCATCTTTGCTGCACGTTCCATTTTTTCCACATCATCCATCCGCCATTTCTTTCCCCTTTTCTGAGTATTTTGCAATATTTCAGAAACTTCTGAAGCTGCTTTTGTCATTTTGCTCATTGCCCGTGTATGATGTCGTTTCTTTACCTCTGCCAATACCATTTCAGAAGGTTTGAAAGTAGAATTACCGGATTTTTTACAATTTTGAGAATTTTCAGAACTTTGTTCTGT